>DYRG01000108.1 GCA_020718845.1 Thiomargarita sp.
TGTAATAAGCTCTTGAAAAGATTAGGATGATTACGTTCTTGTTGAGCTAAAAGAACCTTCATCGCGGCGCGTTCGGACGGCATTTTAAAACACGCGGGACACGAATCACCCACTAAAGGTAATTGAGAATTATGAGCAAAATCAAGGGTTTGGCGTTCACGCACATACACAAACGGTCGAATCACTCTCAAATCGCCCGCATCAATGGTGTAATGCGCTTTCATAGTATTCAAACGCCCACCAAAAAACGCCGACATTAAGAAACTTTCTGCCAAATCATCTAAGTGTTGCGCTAACACTAAAACATTATAATTTTCTTGACGTGCAGTGGTGTACATAATCCCGCGTTTCATTCGCGCACAATACGCACAAAAAGAATCACCTTGCAAATTGGTTTTTGCTTGTTCAGCAATGGGTTGCGAACGGTAGAAATACGGCATTTCTAATGATTTAAAATAGTCTTTCAAAGGCGACGGATCAAATCCTTCAATGCAAGGATCAACCGTAATTGCACCAAGATCAAATTTAATCGGTGCACAACGCTGGAAATGCCTTAAAACGTGCAATAAAGACAGAGAATCTTTACCGCCAGAAACACCTAATAACAAACGATCACCGTTTTTAATCATTTGAAAATCAGCAATCGCACGTCCCGATGCACGGGTTAAAGATTTTGGAGGAGGAATAAATAACATAACATTACATTATCTGAAATAAAAGAACGCATTTTCACAAAATATCTTCTTCTATGCAATGTTAATTTTTGTTTAAATCCTTCAAAGTATTTTGATAATCACCTCGCTTATGTTTGTACAAGTGCTCATTTGCAAGGTAAATGTTTTGCAGGTTTTAGAACAAATTGTAATGGATAACAAACCTGAGTTCGGGATAATTGAATTTTATCCATTTTAAAAACAATGAATTATAAATTTAGAATTTACGTTTAAGTCAAATTTTCAGAAATTTATCGATTTTTGAGATAAAAATAGATTTTAACCAATTGATTTTTATCATTTTATTATCCAGAACTCGGGTTAGCTTTAAACTCAATCATTCCAAAAATCAAACTCAACTTTTAAGTTTTTCGATCTCTTCTTTTGAAAGTTGGGTGATTTCTATGATTAATTGGGTATCCAAACCTTTTAAAAGCATTGTTCGATCAATTTCTCTATCTCGTTCTCAAGTTTTTCTTCAGCTATTCCTTTGCTTATTTCATGATTATTTCCTCTATTTTAGCAATAAAAAAAGGGAAAAATTTTCTCCCTTTGTAATGAGTTTAATATTTCTATTCTAGCGTGATTTCTTTAATCGCTAGATTTGATTTCCAACTCGAACTATCTAACAGCGGATTCTTTCCTAATGCAACATATAATACCTATAAAGAGATGAAGATATAAGGAGAAAAGATAAAATTAAAAATAGATGTTAATAAATTATATATTTCTATGAAAATAAAAGGAAAGCATATGAAAATCATCTCTCTTTTTTGATCACTACCAATTTTTCGTCGTTCGCGTCGTGAAGGGGTGTCGTGAAGGGGTTTGTGGTTCGTGTTCGATGAATATCAATGGACGCAATACTTTAGCGTGCACTAAAGCGATTGAAGATTATGACTGAGAAATCCACGTTTATCCATTGCCGCATATGCCCGTGA
>DYRG01000069.1 GCA_020718845.1 Thiomargarita sp.
AATAATAGTTTTGTAATTCGCACCAAACTCATTGCAACTGATGTACTGAGCAATCAAGATGGTTCAACTTTAGTAAATAATGTTATGCTTTCTTATGTTGATCCCGATGGAACAGACGGCATAACACCACTTACTCTAACTGATGTTACGGCAAACAGTCCAATTATAACGATTGTAGAGCCTTCACTTACAATTACAAAAACCGCTTCGGCGGGTGCTAACTTAGATGCTGGTGATAGCATTACTTATCAAATTGTTATTAAAAATGATAGTAGTGTTCCAGCATTTGATTTGTCATTTAGAGATATTATTAATAGTAATATCATTAATTTAGGAATTGATTCTGTTTCTGGTGATGCAAGTCTTTCTAATTTTACCTTAAATGGAAATAACTCAAATGGACATACCTTAACCTTTTCTGATTCTGCTCATGAAACGCTCGATTTAGATACTAGTCGGGCTATTACGTTAACATTTCATGGTCAATTATCACCTTCTTTACCCTCAAATACTCAATTAAGCAATAAAGCAGAGGTTTGGTGGACAAGCATCGACGGAACAACTAATCCAGATGAAAGAACAGGTGCTGGTATTTCTAGCCCCCAAACAACACTCGATCCTAATGTAGTAAATAACTATGCTCTCTCATCTTCGATTGCAACCACAGTTACAAATACCATTCAAATTGGAAAAATTTTAGAAAAATCAAGCCATTCTGATACCACAGGAAATAATCTTGCAATTGGAGAAATTGCAACTTACCGAATAAATGTAACTTTATCTGAAGGGGTAGTTCCTAGCTTAACAATTGTAGATAATATTCCCATTGGAATGGAGTTTGTTGCAGGAAGTGCTTCTTTAGGTGTAACAGCAGATGCAACCAGAGGTTTAACCTCAGATTTTAATGGATCAGTTCCCGTTTTTTCTTCTGCACCAAATTCTTCGGGTAGTGGTTCAGATGTTACTTTTAGTTTTAATCAAATTTCGGTTACAAATGATAATACTGCAACCAATAATGCTTTCTATTTAACTTATCAAACAAAAGTATTAAAAGACCCCGTTACAAATTACGGCGATTCAACAACACATCAAACAGTTTTAGATAATATTGCCGCACATAACAACGGCGATGCAACAGCGGGTTTAACTTTCACGCCAACCACCTATCATGCAGTTATAGTAGAGCCTTCCTTAACTTTTACAAAATCTATTTCAAACGATTTTTATGATGCAAGTGATTGGGTCACAATGTCGTTAGTTGTTTCAAATCAAGGGTTAGCAAAAGCGTATGAAGTATCTTTAACAGATAAATTAGATTCTCGTTTTATAGAAACCCAATTTTCTTTAATTTCAGCCTTACCTAATGGTTTCACTTATAATTTTGATACTTCAACGGGTGATCTTAAATTTTATAATGGAACATTAGATTTCACGGGTGCAAATTCCAGTGCAACTTTTACTTTTGCATTACCATTAGATACGACGGTTTCTCCAGGTACAACTATTTATAATACAGGCACTGCAACTACCTCGACTTTACCAGGAAGTGATTCTAATGAACGCCAAGAACCCACTTTGAGTTCCACTGATCATTTGGTAATCAGTAAATATTTATTAGATGGAACGGTTTATATAGATTTAGATAATGATGGAACGATTGACGTTGGAGAAAGTGGTATTTCTGGCGTTGCAGTCACTTTAACGGGTTACAATCATTTAGGTACTTTAATTACAGAGGTAGCAACGACTAATGCAAGTGGCTATTACAAATTTGATAATTTACGCCCAAGTGATTCAAACGGTTATACCTTAATTGAAAACCAACCAACGGCATTTTTAGATGGTAAAGAAACTATTGGAGATAAAGGTGGAACAGTTGTAAATACAACCCTTTCAAATGAAATAAAAGGCATTCATTTACCTGAAAACCAAGTCGTTGCAGCAGTGACTGCAACCAGTTACAACTTTGGAGAATTACCACCGTCTGAAATCAAAGGTTATGTGTGGAATGATTCAAATAATGATGGTACTAAAAATGGTACAGAAACAGGAATTGCAGGGATTACAATTGCTTTAAGTGGTACAAATGATTGGGGTACAGTCAATACTACGCATTTTGTTACTGATAGCAATGGTAATTACACCTTTGATCAATTGCGTCCGGGTAATTACACTTTAGTAGAATTACATCAACCAACTGGTTTCATGGATGGTAAAGATAATGTAGGAACATTAGCCAGTGGAACTCCTCACAATGAAACATTATCCAATATCACTTTGGAAATTGGACAAAGTTTTACTGATTATCGTTTTGGTGAAGTTTTACCGAGCTATTTAAGTGGTTATGTTTGGGAAGATAAAGATAACGATGGCGTAATGGAAACAGGGGCTGGTGAACCAATAATTGTTGGAGCAACTGTTATTTTAAGTGGCATTTATAAGGATAACTTAGGAAATGGTACAACTTATAATTTAACAACCACTACAAATTCAAGTGGTTTCTATGAATTTGTTAGTTTCTACCCTGCAACAAATGGTTATACTTTAACAGAAATACTTCCCGCCACTTATTTAGATGGAAAAGATAGCACAGGAACAATCAATACAATAGCGGGAGGAAGTCTTTCTACCGTTCAAGGAACTTCAACAGATACCTTTGTTTTTAGTACTCATTTTGCCGTAGATAATAGAACAGGGGTTAATTATAATTTTGGTGAAATTAAACCCAATGTTTTAACTGGTTATATTTATGAAGATAAAAATAATGATGGTTCTTTTAATCCTAGTGACGAAACTGGCATTTCTGGCGTAACTTTAATTTTAACAGGAACAGATGATTTAGGTGCTTCTGTTTCTCTCACTTTTACAACAGGAAATGACGGTGAATATACATTTGGAGATTTACGTCCAAGTACATTAGGTTATACAGTTAGAGAAATTCAACCTGCTAATTACATCGACGGTAAAGATAATACAGGAACAAATGGAGGAGGAACTGCGAGTGCATTAACCTTAGATTTGATTTCTGGCATCTTTGCATCAACGACTATCACAGACACCACTGCTCAAAATTACAACTTTGGAGAATTGAAACCAAATATCCTAATTGGACGGGTTTGGAATGATAAAGATAATGATGGTTCAATCGATAGTGGAGAAACGGGGATTGGAAATGTTACTTTAACTTTGATTGGAAATAGTGATTTCACATTAGAAACTTATACCGTCATTACAGATTCAAGTGGTTTCTACACTTTTACAAATATAAGACCAAGTGATTCAAACGGTTACACACTCACAGAAAATCAACCTTCGGGTTTCTTTGATGGTACAGATTTAATTCACGGAACAGGTTGGGGAACGGTAACAAATGATAAAGTAACGGGCATTACATTTTTAACGGGACAAACCGCACAAACTTATGATTTTGGTGAAATCAAAGCAAGCCAATTAATTGGTAAAGTTTGGCATGATTTAAATAATGATGGTTCAATCAATAATAGTGAAACTGGTATTGCAAATGTTACTTTAACCTTGAGTGGAACAAATGATTATGGGTCAATTACAACAACATTAGCAATCACAGATGCAAATGGTAATTATACTTTTGTTGATTTGCGACCAGGTGTTTATAAAGTTACAGAAAGCCAACCAACTGCTTATTTAGATGGAAAAGATGCAACTCAAGATATTTCAATTGCGGGTTTCAACTATCAAGCAGAATGGACAACTGGTCATGATGTCATTTCTCAAATTACGATAGGAACAGACCAAATTGCACAACATTACAACTTTGGTGAAATCTTACCAAGCAAATTAACAGGTTTTGTTTATAAAGATTTAAACAACGATGGCACTTATAGTAATGAACCAGCTATTTCTGGCGTTACTTTAACTTTAACAGGTACAAATGATTTCGGGGTTTTAGTTAGTTTAACAGCAACCACTGATGTCAATGGAAAATACGATTTCACAGGATTAAGACCGAGCAATAATGACGGTTATCAAATTAAAGAAACTCAGCCGTCTGATTATTTTGATGGTAAAGAACAAATCGGTAATTTAAATAGTGTTTTGAGTGGAAGTGCAGAAAGCAGCAGTTTAGATATTATTCATTTCACCAGCACAGTTCAATTCGATGCAACTAATTATAACTTTGGTGAATTACCGCCTAATGAAATTCATGGAATTGTGTGGTCTGATAGAAATAATAACAGCATTGTAGATAGTGGAGAAAGTGGAATTGCAGGCGTTACCGTTGCTTTAGAAGGAACGGATTATTTAGGAAATAGTGTTTCTATATCTTTTGTAACGCAAACTGATGGAAGTTTTCATTTCACAAACTTACCTGCGGGACATTACAAACTCATTGAAATGAATGAACCTTCTCATTACATAGATGGTAAAGATGTGGTGGGTTCACCTAGTTATGGGATGGCTGGAAAAGAAGGTACATTAGATGCCCTATTAGATATTTCATTAGATTACACGGCGGGTGCAATTTTAAATAATTACCGTTTTGGTGAAATTGTTCCTATCCCGATTAGTGGTTACGTTTGGAATGATAAAAATAATGACGGGGTAATGAATGATGGCACAGATGCAGCGATTTCTGGCGTTGTAATTACCTTAGAAGGATTTAATGATTTAGGTGTTACTTTATTAGAAAGAACAACTGATGCAAGTGGTTATTATGGATTTGAAGGATTACGCCCAGGAACTTATACTTTAACAGAGCACCAACCTTCTGGTTTCTTAGATGGAACAGATCGCCAATTTGATACAAGTGCAAGAAATGCAGCTTATACATTTGCAGGAATTGGAACTTATGAAACCCATTGGATAGATGGTTCTGATCGTTTCTTAGGCATTACATTAAATCATACATCTCCAGATCAACTATTTTATGATTTTGCAGAACTGCGTCCGAGCAAATTAACTGGCGAAGTGTGGCATGACAAAAATAATGACGGATCATTTGATCAATCAAATGAGTTGGCGATTTCTGGAGCGGTTTTAACCTTATCTGGTACAAATGATTTAGGTGCAACTCATTACATTTTTACAACAAATACCGATGGTAAATATACTTTTGCTGAATTGCGCCCGGGTAATTATCAATTAATTGAACCTGTTCCAAATACTTTCATTGATGGACGCGATCAAACGGGTTCTCATTCACGCGATGGTTCGACTATTTCTGGCGGCATTTTAACGACTGCTAATAATACAGATACTTTTGCAATCTCTTTAACCGAAGGAATGACTGCTTCAGGTTATAATTTTGGTGAAGTAAAACCGAGCACTTTCTCTGGAAGAGTTTGGGAAGATTTAAATAATAATAATGTAATTGATGCGGGAGAAAGTGGGATTTCTGGCGTTGTTTTAACCTTAACAGGAATTATCCCCAATCATAGTTCAAATGACTTCACTTTCTTAGTAACAACTGATGTAAGTGGTTTCTATACTTTCACTAATTTAGTGCCCGCAACTTATCAATTAACTGAACCCAAACCAGCGGGTTTCATTGATAACAAAGATCAAATCGGTACAATTAATGGAAATACCTTAGGAAATATTGTTTCTGATCGCACTACCGATGTTTTAAATTTCACCTTTTTGGCAGATGATAAAACAGGTTTGAATTATAACTTTGGTGAAATCAAACCTTATCATTTGAACGGCGTGGTTTATCATGATTTGAATAATGATGGAATACAATCAGGTACTGGAGAAACTGGCATTGCAAATGTGACGTTAGTTTTAACGGGAACAGATGATTTAGGAAATGCTGTTTCTTTAATTCAAACAACTAATACCACAGGTTTCTATCAATTTGATGATTTAAGACCAAGCAATACCTTAGGTTATAACGTTCACGAATTACAACCCACAGGTTATATTGATGGTAAAGATAGCGTTGGAACATTTGATAGCACAGTCGATGGTTCAACAGGTATTTTAACGCAAAGCACATTGGATTTAATTTCAAGCATTACATTCCCAATCGATAATCTAACGGGTAAAACTGCGATTAGTTACAACTTTGGTGAAATAAAAGCAAGCAGTTTGCAAGGAACAGTTTGGGAAGATAGTGTATTTGATGAATCAAGAGATTCCAGAGAACCGCATTTGAGTGGCGTAGTTATTACATTAACGGGAACAAATGATCAAAGTGTTGCAATCAATATTATTGCAACGACTGATGTAAATGGTCATTACAGTTTTGGTAATTTAAGACCAAGCGATTCAAATGGTTATAAATTAGTAGAAACCCAACCCACTTATTTAAAAGATGGATCGGTTTATGTGGGTTCTGAAGGTGGAAATAATAGTGTTACAAATACTATTTCTAGCATTACTTTAAATCAAGGAATTGATGCAACGAATTATAATTTCTCCGAGAAACCTTCGGCAGTTTTAGGAGATGCCGTTTATTTTGATAAGAACGCCGATGGAATTCAACAAATTGCTAATGGAGAATATGGATTAGCAAATGTTCCTGTCACAGTGACGTGGGCGGGATTAGACGGAACGATTGGTGGTGGTGACGATGTAACTTACACTACAACTACCGATAGTTTAGGTAATTACAAGGTAAGTGATTTGCCGAAAGGTTATTATGAAATTACCTTAGATAAAGCAACATTAGAAACGTTGTATCTTGGGTTAAAAATTGAGAACGAAAAACATCCGAATGCAACTTTAAATGCAGGAGAAACTCTTTTAAGTGTTGATTTTGGTTTCATTGAAAGTAGTACAATCGGTGATACGGTTTATAAAGATTTGAATGGAAATAATACCCAAGATGCAGGAGAACCGGGCATAGCAGGTGTTTCTGTGATTGCAAAATGGGCGGGTTCTGATGGCGTTTTTGGAAATGGTGATGACGCAGTTTATTCTACAAATACAGATAGTTCTGGACATTATTTATTCACAAATGTTCCGAGTGGAAAATATCAAGTTTCTGTGAACATAGGAACAGTGCCCGCCGATTACAAAGTCCCCGGAGAAACACCCAATGAAATAACTGTCGCTTATGGTGGAACAAATTTAACGGCTGATTTTGGTTTCAAGAAAACGCCCATTTTAAATACTGCATTGATTGGAGATACGGTTTGGTTAGATACCAATGCCGATGGTTCTCAACAAGCGGGAGAAACTGGAATTGGAGGCGTTTATATTGAGTTGTATCGTGATTACAACTACAATGGAAAAATTGATTCAAATGAACCGATTTTTGCGAGAGCAACGACTGATTTAAGTGGGCATTATACCTTTGGAAGTTTATTTGCGGATCAATATATTGTAAAAGTAGTGGATGATTTCCATAAACTTGATGGTTTAGCCTTAACAACTTCAAATGAACCGCACGTTGTTTCTTTAGCAGCAAAAGAAATCTATAAAAATGCTGATTTTGGTTACAAACCTGTTTCAAAAAATGGTTCTGTGGGTGATTTTGTTTGGTTTGATGCGGATAAAGATGGTTCTCAAGATGTTGGAGAAACTGGTATTTCAAATGTGGTGGTTAAATTAAGTTACGCGGGTGCAGATGGTCAATTTGGCAATTCAGACGATACTTTATTTACACAAACTACTGATTTATCTGGAAAATATCAATTTACGGCATTGCCCACTGGCAAATATAGCATTGTCGTTGATAGTCCTTCGATTCCAAGCAATTTAAGCGCGGTTTCGGGCGGACAATCGCTCGGCTCAAATCTTTATGCGTTCACGTTGGGCGATTCTGAAAGCCGCCAAGACTTAGATTTTGGATATAAATCAAATAGTTCCGCATCATTAGGCGATTATATTTGGCTCGACACCGACAAAGATGGCATTCAAGATGTAGGTGAATCGGGTATTTCAAATGTCGCCGTAAAACTCACTTTCGCGGGCGCAGACGGGTCTTTTGGAACGAGCGATGACCTTACAAAAACAAC
>DYRG01000109.1 GCA_020718845.1 Thiomargarita sp.
AATCCGCTATTTGAAAGATAACAGATTATTTTAAAAAATTAACTCTGTGCAATCGTTTCACGTTGAAGAGAAATGAGTGAGGAAATCCCCGATTTTGCTAAAGAAAGTAACGATTGCAATTCATCTTCACGAAACGCATGACCTTCCGCCGTTCCTTGAATTTCAATGTATGCGCCTGCGTCATTCATAACGATATTCATGTCGGTTTCAGCGTCGGAATCTTCAGCATAATCAAGGTCTAACACGGGAACGCCTTTATAAATCCCCACCGACACCGCCGCGACCGCGCCATGTAACGGACTGTTTTTTAAGAGTTTATTTTTAAGTAATTTTTCGCACGCATCATATAATGCAACGTAAGCCCCTGTAATTGAAGCAGTTCTTGTTCCGCCATCGGCTTGAATCACGTCGCAATCAATCGTAATGGTTCGTTCGCCCAACGCTTGTAAATCGACCACTGCACGCAATGAACGTCCGATAAGTCTTTGAATTTCTTGAGTTCTTCCGCTTTGTTTGCCTTGCGCGGCTTCACGAGAAGTCCGTTGACCGGTCGCGCGCGGCAGCATTCCATATTCCGCCGTCACCCAACCTTGCCCTTTTCCTTTGAGAAAAAACGGCACACGTTCTTCGACGGTCGCGGCACAAATCACTCGAGTATTTCCAAATTCTACTAATACCGATCCTTCGGCGTGTTTTAAAAAATTGCGTGTAATCAATACGTTGCGTAATTGATCGGGCGTTCTTCCACTTGGACGCATTATGATTTTTCTCCATTCACTAAAATGGTCTAAAAGTAACATTATTTTAGGAAAAGTTAAAGAAAAATCTCAATATAATAAAAGAAATGAATTTAATGAAAGGTTCTCTCACTTTCTTAGTTTATAAAAGAAAATGAGAGAAAAGAAGGGAAGTTATTTGTACCAAACAGTTGACCAATCATCAAAGCTGCCGATTTCTTGGTTTTCAATAAGCAAAGTGTAAAGCGGTTCTTCAGGAAAATCATTGACCCGAATTAACCAAGTTTGTCCATTAATTTTAGCCGTGTAAGGAAACTCTGCTCGATCCGTTTTTACCCAAGCCGTTGCCTGTTTCAAACACGCCGACAGAGAAACGTTGCTCATGGTGATTGTGCCTCTTTCTTTACGCCGTATTTCTCGTTGTATTCTTTGTTGGTGCGATTTGAACTTCCAATAATATCTTCATAAACCGCATCACCTTGCAATCCTTTTAAACGGTTTTTTTCTACTAAAAATTCAAAGGTTGGACCGTCTGGATTACCGTATTTTTCTTGATCGCGGGCTTGTAATTCTGCAACTTCTTGTTTGTTTTGCATCATTGAACGCGCTTCAACCCGTGCATGATGACGAATTTCTTGAGCTTTCTTTGCACGTTCTTCTGCGCTCAAACCGTCTTTTTTCCACTGTTCATTTAAAGCTGGAATTACCGCAACCGCATCATTATACCATTGGCGGATTTCTTCATTACTTTTAACTGCTTGAGCGGGTGCAGTTGTTTGAGGAGTTGCAACCGATTCTTGTGCAACATCTGCTTGCGCAACGCCTTGAAATGCCATTAAAACGCTCAAAAAAGCTAACTGGATGATTTTCTTCATAATTACCTCT
>DYRG01000070.1 GCA_020718845.1 Thiomargarita sp.
TTTAAGGAATTTCTATTTCTGGGAGTTTGGCGGTGGCGGAAGAAGGTGGGGATTTTTTTGAGAGCTGAAAGAGAGCTTGATTGAGCAACATTGCTAAACGTAGTGCATTATTATGCGACATTGCAATACGGGTATGAATCGGGAGAATGCCTTGTTTGCTGTTGTTTTCAGTAATTAAACCTGATGCGAAATTAAGAATCACATCATCGTCGGTTACATTTAAAACCGCTTGCGTTGCATATTTTGCAGTGGTTTCATCGTAACGTAATTGAAAATTTTGAGGTTGTTGATCAGTATCAGCCATGAGAAAAACTCCTTAAACTTTTGGTTGTAAATTAACTAAACATTTCATGCCGCTGCGTAATTTAACATCTTGATTTGTAAGACGTATTTTTACTTTAACGGTATCACTTCCAGCATTTGTGATCGGTGAAACAAAAAAGACTTGTCCTTGCGCGGATTCGAGTGAATAATCAGGGAATTGAATTTGCGCTTTTTGTTCAACAAAAACATTCATTGCAATCGAGGTTGGAATATGAATGGTGACAATTAAAGGATTGACGCGAACTAAGGTTAGAACGTGTTGATCATTTGCATTTGTCCCGCCCGTTACAGATTCTCCCATTTTCTTATGAATATCGGTCACAATTCCATCGATTGGACTGCGCAAAGTTCGGCGTTCAATTTGAGCTTCAATTTGCTTTGCTTCTAAACTGTTAATGTGTTGTTCTTCTTTGGCGGTTTGAACGTTTGCTTTTGCAACTTCTAATTCAGCACGGGTTTGATCGATTTCAGTTTGTTGTGCCGCGCCTTGTTCTAAAAGAGGTTTTAAGCGTTCCAAACGGCTTTGATGCAAACGCTGAGTTGCACTCGCTGAATTGATTTTTCCAGAAAGACTTTGTTTCGCTTTTGCAATCGTTAAAGAGGCTTCTAAAACTCGATTATCTAAGGTTGCAAGGATTTGATTTTTCTCGACTTGTTGACCTTCTTTCACTTTCACCGAAGCTAAAACACCGCTTTCTGGGGCTGCGATTTTGAGTTCTAAATTCGGTTCAGTGAAACCTTCAAATGTTTGCGCTATCGCATTTGAAGAAATGCAAAGTAAAACAAATAAAAGATTTCTCGTTCCTACGCTCGATCGTGGGAATGAGAAAGGTAATGTATTTTTAATCATGTTTTTATAATCCAAAATAAAAAATAATTTAAGGTAAAGAACCGCGTTCGATGATCAAACCCACGTCGTTAGCGGTGGGAATTGCGCCGCGTTTGCTTAATTTGAGGCGCACCCAACGGACGTTAAATTCCTGTAAAATGAGATTTGCAAAGCGATCTGCGAGGGTTTCGATTAAAAAAAATTCGCTTTTTTCAGCAAGTTCCGTTAAACGTTGTGCTAAAGCCCCATAATCTACGGTGTGAGCAAGATCATCGGTCGAAGCGGCGCGTCGCGTGTCGGTTGCCAATTCTAAATCGATAAAAATAACCCGTTTCGCTTGGCGTTCCCAATCGTACACGCCAATCAATGTTTCCAATTTTAATTGTGAAAGATAAATGATGTCCATTGCCGTTTTCCGATATAGAAACTTGATAGGCTATAATACCAAACTGCTTAAAAAAACCAGAGGATACCATGTCACGAGAACATCACCGCAATGCCCTGCCAGAAAACTTCCGTTTGGAAGAATATCTGGTGGATTCAGTGCTCGGACATGGTGGCTTCGGGATTACCTATCTCGCCAAAGATACCAATTTAGAACAATGGGTTGCAATTAAAGAATATCTTCCCAACGATTTGGCGGTGCGTGAAGGATTGAGCACGGTCTACGCCAAATCCACCAGCGACGAAACCGCGTTTGGCTGGGGTTTGGAACGCTTTATCATGGAAGCCCGCACGCTCGCTCATTTTCATCATCCCAACATCGTTCGCGTGATCCGTTATTTTTCCGCAAACCGCACCGCTTACATGGTCATGGAATACATCGAAGGCGATAGTTTATCGATGCGCATCAAACGTCAACCCCTCAACGAAGAAGAATTGCTTGATTTAATTTTGCCCCTTTTAGAGGGACTCGAAAAAGTCCACGCCGCAGGTTTTTTACATCGAGATATAAAACCCGCCAACATTATTGTGCGTCCAGATGGATCGCCTGTTTTATTAGATTTTGGCGCGGCACGGTTGGCGATTGGACAACGCACCACCGATTTAACCAGCATCGTGACCCCTGGGTACGCGCCTTTCGAACAATACGACAGCAAAAGCCCTCAAGGTCCTTGGACGGATATTTATTCGTTGGGCGCGGTGATGTATTGCGCAATCACGGGAAAAGCCCCGCCCGATGTGATTGGGCGTTATAAGCGTGACAATATGCCGCGAGCCGAAGAAGTGGGCGCGGGAAAATATCGATTGCAGATTTTACGAGCGATTGATTGGGCGTTGGCGTTGGATGATGAGGCTCGACCGCGAACAATCCCCGAATGGCGAGAGGCATTATTGGCTGAACCATTAGAAGTTCTGCCGTCAAAACTCCAAAAAGCCTTTCCAAATCAACAAGTTGCTTATCGTTGGTTTTCGATAGGAATGTTGATTTTGGCGTTGGGCGTGCCGACGGCGTATTCGATGTATTTGGAAATCAAAACGCCAGGGGCTTTGAAAGCATTGATTACAGAGTGGTTTGTCCCAGAAATCAACGAACAAGAAGTGCGCGAGTTAATTGGTCGCTTTTTTGCAGCGTACAAACAAGCTGACATCGACGACTTGTTAGTGTTGTACAGCGATACTGTGGATTATTACCACTTCGGAAAGGTAGATAAATCAACGGTTAGAGGTGATAAAGTGAGCTATTTTAACCGCTGGCCCCGAGTTAGGTTCGAATTGGCGGGAAAGATCAACTTTTCTCCTGCGTCAGATGGGGGACAAAAAGTCAATTTTGATTTATTTTTCGATACATACAGCCCCAATCGAGAACCCGATAATCGTCACAGAAATGGCAAAGCTCGCCACGAATGGATACTAAAACGTGAAGGTTCGACGCTTAAAATCACCATGGAACGCCAAAAAATCTATTATCGCCACGAAAGACCCGATTAATTGGTCATGTTGGTTGTTTCCGCCGTTGTTAGCGTTTAGTTTTATTTTTGTTAGCCTGAGTTACCTTTCACAATTTGATCAACGCATTGCAACGCGCATTTCTCCAGTCAAAATTGAAATAACGCCCAAATTGCAGCAATCGCTTTGTCATTTCATTTCTATTTATCATCAAGCCTTATTAGAAAGCGATCCCTCAACTTTATTGCAACTGTACGCTCCCACCGTGAAATATTACCATTTGGGAGAGGTTTCAAAACAAATCGTCTTCGAAGAAAAAGAAACCTATTTTAAACGTTGGCAATATTTGGAACAAACTTTGCTGGGAGTGCCCGACGTATTTATGACAAAAAACTCCACTGAAATTCAAGTTCACTATGTCTTTAAGTTTCGTGTGGAGAAACCCTTTGGTGCAAAACCCATTACAACTACTGGCAAAGGTCGACAACTTTGGCTTTTGAAAAAAAGCGAAAATAGTTTTGTTATTCTTGAAGAAAATCAACAAATTTTTTATCGCCACGATGATTAAATATTTTTTAAATTTCTTATTTTTATATCCTTGTTTTGTGATCGCCACGCCAATCATCGAACAGAACAAAGGATGTATTCAAGAAAAACTCAAAATCGCTATCGATATTGGGCATTCTCCGAATCGTCCGGGGGCAATTTCTGCGCGTGGAATTAGTGAATATACGTTTAATAAAAAAATTGCGGAATTATTGTATCAAAATTTATTACAAAATGGTTTTAAAAGCACGTTTATTTTAAATGAAATTAATCCCGAAATGACTTTAAATAGCCGCGCAAAAATACTTAATCAAAAAGCAGCGGATTTAGTGATTTCTATTCATCATGATTCTGTGCAACCCCATTATTTGAATCAATGGGAAATCGATGGAGAAAATCATCATTACAGCGATCGTTTTAAAGGTTTCTCGGTATTCTTTTCTAATAAAAATCCTAAAGTTGAGCAAAGTTTTCAATTAGCCAAAGCAATTGGCAATGAATTATTGCAATTACAATTAAAGCCCACTTTACATCATGCAGAAAACATTGCGGGAGAAAATCGTCCTTTGATTGACAGCGATCGAGGAATTTACCGATTTGATCATTTAATTTTATTGAAAAAAACCAAAATGCCCGCCGTGTTAGTCGAATGCGGAGTGATCGTAAATCGTGATGAAGAACAATTACTTAGCAAAGACGACCATCAAAAAAATCTCGCCGACGCACTAACTAAAGCAATCACCCAGTTTGCCATCGATAATTTCCCCAATTATTGCGTTCACGCCGCACGTCCTTAATGAAATCAAGCGGTTTATCGAGGTTTGCTTGTACATTTGATTTGAAAAGTTATACTGTTAAAAAAACAACCGAGGATTTTTAGAAATGGGTTTAGCAAAACGAATTATTCCGTGTTTGGACGTGGACGCGGGGCGGGTTGTGAAAGGCGTGAAATTTGTGGAAATTCGTGACGCGGGCGATCCCGTCGAAGTCGCCAAACGTTACGACGATGAGGGCGCTGACGAAATCACTTTTTTAGACATCACCGCCAGCAGTGATAATCGCAAAACAATTTTGCACGTTGTGGAATCCGTTGCAAATCAAGTATTTATACCTTTAACGGTCGGCGGCGGCGTGCGCAAATTAGATGATATTCGCAACCTTTTAAACGCGGGCGCGGACAAAGTTTCAATTAATACCGCTGCCGTTTTTAATCCCGAATTTGTCGGCGAAGCCTCATCACATTTTGGCGCGCAATGTATTGTGGTCGCCATCGATGCCAAGCAAACCGCTGAAAATAAATGGGAAATCTTCACGCACGGCGGTCGCAAACCCACTGGCATCGACGCAATTGAATGGGGTCGCAAAATGGTTGAGTTGGGCGCGGGCGAAATTCTTTTGACAAGCATGGATCGAGATGGCACACGCGATGGCTTTGATTTGAAACTCACGCGGGCAATGAGCGATGCGGTGAGCGTTCCAGTGATTGCGTCGGGCGGCGTGGGCAATTTGCAGCACTTAGCCGATGGCGTGATTAAAGGCGGGGCGGACGCAGTTCTAGCGGCGAGCATTTTCCATTTCGCCGATTATCGAATCAGCGAAGCAAAACATTTTATGGCAAATCACGGCATTGAAATGCGTTTGTAATTTAACCTAAGTTCGGGATAATGTTTTAAGGTTAGAAGAAAGCAAAGAAGGAGAGTATTTTCGTATTAAGGGATGGAGCAACACCCTAAGTTGTCCAATAACGGTTTCAATAAGAGCTTTGTAGAAGAAGTTTCTCAAAAGAAGAGTGATTTGGAGGGATTGTTGCTCCACCCTATTCACCTGAATTAAATAAGATAGAAAATTATTGGGCTATCCTCAAAAAATACCTTAGAAAATTTCTCCATATCCAGAACTCAGGTTATTTTATAAATCAATAAGATAAAATATATTTTATTGATTTATAAAATGAACAATGAGTCAATTATGCATAAGAGGGTTTGATGGTTTTTTCAAATAAGCTGAGTGCTCGTGCAACTGCTTGATCCATATTGTAATATTGATAATCCCCCAAACGTCCTGCAAAAATAACTTTTTCTCCGAGTTGTTCGGTTTCTTTTAAATATTTTCGGTAAAGTTCTTTGTTTTGTTCTTGAGGAATTGGGTAATACGGATCGTTTTCTCCAAATACATAAGGTTGAGGATATTCTGACATCCAAGTTGTTCCCTCGTGCTTTTGTCCCGTTAAGGTTTTAAATTCAGTAATTCGTGTGAACAAATGCTCATTTGGATAATTCACTGTTCCAACAGATTGTATTTGAGCAACGGGTTCATAACCCATTTCAAATCGCAAACTCCGATAAGGTAATTTTCCATAACAATGATTAAAGAACGCATCGATTTCTCCCGTGAAAATAATGCCTTCATAGTGGATTTCATCTTTGATTTCTTGCCAAGGGGTATTTAATAGAACACGGATGTTTTTATGGTTGAGCATTTTTTGAAACATCGGCGTGTAACCAAATTTAGGCATTCCTTGAAAAGAATCTTGGAAATAACGATCATCACGGCTCAAATAAATCGGCACTCTTGATGTAACACTCGCACCTAATTCTTCAGGGGTTAAGTTCCATTGTTTCAACGTGTACTTTTTGAAAACATTTTCATACACATATTCTGAAAGAAACTTTAAATCTTTGTTTGAATTTTCTTTCAATTTTAAGATAGGAACTTTGGTATTAAAGCCGTAATCTTTTAATAGCTGTTTGGTTAATTTATCCGCAAACTTTTGAGGAAAAACCGCATCTAACGAATTGAAATTAAAAGGAATTGGAATTAACCGTCCATCGACCATTCCTAACACATGATGATAATAACTCCTCCATTGTGTGAAATGGCTCAAATATTCCCATACATATTGCGCATTCGTGTGAAAAATATGCGGTCCGTATTGATGAATCAAAATACCATTTTCATCGTAATAATCAAACGCATTTCCTCCAATATGATTACGCTGATCTACTAATAAAACCTTTTTGTCTAATTGTGTTGCCAAACGTTCCGCCAACACATTTCCACTAAATCCTGCCCCCACAATCAACCAATCAACTTTCATAAAAAATCCTTTTGTCCGATTTCATTATTTAGTGGATCATAGTCAGTTGAGTTGATCCACACGTTGTTTTACCACATCTTAAAAACTATGTTTTCTATTTATCTATGTAAATAACTTTTAAATTATTGCAATAACGACATTTCATGTGCTTTAATTTTTATATTTCATCACTTTCTAAAGTTTTGTAGTAAAATTTGAGTACAAGTTGCAACGAAAAATCGTGGAACTTGCACTATTGAAAGTAGTTTAATACCAGCCTTGCATTTGAAACCAACCAGCGCGATTTAAAACATCTTGTGAGTAATTGCGTCCGGTGGTTTTGCAATCGATGTCATTTCCAGCGTTGTAGCAATTAAATGCCGCCGTTGCACCGCAATTATACGCCGCGATCATCGCTCGCAACAATATATCGCTCGACACGCCACGATTCGCCAAAAATGTCCGATTTTTATTAAGTACATCAGCGGCATACATTAAATTGCTGTATGGATCATGCCAATTACCTGTGCGTGCAAACTCGTGAAAATCGTAGTCAATTTGCATTAAACCGCGCCCATATCCCCCACCATCGTTAGGTTCTTGACCGGTTCTTCCGCCGCGTGGTGGACGTTTTGCAAAATCCCCACGTCCAGCAGGGGTTGGGGGTTTAAGCGCCAATCCCCAGCGCGATTCACGCGATCCAATCCCACAAATGATCGCCGTTGGCACTTGCGCCCGACTTGCCGCTTCTCGAATCGCATCTTGATAATTCAAAGCGGCATTATGTTGTTTGATCATCCCCGGATCGTCTGGATTTAAGGTCGTCGCAAACGCCGAACCACCGCTCACCACCGCGCCGCTTGGCGTGACAATTCCCCCACCACTTTCTGCGTATTCATCTTGTTTGCGGCGAAAAATTGAGGATACAAAATCAAAAATACCCATACTTGCTCCTATATCTGTTATCGGTTTTAGCCAAAATTTTAATTCTATCACAGTAAATTATAATCAACCGATACCTTGAATTGACTCGCTAACTTTATAATCTTATACCGTTCCTCTCGATTTAGGAGCGAATTTCAGATTTCACCAAATTAACATGAACAACCTTTTCTTCTCCAAATCCTCAAGTCGAGTTCCTTTAGAAAAAGGGTTTCTTCTTCAGGTAATTCTGAAAAAAT
>DYRG01000037.1 GCA_020718845.1 Thiomargarita sp.
TATTCAACATTATAATTCTTCTCTTTCATTGGCATCCTAATTTGATCACTACCAGTTTTTTCAGTATTGCTGTCTTTATCGTAAAACTTCATACCACTAGAGTTAATTACTCGCCCAATTTTACCTACACAGGCAGACTTGTTATTTACACCACCACAATTTTGCTCAAATAAGTTACTCATAGCATTAGAGTCTAAGAAAGCTACACTACACACATAAGCCATTTTTGCAACTTCAATTCCCACAAAATCTCTTGAAAGACCCTTATAAGAAACTAACGCCCATCTATGCCCTGCACACCCATCTTGCTCAACAGATGGGCTAGGTACAGAATCAAAAAATTTATGAACATAAAATGTTTTTGGGACATCTCTACAACCAGTTCCGTAACAATCAAGTAATGTAGAGTCTTTATGTTTATATAAACGTGCGTTTGCACTAACGGTGGCTACTCTAGTTTCAACATTTGCGTTGTTAATGTCTCCATCAAAAATTTCCCAACGATCAAATTCCAAATTACCGCTAATAACGCCAAACAGTTCCACTAATTTGCCTTCACTATCATAAGTGTTAATAACAACTTTAAAATTCTTGTCAGTTGTTACTTCCTTAATTGTAAATTTTGTACCTAACGGTATACGTAAAGTAGTGGAATCAGCTTTTGTTAAAGCCAAGCCTTCATTCTTAATTACACGTCCAAGTTTATCCGCACAATTAAGCTTATCTCTTTTACATTGTGCTGTTGCAGGAATTTTAACTAACCCAATTCCATATGCAACATGTCTTGCGTTATCATATTTTAAGTAGTCAGAATTTGGATTTTTCAAATCATTATCTACAACCAACTGTGCAGACCCACCGCCATCCAATAAAACAGCATCTGTAATTCCTTCGTCTGTAAAAGCATTACAAAGGGAAGCTATTATATTTAGCTTCCCTTTGTCACTATGCGTACTTGACAAAAATACAATTTTTTCAGTTGAGTAACCAATCGCACTCACTTGATCTTTATAATCTTCCCCAAGACGTAAACAGAATCCACCACGAAGAACAGTAGTTCTTGAGCCAAATGCCCAGTTGCTATTAAAGTCAAAGTTTTCTTTTAAAATTCTCGAAATTGAGATTTTTCCATCTTTAGCATTATCAAATGCCATAATTACTTCGCTTGTATTACCACCAGGAATACGATTTTTTATCACACCATTCATAACAAGCGATGTTATAGGTAATGCTCCATCTGTTGGCTTAATATAAGCGGGTTCATAAATATTCATATTTGTTCCAGGAATATAAGTTCCCGTTGTTGTAGAAAAATTATACCCATTAATGGCTATAACAGCTGATTGAGGTCGAGCAAGTGTTTGAATTCGTTGTGTTGTGAAAGAGCCATTCGCTTCATTTCCTAGAATGCGGAGCTCATAACCATCTTTAGCTAAAGTTCGATCAACTTTTGCTATATGAAAATCAAAATCTCCTCCTACACATTTAGCATATTTCATAGCATTATTGCCCGCAATACTTGTACCCCCTTCTTTATTGCAATTAATAGTGGACGCAACAACAGAAGTAAAATGCTGAATTTCTGAGGTTACTGTATGTTTTTGTTTATCAACAATACTAGGAATTGGGTCACCATCATGAAAAATAACAATCTTATCTTCCTTTTCAGGAGAAGTTAGAGCTTTTACGTTATAGGGAACTGTTACTTTTATTGGTGTATTAAAAGTAATGCCATTAGGTTGTAAGTGATAAATAGAAGATAACCCTGCTTTAGTTCAAATTAAACCAGTTGCAGGATCAAGATATTCCATGAATGTCTTAGTTTCTTCACCAGAAATAACGGTAGTTTCTGAAACTGCACCTTTAGGAATAGTTAATTGCAAGCTATCACCAATTTTTAACACTGCTTCACTATCTGGAGAAACTGTTACACTATTCAAAGTAGTAATAGGTGAATCTATTTCTGGTTTTATTTCACCATCATTTGCTTCAGCAAGAATAACATTAGCCACTTTGACGGTTGGTTTGATACGATAGCCTTGGGCTTTATTGAAACGAATATCGTCGGCGTTGAAATCTAATTGCACAGAAGTAATTTGACCGCCTGTAATTCCCCAATCTCCATGAATTTTCAAACCTGTTTGTTCACCGCTGGGGATTTCTAAGGGATATTTCTCACCGTCCGCTAAAATCAAACGTAATTGATTCAAATGCGTATTTGCAGGTAAAACCACTTCGCCTAATAATTGCGGTTCTCCATTAATCACTTTAAGCAAATCAATATCGCCCGATATTTTAAGCGTGGTTTTGCTTTTTCCTGTTAATTCAATATGATCCACTTTTAAAACGGCAGCGGTAATGTTTTGAGGAGTTTGATTGCCTTGATTACCGTTATTTCCATTGTTTTTATTAGCATTTTCGTTAGCATTGGCATTTGCTCGACGAAGGTCAGATTTGTTTCCAATTCGAAAAACAACTTTCCCTAAATCATTGGTTGCAGTGAGCTTTTTAGGATTATCTAATTTAAACAACACATTTCCCGAAGCAGATTTTTGATCTGTTTTTTGAATAATGCCGCTCCAGATAGAACCATCGGTTAGTTGAAGAAGTGGAATTTCTAAAGCATTATTTGAGAAAGTCGACCGCGCACCGCTTAATGTCGTTGAAACTTGCGTGGCTTGCACAAGTTCCCACAAATGATCGGGCAAGATTTTGAATTTTGCACTAAAAACCCCGTCGCCCACTTCAATGCACGGCACTTGCAACGTATTTCCCGCCACATAATGGACGTTGGTAATGTTACAATTTTTATCGACGGCTTGCGCCCCGATCCCGTTGCATAATAATCCAATAATTACAGAGAGTTGCGTTAAACGCCGCGTTTGCGTTTTCATGATGATTGCTCCTTTGGTGAGTTTAAGTATCCTGTTGAGTGTAATCGATAATTTGATGTTTTGCTAATTCTGGTCGTCGTTATTTTTGTACGCAATGCCACGCTCCACAAACCGATGCGAAACCATTGCTAGAAAATACGTTTAAACCGATTCAATCTTTACAATCACATTATTTTAACTCAAGCCGTATTTTTAGAGATAAAGATACGGCTTTTTTTAGTTTTGTAATTTGGTTAAAAATTGGTGGTAATGTTTTGTAAAAAGGGTTTCTAAGTCGTCGATCACGTCAGAAGTTGCTCGACCTTGCATAACGTGTTGCGTCATTAAACTTGAGGTTTCATTAAACAACTTTCCTCGATCTAGCATTGGATAACTTTGGGTTAAACGTTTAATTGCTGAAACAACGCTTTCGGTTTCTGGTCGGGGGATCAAATTGATTTCTAATGAGGGAGGATTTCTATCAACTCGACTGAGCAAAAACTCTCCAAAATCTACTAAACTTTTTTGATCTGCTTCAGGTAATTCTGAAAAAATATGTTTTAATCGTTTGAACATAATGTTTCCTATTTTAGTTTATAAGAAAAAGTGGGAAAGATTTCTCGCTTTTTTGTTTTTTAAGATGCGAGGTCTCGAATTTTAAACCATAGGATGAATTCTCCGTGTTTCATTGCAAACTGCTAAAGCAAATACCCTCCCACCGTCAAGGATAAACGCCAAGCGCCTTATGCCATGTTGAATCACTGGGATTATCAATTTTATTGAATTAAATTTTAACAGATTTTTTATTGTACAATATTAATAACTATGTGAAATAAGAAACTAAATATGAGCACTGATGCGCTTTCTCAAACCCAATTAGGTGAAATGTTAATTATTGCAGGAGTTATTTCTGCGGATCAATTGAAAATTGCATTGATGGAGCAAAAGAAACAAAATCTACCTTTAAATAAATTATTGATTAAATTAGGGTTTATTTCTGAAATTGTGATGCGGGATTTTTTGAGCAAATCCTATCATCAGGCAAGCGTTGATTTAAAACAATTGCTACTCGACGCTGAAGCTGTTCAAATGATTCCTCAAACGTTTGCTCGACGTTATAACATTTTGCCGCTCAATTTCAATCGAGAAACCAAAACTTTAACCATTGCAATGATCGATACCTTTAATGTAATGGTATTAGATCGGTTAAGTGCTGAGTTAGGTGGCACAATTAAAATAAAGCCATTATTGGCGAGTGAAACTGAAATCCTTAGCGCATTAGATTCTGCGTATGGATTTGATTTGTCACTTGATGGTATTTTGAGAGAAATTGAAACGGGAGAAATTGATTATCAAAGTTTGAGCAACCATTCGCAAGGACAATATAATCAACCCTTAGTGCGTTTAGTGGACGCTTTATTAACAGATGCTGTTAAAAAAGGTGCATCGGATATTCATTTTGAACCAGAGCAAAGTTTCTTAAGAATTCGTTATAGAATTGATGGCGTTTTGCAACAAGTTCATAGTTTGCATCAAAGTTATTGGTCGGCGATTGTGGTTCGCATTAAAGTCATGGCTGAGCTAAATATAGCAGAAAATAGAACACCACAAGATGGTCGTTTTACAATGACACTTTCTGGAAGACCGATTGATTTTCGGGTTTCTACATTGCCAACTGTGCATGGAGAAAACATTGTTTTACGGATTTTAGATCGTGAGAAAGGCATTGTTTCTCTTCAAGATTTAGGATTGCCAGAAAATACACTTCATACATTACATTTAATGATGGCGCGACCCGAAGGTTTGATATTAGTAACAGGTCCAACTGGGAGTGGAAAAACCACGACTTTATATTCAATTTTAAATCATTTAAATCGTGAAGAAATTAATATCATGACATTAGAAGAACCAGTGGAATATCATTTGAACACGGTTCGACAAACGTCAATTAATGAATCAGTAAAACTTGATTTTGCTCAAGGGGTTAGAGCAATTTTGCGTCAAGACCCTGATATTATTCTCATTGGAGAAATTCGTGACGAAGAAACCGCTGATATGGCTTTGAGAGCGGCAATGACGGGGCATCAAGTGTATGCAACTTTGCACACTAATTCGGCGATTGGAGCGATTCCTCGTTTATTAGATTTAGGGGTTTTACCAGATTTGTTAGCGGATAACATTATTGGGATTATTGGACAACGTTTGGTGCGTAAATTATGCCCGCATTGTCGACAAAAATATGAGGCGAGCAATTTAGAGAAAAATTTATTGAATGTGAGTTCAGAAAAAGCGTTAATTTTATATCGTTCAAAAGGGTGTAATTATTGTAATGAACGCGGTTACAAAGGGCGAATGGCATTAATGGAAATTTTGAGAATCAATCCTGAAATAGAAGCCTTAATTGCTCGACGTTCTAATATTTATGAAATAAAAAAATATGTAAAGTCAACAGGTTTCAAATCATTAGCACACATTGGAATGCAGCATTTGTTAAGTGGAACAATTAGCTTAGAAGAATTATCGAGAGTGGTTGATTTAACTGCACATTTATAAGTAGATTGTAGGGTGCAATGTAATTGCACCGAGTGTTGATTTTTGGGTGCAATTGTATTGCATCCTTTTAAGCACGAGAATGAGAAAAACTGGTTTGACGATTTGCCAAGTAATTTGCCCAGCCATTATATGCGCCTAAAATCCCCGTAAAATGAATACGTTGGTCGGGTTCGCTGTCTTGTAATAAGTGTTTTGCGCCGTCACGAATATCATTTTCATCTAACCCCATGTTTTGTAACGCAGAATAAAACCAGATCGAATCACAATTCACTGCCGCGCCATTTACGTTGTTTGGATAAATGATTGATTCTTCTCGTAAATATCTAGGACAAGGCAATGCTGCTAATGCGGGATTTAAAACTTCTAAAGCCTGACGATAAAAATGACCGTAACGCATTGTTTCGATGGGTAATCCAGACAAAACATCGATGACTTCGGGGTCTAAAAACGGATGAGAACGCGCATAATCTCGCATTAAAAGCTGCAAATCTGCAATATCTCGCCGCCGCAAAGTTTCTCCCAAATATGCTGCCATTTCATTAGGGTAAATTTGTAAGTGAGATTGCAATCTTTCTCTCAACGGTTCAATTAAATGGGGAAATGCTTTTTTTAATTGCGTTAATTGAGATTCAAATGGCAATTCAGAAATCCCCCGAAACATTTGTCCACCCGTCGAAGTAATTAAGGTTGTTCCTCGAGTTCTTGCAACCAATTCTGCGCACACTAATGCGTGAGAACGAAATAAAGGAACTTCTCCGCCTCCTAATTGTGCAGTTACATAACGTGCACTATGAAAATGTTGCGGCGTTAAAATCCCAATATATAATTCAACATCTGCAATTTCAGCAACTTGTTCGGCTAATTTCAATTCTGCGCTATTTAATTCACCGTAACATAACAAACGTGGACGATGACCCGCCGCTCGCGCCGCCGCTAATAATGTTAAAGATTCTAAATTTCCTTGCAAATACAACAACGCATCGGGATCGGCACGAAGGCGTTTGTCCATCGCGCTGATTAAGGCTTCGATGGCTTGCGAACTCGACGCAATGGTTTCTGGCAACGAAAAAGGTAGCGCGTTTTGTAAGTGTAATTGTCCATCGACGTTGACTTGCCCAATTGTCCCCGCATACAAATGCTGAACGCCGCGTAACCCACTGTGATCGCCCAACAATTGCCCAAATCCCAATAAATCAATCAACGCTTGTTGATCGGGACGCGCTTCATTTCCCAACAGTTGACTTAACGCGGGCGCGTCGCTGGCGATGAATGTCGCAAATTCTTTATGAAACAATAAGATAGGAAATACGCCTAAACGATCAACTGCAAAAGTGAGCGTTTGAGTGGGGCGATGAAAATGTATCCAACTGCGCCCAAATAACGACGCGGCGTGACCTGCGGCATCGGCTTGCACGATGGCTTCGGGATTGATGGTGCACGCTGGATCGCCCCAGTCAATCACCACGTCCGCGTGGGATTCCCATGAACTGGCTTCGGGAACAACTAATTGGCGTACTTGATAAGAAAAATCACCGACGGGGAGCGAATCAACCCGTTGAAAGTGAAAAGCAGCTTGCACGACAGCCATAAATAAGTCCTTGCATTCCTTAGAAAATTGGAATTTTTCCTACTTGAATGCAAAGACTGTACCGTCTTTCAATGATGCTTGCTTAACCACTTACTAATCGCAGGGGCAATGTGTTGCTGGGCGCGTTGGCTCACATAAATCCCAATGTGCCCACCTTGAAAGGCAAGTTCTTCATAATCGTTGCTCGAAATGTAATCCGACAACGCCATTGAAGATGCGGGAGGAACTAAATGATCTTGTAATGCGTAAATATTAAAAATCGGAAGTTTCAATTTCTTCAAATCAACCTTTTGATGATTAAGATAAAAATTACCCTTAATTAACGCATTTTGTTGAAAAAATTGTTTAATAAATTGTCGAGCAGTTTCTCCCGCCAAATCGGGACTATCAAAAATCCATTTCTCCATCCGCAAGAAATTTTCTAGTGTTTCGGAATTATCAATTTTATCAAGTAGTTGCACATATTTTTCACTCATTAATTTATATGGTTTTAACGACAAAAATAACCCATTCAACCATTGTCCCGACAAATTTCCCATCGTATCGACTAACAAATCTATATCCACTTCCTGACAAATATGCGTCAATAAATTATCAGAGGTATGAAAATCAACCGGTGTGACCATCGTAATTAAAGAGCGAATTTGCTTTTGATGTAATGCGGTAAAACATAAACTTAATGTTCCGCCTTGACAAACCCCCAACAAATGAATTGATGATAAATGATGTTTCTCACAAATCCAATTCACCGCTTGCTTAAAATACACTTCAACAAAATCCTCTAATGTCAAATGCGTATCTGTATGATCTGGATAACCCCAATCCAACAAATAAATATCATGACCTTTTGCTAATAAATTTCTTATCAAAGATCGGTCGGGTTGCAAATCCAAAATATAAGGTCGATTCACCATCGCATACACAATCAATAAAGGAATTTTCGTGCTATGTTTTGTAACCGATTCATAATGAAATAATTTTACTTTATCTTGTTCCCAGACTTTTGTTTTAGGTGCTTCATCGATAGATATTGAATTAAGTTCGGGTAATTGCAATGCAGCAGTTTGCCATTGTGCGTGCAATTTGCTCACTGCTTCAGTCACATCTTCTAAGGTTAGAGTTTTCATAACGCATTTAATAACCGTTGGTGGAGATTTTCAAAGCCGCCGTTGCTCATAATTAAAACATGATCACCACTTTGTATTATTTTAAGAAGTTTTTCTAATAATGCTTCAGTTGTTTGAAATATTTGAATATCTCGATGTTCAGTTGGAAATTGCCAATTTTGCGAAGCTGGTTGAAATACAAATACTTTATCAGCTTCATTTAAAGAATTAATCAATTGCTCACGATGAATACCTAATTTCATGGTATTTGATCTTGGTTCTAAAATCGCTAAAATACGAGATTTATCAATATGTTGTCGTAATCCATTTAAAGTAGTTGCAATTGCGGTTGGATGATGTGCAAAATCGTCATAAATTGTTATGCCATTTTTTTGTCCAATGATTTCTAAACGACGCTTCACATTTTGAAAATTTTGCAATGCTTCACAAGCGATTTTTGGAGAAACGCCTATTTTATCAACTGCTGCAATCGCTGCTAACGCATTTAATTGATTATGTTTTCCTAATAAATCCCATTTTATTTCTCCTTTTAATTCTTCTCTAAAAAAGATTTCAAAATAACTTCCATCTTTCTCTATATTTTTAAAATTCCATTCTTTCGGATCATTAAAATAAGTAACAGGTGTCCAACAACCTTGTTGTAAAGTTTCTTTTAGATTTTTCTCCACAGCATTACAAATAATTGATCCTTCGCTTGGAATAATTCGAATCAAATGATGAAACTGTTTTTGAATCGATGCAACATCAGGAAAAATATCCGCATGGTCATATTCTAAATTGTTCAAAATTGCAATGCGTGGATGATAATGAACAAACTTAGAACGTTTATCAAAAAAAGCGGTGTCGTATTCATCGGCTTCAACAATAAAATACTTACCTTTTTCTAAACGTGCAGAAACCCCAAAATTGAGAGGAACGCCTCCAATTAAGAAACTCGGTTGTAATCCAGCGCATTCTAAAATCCATGCAACCATTGAAGAAGTAGTGGTTTTTCCATGCGTTCCAGCGACCACAATCGTTTGATAATTGGGTAAAACGTGCTCTGCAAGCCATTGTGCCCCAGAAATATAAGAAAAACCCTGATTTAAGACATATTCAACTGCTAAGTTCCCACGAGATAAGGCATTTCCAATGATCACAAGATCAATATTCTCGTTTAAATGATCGGGCGAATATCCTTCATAACAAACGATGCTATGTGCTTGTAATTGTTGACTCATTGGGGGATAAATATGGGTATCTGAGCCTTCGACTTCATGACCGAGTTGTTTAGCTAAAATCGCCAAACTTCCCATAAAAGTCCCGCAAATGCCTAAAATATGCAGTTTCATCTAAAAAATCTCTGATTTTTCAATGGGAATCGCTAAATGTTCTGGCAACATCATCGCCAAACTACCAATATTTCCTGCGCCGAGCGTCAACACAATATCCCCATCCTGAATAATGTCTAATAATAAACGTGGAACGTGTGCGGGTTTGTCGGCGAAATGGGCGTTGAGTGCTGGATTTTTGGCACATATTGCGCGGAATAAACTCATGCCGTCTGCGCCGACAATTGGTGGTTCTCCCGCAGGGTAGATTTCTAAAAGCACTAAAACATCTTGTTTTTCAAGTACTTGTACAAAATCCGCAAACAAATCTCGCGTCCTCGAATAACGATGCGGTTGAAATACCGTAACCAATCTTCTTCCCGTCCAACCTTGCCGAATTGCTTCAATAGTTGCTTCAATTTCTCTCGGATGATGACCGTAATCATCAATGAGCAAAATCTTACCTTTTAGGGTTTCAACTTCTCCCACTAATTGAGAACGCCGTCCAATCCCTTCAAATGATTGTAATGCTTTCCCAATTGCAACATCAGAAACCCCCACTTCGTGAGCAACTGCAATCGCTGCTAAAGCATTACTTACATTATGTTTGCCGGGTAAATTTAAAGTAATTTCTAACCAATCTGGATTATCTTTTTTAGAAACTTTAAAATGGGTTGTTTTACCTGTTTGAACAATCTCTGTTGCATAAATATCGGCTTGAGGCGTTAAACCATACGTTAAAACCGGCTTGCTCAAACGCGGTAAAATATCTCGAATCACCGGATCATCCAAACATAAAACCGCTAATCCATAAAACGGAAGTTGTAATAAGAAATTAATGAATGTTTCTTTAAGTTTCTCAAAATCTCCGCCGTATGTTTCCATATGGTCAGCATCGATATTTGTTACAATTGTTATAATTGGTTGCAAATGTAAAAATGACGCATCACTTTCATCTGCTTCTGCAACTAAATAATCACCCGATCCTAACCCCGCATTTGTTCCAATACTATTTAAGCGTCCTCCAATTACAAAGGTTGGTTCTAATCCGCCTTCTGCTAATAAACAAGCGCATAAACTGGTGGTAGTTGTTTTACCGTGTGTTCCCGCAATTGCAATGCCTTGGCGAAAGCGCATTAGTTCGCCCAACATTTCTGCACGACGCACGATGGGAATGCCTAATTCTCTCGCGGCAATGATTTCTGGATTCTCTTCATGAATTGCCGTTGAACGCACCACGACATCGCAGCCATTTACATTTGTCGCCGCGTGTCCAATAAACACTTTTACATCTAACATTTCTAATCGGTGGGTCATTGCATTGGGTTGCACATCAGAACCCGATATATCATAGCCTAAGTGTTTCATTACTTCAGCAATTCCGCCCATTCCAATGCCGCCAATTCCAACAAAATGCACACGGCGAATCTTACCTTGCCGATTCATTAAAAAACGAGGTTTTTCAACTAACATATTAAATCCATTTCTTCCATTTTAAGAAAGTAAATAATCCCACTCCAAGCGAAAACAAACTTAACACCGTTCCATAAAAGCCAAAAGGTTCTGCTTGAAAAGGAATGACTGAAAAATTCATTCCAAAAATCCCCGCAATTAAATTCAAGGGGAGAAAAATCACTGAAACCGCTGTCAATATTCCTACAATTCGATTTGAACGTTGCGTCATTGCAGAAAAGTTTAATTGAATTAAAAAATCCATTTCACTTTGCAATCGTTCAATATAACGCAAAACCCGCTCAAAATGTTCTTCAATATCTTTAAAGTGAATTGAGGTATCTTCATCTATTTTGTAATGGGTATCATTACGCCATTGTTCTAAGATATTTAAATGTTGTTCGCAAATATTTGAAAAATAACGCAATTTTAATCTATTTTCTAATAAAAATTCCCAATTTTGAAATTGCCGATTTGATAAAATATTTCTCCATTCCTCACTTTGTAATGATAATGGATCACGTAACGATAAGAAATCATCGGTTAAAGTATTTACCAATAAATACAATAACTCAGCGGGTTCATCGGGAAGTTGATCTATATCACGCTCAAATAATTTTTCTTTAATACGTTGCGTTAAATTGCTTTCAGAAGAAAATACGCTTAATAAACATTTGGGCGTGAGGAAAAACACAATCGGGCTAGTTTCAGATTGAAAATTAGGATTTTCTTTAGAGAAACTATGCAACACCAACATATCATAATGTTTCGTGCCATTGTAATAAGGCGGATGCTTTGCATTTAAACTATCTTTGAGGTGCGATTCGTGAATTTTGAAACCCGCATTTTCTTGGCATTGTTTTGCCCATTGTGGAAGGGTTTGTCGATTAATATTAATCCACGCAAAACCCCGTTCTGGTAACTCATTCAAATGCTTTACCAATACGGGTTTTTTAGCGGGTTCAAAAACAATAGTTTCCATTATTTAACCGGTTTCACTAAATTAGCGCAATGCTTAGCGCGTTCTCTGGCTTCTTCGATGTTATCACCATTTGCTAACGCCACACCCATCCGTCGTTTGACAAAGGATTCTGGTTTCCCAAATAGGCGTAAATCGGTTTCTGGAATGCTCAAGGCTTGTTCAACATTTTCAAATGCAATACCTTGCTCATTCATTCCTCCATAAATTACCGCACTTGCTCCAGCTCGGCGTAATTTAGTAGAAACCGGTAATCCTAACAATGCTCTCGCGTGTAATTCAAATTCATTTTGCACTTGAGAAATCATTGTCACCATTCCCGTATCATGAGGACGCGGACTCACTTCACTGAAATAAACTTCCTCACCTTTAATAAACAATTCTACTCCAAAAATACCTTGCCCACCTAACGCATTTGTAATGGTTTTTGCAATATGTTGAGCTTTTTCTAAGGCTTTCTCAGTCATTGGATGCGGCTGCCAACTTTCTACATAATCTCCACTCACTTGAATATGTCCAATGGGTTCACAGAAATGAGTTTTGATTTCTCCGTTGCTCTCTTTTGCTCTCACCGTTAAAAGCGTAATTTCATAATCAAATTCAATCACCGATTCAGCAATCACTTTATTACAATTGACTCGCCCCGCATCCATTGCATAATGCCAAGCGGTTTCTATATCATCAAATGATTTAATAAAAGACTGACCTTTTCCAGAAGAAGACATTACGGGTTTTATAATGCAAGGAAAACCAATATCGCGATTCACAAGGGTTTGTAATTCATTTAAATCATCAGCAAAAATATAACGAGAGGTTGGCAAATCAAGTTCTTCTGCGGCTAAACGTCGAATTTCCTCTCGATTCATAGTTAAAAAAGCCGCTTTTGCGGTAGGAATAACGGTTATATTTCCCTCTTTCTCAATTTCCATTAGCATCTTAGTTGCAATGGCTTCAATTTCGGGAACAATAAAGTGAGGTTTTTCTCTGTCAATGATTTCTCTTAAAGCCTCTCCATCGGTCATTTGAATGACATAACTACGGTGAGCAACTTGATGACCAGGTGCGTGAGGATAACGATCAACGCCGATGGTTTCTACACCTAAACGTTGCAATGCAATTAAAACCTCTTTTCCTAATTCTCCACAACCGAGCAACATCACTTTTGTTGCAGAGGAACTTAAAGGCGTACCGATTTTCATAATGGTTTCTCCTGAGGTTATTTTTTCTTATAATTTACAGCTAGGATTTTTTCCAGCCGCCTTTGCTTGATTATATAAAGTCATCGCATTAGGAATGCGTTTTTGCAAATCTTGAATGCGATTAGAATGGGAAGGATGCGTTGAAAGAAAAGAGGGAGAATTTTTATTTCCACTTGCTTTGCTCATGTTTTCCCAAAGTTGAACACTTTCTCGCGGATCAAAGCCAGCTTTTGCCATTAAATCAAGACCATACAAATCTGCTTCGCTTTCGTGTGTACGGCTATAAGGTAATAAAATTCCTACTTCTGCACCTAATCCCAAAACTGCTGCAACAGTGGGATCAGCACCTTTTGCACCTAGAAATCCTTTCGTTAAATTTAAACCTTCATTGACTAACATTTCTTGAGATGCACGTTCGTTGCTATGTTTTGAAAGAACATGAGCGATTTCATGACCAATCACCGCCGCTAATTGTGAAGGGGTTTGTGCGACTTTCAAAATACCTGTATGAACGCCAATTTTACTACCTGGCAATGCAAACGCATTTGCACTGTCATCTTTGAAAACAACGATTTCCCATTGTCCACCCACTTCTTTAATAATTGCATTGGCAATACATTTAACGTAATTATTTATTTGTGAAGAGGTTTCTATCGGTGTTTTTTGCTTTAATTCACCAAAGGCTTGAATGCCCATTTGTGACATTTGTTCGTCGGGAAGAAAAGCGACTTGATTTCTTCCTAAAGGTGATGTTGCACAACTACTTAACAAAACAGAACTTAAAATGGTTGTTAAAACTAATGATTTCATGCTAATTGCTCCTCTAAGTTATCTAATTCGGTTTCTATTTCATTACGTTTCTTTTTATCTTCCTCAATTAAGGATTGCAAACGCAACTTTTCTTCAACTCTGGTTTCTGTTGCTTCACTATTTTTTAGCAAAGCAATGCGTTTGCTAACTAAATCTAATTGCGATTCTAATTCATCAATTCTACGTTGTACTCGACGATTTTTTGAACTTCCACTTTCTGATTTTTGAGCAGTTTCATTTGGAGTTGCTTGAGGATTTTTGCTCATATTTTCTGCAACTTTTCTAATGCCCGCTGCAATGTTTGTATAAGCCTCATCTTCATTTGACCAACTGCTAATCGGTTTGGCATTTTTTGGAAGAGCTTGTAATTTACCAAACGGAGCTTGATACCAACCATCAACGGGTTTCAAAATGATAGGAATTACGCGAGCTGTTCCTTCCTCATGACGTTGTAATGCTCGTTCCATTTCTTTGTCCCAACAATAATCAGAAGCTAAGAAATTATCGCTCACTAATAATAAAATAATATCTGCTTGCTCTAAATTTCCTAAGATTTCCTGTTCCCATTCACTACCCGCACTAATATCACGATCCTGCCATGCACTAATCACATTCAAACGTTGAAGCATTTTAAGATGTTTATTTAATTTGTTCTTAAATGCTTCATCTTCATGAGAATATGAGAAAAACAGTTTTAAAGGTGTTGTCATTAAAAAATTCCTTTATTATCAAATAGTTAGCGCACGCATTCTAAATATAATGAATTGTAGTTTGAACCACCATAAATGCGGTTGAAAAGTTCCACAGAACCAAACACACCAGAACGGTGAGAAATCGCAAATCCTAAAAAACAATTATCGACGGTTTTACTGTTAAAAATATCGCCTAAATTTGCATCGATGCTCACATCTAAATGTAACAACCAACGAGAAATTTCATCAGGTTTATCTTTTGCATCAGAGATTTCTAAATAAGGCACTTTATCGGCATATGACAAACCTTGTGCAATGCCAATTCTAGTTTTAACTGGCAAATCAAATTTGTAATAGGCTTTTAAAGCTAAATTGTATTGATTGAAATCATCTTGATGGTTTTTTTCAAAATGACGGAGAAATCCAGCTTTCCATACAAAATCAATGGGAAATCCTTGAAAATCTTCAACAATTGCTTTACCCACATCAAATCCCGCAATTGCCATTTTGTCGGGATGTGTATTGATTTTACCGCGAATGATTTCATTTAATTTAGTATCTGTACCCAAACCACCAATCATTCTAAAATACCATTTCCCCGTATTTTCTTTTAAACCTAAATTAGAAGAGTTTTGTTTGTAACCGCCAAAATTGTAATGATAACCGAGAAATCCACTGAATTGCGCTTTTTCTTTGATTAAAGGACTATTTTTGATTTCACTACTTAAAGAAGTTGCAGCAAAATTTGCTAACAATAAAGAGTTTTGAGTTAATTGATAACGGACATTTAAACCTAATTGTGGATTAAAGGCGGCTTTGGGTTCATAAAATGGACGATTTGTTTTAATTTCATCGGCATGAACACCAAAATAATAATCAACTAAGTTTTTGCTTTGAAATGTTCCTTGTAAATAAGGTTCAAAAGTGAAATCATTTGTTTTAAATTGTTTGCTATAAGAAGCGGTTAATTCATAACCTTTATGTCGACCTAAAGTATCTGCTAATGCGTCAAAACGTAATTCACCCCAATTTTGTAAATAACTTAATGAAATCCCCGCATCAAAGGTATTTTTACGTCCTTTTAAATCATTTAGAAATACAGAATCATCATTTTTAAAACCATCAAAACGGTATTGTCCGATCAAATCCAATTTGAAATCATTTTTTTCGATAGCATGAAATCCTAAACTTGAGCCAAATAAATAGAATTTTGGATTATGATAGGACATTAAAGGAACGGTATCACCAAAAGCAGTGGTTTCTTTTAAAATTGGGCTTTCAATTCTTCCACCCACGCCAAGTCCCCAACCTTCATTGACATTTTCTAATGCTAAACGAGGAATCCAACGATTAATTGCTTCGACGGCGTGTAATGTCGAAGAAAGCATCATAAAACAGAGAAACACGATTTTAATCATTTGGATTTTTCCTTTGAAGGTTGTTTGGGTGGTTTGCAATGTGTCCATTTGGTTTCAAATTCAGAATCTTTGCTAAAACAAGGGCGATTTGATAAAACAACCCAATAAAATAAAACAAATACAGAAACGACAATTGTACCAATAAACACGACTAATCTTAACCATTTTGCAACATTTTTTAGAAAGTCGCCCGATGCGCGAAAGAAACTCGCCAAACTACTGCTTAATGCCAATAACACTAAACTAATCAATAAAATAATAATTAACCATTCTAAGCCGCCTTTAATGGGAAGTTGATCTAAACCATTGACGAAGCTATTTGCTAAACCTTTGATAAAATTAAAGATTTTTGTTAAAAGATCGGTGAGTTTTTCCAACATAAAATAGTCATTTTTGATAGAATTAAGTTCTTTTTTAGCTTAGATTACTTGAGATTGCAACATGATTAAAGTGGGCGTGGTCGGTGGAACGGGTTATACAGGCGTAGAATTATTGCGGTTATTGGCGCAGCATCCGCAGGTCGACATAAAAGTCGTGACATCGCGGTCGGATGCGGGAATGCCCGTCGCACAAATGTTCCCAAATTTGAGAGGATTCATAAACTTAGCGTTCACTGAACCGTCGATGGAAACCTTAACGCAATGTGATATTGTGTTTTTTGCGACCCCAAACGGCACGGCAATGCAAAGTGTCCCTGAATTATTAAAAAATGGCGTGAAAGTTATTGATTTAGCAGCAGATTTTCGGCTCAAAAATCCACAAAACTGGGAACATTGGTACAAAATGCCGCACGCTTGTCCCGAACTTTTAGACGAAGCAGTGTACGGTTTGCCAGAAATAAATCGCAATAAAATCAAAGGGTCACGTTTGGTTGCCAATCCGGGTTGTTATCCGACGGCGGTTCAATTAGGATTTTTACCCCTTTTAGAAAAAAATCTAATCGAATCAGATAGTTTGATCGCGGACGTAAAATCTGGCGTGAGCGGCGCGGGTCGAAAAGCTGAAGTGGCAACTTTATTGGCGGAAGCGGGCGATAATTTTAAAGCCTATAATATTCAAGGGCATAGACATTTACCTGAAATTGTGCAGGGTTTAAATCAAGTTAGCGCGCAACCTGTTGAATTAACGTTTGTTCCGCATTTAACGCCGATGATTCGTGGGATTCACGCGACTTTATACGCAAATTTAACGCAAGATGTTGATTTATATGAATTATTTGCGAATCGTTATCAAAATGAACCGTTTGTCGATATTTTACCGTTCGGATCGCACCCCGAAACCCGCAGTGTGCGTGGGAGTAATATTTGCAGAATCGCCGTCCATCGCCCTCACAACGGCAAGCGCGTGGTGATTACGTCGGTGATTGATAATTTGGTGAAAGGCGCGGCGGGTCAAGCCATTCAAAACATGAATTTGTTGTTTGATTGCCCAGAAACCACTGGATTGCAACAAATTGCTTTATTGCCTTAAAACCGATGTTTTTAAAACAAAAAACCTTCTAGGTTTCTAAAACTTAGAAGGTTTTGTTTTAATTCAATTCAATTAAAGAGTTAATCATTTTAGGGTGCAATGTAATTGCACCTTACGGACCAGCAGCCGCCCTGAATTTCCATGACGCATGATTTAATTTCCTAAAACCACAGAAAGTGGTTTATCAAACGTGCAAACCTAAAACTCTTGGTTGTTTTTTAGGAAAATAACTTTGATTTTCAACAAAAAATTGTAATGCTTTTTCTATTACAATTTTTTCATCTTTAACACCCATTATATGTTTGACTTGCTCAATTTAAAGCATTGTCAATATTAGCATTCAGTAACAGATTAGACATTAAAAATATCCCCTTTAAATTTGATAGGTAATTAAATAAAATAAAAACGGATTACTTTAGAAAAAATAATCCGTAATTAACAAAAAATTTCTGATATTTTAGAGAAAATGATATGATTTTCTAGTTTTTAACCTCTATATTCATAGGTGTTGAATTATAAAGGATTTCAGATGTTCCTTGTAATTGATAACCAAAGTGAATATTGATTTGACCAATTGGAGGTAAATTGCCTGAATACATTGAAATATGCTGTATGTTTTCTAATTTAACACCAGACATGAAATGCTGTTTATTTAAATCACCTAAATCAAGCAGTCCAGCGGGTGTTAACATTTGGCTTTTTCCACCATAAATGACTAATACAAAAATGTTAGCTGTTTTTCCGATGTGAGCAGGATCGACAAATATCTGTCCACTAATATTTACAGGATTAGATGTACTAACAGTGAAAGTATCTGCCGTTGCTTTGGTTGGTAAAGAAACACTTCCCGTAAATGAAGAAGACGTTTTACTCATTCCAGTGGTACTTGCGGCGGCGGCAGAACCTCTAATTTCGGGGGTAATTTCTTCCGCTTGCAGTACTCTAATATTGATAGGTGAAGATGGTGTCGCAGGATCATTAGAATTAACCATTAATGTCACCGCATTTTGTCCAACAGGAACTTGACCGTAATCAACTTGAATATTAATTACTTTTGAGTTGTTAGGTTCTATTTGAAATTGTGTAGGTTCAACAATTTTTACCCAATTAACATTGGTTAAAATAGAACTAACACTCAATGACCCAGTACCCGTATTTTTAATCGTGACTGATTGGGTTTTAGTCATTTCTGAAGTATTACGACAACTGTAATCTACCGCAAAAGAACCTAAATTAGGATTAGAATCATCACAATCTTTTTGTGCTTTACAGGAATTTGGACAAGTTGCAGGTTTGTTTTTAGAAAGTCCCCAACTACACAAACCATCATTATCTTCATCAACACAATTTATAGAATAAGATTTGTGTGAATCAACAATGGGTTGTTCAACAATATTAAATTGTGTATTATCCATTTCTAACTTAACGTAAGCATAACCTGCTTTTGAGTAACTTTGATTTTGGTATGTTCCCCAATGCACATCACTTGATAATGCTCTTAAAGGATTTTCTCCCCAGTACTCTCCCCAACTGTTTTTGAATATCCATACTGTTCTACCGTCCTTACTATCCTTATCAAAGCCAACTAATGTCATTACATGACTTAAGCTCAATAATGTTATTGAAATAGCACCTTTTTCAACAATAAGTCGTTTAACTAAATCTTCTTTTTCTATTTCAATAATTGGCAAATAGCTGCTACCCAAAAACCAATAATTAGATGGTTTTATACTTTCTACTGGGCTAGAACATTTATTACCACATGATGTTTCAACACTTCCTCGATTACGGTCAAAACTGGCTTCTTTATAAGTAAAACAAGATTCATTACTAAGCCCACTTATTTTAGTGTAATCAAGTGCTTTACCTACATATCCTCCATCGCAAGCAACTTCTTTCCCACTTGTATTAGGAACACCAGCCCCTGAACAAGAAACAAGCTCTTGTTCAGATAAATCTAAATTAAGTAATCGGTTGTAATAGGTATTCATTAATGATTCTAAAACGCCTACAGTTGCGAATGCCCAACAACTGCCACATTGCCCCTGATTTTTGACAGGTGTAACCCAATTTTTTCCATGTCGATTGAGCCAACTAAAATTACTTACTGCTGGAAAGCGACTGCTTGCTCTTCTATCGCGTCTTGTATCTTGAGAACTTTCCTCTGATTTTATTTCAAAAATCCCACCACTGTAATATTCAAAGCCTTGCAAATTAGTTGGTACTTTACCATTTAAAAAAGACGTTTCTTTTCTTCATACGATAATTGAGAAACCGAAGTTTCTCCCGCAACCCAACCAAGATTTTGAGCATTTAGTTTTTGAATCTTGAGCAAGTCTTGCTCTTTTTTCATCGAGTCACGTCTTGCTCTTCGATTAGAAGTGTCGGGTGCTGTAGTTGAATAAGCAATTTCTCTCAATTGAACAGTCGCATTTTGTACTTCCAAACGTAATGCAACAGCTTTTAATGATTGCGAAAATAAACAGCTTTCTTCGCAAACTTGCTGAATAGTATAAGTTAAGTCATTGCTAAGAGCGGGATATGCCTCATACACAAGATGCTCACGTTGTTGGCTATCAATTAAAATAACTTTAGCAACGCTGTTTGCATTATTATGAAGTTGAATATCAGCCGTAATAGAAAATCCTTGAATATTGTTAAGATTTTCTAAGGTAACTAATTTTTCTTCAGAACCTAATGCAGTTGCTTGTAGTGCTTGCTGCCCATCCACAACGAGTAATGTTTGTTGTCCAAAAACTAATGTTGTTACCAATGAAAGACAACAACCAAGATACCATTGGATAAAATAATGCCGATTCATGATAATAATCCTCTACGTTCTTAATTAATAAGTTAAACTACTAGGTTCAATTACAATCTTTGGCGTACCAATGATTGCAAAATTAGCATTACAATTCTTTGCTTTATCCATTGTAATAGTTAAAGGTGAAGTTGTTCCACTACAATCACCAGACCAATTCACAAACTTGAAACCATTTGTCGGTGTTGCTGTTAAAATAACTTGGGTGTTTGCATTATAAGTTTTAGAACAATCTGTTCCGCAATTAATACCATTTGCTGAAATCGTACCATCACCTGTTTTGTTCACAGTTAAAGCAAATTGTTTTAATACAAAAGTGGCGGTACAAGTTAAATTATTCGCGGACATTTGAAATGAGGAATTACAAGGACTTGGCGACCAACCTGTAAAAGTTGAATTAGCATCGGCGGTTGCAGTTAAACTCACAGTTGTTCCTGCGGCAAAATTTCCATCTCCACTTACTGTTCCTGAACCCGTCCCTGTTTTATTTAAAGTTACTGTGAAAGCATTTTGCGCAAAGTTAGCAGAGCAATTCTTTGCTTTATCCATTGTAATGGTTAAAGGTGAAGTTGTTCCACTACAATCACCAGACCAATTCACAAACTTGAAACCATTTGTCGGTGTTGCTGTTAAAATAACTTGGGTGTTTGCATTATAAGTTTCAGAGCAATCTGTTCCGCAATTAATACCATTTGCTGAAATCGTACCATCGCCTGTTTTGCTTACAGTTAAATCGAAAGTTGCAATATTGGCACTTTGTTGTGTCAAAGCAAAAGGTTGCCCAGCAATAGTTAATGTTGCTGTACGTTGTGCACTAACATAATTTGCAGTTACAGCGTAAAAAACAGTGCCATTTCCTACACCACTTTGTCCGTCCCCAATATTTACCCAATCTTGATTGCTAGTGGCTGTCCAAGCACAAGCGGGACTAGAAGTTGTTATAGCCACGCTACCATTTTCATTAGTAGCTCCATGAGTTTTATTTGTAGGACTTATACTATAACTACAAACAGGACAATTGGGATTTTTAGTTTGCCAACTAGGGTCTTTTTGGTTTAAGATAGTTTCTTGAGCGGTATTGTAAGCAACCAGACCACAATTTTCCTTAAAAAGAGAGTTACCCATTATATAAGATGGAAAATTAGGAATAACTCCAGTTAGTTGATTACCATAAAGATAAAGTACGTTTACATTACCAAGATGGCTAAAGTAAGGAATATTTCCAACTAGGTTGTTATTATAAAGATAAAGCCATTGTACATTAGGCAAGTTGAAATTAGGAATAACTCCAGTTAATTGATTATTATAAAGCCATAGCATTAATAAATTAGGCAAGTTAAAATTAGGAATACTTCCTTTCAGCTTATTATTATAAAGATAAAGCCATTGCAAATTAGGTAAATTAAAATTAGGTAAAGTTCCTACTAGGTTATTATTGGGTAAAGTTACTGAATTAACGTGTCCTAGAAATGTTTGAGTGTTAGGGTCTTTGCAACCAACCCCGAACCAACTGCACGGCGTATTGGTTTGATTCCATCCTGTTTTATCGATCCAATTTGCACCATTGGTACTGTTGTAAAGCTCTAATAACGATTGACATTCACTGACGGGGATTTCGGTGACTTGGTTACAATCGGTCGCCGCTTGCGCAAACCCCGCACTCACGCCCAACCACACCAATAAAATAACCCGTTGATAAATCTTCATTTTCAAAAACATTGTCGAATCCTCCAAATGTAGTAACCCATTAAATTTCAAGCAAACTTAGATTACAGCATTTTTGCATATAAGTAAAATCCTGATCGGTGGTTAATAATTGAGCATTTAAGTCAATAGTCATTGCCGCAATTAAACAATCCGTTGCAGAGGTTGTAATCCCCATTTTACGACAAGCATTTGAGAGTTTTGCAGCTTCTATATGGTGTTTTTTTGTTGCAAGAATAATCGGAAATCCAGAAACTAATTGTTGCATTTTTAGCATTTGAGATGGTTCTTTTAAACCCGATAATAATTCTTGCAAAACTATCCCCAATATAAAAACAGGCATATCTTCCTCAATTAAATGCGTTAAAACCTGCATTTCTGGCGATAAAAGGCTTTCTCTCTTTTGCCGCCGAAATGCTAAAGACCAAACACAAGTATCAACCACAATCATCGTTGTTTTCTTTGCTGTTTATAATCAAAATCGGGATCAAAATCAAATGTTCCAAAATATTTCAAACATTCTAACCGCTTATATTTAGCAATATACTCTTTTAAAGCGGCATTGATTGCTGCGTTTTTGTTAGGATAATTGCCAATTTTTTTTACTTCTTCTAATAATTTTGTTTCAACTTGCATTGTCATTGTAAATCTCCTTTTTGATAAATATTCATTTTCAAAAACATTGTCGAATCCTCCAAAAAAATAACTCGTTAAAGTGTAACCCTTTTTCCCCAAAAATCAAAACTATAAATCTAACCACAAACGCAAAGCACAGTTTAATTCAAATAGCGTTGCTTTATCAAGTGTACCGATTTTCTCGCGTATTTTATCTATTTTAATAGTAGAAACTTTATCAACCATGATTTGTGAGATTTGTTGCAAACCATTTTCGTGATTGGGTTCAATTGTTATCCTAAATAAAGGCGTTTGAATTAAATAACTGGTGAGTGGACAAACCGTTACGCTAGAATGTGTTTCATTAAATAAATCGGATTGAACAACAACGGCGGGTCGCGGTTTCCCAAAATCTCCACTCAACGCACAAAGCACCACATCTCCACGCAAAAACATAAGATTATTGCCAGTCTTGTTCATCTAAATTAGCTTCCCAAATTTCCTCATCTATAGTTTGACTTGCTAAAATAGATTGTCGTTGTGCTTCAACTTGATCCGTTGCTTTAGTAGCAATAAACTCCACAAAGTTTAATATCTCACATTGTTTCTCTAACGATAAATGAGAAACTTTGCTTAAAATCAATTGTTCAATACCCATTTTATCTCACCTCTAATCATAGCTTATAAAAATAACCCGTTGATAAATTTTCATTTTCAAAAACATTGTCCCATCCTCCAAAAAAAATAACTCGTTAAAGTGTAACCCTTTTTTCAAAAAATCAAACTCAACTTTTAAGTTGCTCAATCTCTTTTTTTGAAAGTTTAGTGGCTTTCATGATCAACTCAATAGGCAAGCCTTCTTCTAATAATGATCGCGCAATTTCTTTTGCCTTTTTTATCTCTCCTTTTGCGATTCCTCTTTTCTCACCTTTGGATTCGGCGGTTTCGATGACATTATTTAGATCACGATAAATTTTTAAACTATGCTCATATTCAGTGTATTCTTGTTCTGAATAATTGGCGAGTTCTGCTTGCTCAAAAAGTTTTGCAAAAATCTTTTCCTGGAGTTTCTCTGGTCGTTTGGTTAAATCTTCTAAATTTCTTAATACATATAACCATTTATCAAAATGCGTTTCTAATTCTTCTTCTGTTTTCTTGAACTTTGGCATTTCTAAATAAATGTAAGTTAATTTATCATAAAAAACCTTTTGAGTGCTTTGATCAACCAATTTTACTTCATGATGAAACACTTCTTGATTATCTTGATCTTCTGTAAATACAAAATCCAAAATTCCAATCGTATAAACCGCTTCTAATTTAAAATCCCACAAACCTTTTTGGGCTTGTTGTTGAATAGGAAAGGTCGAATAATAAACGCTCCGATCTTTGAAATAATTTTGAGGTGCTTTTTGGAGTTCAACAATAAATTTTTCTCCTTTTTGGTTCTCGCAATAAATATCAAAAATCGCTTTTCTAGCATCAATACTTCTTCCAAGTTGCTCTAATGGAAGATAATTTAAATCAACAATTTTTCCTTCATCTTTTTTGAGCAATTCATTTAAAAAGTCCATTAAAATGTCTTTGTTTATTTCTGTTCCAAAGAGTTTTTTAAATCCAAAATCCGTAAATGGACTAATGTATTTATCCTTGATTCGCATGAGTTTTTTCCTCAAAATTTGGTTTGAATTTAAACTAAATCGGGGTCGCCACCTGCGCAAATTAAATGCGTTAAAACCTGCATTTCTGGCGATAACATGATTAAAAGATGGTTGAAATAACTTTGTGAATTTTCAAAAGGCTTTCTGCACTAAATTCATTTTCAGCGATTTTAAAATACTTAAATTGTACGCTAAAATCTCCTAATAATTCATGGTTTTGTATTAAATCTTTTATTTCAACAGGTGCAGTCTATTATTTTCAATAAATTATGCGAAATTCAGCATTCTCTTCTTTAAACACGACCTAATAAGGCTTAGGTTGTTTTTTATAATATTTTATCAAAGAATAATATTCTGAAATAATGATTTATGATAATCCAAGTTTAAGATTGACGATCAAGGATATTTTCAATTTGGCGACTTTCGTGGCATCATAAGTTTCTTTTATTGTTTTTTTACGAGGAGAATGCAAATGGCAAAATCTATCAAGGATGTTTGCGCAGACGCGCTAGATAGTACAGATGGCGGATTAGGTTGTGCGGTGGTTGATTTAAAATCAGGTTTATTATTAGGCGTGGCACATAAAATCTCTTATTTTACACAGTCTTATTTAGATGCAGTCGCGGCGGCGGCGGTCGATATGATGCGCGGCAATAAAATCCGTGCGGTCGAAGATATGATTGGAAATATGCGCGGTCAGCCTGAAAAAAATCTTATCCAAGAAGTTCAAATGACCACCAAAAACACTTATCATTTCATGGCGGTTGTGCCAGAGAAACCCGATGCGTTGATAGTTTTAATCACCAGTCGTAAAGCGAATTTAGGGTTAGGTTGGGTTGCAGTGCGTCGAGCGCTCGCCGACCTTCCTCAATGTAAAGAACTTACCTATATTTAAGCCCCTTTCTCCCCCTTCAAATTCTTTTGTTGGGGGATTTTTTCGCATTTGTAATTTTAAGGAATTGCTTTACTTTCTTTTAAGATTTCGATAATGCCATCTGTCAGCAATTGATAACCTTGAGGATTTGGCAAATGCTGTTCTGCATCCATCATTTGAAGTTCAGGAAGAATTTTGCTTAAAATCGCGCCATGATAAGGAATTTCAAATGCTCTCGCCAAACGTTTGTAGAAATCCGCAGGCGCAAAATGGGGCGGTTGTTTCTCTGGAATTCCAATCAACACAACACTAATTTTTTTTGCTCTTGCTAATCCTAACATTTGTCTAAAATATTCTAATGTTTGGGTATTTGCAGCTTCATTTATTGGATCAATAGCATAACCACCATGACAAATAATTACTAACGCAGGTTTTTCGGTTTCTAGCATTTGAGGAAAACGTTTCACTGCTTGCGCTAAAGTTTCTCCCGTCACACCCGCATTAATAACCGAACGTTTCAACTGTTTTGCTAACAAAGCGGGATAAGTTTGCTCAGCCATCAAATGAGGTGCGGCAGTTAATTCATCTCCAAACGCGACAATTTTCGCATCTTCCGTTAACATGGGTAATGACGGCGTTTTTGAACAACCCGTTATTATTAAAAAAGACAATATCATTAATAAGTTACGCATTTAAAACCTTCCTGTGTTACATTTCTAAAAGTTGTTGTCCAATCGCTTTTAACTTCCAGCAATCTTCATTTATGGGAAGTGCAATATCTTCTAAAACACTTAAAATAGTTTGGTTCTCAGGTGTTGTACCATTTTTTAGTAACGGCATAATATACAAAATGATCTCATCAAAAGAAGGATATTTTTTAGACAATTCTAAGCGTCGTAGATATGAAATTAGATAATACCTTACTCTTAATTTTACATCAAGATGTGTTTTAAATTTAGCGTTTTTCTTGATTGTAAAAAGCTCGCTTTCATCATCAAAATCAAATTGTTCTAATAATAAAGGCGTTAAATCTTTGTATTCCTTTTGCAATAAATCTAAAAACCCTAATTCCAATCCCCGAATAATTAATTCATCGTTGATTTGTTCTAACGTTGCACCATTGTTTTTAGCAATAA
>DYRG01000071.1 GCA_020718845.1 Thiomargarita sp.
ACCTCCTCTGCTCGTTAATCTCTCCTATTATATCACCACAATATGCACCTCTACCTTAACTTTTAGTTGCTAAGTCAAGGTTGAGAGAAACACATTTATCGAATGCAGCAGACCAATTATCTGTAATGATTAAATTTGGAGCAGTTGCAACAGGCAATCCTGCAAGCACTCTTATAATTGCTGTGGTGGTAAGTGCAGCAATCGCATGAGCACCTACCGAAATTTGTGAGGCTGGACATGGTTTTCCATCCTCAAGTATTGTTAGGGCGGTTTGCATAACACTCACAACCTCTCTTGGAAGCAGGAGATTATTTTCAATACTTTGCAATAAAGCTGTGAAATGTTTAACATAAGAAGCGTTTTCCACAGAACCAGATAAAGGTAAGCCAATTAGTTGTCGAAATGTAAAAGGGCTATTCATTGGAAAATATAGTGCAATTGCTCCCCATCCTGCACTCAAACTAGAAATAATAGGTTTGTTTTGATTGTGTGCTTCGTCATGAAGTGCAGTTATTCCAGCAAGATCGAGAAAGTCAATGGTATCAATTACAAAATCTGAAGAAGCAACCAATTCTTTTGATACATTTTTATTGATCCATCCATCAAAGATTTGGATACTGAGAAGTGGATTTATTGATTTTAAATTTTCTTCTAATGCAATTACTTTTTGTTTGCCAATGTCTACATAATTAAAGGCTTGCCGATTAAGATTATGCAAATCAACTTGATCACCATCCGCAAGAATGAAATTTTCGAAACCAATTCGGACAGCAGCTTGCGCAATTGTACTTCCTATGCCACATCCAGCAATTAAAAGTTTTGTACTGCGTATCTTTTCTTGTAGTTCGCTAGAAATATAACCAGAGTTTCTAAGCGTTAGTTGTTCATAATTAAACATATCATCTGTATCCTATATTAAAATTTCAAAGTTTTTTTGAAGTCTTTGTTTATTTTGATAAAATTTTTCTTTTTCTTCCTCTGTTAAAATATAAAATGTTGGAAAAGTTAATGCTCCAAAATAGAATTTTCCTTCTGAAAGCCTTTTAAAATTATAACCAGATTTATTCATAAGATTTAATAAACTATCTTCTGCAATTGTATAGGCAAGGCTATAATTATTATGAATAAACCATTGCGTAACAGAATGAAATAACCCAGATGAAATATTTATTCCTCTTTGATTTTGAGGAACAATTAATCTTGAAAGTTCTAAGCGATTATAATTTTTATTTGGTTCAATATTAAAGTTCTTTTCTATCGGAAGTAACATATTTTCTTTTGGTAATATAAGTCGAACACTTCCAACCAATGTATCACCTTCATAAGCACCGATATATTCTGAAACTTCATCATATTCATCGATTTCACAACCATCATGATAATTAGAAGAATCTAACCATTTATTTTCTAAACAATAAACCTCATATCTTAATTTAAACATAAGATATTTATCATATTCTTTTGTTATAGTTCTAAATTTATAAATAGACATAATCTATCAAATCTCTAATAAATTATAATTTAATTGTATTTTAAAAACTACTGCAAAATGCTTTACAGTAGTTTTTATAAAAGGAAAAAACTATTTCTTAAAGCCAGTGGCTTTTTGGACATTTTCAATCAGTGTTTTGGGGATACGATCTTGTTTGTCGTGAACAGCTGTCATGGCTTTTTTCAAAGCGGTTTTTTCTTCTGGGGTTAATTCAATAATTTGAGTTTTTCCAGAGGCTTTAACTTGAGCAAGTGCATCGTCATTTTCTTTCTTGGCGATGTCATTTGCAAACTGAGTTGCTTCAACCATTGCTTTATCTAAAGCACTTCGAATATCAACAGGTAAATCTTCCCAAAATTTCTTATTTACAATAACGGCATAACCCAAATAACCATGATTTGTTATTGTCATGAATTTTTGAACTTCGTGCATTTTCTGTGTAAAGAAATTTGAAACAGGATTTTCAGTGCCGTCGACAACGCCCGTTTGCAAGGCTTGATACACTTCAGAAAACGCCATAACTTGAGGATTTGCTCCCAATGCACGCATTTGTTGATCTAAGATTTTAGAAGATTGAATGCGCATTTTTACGCCTTTAAAATCTTCAGGTTTCTTTAAAAGTTTGTTCGCGCTCATTTGTTTGAAACCATTATCCCAAAAAGACAATCCTAAAATGCCTTTTGATTCAAGTTTCTTTAACAAATCTTTACCAATTTGACCTTCGGTGACTTTATGTAAATCTTCATAATTATCAAAAATATACGGTAAATCAAAGATTTCGAATTCGCGCACACCTAAAGGACCGAATTTTGCTAAAGAAGGAGCTAACATTTGCACTGCACCAATTTGCAATGCCTCCATTTCTTCTTTATCTTTGTACAATTGGCTATTGGGATATACTTCGACTTTCACTTTTCCTTTCGTGTAATCCGCCGCTAATTTCTTAAATTGCTCAGCGGCTTTTCCTTTCGGTGTATCAGCCGCAACAACATGGCTAAATTTAATGACGATGGGTTCTTCGGCTTGCACAGTTAAAACCAATCCTGCGACAAATAACCCACTCAACACTTTCTTATAGAACTTCATAGCAACATCCTCTGGTTTGAAATAAAAAAAGAAATCAAATTTGAACATAAACGATGATTTTTGAGTTTGCAAAGTTATTTTAACATTTATCGCCGCATAACCACCATCTTAAAAAGGCTTTAGGAATAATATCTTGCTTATCGTGTGAAGTAATCATGGCTTTTTTCAAAGCGGCTTTTTCTTCTGCTGTTAATTCAATGATTTCGGTTTTACCCGATGCTTTAACTTTTGCTAAGGCATCGTCGTTTTCTTTTTTGGCAATATCATTAGCAAAATCAGTCGCTTCTGTCATTGCTTTGGTTAAATCATTTTTAACATCGTCGGGTAATTTATCCCAGAATTTCTTATTTGCAATCACCGCATAACCTAAATAACCGTGATTAGTTAAAGTGAGAAACTTTTGAACTTCGTGAATGTTTTGCGTATAGAAATTAGAAATAGAATTTTCAGTGCCGTCAACCGTTTTAGTTTGCAATGCTTTATAGACTTCTATAAAAGGAATGACCACTGGAGTTGCTCCTAATGATTGCATTTGTAAATCGATAATTTTTGAGGATTGAATGCGCATTTTTAGGTTTTTAAAATCGTCGGGTTTTCTCAAAGGTTTGTTCGCGCTCATTTGTTTGAATGCGTTATCCCAATAAGCCAATCCTAAAATGCCTTTTACTTCCAAACGATTAAACAAATCTTTTCCGACTTGTCCTCGCGTAATTCCATGTAAGTCTTTGTAATCATTAAAAATATAAGGCATATCAAATATTTCAAATTCTTTAATTCCTAAAGGAGCGAGTTTAGATAAAGAAGGTGCTAACATTTGAACGTCACCTTTTTGTAAGGCATCCATTTCATCTTTATCTTTAATGAGCTTACCATTTGGATAAACTTCTACTTTGATTTTATTTTTAGTATATTGCTCGGCGAGTTTTTTGAAATGCTCGGCGGCTTTTCCTTTGGGCGTATCGGGGGCAGCAATGTGACTAAATTTGATTACAATTGCTTGATCTTTTGCTTGGGCATTTAAAATCAATCCCGCAATGAATAATCCACTCAAAAATTTATACAATTTCATTACAACGTTCTCCTTAATAGTGTAGAAAGTTTTGGCAAACTCATATTAGCCAGCGTTAAGTGTAAGCCATGAATCCTTAAACTGCAAAGTTAGTTTTTAGCTGCAAATTTGCCCGATTTCAGGTAAAGTAATTCGCTTTATCAATAAATTCTAATGGATCAAAAAGGAGACAACATGAAGTTTGAAAATTGGATCGCCCCATCGATTTTGTCCGCTAATTTCGCTAAGTTAGGCGAAGAAGTCGACAATGTGCTCGCTTCTGGCGCAGATATCGTCCATTTCGATGTGATGGATAATCATTACGTCCCAAATTTAACTATTGGTCCGCTCGTGTGCGAAGCCCTTAGAAAACATGGCGTTACCGCTCCCATCGACGTGCATTTGATGGTCAAACCCGTCGACCGCATCATTCCCGATTTTGCGAAAGCTGGCGCGACTTACATCACTTTTCACCCCGAAGGCAGCGAACACATCGACCGCACGTTGCAATTGATTCGTGAATGCGGCTGCAAAGCGGGCTTAGTTTTCAACCCCGCAACCCCGCTCGATTGCCTAAAATACGTCATGGACAAGATCGACATGATACTATTGATGTCGGTCAACCCAGGGTTTGGCGGTCAATCGTTCATCAAATCGGCATTGCCCAAATTGCGTGAAGCCCGTAAATTGATCGACGACAGCGGTTTTCCGATCCGTTTAGAAATCGATGGCGGCGTAAAAGGTAGTAATATCAGAGAGATAGCGGAAGCGGGCGCGGATACTTTTGTGGCGGGATCAGCGATTTTTAATACCGCCGATTACAAAGCAACCATCACAGAAATGCGCGCTGAACTCGCAAAGGTTCAAAAATAATGCTTAAAAAACCGCAACTTGTCTTAATTGATTTAGACGGCACATTAGTAGATAGCGTGCCCGATTTGGCATTTTGCGTTGATGAAATGCTCAAGCAATTGGGCATTTCTCCGCGTGGAGAAACTGCCGTGCGTCAATGGGTTGGAAATGGCGTGCAACGTTTAATTGAACGGGCGATTTCAAATGATTTGAATGGCACGATTTCAACGGAACAATATGCGCAAGCATTGCCGATTTTTGAGAAACTTTACGCTGAAAATACTTGCAATAAAAGTTGTTTGTACGACGGCGTTTTAGAAGGTTTGAATTGGTTGAAACAACAAGGCTGGCATTTGGGTTGCATTACCAATAAACCCGCGCAATTTACTTTGCCATTGTTAGAAACCTTAGGCATTAGATCGTTCTTTGAAATTGTGATTTCTGGCGATACGTTACCCGAAAAGAAACCGCACCCAATGCCATTATTGCACGCGGCGGATTTTTTCAAAGTAAAACCAGAGCAATCGTTAATGATTGGTGATTCAAAAAATGACGTTCAAGCGGCTCGAGCAGCGGGATTTCAAGTGGTTTGTGTTCCTTATGGTTATAATCATGGTGAAAACATCGAACTTGCTCAACCTGACGCAGTCATTCAAACATTAGCAGAACTTTCAAAAGTATTTGAGTAAATTATGGCAATTTTGAGATGCAAGAGTTGTAACTTTTTGAGAGAAGTTCCCAATGAACACATTGGGAAAACCATTAAATGTCCCAAATGTTCACAACCTGCATCTATTTTTGATGCAACTATTTTAATACAAGCGTTATTTAAAAACTTAACGCAAGCACAAACTGAGTTAAAACAACTTAAAGAACAAACTAATTTGTTGATCGCAGAAAATACCAAACTAAAAGAGCAAACTAATTTTGCGACCAATGATAAATTAAATAAAGAACAACAAGGTTATGCGTTTGCAAATAAAGCATTTGCGCCTGAATTAATTAATTTTGACGGTGTTGTGAATTATTTAAATGAGAAAAAGGTAAAAGTAGAATTTAAAGAAAAACAAATGGATATTAGCGGTTTTTTTGATGAAATTGCCGTAAAATTAGGCGATAATTATGCTATTTTATTTCCGCTTTTAGATAAAATCAGATGGGCATATCGCAAAAATTATGATGCAATCAATTTTGATCTCACTGATAATCAAAAAACCGATCAATTTATAATGCAATTTTGCAAAGAATTATATGAATATGGCTTCATTGTAAGACAATTTAAAAAACGTGATAAAAATCAAATACATTTAGAACTCCAAACTAGTACAAAAATAATGAATTTCTTTAATGGTGAATGGTTAGAATGGTATGCGTTTATGAAAACAGCGTCATTATTATCCAGTAAGAAAATTACGTTTTCTAGTTTAAAGAACTTTATTTTTAATTTTGAGAACGGCGAGAAACACGAAGCAGATGTATTTTTTGTGCTTCCTAAAAACAAACCGCTGTGGATTGAGTGCAAAAGCGGCGAATTTCGTCAAGATATTCAAAAATATACCAAGATTTGTAAAACTTTAAACATTCCAAAAGAAAACTTTTTATTATTGGTTTTAGATGAAAGTGATGAGAAAATGATCGGACTTTCAAATACCTTTGATATTACATTTGTAAGTGAGAAAAACTTTTTAAATTACATTGAAAAATTACTATGAATGATCAATCTAAAGATACTCTTCCTAATAATTTGTTGGTGTTGAGCATTATTTTTGTGGAAGGAATACTTGCTTTAGTGGTTGGAATGATTGGAATTTATTATTTTGTTCTTTCAATGGGCGTAAAAGGTGTTATTCGAGCATTTGAAAATTTATTGCAAATTCCTTATGGGTTAATTTTTTTTATTTATGAAATACCTATGACGATTCCTTATGTGCTGGCTGTGGTTTTTTATGTATTATTTCCTTTATTTTTAGCGAGAACAAAAATGGAGAAACGTCTCGCCAAATGGACAGTAATTATATCGATATCAGCATTATGGATTAGCCTTGCTGCTTTCGTTACACTTTATGCAGCAATGGCGATGCAAGGCGCAGGAAGATAATATAACAAATTAGGGAGAAACTTATGAAAGCATTGAATGTAACACCAATTATCGATAGTGAAGAAATAAGTGAGCAAATTGAGGTATTATTTGAATATGTTGGAGAGGCTCGAATGTCGGGAGATAATGATGAAGATGAATCATTACAAGCATTTGTAGATGACTTACCTAAATCATTACAATTGGCAACCCGTAAAATTATTAAAACTAAAGCATTTTGGTCAATTGATCCAGAGGTTAGCTGTGAATACTCTGAACTAGGAGTTTGGAAAGGTGAGATTAATTTTGTAAGTGATAAATTAACTGAGAAATTTGTTGAACAGATTTCAGATTATTTTAAATCTATTGGTGCAAACGAAGTCATTTGTACATGGACTAGTTATCCAGATGATTGGTATCCATAACTATATATTTAATAAAGAATTATTTGCAAATAGTCATTCAAATAATAGTTGGTTAATACTGAGCATTATTTCTTTGCAAGGAATATTTAATTTAGTGGTAGGAATGAAAGGTATTTATTTTCTTATCAACAAAGCAAAATTGTTATCACTATTGTATTTTCCTTATGAAATTATTGTTGCTATATATGATAAACCAGAAATAATTCTTTATATATTGGGTTTTGTATTAGCTATTGCTCTCTATGCGCTTTCTCCTTTCATTTTAGTGAGAACAAATATTGAGAAACGTTTTGCTAAATGGACGTTAATTACATCGATAATAGCTTCATGGATTTATATGACTGCTTTAACTCATACTATTAAAACTGTTTGAATTACATTGAAAAATTACTGCAAAGGCGTTTAATTGTGAATACTGAACAATTTCAAAGATATAGCAACGCTGGGTTTAATAGAATTCCAGTGGTAAAAAAGATTTTAGCGGATTTGGATACGCCTTTGAGCGCGTATTTGAAATTAGCGAAAGGTGCTTATTCTTATTTATTGGAATCCGTGCAAGGTGGCGAGAAATGGGGGCGTTATTCTATTATTGGTTTGCCAGCACAAGAAATGATTAAAGTATTTGGTCACACAATTGAACATTGGCAGCATAACAAAA
>DYRG01000016.1 GCA_020718845.1 Thiomargarita sp.
GCCTATCTTGCCGCTCTTTAAATAGACCTTATCACCCTATTTTGCACCACTACCCTTTAATGTAATCTATATTTGTTAATCATTGTTGAACAAGTGGATATATATCAATATTATATGAAATATTCATAAAGGTAAGTTGGAATTGAAGTCTAATAATTTGTTGAGGTTTGCCCCCAATTTACGAATATTTGATATAATATCGCTATCTCTATTTTTTCAAATCTTCTCTCAAATGATTGTTTTGTTAAAATAACTCATAGGAACTGTAATAAGATGAAAAGCCTCTGGTTGGTTTTATTAAGTAGTGTATTTTTAGCAAGTTGTGCGGAGAAACCTGCGAGAGTGGATTATGAAGGTTGTGGTGCGCGCACTTTGTTTTGGGCGATTGGTCCAAAAACTGAGCAAAAATATGTAGATGTGTGTTTTGTCGATCTTGATATGGGTGATTTGCGCGACAAATTTGATTTTGTTGCAATCGCTGGTTCAAATCAAGACACGCGCCAACCCATTGATAATAATAAAGATGGGATTTCTGGCAATGGCAAATTTTTTAATGAACAAATTCATTGGGGAGGAAATACTTGCCAAAATTTTGCGCGGCGCGTGGTTCAACATAATTGTGCAAAATTAACAAGTGCTTCAAAAACAGGGGGTTGCGAATGGATTGCCTTGCAAATTATTCCCAAACGCGGGATTAAACAAGGTTATGTGACCCTGACTCCTGTGGCTCGGGTGCGCCTGCCCGACGGTCAAGAATACAATAATACTTTGCGAACTTTTACAACTGGTTTCTCTGGATGTCGTTGATTTTATTATGAAATTTAAAATTATCTCTGTCACGCCCTTTTTACAAAACTGCACTGTTTTATGGTGCGAAGAAACTTTACAAGCCGCCGTTGTCGATCCGGGTGGCGATGTTCATTTGATCCAACAATTCCTTAATAATCAAGGACTAACGCTAACTCAAATCCTTTTAACGCACGGTCACATCGATCATGTGGGCGGCACGACGGCGTTGGCAACAGCATTAAATGTGCCAATCATTGGACCGCACATCGACGATAAATATTGGTTAGATAGCTTAGCAAAACAAAGCCAAACTTTTGGTTTTCCTCATATTTCTGCGTTTCTTCCTCATCGTTGGTTAGAGGAAGGTGATGAAATAAAATTTGGAAAAGTTGCTCTAAAAGTCCTTCATTGTCCTGGACATACACCAGGTCATGTGGTTTTTTATCATCAAGAAAGTGCATTAGCTTTAGTCGGCGATGTTTTATTTCAAGGATCGATTGGTAGAACTGATTTTCCGGGTGGAAATTACCAAGCTTTGATTAAATCCATTAAAGAAAAACTTTGGAAATTGGGAAACAACGTGCGTTTCATTGCTGGACACGGAGAAATGTCGAGTTTTGGAGAAGAACGTGAGAACAATCCCTTTGTCGGTGATTTTGCGTAGTTATGTTAGAACGCCAACGTTTAGCAGAAGAATGTGCCCGTTTGATGGTGCAAGAATTCATTGAAGATTTCCGAATTGCCAGACAAAAAACAGCCGCAAAGTTTGGCATTTCAAATCAACGTGATTTGCCCACCAACAGTGAAATCGAAATTGCATTACAAAATTATCAACGTTTGTTTCAAAAACAAGATCATTTGTACGCATTAAGAAAAACTGCAATTTCGGCAATGCAACTCTTTAAAAAATTCCAGCCGCGTTTGGTAGGAAAAATCTTAATTGGCACTGCAAATCCACATTCAGCGGTGAATTTGCATTTGTTCACAGATAATCCAGAAGAAATCGCGTTTTTTTTAATTGATCATAAAATACCCTATCAATTAGTTGAACGGCAATATATAGGTATTTCAAAGCCTTATCCTTGCTATCAATTTATTGCGGGAAATCATGAGGTTACGTTAACTATCTTTAATCTTTCAGAAATCCGCCAAGCCCCATCTGATCCAATTTCTGGAAAACCTATGCGACGGGCTAATTTAGCCACTGTTTCAGCGCTTTTATCTTAATGTAATTACAGGCTTTTTTCGTTTGTCTGTTATTATGCACCGTTAATCGGTAAATGCTGGCAGTTTTATCAAATTGTTGGTATTTTCAAAAAACGAAATCGTTAAATTTTGTTATTTCAATCTGAGGAGAAATTACTATGTTCACACCAAAACATTCCCTTGTATTACAAAGCGTTATCGTTAGCTTGCTTTCCACCCCGATGGTCACTCACGCCGCTGACACTCTTTTAAATGCCACTGCTCAATCTGCCACTGCTAATTCTTCCACCACAGGTTCAGAAGAAATTGCTTTATATGCAGATGTAAATGGAACGGTTTCTGACTTTTCAGGAAAACCATTAGAAGGCGCAATCATTATCATTGGAAAAGGTCAAGCAACCACTGATGCAACTGGCAAATATAAAATCACGGGTTTAGAGTTTGGTTCTTATAACGTTAAAGTGAGCAAAACAGGTTATTCTTTTAATGAAACTAGCGTCACTTTATCTGCAACAAATCCTAATCCGATTTTGGATATTAAAAGCGTAGATCGTGGAAACCTTGCTCAAATTGCTTTGGGAACGCATAGTTGTAAAAATAATTCTAATCAAATTTTATTATTAGATTCGACGGGAAAATCGGTTAGAAATATCGATTCTACAATTGTAGGAAAAGGCATTGGTGTTGTAACTACTGATTGGGATTCAAATGGCAGTGTTGATTTCTTAGTTGCAAGCAACTTATTTGCTGGAAATGATGCGTTTGTATTTGATACAAAAGGAAACAAACTTTCTTCATTACCCGTTTCTACCTTTAATAAAGGGGTAAAAGTTGTTTTCGGAACACTTGAGAACGGCGAAACCGCAGTTGTTTCTAACCAAGGCGAAGATAAGAAAATTTATCTTTATGCTAATGGGAAAGAACCAACAAGTTTAGATATTTTAAAGAACTCTGCTGATGTAAATATCGTAATTGCTGATTTGAATAATGATAATTATGATGAAATTATCGTTATTTCTGCGCAACCTATCAATGGCACAAATGCACTCGTTTTAGATAATAAAGGAAAAGCCTTAGCTTCTTTATTATTAACCTTAGATGGAAAACCCGCCACTACAAATCTCCCAGGTTTAGTAGGAACTGAATTTTTTTATCAAGATAAATCGGTGTTAGCCATTGGAAATGCAACTGGATCAAAACATCAAGTTGCTTTATATAGTTTTGATAAAGATTTCAAACCTACTTTCATTAAAAACTTTAATTTCATGAGTTCAGGTTCTGGCGTTTCAAGTGGCACTGATTTATGTACTTTAAATGGTAATTCTGGCTTGTTATTAAGTTACACCGCAATTGATAATAAACCAGCCTTATTAGTAGCAGAGAACGGCGGCAAAGGTTTAATTAGCATCGATGGTCAAGGAAAGCTATTGAAAAAATCCGCTTTATCTGATCAAAACAGCGTGATTTCTAGTGTTTCTGGTACAAATATCGATTTGAATTTAAAAACTTTAGATACTTTACCGCCTCCAGGTGTTGCAATTAAAGACGTTGCTGTGATAGGAACTGAAGAGAAACCTTTGGAAGTAGAAGATCGTGAAGTGGATGGAAATGTTCATTTTGAAAACGTGGTTATTGGGAAAATTACAATTACCATTAATGCAAATATTACCTTTGGTAAAAATGTGCGTTTCAAACATAAGGATCACATTCCTAAAGGTGTTAATTTAGGAAATATTCTTCTTAAAATTCAACAGCCTACTAAAAAGACTAAGAAAATTCCGCCCGCGATTAACTTAACCCAAAGTATCGTGATTAATGCACCTACCGTTTTGCAACAAATTCAAACCCAAGTTCCAGCAGTTGAACAAGAGCAAACAACAGGTAATTTAACTGTAGATGTTGGACAACAACGTTTTACATTAAAACCTGTGAAAATCAAACAAGGTGAAGGTAAGAAACCTAAAGGATTTAACTTTGAAATAACGGGTGAAGTTACCTTTGTAACTGAAGAAGACCATGAGGTTGGACTTGTTCCCGCGATGGAAGATACTGAAAGTTTAGCAACTGCTTTAGAACAAGGTGGCATTGGGGGATTAGAAGCAGCTGATTCTGGACAAATGACCGCTGAGCCTACCGTTTCAACTCCAGATGTAAATTCTTATGCTGGAACTCCTGAAATGTTTTCAGAACCCGCAGACGATGCCGAACCTGAAGGATTACAACCTGTTGATGCAGAGAATTTACCGAAAGGAAATAAATTTTTGAGAGCGTTAATTTTCAAAGATAAAAAGGGTAAGAAACGCAAACAAAAGATTTATCCTTATTTTGCGCAATTAGATTTCGGTCAAATGTTCACTATTGATTTGAAAGGCGTAGTTTCTTTGACTTTCAACGGTATTTCTATCAGAGGAATGTTGGATTATGGCATCAAATATGATTTCACAAATTATTCTTCATTTGATGTTCAAGCTAGAGGCGATGGAAATTATGTAATTATATATCCTTCTGGTGGAAAACAAACCTTATTTACTATCAAATAATTTTTCTTAACTTTCCTAAAGAAACTCTCCTATGAAATAATGAGGAGAGTTTTTTTATAGGCGATCAATAAACCATGCGTTTGTTTTTGAAATTCGGTTGTTAATAAACTAATTTTTTGTAAAAAAAAGCTGTATTTTTATGATTTAATCCCTAAAATAATGAAAACACTTGCCAAAAAATACATTTATGACTATTGAAAACATCTCCATCAACACTTTAACCCAGCCGTTGGTCACGCAATTGGTCGCGGACGCGGACGTGCTGCGGTTGACAATTGACTATTTGGACAACGGATGTCGCGTGGTTGATGCGACGTTGGGCGGGCTTGAGGCGGGTCGCCGCTTGGTGGAAATCGCGCTCGGCGGTTTGGGAAGCGCACGCATCGACAGTCATTTGCGTTTGCAAGTTACTGCGCCTGCGTTGGCGTGTGCGGCGAGCCAATTCCCCAACTGGACGTTGCACTATAGCAAAGGTAAAGCACATTTTCACGGTTATGGTTGCGGCGCAGCACAAGTTTTAGCGAAAAAATCGCCAATTCTCAAACACTTAGGTTATGAAGATCGGGCGGGGAAAGCGGCTTTAATTGTGATCGCCGACAAAATTCCACCGTTAGATTTAAGCGATCAAATCGCTGATACTTGCGGCGTTGAACCCGATGAATTAACGTTAATTGTAACGCCAGCGCACAGTTTAGCGGGAATGATTTTACTGTTAAGTCAAGGGCTTGCATTAGCGGTTCGTCAAAGTCAAGCAACGTGGGAAATTACCGATGCAACGATGACAATTCCTCTAAATGCGGCGGGAGGAAAACATCCGATTGAACAAGCCATGACGCATATTTTACAATTTGCGGAAGTTGCTCTGTGGACAAATGCCGATCCTAAAAACATTTTAAGGCATTTAAAAGAACGTCCGTCTTTGCCAGAGAAACTTGATTTAGCAACCTTGATGCTCATGCCCGCAAAAGTAACTGTTTTTGCACAAGGTGAAACATTTTCCTAATTAAATAAAACACTTAATCCCCATTGTTCTGGTGGTGTAGAAACCAATTTCATCGGCAACATTGGCGCAGTGGGGCGAAAGGTTAATTTAAAGTTTTTGGGTTGTTTGAGAAAGGTTAAAATAGGTTCTTTGATTTGCTTAGGAAAAGGGAGCAAATCAACTTGATTAAACCATCCACTTAATTGCGGCATTAATTGTTGCCAAATTTTTCCAATTTTATAATCAGCTTCTAAAGAAACAATCTGCCCAGTTCCTTTCAAAGTTGTATTTATTTTTAGCTCGCCCCATTCTTCACTTTTAAGTTGAGCATTGATTTGTTTTTCTTTATTTTTATCCTGTAATGTTAAAAATAAATTTGCTTTAAAAAACAAATCTTTAGAGAGCTGAAAAAAGATATTTTCTGCAACGGCGTTGATTTGTTCAGGCAAAGCATACAACTCTTTTAATAAAACCGTTTGAGCGGTGAGTTTCTCAATATACGGCATTTGTAAAGAAATATTTTTAACCTCACCTTGTAATGCGTAATTAATAAAAGCCTCTTGATAAGAAATATAAGTGGACGGCTGTAATTTTGTAATCTGTTGATTTAATTGAGATTTTAAAAAATAATCACCAATGGCTTTTGCCGAACCAAGCGCAATTGCTGTCAGAAATATTAAAAGAAAACCTAATTTTTTGAGCAGTGGTGCGTTCATAACTTTATAATAATCGGATTTTTGCTTAGGAGAACATTATGATACAACGCGCTTTGATGAGCGTCTCGGATAAAACGGGGCTGGTGGAATTTGCCCGCGCTTTGCACGCCAAAGGCATCGAAATTTTATCGACGGGTGGTACAGCTAAGTTATTGATGCAAAACAATATTCCTGTGATTGAAGTTTCAGATTATACGGGTTTTCCAGAAATGATGGACGGGCGTTTGAAAACTTTGCACCCCAAAATTCACGGCGGTTTGCTCGGCAGACGCGGCATCGATGAAACCGTCATGCAACAAAACAACATTTCTCCGATTGATTTGGTCGTTGTTAATCTTTATCCATTTGAACAGACCGTTGCCAAGCCCGATTGCGATTTAGAAACCGCGATTGAAAACATCGATATTGGTGGACCAACAATGCTTCGTGCCGCCGCTAAAAATCATCATTCTGTTACAGTGGTTGTTGATAGCGCAGATTATCAAGTTGTTCTCAAAGAATTAGAAGAAAATAATGATACTTTTAAAGAAACGCGCTTTCATTTGGCATTAAAAGTCTTTGAACACACTGCTCGTTATGATGGTGCAATTGCGAATTACTTAGGCAAACAACTTGATAAAGATTTTCCTCGCACTTTATCATTTCAATTCAAAAAAGCTCAAGCGATGCGTTATGGAGAAAATCCTCATCAAAATGCTGCATTTTATGTTGAGCATTCTCCTAAAAAAGCCTGCATTGCAACGTCAACACAAATTCAAGGAAAAGAGCTTTCTTATAATAATGTTGCGGATACCGATGCAGCTTTAGAATGTGTGAAATCTTTTGAAGAACCAGCTTGTGTCATTGTTAAACACGCGAATCCTTGTGGCGTTGCAGTTGGAGAAAACATTTTAACGGCTTATAATCGTGCATTTCAAACCGATCCCACATCCGCATTTGGTGGCATTATTGCGTTTAATAGAACTTTAGATGCCGAAACCGCTAAAGCAATCGTTGATCGTCAATTTGTTGAAGTGATTATTGCGCCTGATGTTTTAGAAGAAGCTAAACCCATTTTAGCCACTAAAACTAATGTTCGCGTGTTAAATTGTGGTTTCTGGGATAAATCCATTCCCGATTTTGATTTCAAACGAGTAAATGGTGGTTTATTAGTTCAAGATCGTGATTTAGGCATGGTTACAAAAAACGATTTGAAAATCGTCACCAAACGTGTTCCCACTGAGGACGAAATACGGGATTTGTTATTTGCATGGAAAGTCGTTAAATTCGTCAAATCAAATGCGATTATTTATTGCAAAGAAAATATGACGATTGGGATTGGTGCTGGACAAATGAGTCGTGTGTATAGTGCAAAGATTGCAGCGATTAAAGCAAGTGATGAGAAACTTGAAGTAAAAGGCTCTGTAATGGCATCCGATGCGTTCTTCCCATTCCGCGATGGATTAGACGCTGCCGCAGCAGTAGGCGTGACCGCAGTTATTCAACCTGGGGGTTCTGTACGCGATGAAGAAGTGATTGCGGCTGCCGATGAGCATGGCATTGCAATGGTCTTTACTGGAATGCGTCATTTTAGACATTAGAGTGTATTTGTAGTATTTGTAGTAGTATTTGTAGTAGTATTTGTAGGTTGGGGTGAAAACCCCAACAAATTTTTTTGGTAATTTTTGAAAAAAATATGAACATAAAACAAAGAACTTGGCATTTCATTTTTTTAGCAATTGCAACCATTGCCGTATATTATCATACTCTAGATGTGCCGTTTTATTTAGATGACTTTTCGTCTATTCAAGAAAACCCGTTAATTTATAATTGGCAGGGTTTCTCGCAATTGTGGAATTACGCGCCGTTGCGGATTGTTGGCTATTTAAGTTTTGCTTTAAATTATTATGTTGGTAAATTTGATTATATGGGTTATCATTTAATTAATATTTCAATTCATTTTTTAGTGGGTTTTACTTTATATCTTTTTATTTAAACCTTATTAAAAACACCGCGTATAAAAATTTCTGATCAAACGCATTTGTGGTTGCCGTTATTTGCTGCATTATTTTTTATTTTACATCCTCTTCATATTCAAGCAGTTACCTATATTGTGCAACGATTAGCATCTTTAGCAGCATTGTTTTATATTTTAACGATGTTTAGTTTTGTGCAAGCGCGTTTAAATTCTGAGAAAAAAATAATGTGGATTGTGATTTGTCTCATTTCTGCATTATTAGCTTTTTTTACGAAACAAAATACTTTTACTTTACCGATTGTTTTATTATTAATTGAGATTTGTTTTTTTAGCACTTCTTTTAAAACATTGTTTCGTTTTGGATTGATTAGTGCAGGAGTTTTAGGTTTTATTTTTGTGATGTTATCGTGGAATTTGAATTATCAACCTTTTTCTTTAGAAGCAATGCAGGCTTTAACTAAAGAAACTGATAAGATTTCTCGATTAGATTATTTTGCCAGTCAAATGCAAGTTATTTGGATTTATTTGAAATTGTTTTTCTATCCAATTGGTTTGCATATTGATTACGATCCGTTTCCTTTGACGGGTTTTAATTTATTTACTATTTTTGCAACACTTGCGCATTTTAGCATTATTGCTATTTCATTGTTTTTTTTAAGAAAATTACCGTTATTAGCATTTGGCATTTTGTTTTATTATGTTGCGCATAGTATTGAATCGGGTTTTATTCCGATTCGAGATGTAATTTTTGAGCATCGAACCTATTTGCCAGACATTGGATTAGTAATTATTATGGGTTGGTTTTTAATAGAAAAAGTTGTAAATTGGATTAAATTACCAACAGTTCTAGCGTTGAGCAGCGTATTATTAATTGTGTTAGGAATTCAAACATGGGAAAGAAATCAATTGTGGCGTGACCCAGTGGCTTTGTGGCAACATAATGTGACTCTTGCACCGAGTAAAGAAAGAGCGTGGTCGGTGTTAGGAAAGCATTTATTAGAACGTCAGCAAGCAAAAGAAGGTATTCAAGCCTTAGAACGGGCAATTGAATTACAAAAGAAAAGCGGTAAAAAAGGCATTAATACCGTTGATATTATAAACTTAATTGTCGGTTTCAAAATGCTTAAAGAATACGATAAAGCCTTACATTTAACGCAACAGGTTTTAAATCAACCAATGACCCCTTTGTTGAAATCTAAATTTTTGATTAATCAAGCAAATATTTTTTATGAGCAAGATCGTATTTCTGAAGCAGAGCAATCTTTACGTCAAGCGATTGCAATTTATCCTAATGATTTAACTGCGAAAGGTAATTTAGCAAGTTTATTAGGAAATCGAGGAAGTTTTGAGGAAGCGGAAGCTTTATATTTAGAAGTTTTGCGTTATTATCCAACCAATAAAGCCGTGCAAGAAAATTTGCAAAATTTGCGTAAATTACAAGGTAAATAAAGAAATGGCAGAATTAAATTTTAATCAAGTCAATCTTATTGAAATCAATGAGTTGCAAGCGGGACAACGCATTGATAATTTTTTACTTAAATATTTGAAAAACCTCCCAAAAAGCCATTTGTATCGGATTTTAAGAAAGGGAGAAATTAGAGTGAATAAAGGGCGCATAAAACCCGATTATCGTTTAGAACAAAATGATATTATTCGTTTGCCGCCATTGCAATTAGAAACCAAAATCCCAACCGCTCCTTCTTCAAAATTATTAGATTTATTAAGCAATTGTATTCTTCACGAAGATAAAGAATTATTAATTTTAAATAAACCTTCTGGGATTGCAGTGCATGGAGGAAGTGGGATTTCTAGCGGGGTAATTGAAGGGTTGCGAGGTTTATTTCCAAATGCCCCTTTTTTAGAATTAGTGCATCGATTAGATCGAGAAACCTCTGGTTGTTTATTAATTGCAAAGAAACCCGCTTTATTAAGACAATTACATGAACAATTGAGAAACCATGAGTTGGGAAAAATTTATTTAGCATTAGTAAAAGGCAAATGGAATCCTCTAATTACGCATATTAATGCACCATTACAACGTAATATTTTACATTCGGGTGAACGAATGGTAAAAGTTGAAGCAGATGGTAAAGAAGCACTTTCATATTTTCATTTGCGTCAACATTTCAAAAATGCGTCGTTTATGGAAATCAAATTAGCGACTGGAAGAACGCATCAAATCCGCGTGCATTCTACATTTGCAGGTCATCCATTGGCGGGCGATGACAAATATGGCGATTATGAATTTAATAAACAAATCAAAGAATTAGGATTAAACCGTTTATTTCTTCATGCGTGGAGAATTAAATTACCACAATATGAAAAACCATTTCAAGCACCTTTAGATGATGCTTTAAAAAAGATTTTAGAAAAGCTACCAAAATAATGATTTTTAATCTTGAAAACGGTGACAAACGCCCAATAATGGTTTATTATCAAAAAACTTTTTCCAAACGATTGAGGAGTAAAACGATGAAACCGACAACCAAATATTGGTTATCAATGATGCTTGCAGGAACTTTAGCATTTCCTGTATGGGCAACAGAGGAAATAACCGAAAATGATATTATTTCTGGCACAATGAACATCGATTTTAAAACCCGCACGAACCGCGATAAAAGTGGTAAATTTGCCGATGGTTCTTCTGTTTTAGGTGTGAAGGACGAGTACAAAGTTAATATGCGTGTAGCGAAAACAACTGAGTTTTCTGGCACGATTTTGCGTCAACCCAAAGTTAAAATAAAACTTATTGGAACAGAAGCGCAAGCGGGCGTGTTACAATATGATTTGGCGTTGGCGGTTTTAAATCCAAAAGATTTGAATCAAAAGAAAAATGTTGGAAAATGGGTTGGAATTGCACCAATGGATGCAAGCAATACCTTTAATTTTGCAGGAAGCAAAGAAAATGAATTGCGTATTACCGTTGATACAATGGGCAATGCACAGGGTTTCACTGATAAGTTTGCTGGGGCGTTAGTCGGCAAACAAGATAAGGGAGAAAATTGGCAAGATAAATTGACTTCTTATACCTTTGAACGGGTGATTGGAACTAAGAAAGTTAAATTAGAAGCTAAAAAGGTTGATCCCGTGCAATTCAAAAATGTAGAACTTGCAAAAGGACCTTCTTCTATTTATCCTCATACAACTGTAAATGGACGTATGGATTTTGATTACCAAACAGGTAATTGGTATTTGAACAATATGCGTTTCAAATATAACCTTGATGGCAAAGATGTAGAAGATGTAGTTTCTGGAACAATCAAATGGGTTGAAGACCCTCAACGGGCAACCAATGGTAAAGGAAAATACGATTTCAACGTCCGTTTCAACGAAGACAAATTTGCTGCTCAAACAACTGAAGCAGATGCTTTTGGAAATATGAATGATGAAGAGGCTTTCTTTGCGGTTGATAATCGTGTACCCTCTTTAACGGGACAAGTGGATTATTTAGAAACAATGGTGGCGGGTTCTGAAGCTCCTACTGCAAGCCAAGTTACTTATAAATTGAACGCGAACAAACTCACTAAACAACAAATCATGAATTTCTATAAATTGTGGATGTTGACAGTGGGTCCAATTAACGATGAATAATTGTTGTTTCTAGTTATAAAAAAACTCTGGTCGTTTTTAATTAAATTACCAGAGTTTTTTATTTGAATGGATAGTGAAAATAAGGGAATATAAACGTGATTTTAGCAGATATTTCAATTCATCGCCCTGTTTTAGCTACTGTGATGAGTTTAATGATTATTTTGATCGGGATTATTAGTTATCAACGTTTGTCAGTGCGTGAATATCCTAAAATTGATTCTCCTGTAGTATCAGTAAGAACCGTTTATACTGGAGCGAGTGCAGAAATTATAGAAAGTCAGGTAACAAAACCGTTAGAAAATTCTTTAGCAGGGATTGAAGGTATTAGAACAATTAAATCAATTAGCCGTGAGGAAGTGAGCCAAATTACGGTTGAATTTGTTTTAGAAAGAAACGTTGATTCGGCGGCAAATGATGTGAGAGATCGGGTTTCTCGAGTTCGAGGACAATTGCCTAAAGATTCAAAAGAACCAGTGGTTGCAAAAATTGAAGCAGATGCACAAGCAATCATTTGGTTAGCCCTTTCTAGTGATTTACAAAATGCGTTAGAAATTAGTGATCACGCCGACCGTTACATTGTGAGTCGCCTACAAACCCTAACAGGGGTTGCAAGTGTGATTATTGGGGGAGAAAGACGCTATGCAATGCGCATTTGGTTAGATCGAGAAAGATTAGCGGCTTATAATTTAACCCCACAAGATGTAGAAAGTGCATTACAAAAACAAAATGTTGATATTCCTTCGGGACGTATTGAAAGTGTGCAAAGAGAATTTACAGTTTTTGCAGAAACTGATTTGAGAAACATTGAGCAATTTGAGAATTTAATTATTAAGCAAACTAATGGTTATTCAGTACGTTTAAAAGACATTGGAAGTGCGCAATTAGGTGCATTAGATGAGCGTAATATTTTACGTTTTATGAGTAATCCAGCGGTGGGTTTGGGAATTGTTAAACAATCTAATGCAAATACCTTAGAAGTTGCTCAAGCAGTTAGAAAGGAACTGCCTAATATTGAAAAGAGTTTGCCAAAAGGAATGAAAATCCAAATCGCTTTTGATACATCGGTATTTGTGGAGAAATCCATTGAAGCGGTTTATAAAACAATGTTAGAAGCGTTAGGTTTGGTTATTTTAGTCATTTTTTTATTTTTGAGAAACGTTAGAGCAACTCTAATTCCTTTTGTAACCATTCCAGTTTCTTTAATTGGTTCATTTATCTTTTTGTATGCCTTTAATTTTTCTATTAATGTTTTAACTTTATTAGGATTAGTTTTAGCCATTGGTTTGGTGGTTGATGATGCGATTGTAATGTTAGAAAACATTCATCGCCATATTGAAGAAGGAATGAAACCTTTTCAAGCGGCGGTTGCTGGGGCAAAAGAAATTGGTTTTGCGGTTTTAGCAATGACTTTTACTTTGGCGGCGGTTTTCTTACCTTTAACCTTTATTCCTGGAAATACGGGACGTTTGTTTGTCGAGTTTGCAATTACGGTTGCAGCAGCGGTATTAGTGTCGGGATTTGTTGCTTTAACTTTAACGCCCATGATGTGTTCAAAATTGCTCAAACATCAGGAGCATCATAATTGGTTTTATCAGGTTACTGAAAAAGGGTTAAATGGATTAAATAACGGTTATCGCTGGCTATTAAAATATACTTTAAAAGCACGTTGGTTAATGTTAATTGTTTTCTTAGGAACAGGTTTTTCTTCATGGTGGTTATTTACGCATTTGAAAACCGAATTAGCACCTTTAGAAGATCGAGGAAATATTGTTGGAATTGTGGTTGCTCCCGAAGGTGTAACTTTAGGATATACCGATAGTTATGCAAGAAAAGTTGAAGAATTGTATAGTGCAATTCCAGAAATGAGCAGTTTGTTTGTGGTGGTTGCACCTGGGTTAGAAAAACCTAATCCCGTGAATAGTGCAATTGCATTTCTACGTTTAGTGGCATGGGAGAAACGTTCTCGAACACAACAAGAAATTGTGAAAACATTATTTCCTAAATTAGCAGGTTTGACAGGCGTTTTAGCATTTGCAATCAATCCTCCTTCATTGGGACAAAGTTTTCGTTCAACACCGTTGCAATTTATTGTGCAAGGAAATAGCTATCAACAGTTAGAAGAAATGACAAGCAAAATACTCAATAAAATGCGAGAAAATAAGCAATTATTTATGCCTGATAGTGATTTGAAATTAAACAAACCTCAATTGAGAGTAGAAATCGACCGAGATAAAGCATCTGCCTTAGGTGTACAAATCGAAGAAATTGGAAGAACTTTAGAAACTTTGCTCGGTGGACGACAAGTCACGCGCTTTAAGAAAGACGGTGAGCAATACGATGTAATTGTAAAATTAAAAGATCAGGATCGCACAAAACCAGCAGATTTAACTTCGATTTTTATTCGTAATAAAACAGGGCAACTCATTCAATTATCCAATTTGGTGAAAATAAAAGAAGCGGTTGCACCAAAAGAACTTAATCATTTTAATCGTTTAAGAGCAGTGATTTTATCCTCAAATTTAGCCCCTAATTATACCTTAGGTGAAGCATTGCAATATATGGAAGAAATCGCAAAAGAAATTCTTCCGCCAACCATGCAAACTACTTTAGATGGACAATCGAGAGAGTTAAAAGAATCGGGGCAAGCATTATATACAACTTTTGTGTTAGCATTAATCTTTATTTATTTGGTTCTCGCGGCGCAATTTGAGAGTTTCAAAAGCCCGTTAATCATTTTATTCACTGTTCCTTTAGCATTGATGGGAGCATTGCTTGCATTATTATTAGCGGGACAAACCCTAAATGTATATAGTCAAATTGGTTTGGTGATGTTAGTAGGATTGATTACAAAACACGGGATTTTGATTGTAGAATTTGCTAATCAATTGCAAGCAAAAGGGATGAATATTTATGATGCAGTAATTGAAGCATCGACATTACGTTTGCGCCCGATTTTAATGACGACGGCAGCAATGGTTTTGGGAGCATTACCTTTAGCATTGGCAAATGGTGCAGGGGCAGAAAGTCGTTTGCCGATTGGGTGGGTTATTGTGGGAGGATTGACGTTAGGAACGATTTTAACATTGTTCATTATTCCTAGCATTTATACCTTTTTAGGTAAGCGCAAAATGATTAAAAATATTGAGGAAGATTATGTGGTTACGCATTAATACCTTGAATTTTAAAATTATGCGCTTATAATAAAGTTTTCTTAATTTCGAAGGATTTAAACATGAAAAAAATAGTATTAGCCGCTTCTTTAAGTTTATTAGCAACCGGATTGCAAGCCGATGATATTAAACCAGAGAAAGCAATTGAATATCGCCAATCGGTTTATAATGTCATGGGTTGGCATTTCAAAACGATGGGTGCAATGGTGAAAGGTGAAATGCCTTTTAATAAAGAAGTTTTCGCAAAGAAAGCAGAAATTGTTGCTTTTATGAGTCCATTACCTGGCGAGGGTTTTATTAAGGGAACAAGTTCAAAAGAAGTTCCTGAAAGCAAAGCTAAAGCAATTTTGTGGGAAAAAATGGATGATGTGAAAGCAAAATCTCAAGATTCTCAGAAAGAAACCAAAGCCTTAGCAGAGATTGCAAAAGCAGGGGATGAAAAAGCAATCAAAGAACAATTTGGTAAAACTGCTAAAACTTGCAAAGCCTGTCACGACGATTACCGCGAAGAGTAATCATTTTTAGCTATAAAAAAAGTCGCTTTTTAATTTAAAGAAAGCGGCTTTTTTTAATGGTATAAATTTCCTTTATTTGTTCATAATTATTTATATAACTTTTTAGGGTTTTGTGTGCTCAAATAAGTCAAAAAAGAACCGCACAACTTGATCACTTTTGGGTAAAATGAGGTTTAAATACTATTTTTTGGAGAGGAAAACCATGTCCACATTGTATGATTCTTCGGTGCGCAGTTTGCCGTTGTTGCATAAAGGCAAAGTCCGCGATATTTATGGGATTGATGATAAACATTTGCTTATCGTCACGACTGATCGGTTATCGGCGTTCGACGTGGTGTTGCCCGATCCGATTCCCAACAAAGGCAAGGTTTTAACCGCGTTGTCGTTATTTTGGGGCAATTTTACCCGCGATATTTTACCAAATCACTTTACAAATCTTGCACTTAGCGATGTTTTAACAAACGCCGATGAACGTGCGCCGCTCGAAGGTCAAGCGATGATTGTTAGAAAACTCAAAGCCTTACCCGTCGAAGCGATTGTGCGGGGTTATTTGGTCGGATCGGGTTGGAAAGATTATCAAAAAACGGGCGCAGTGTGTGGGATTGGATTGCCCGCAGGTTTGCAACAAGCCGCGCAATTGCCCGACCCGATTTTCACGCCATCAACCAAAGTCGCCGTCGGTGAACATGACGAAAACGTCGATTTTGCTCACATTTCAAATCTTATCGGCGAAGAAATGGCAAATAAAGTGAGAAATGCAGCATTACAACTTTATTTGAGAGCGCGTGAATATGCGGCATCGAGAGGAATTATGATTGCCGATACTAAGTTTGAATTTGGAATGGATGACGATGGTAATTTGGTTTTAATCGACGAAGTTCTTACCCCAGATTCTTCTCGTTTTTGGCCCGCCGATCAATATCAATTAGGGATTTCTCCGCCGAGTTTCGACAAACAGTTTGTTCGTGACTATTTAGAAACCTTAGATTGGAACAAAAAAGCTCCCGCGCCTCATTTGCCACCAGAAATCCTTAATAAAACCGCTGACAAATATCACGAAGCTCAAACTCGTTTAATGTCATGAACGCCGTTGCTTTAGGGTGGATTACCGCCCTTTGTTATCTCGTTGCAATTACCCGTGTTTCGTGGAGTTGCTCACCTTCATTACGAACCCAATTTTGGAGTTTGGCAAGCCTTGCTGTTATTCTCCACGCATGGGTTTTGTACATTGGAATTTTGAGCATTTCCAACGGAATGCAATTAGGCTTTTTCAATGCCGCTTCTTTAATCACTTGGGTAATTGCATTGTTCTTATTAATTGCAATGTGGTTCAAACCCGTCGATAATTTAGCGGTTGTTTTATTTCCAATGGCGGCGATTGCAGTTTCTGCGGCGGCGTATTTTCCTAACACCCGTGTTTTAAGTTTAAATACCCTGCCAGTGGGTGTAAGTTTGCATATTATTACCGCGATTTTGGCGTATAGTTTGTTAAGTTTGAGTGCGTTACAAGCCTTATTCGTTGCGATGCAAGATCATTATTTGCACCAACATCGTCCTGTTAGAATTATGTGTTGGCTTCCTCCCTTACAAATCATGGAAACCTTGCTCTTTCAAATCATGGGTGCGGGTTTCATGTTGCTCACTTTAAGTTTAATTAGTGGGGGCTTATTTTTAGAGAATATTTTTGCCCAGCATTTAGTTCATAAAACCGTGCTTTCTTTATTAGCGTGGTTAGTATTTGGAGTTTTATTGTGGGGACGTTGGAAATATGGTTGGCGTGGAAGAAAAGTTATTCGTTGGATTTTAATGGGTTTTTTAATTCTCATGATTGCTTATTTTGGGAGCAAATTAGTCCTAGAATTTATTTTAAAACGCTAGTTGACAACTCTTTTTATTTTGGATAAGCTGTACTTTTCAAACCACACTTAGGAGTAATAAAACAATGGATGCATTTATAGGGTTAATTTGCCTTTTTCCTCAAAATTCTTACAACACTTTTGTTCCAAGAGGAGAATGGATGAGATGCGATGGGCGAACATTACAAGTTTCTCGATACCCAGCATTATATGCTGTGATTGGTAGAGAGTTTGGTGGAAATGGGAGCACAGAGTTTGCTATTCCAAACATTCCTCCTCTTAAACCAGCTAATGGCGGAGATGTTGATTATTATATTTGTATAAATGGAATATTTCCTCAAGATAATTCCTAATTTTTAGTATTAAAAAACAGGCGGCATTTAGAAATAAATGTTGCCTATTTTTTTGGCAGCGATTGATTAATTTAATTTCTTTTATTTCCACGCCGTTGGGTTTTTAATTATTTTTTATTTTGGACGGGTTAGGGTAGAATAATTGAATTTTGCTTGAGTGGCTTGTTTCCCAACTTACATAACCCTATGAATGAATTAAACTTTTTGGATTTTGAACAACCCATCGCGGAACTCGAAGCGAAAATCGAACAGTTACGCTATGTTAGCAGTGATGCCGAAGTCAATATTTCCGAAGAAATCAATCGCTTACAAACTAAAAGTAATGATTTAACGCGGTCGATTTTCACCAATTTAACTTCGTGGCAAATCTCAAAACTCTCCCGCCATCCGCAACGCCCCTATACGCTGGATTACATTAAGCGCATTTTCACCGATTTTGAGGAATTGCACGGTGATCGTGCGTTTGCCGATGATAAAGCGATTGTGGCGGGTTTGGCGCGTTTTCGTGATCAACCCGTGATGATTATTGGTCATCAAAAAGGGCGTGACACCAAAGAAAAAATCGCCCGTAATTTTGGAATGCCGCGCCCCGAAGGGTATCGTAAAGCATTGAGATTAATGAAATTAGCGGAACGGTTTCGGATTCCGATTTTGACTTTTATCGACACGCCCGGCGCATATCCGGGGATCGATGCCGAAGAACGCAACCAAAGTGAGGCAATCGCCCGCAATTTGATGGAAATGTCGCGTTTAAGAACCCCTGTGATTTGTACTGTGATCGGCGAAGGCGGATCGGGCGGGGCGTTGGCAATTGGGGTTGGTGATTTAGTGTATATGCTTGAATATAGTACTTATTCTGTAATTTCTCCCGAAGGTTGCGCGTCGATTTTGTGGAAAAGTGCCGACAAAGCCCCCGATGCTGCCGAAGCAATGGGAATCACTGCTAAACGCTTGTTAGAATTAGGATTAATTGAAAAAATCATCCCCGAACCTCTCGGCGGTGCGCATCGAAGTATCGACGATATGGCAAACAATTTGGCAAATGCGTTATATGACGGATTGCAAATTCTTCAAGCAAAACCGTTAGATACGTTAGTCGATGCACGTTATCAACGCTTTATGAAATTGGGTTTGCAAGAATGAACACGAATCGGCGGACTGACATTGGGCACACTTCGCGTTGGGTGATTAAAATCGGCAGCGCGCTTATTACAGCGGACGGGCGGGGTTTGGATCGAACGCTCATCGAAAGTTGGGTCGAGCAAATCGCACAACTGCGTCAAATGGGCAAACAAGTCGTGTTGGTATCGTCGGGCGCGGTCGCGGAAGGCATGGCAAGACTTCAATGGAAACAACGACCTAGCGAACTTTATAAACTCCAAGCTGCCGCAGCGGTCGGTCAAATGGGAGTCGTGCAAACTTACGAATCTTTTTTCCAAAAACACGGTTTGCACACCGCGCAAGTTCTTTTAACGCATGAAGATTTAGCGAATCGTGAACGTTATTTGAACGCTCGCAGCACCTTGCAAACCCTTTTAGATTTAGGGGTTGTGCCGGTCATCAACGAAAACGACACCGTTGCGACCGCAGAAATTCGGCTCGGCGATAATGACACGTTGGGCGGATTGGTGACGAATTTGTTAGAGGCTGATTTACTTGTGATTTTGACCGATCAACAAGGCTTCTTCAGCGACGATCCCCGCAAAAATTCTTTGGCAACGTTAATTAGCGAAGGTCAAGCCGACGATCCGACATTATTAGCGATGGCGAGTCCGTCGGGTGGGGCGTTGGGGCGCGGCGGGATGCAAACCAAACTTCTCGCGGCGCAACGAGCGGCAAAATCGGGCGCGGCAACGTGGATTGCGTGGGGACGTTTGCCTAACGTGTTGTTAAATCTAGCAAATGGAGATGAGATTGGCACATTACTTTTGCCTTCACAGCCGCCGATTGCCGCACGAAAACGTTGGTTAGCGTCACATTTGCACAAACGCGGGACATTATGGTTAAACGACGGCGCGGCGGATCGTTTATGCAAATCGGGCGCGAGTTTATTAGCGGTTGGGGTTACAAAAATTGAAGGAACTTTTCAACGCGGAGAAATGGTGATTTGTTTAAATTCAAATGATCAAGAAATCGCTCGCGGTTTAATCAATTATAACGCCGATGAAACCCGTAAAATCATTGGACAATCAAGCGATAAATTTGTTGAATTATTAGGTTACATCGACGAATCTGAATTAATTCACCGCGATAATCTTATTTTGGTAGTGATGCAAAATATGGTGACATAGCAATATTACACCACTCAAATCTGCTAGTGGAAATTGATTTGAAATACTTTCTACCAATCTTCCCATTGGTTTCTTATTAGATGCGTTGAAATATGGTTGTCCGCTGCATGGAGGAATTACGTTTGGTTTGGATCGTTTGGTGATGTTAATGAGTGGAGCAACTTCTATTCGTGATGTGATTGCATTTCCTAAAACACAAACCGCTGCTTGTCCTTTAACTTCCGCGCCTTCTCCCGCGAATGAAACGCAATTAAGAGAATTAAATCTGTGTCTGAGAAAAATTGAGAAAGCTGAGTAATTTTTTGAAATAAATTTCCTGTTCTACGTTCGAGCGTAAAAACAGGGAATTACAAATAAAAAATGAATAAAATCATGGTATTGGCGGGGTATTTGAAGTGCACAATCGGGATATTTAAAGTGCACAATTTAGAAAAATTATTTAATTGAACATTCCCACGCCGAAGCGCGGGAGAAAGAAATAATTAAGGATGTAATTTTTTCTGCTTTTTTATCAGTTGCAGTCACGTACACATAACTCATAGGCTTTACGACAAAAGCCCTCACATTTTTCTCTAGGACTATCCGAGAACAAAAGTGGTGGCATAATCAGAGTACGTTCATCACTTTTTCCACTACAATTTTCAAGACACATTTTTTCTGCTAATTCACATTTATCTGTGCATAGAGCATAAGCCTTAATAAAATAGCCTTGATTTTCAAGAGCTTGATCTATAGGATTAACAACGGAATCAGCCCAAGCACCGCTCATGCTTAATATGAAGATCGCTAAAAAACTTGCTAAAAACGATTTAATTTTCATACAATACCCCTTTGGAAAATGATTAAAAGAAAAAATATTCTGCTTTTGAATAAACAGAATGTTTGCAGTATAGAGAACAATAATTTTGAGAGTTATAGCGGCTGTTAGGGAATAATTCCTAGCCTTGATTAGTAGATACCAAAGGAACTTTAATTATGTTAGAAGAAAATAAGATGGAACCAATGTTTATTGAAGCTGAACAATCTTGGGATTTGGGACGGCTTTATAAAGATTTGGCGGGAATTAAAGGAAAGCATTTGTCGCCAATGGAGAAAGTTTATTTGAAAGGTTTATTGTTAGGGCAAAGTCCGACGAGAATTGCTGAGGTGCTTCATAAAAATCCAAAAGGGGTAGAAGTTGATTTATCAAAAACGTTATATCAATATGTTAAAGATGTATTAGATCGCAGTGAGGAAAAAATAGAAAATTGGCGTGAAATTAAAGATTGGTTAGAAGATGCTGGTTATCGAAAATCTTTTAGCTCGGTATTTGATATTCACAATATAACAATTGCAAATACAAATTTTTCCATAGAAAAACTACAATTCTCCATTGAAAAAATTCAAATAGAAAGAATTAAATCTGAAAATAATAAAATAGCCATTGATGTAAGTGTTCGTTTCATTTCAAATCCCGAATCTGAAAAAGAAAATTATAAATAAAATTTACAAAGAGGTTTTATCGTGAAAACAATCCTTTTAGAAGTGGAAGATAGCGTTTATAAAGTTATTTTAGATTTTATTAAATTATTGCCAGAGAATCATTGTCATCTTTTAGAAGAAAATGAACAATTATCTCAACAAGAACAACGTCATATTCAACACTGTTTAACACAAATTCAGAAAGGTGATTATGGTGAATTTGATGATTGGGAAGTTATAAAAGATCGGGTTTGTAATGAAAGCAGGAAATCGTGGTGATGTTTATAAAGCAATTTAAGATTTTTACTTGAAATAAATAAAGGGATTATCATGCAAACTTTACAACTGGTTTCTCATATTGGTAACGATGGATTACTACATATTTCTGTGCCAGAAGAATTGAAAGGAAAAGAAGTTGAAGTTTTAGTTGTATTACAGCAACTTTTTAAGCCTAAAAATAAATGGGCAACCATTGCAGAAAGAGTTCATAACCAAATCGATGGGGGTTGGTCTGAGCAATTGAAGAAAGATATGCAGGAATTTCGGGATAATTTTGATTTCAAAAAGGTGTAGAAATGAAATATTTATTGGATTCTAATATCATTTCTGATTTCTATGATCCACTCTCTGTTGGACATCCACAAATTTATTATCGTCTAACTCAATTAACAGCTAATGATCGTGTTTTTGTTTCGATATTAAGTCTGTATGAATTAGAATATGGATTTGCTAATACACGCGAAGATTATAAACCTACCGTTCGCCGTAAAATTCAAGAAACTCAACAAGATTTTGAAATTTTACCTTTGTCATATCAGGGAGCGCGGCTGTTTGGTGAATTAAAAAAAGCCTTACAAATAAAACGAAGCATCAATAAAGAAAATATGAAGAAACATACTATTGATTTAATCTTTGCAACAGAAGCATTAATTCATCAATGTGTGCTGGTGAGTGAGGATAGTATTTATCGTGATATTCAATTGCTCAATCCTGAATTTAAATATGAATCATGGTTGAAATAAAAAAGGAATAAAATCATGGCGTTGGCGGTGGTTCACAGTCGAGCACAATGTGGAATGACAGCATTGCCCGTCACGATTGAAGTGCATTTGACAAATGGAACACCGTCATTATCGATTGTAGGCTTGCCAGAAACCGCCGTCAAAGAGAGCAAAGATCGGGTTCGAAGTGCGTTATTAAATGCGCATTTTGAATTTCCCATCAAACGTTGTACGATAAATCTCGCGCCTGCCGATCTCCCTAAAGACGGTGGGCGTTTTGATTTGGCAATTGCGTTGGGAATTTTGGCGGCGAGCGGACAAATTCCTCATGATAAATTGCAAGACTATGAATTTATTGGAGAATTAGCGTTAAGCGGTGAATTGCGAGCGGTGAAAGGGGTGTTGCCGGTTGCGTTGGAAACCCGCAATATTGGTCGGGGTTTATTTGTCCCGTTTGAGAATGCGGACGAGGCGGGATTGGTGCAAAAAGCGCAGATTTATCCCGCACGGCATTTGTTGGAAGTGTGCGGTCATTTGGCGGGAAGATCGCCGATTGTGCCGCATCAAGCCGCCATTCACACCGAAAACACGACATATCCCGATTTAACCGACGTGCGTGGACAACATCATGCAAAACGCGCTTTAGAAATTGCGGCGGCGGGCGGGCATAATTTGTTGATGATCGGACCGCCGGGCACGGGAAAAACCATGTTAGCGACGCGATTATCAGGAATTTTGCCGCCGATGACCGAAACGGAAAGTCTTGAATCAGCAACAGTTTTATCGATCAGCGCGCAGGGCTTCGATCCAAAAAATTGGGGAAAACGTCCGTTTCGATCCCCGCATCACACCGCGTCGGGAGTGGCGTTGGTGGGCGGCGGAAATCAACCGCGACCGGGTGAGATTTCACTTGCTCATCATGGGGTTTTGTTTTTAGATGAATTGCCAGAATATAGTCGGCAAGTCCTTGAAGTGCTTAGAGAACCTTTAGAATCGGGACACATCACGATTTCGCGGGCGGCGATTCAGGCGACTTTTCCTGCGGCATTTCAATTAATTGCGGCAATGAACCCTTGTCCGTGTGGATATGTGGGCGATTCGAGCGGACGCTGTCATTGCACGCCGGATCAAATTCAGCGTTATAAATCAAAGGTTTCCGGTCCATTGGTGGATCGGATCGACTTGCATATTGAAGTTCCGACATTACCCGCCAATCAACGTCGTGAAGATGTAAAAAGTGAATCTTCTCAAAGTGTTAAAGATCGAGTGGTCGCGGCTCGAATGAAACAATGGCGACGTTGTGGGAAAGCCAATCGAGATTTAACCCATCAAGAAATAAAAGAATTTTGTCAATTAAATCAACAAGATAGCCAACTTTTAGACATTGCAATGGAACGTTTGGGCTTATCCGCCCGCGCATGGCATCGAATTTTAAAAGTCGCCCGAACAATCGCAGATTTGGCAAATAGTGAGCAAATTCAAACCCCTCATCTCACCGAAGCGATCACTTATCGCCGTTTAGATCGCAAATAAATTCAAATAGAAATTACGCATTGATAAAATCGTATATTTTTAAAATCAATAAGTTAGAAAAAAATCTGCATCTAATTGTATCCCTATTTTGCTTCTGGGATTAAACGATCACCAAAAGGGGTTTTGACGACTTTCATACCTGCGGGTGGATTTTCACCCGTTTTTAAAGGTGCATTTTGAGGCGGATTTTGCTGCGCGGCTTGTTGAAAAAGTGCTTGCAAACGCTGCGCTTCAGGCGATGGCGCATTTGGAACAAGCCCTCCTGTCGCAGCCGCGGGCGTTGTGGGCGTTGCAGAAGGCAATTGCGCAACGGGTTTTGGCGGAGTCGGCGCACCTCGAACCAACTTTAACGTCGCGGTTTTTTGATCGATCGCGCACATAACTCCCCGATCTAAATGAGAATTTACGCACAACGATTCTTCTGGATAACGAATAACCACTTCACGCGGCGTGACATTCAAAATACTAAAATCCTTAAACCCTTCAATTTCAGACGTTTTATCGGTATTTTTCCATTCGTGAATAATGTCTTTTCCATCAGGGGTTTGCAAAAAAATCTGATAATTTTTTCCAAATTTAGTCGTGCCTTTGAGCACAAAATCTTTTTGTGGCGGAGGCGGTGGTTTGGGCGCGGGCGGCGGCGCGGGGGCGAGTGGCGGCGGAGTGGGTTGAACGGGCGCAGGCGGTGGTTCAAGCGGCTTTCCGCGATCTTGATTAAACAGATCAAATCCCGCCCACACATTTGAAAAACACAATAAAATCAACATGATATATTTAAGCATCTTATTTCTTATGTTCGTGCAAAGGTAAATAAATTTCTTCACTTATTTTAACAAATGTTTTATCAAAGATTTCTTTATTTTTGAAACATTGCAAAATGTAAGGATCGTTACTTTCATCAAATTCATTTCTATTCTCATTTTCCCACGTTGTTTGCACCTTTTCAAGCGCTTCATTGGGACTTTTGTTTTTTAATGTACTGGTGTATTCAAAAGAATATTGTGGTAAGAAACTTAATGGAAAACTTAATCCTTTCCAATAATTAACTAAAAATATTTTCAAATGATCTTGAGCAATTTCATGACTTAACAAAGGTTGATATTCATAGCATTTGTATTTGCCACGCTCTAAACCAATTAACCAACTGCTCGACAATTCGTAAGTATTTAAAAATAAATGCTTTATCCATGCGCTTAAAAAGTCTTTTGCTTTTAATTCTGCATAACGATATTGAATAAAACCCTGTAGATAAATATCTCGCATTTCTCCATGCAATTCAAATCCATTTATCTTTAAATCTTTTGCAGATGTTTGCTTTGGTTGTTTATTATCAATTTTCTCAAGCAATTGCACTGCAAACTCTGCAACTTCTCCACTCAAAGATTCGTAAAGTTGTTTTCCAATGTGTTCGGGCGGTAAAATACCCGATGCTTTAGTAATTTCAAAAAGGTTTTTATGATCAATATGTTCCAAATGTCGTTTTAGTAAATTTTGTTGTAAATTATATTTCTCCAAACCTTCCACATTAAAAGGTTCAGTATTTTCTGCTAAAATGGTTTGATCTTCAAAAGAAATCCCTAATCGATTTCTCAATAAATACGCACAAGGATTTCTATAAAATTGAATAAGTTGTTCTAAACTTATTTTTCTCCAGCTTTCCTCTGGTTCTGGCAATAGTTTTTCAAAGAAAGGTTGCGCATTATTTATAGATGTATTTTGAACTGCTTCAAAATAATCTTGCGCATAACTAAACAAACCATTTTCACCAGTAAAATAACGTTTGCTAAAAGGTTGCAACGGATGCTTAGTTGTTAAATATTCTTGAATTGATTGCTCAGACTCTAATTTAAAGTTTTGCTCAAGGTAATCTAATAATTGATTTAATAATACTGAAGGCGGAATTTCACTATTATCTTGAATGCTTTGTCCAATATAACTAAAATAAAGCAATTGTCGAGTAGATAAAATCGCTTCCAGAAATAAATATCGATCGTCATCTCGGCGAGAACGGTCGCCCGCACGAAACCGATCTTCTTTCTTATTAATTAAATCAAAACTCGGCGTATGATGTGCTCGCGGATAATCCTGTGCATTCATTCCCAATAAAACAACTATTTTGAAAGGAATGCTCCGCATCGGCATTAATGCACAAAAGGTAATATTACCCGTCATGAAACCCGCCGTTTGTAAATTTTTTGCTAAATGTTCTTTAATCCAACTTCTTGTAATCATTAAAGAAATTTCTTGTTTAAAATCGGCTTTAAAAGTCGCTTGCTTTAAACTAAAAATCGCACTTTGAATTAATTGATTATCGCGTAAATTTTCAGGGTCTTCAAAAAATATTTTAAAGAAATCTTGTAATAATTCATACCATTGTGTCGGCAAATGTGGTTGATTAAGTTGCTCACAAAATTTAAATAGTTGTTCTACATAATCTAAAAACCGCCCAAAAACTTCAGTTTCATTACCTTCCATTTCATCAACGGGTAAAATATTTTCAAATAGCCGTTTCTCATTGGCGGGCAACGCATATCCTAATAACAAACGCGCTTTTCCAAATGCCCATGAATTTTCTATAAAAGCGGGTAAATCTAATGCTGTTCTACTATGCTCATTTATTCCCCAGCGAATTTTTGCTTGTTTTAACCAGCGTTCTATCAATGTTATGTCATGTTGAGAAATCTTAAATTTATTTCTAACGGTTTCATTTTCTAATAAACTCATTACTTGAGCAACCGTCATTCGACTATCAGGCAAACTTAGCCCTTTAATAAAAGCCTCAATCAAATGACTTTCATCTTGACGACGACGGTCAGCAATACTAAATGGCAAACGATGTTGTTTATTTGAATCAGAAACCGTTTCAAATACCGCTTGAATTAACGGCGCATAACTATCAATATCAGGAGTCATTACTAAAATATTACTTGGCATTAAATGAGGATTTTTCTCAAATAAATCTAAGAGTTGATCATGCAAAACTTCAATTTCTCGCATTTTACTATGACAACTATGAATTTGAATAGAACGATCCTCATTTGAAATCGTTTTTGTTCGCCGAGTTTCTTTTAAATTGAAAATATCATTTTGTAAAGAAGATAATAAAGTATTTTCATTAGGTTCTTCAAAAAATTCGTGTGGTTCTGATTCTATTTTCAAATTATAAAAAGTATCTAAAAATTCACCACCAATTTTACCCAAAGAAGCCAATAAACTATTACCGACTTCATGATGCTGACTTTCGGCTTTTTCTAAGGCTTTGGTATTGATTTTAGAAATCTCTTTTTCAGAAAGAATTCGATACCAATATTCTTGACACGGATTTAAAATAAAGAAATGAATATCACACTTTTGAGAAATCGCTTGAAATACGTCCATATAAAATGGTGGTAATGCTGAAATTCCAAAGATAATCAAACGCGATGGATGTTTTTTAAGCGTATTATTTTCTATGGCTTGAATGAAATGTTTTTGCAATGCCGCACGATGCAAATGTTGAGGATGTCTATTTTTAATATCTTGTTGAATTAATTGCCATAATTTAGCCTGCCAATGCGATAATTGCTCAGTATTTTCCCAGCTTTCAATCCAATCTGAACGATATACTACATATTGATCTAAAACGTCAGCAATTTTATGTGCAAGTTGATATTGTTTCAAATCGCTAACATCACTATTTAACAAATAATTTTTCAATTCATTAAATGCTTGATCTTCTAATAATTCAGGTAATAATCGTAAAATTGTCCAGCCTAAAATATTGGGATCAAAATCAGAAACCTCTGGAAGATAGGATAAACCATCTTTAAATAATTGCTGAATCATTTCACGAGGAAAAGGATAGCGTGCATTCACCCACACACCAAGTTGCTTTGAAAGTTCTAATGCTAACCAACGCTCCATTCCTTTACTTTGTACGACCACTATTTCTGTTTGTAAAGGCGGTAAAGGATTTGCTTTAATTACATTTGCTAATGCAGATAATAATTTTTCTAAGCGATTGCTCGTATAAAAATGTAACATAATTAATTAAATTCAGTTTGTTTCCAATGATAAAGTTGATCAAAAACTTGTTCCGCAGAATCTAATGATTTTTGAGCAAATTGTTCAACCGCTTTTTTAACCGTTATTTCTGAAGTTCTTAAAAAAGGATCGGTCGCTAATTCCAATTCTAACGTAAAAGGCACGGTTGGAATTTTTTTCAATTCATTGTTTTTACAGATTATTTCGCGTTCAAGTAATACGCTATTGTTTGGTTCAACCCATTTTGCAAATTCAATATTTTCTAAGGTATATTCATGCGCACAATAAATTAAAGTTTCTTTAGGTAAATTTTTGATTTTGTTTAAAGTTTGAAACATTTGTTTAGTTGTTCCTTCAAATATTTTTCCACAACAACATCCAAACAACACATCACCACAAAACAAACTATTTTCTCCATAATAAGCAATATGACCTTTAGTATGCGCTGGCATTTCTAGGATTTGTAATTTCAAATCTAATAAAGGGATTTCAACCGTGTCGCCTTCCTTTACAAAACGATAATTTCCTAGAATAGAATCACCATGCGGTGCAATCACTGTTGCTTGAGGATAATGTTTAAGTAGTTTCTCAATGCCACCAATATGATCTTGATGCCGATGCGTAATCAAAATTGCAATCAATTCTAAATCATGTTGTTCTAACCAATTTAAAACAGGCTTTGCATCACCAGGATCAACCACTGCAACATAAGAACTGGGAGGCTGTTGAATACACCAAATGTAATTATCACGAAAGGCGGAAAGAGGTATGATTTTCATGGTCGTTAAAATAAGAAAACTTGGGAGGTGATTTCCCAAGTTTAGAAATGAGGTTTAGAAAGGAAGAGGAATTTCTTGGTCATTCAAAAACAATTTACCGCCTTTAAATTCAGCATCTAATTTATAATGCTGTGCTTCTTCCACTAAGAATTTTTGAGCAATAAATTGTTTAATTTGTTCATCAACCATTTTTTCTGGTTTAATGGATTGAGTGGTTTGTTTTTTCTTAGGTTTCTCACCCTCCATTTTATTTTCATTATTTTGTGATGCTTGAGGTTGTTGTTTGCTTTCTTTCAAGGTTAAAACCAAAATCTTCCGTAGCATTCCTTTAGAAATTTTAACGCTTGATTGCGCTTTAATTGCCATCTTCAACGTTTCAAATTTCTCCATTGAAAAGGGCTTTTTTCCATCAATTCCAATCGAGAAACTACCAATCAATTCACCTTGATTTGTTTTAATTGCAAAGTGGTTGATATCTAATTCTGGAGAACCCTTTACTATTTTTGGCAATGCTTTCATCAAATCACCCATTAGCATTACACCCATCATTTCTGGCGTGAACTCTTGAGTTGTTTGAAGTTGGCGCAAGGTTTTCTTGATGTCCGCCAATACTTGCGCATCTAAGTTATTCAAATCAGTTTGTAATTCAAGACTAATATTAGTTAAACCATTTGCAAAGTTTGCGGGCAATGTCAAATGATTCAGATTAAACTTTGAGAAAATATTTACAAATTTCTTTGTTTCTGGATCATTGATTTGAATAATCTTTTCGCCATAAATTTCTTTTGCAACAACCGTATCCTTATTATTCTTAAAAGAAATTTCACCAATTCCAAATGAACCACGCCCTAAGCGCAAACCTTCTAAAATTTCTTGGTCATCAGATACAAATTTTGCATTTAAATTGCTCAAATGAAATGTGAAAGCATCTTTCTTTTCATGTGAAGCAATTTTAATGGTAGGAAATTCCAAATTAAAATGTAATGGTTCGTAGTATTCATTCAACTCTGCAGATAAAGAAAATTTCTCCATTAAAATATCAAATTCATTCTCTATTTTAATTAAGAAATGTGGCATCGTTAAATTAGTGCTGAGATTTTTCAATGTACCAATATAATTCGCCGAACCATTTAGACCAGCCCATTCAAGTAGACCTTTTTTGTTATTCTCATTAATTTCTCCGTTGAAAGGGGCTAAATTAAAATTTGTTTTGGCTTTACCATTGGGCGCTTCGACGGTGGTTTGTAAAATGAAATCGGGTAACTTTTCTTTAAAACTTTTTTGCATATCTTCGGGATAAGGAAGATGCACAATAGTATTAACGATTTGGTTAGGAATTTTGTTTGCTTCGTCGATGGTTTTGTTAAAGATTTCAGATAGAATCGTGAAAGGTTTATCTTCGGTAGTTTCGACCGTTGAAATGGGTTGGTTGTTAATTTGATAATTTAAGGAAATTGTTTGAGCAGGTGGCTTTTGAGAAGTTTTCTTAGAAGGCTTAGTTTGAGCTTGTTTGTCTTCTATTTTGGGAGCGTTTTCTTGCGGTTGTTCAACGGGAGGTTCATTTGCCGACGCAGGGTAGAAACTCATTACAAATGCTATCGGCAAAGCACATATTACGGATTTATAAGTTATCATAATTTTCACTCCATCCTAAATGGTAAAATGCAAGCGCAATCATTTTACAGTTGAAAAGGTTGCATTTAAATACTTTTTCAAATAATCACGCAACCCTTCTTTGAAAGCATCTGTTGCTTCGGGATTGTAATAGAGAACAGCCATTTGCTTAGCTGTTAAACTGGGATCAATGCGTTCAATTTCAATAACCGCTTTGACAGGTGCAACGGCAATATTTGAATCAATGCGTAAAACGAAAGTTAAGGTTTTATTTTCTACCGTGAACTTACCACTATTTCGAGGAATTTTTGCTTCATCAACTACTTCTCTCACTAATTGTTCGATGTTACCCATAAAAGGTTTGTCATATTCACGCCCTTCTAATCGCAATCTCAAATCATTTGTTAAAACCCCGCCAGTGGGTTCAACATCCATATCGTATTTGCTGCGTTTTTCGGTTTCAGCATGAACGGGCGATAATGTTAGAATTAAAGCTAAAGAAATCAATAAGTTATGCAATGACATAATTAATATCCTCTTGGTAATTGGCTAATAATAAATTTCTATGTCCACATCATACTACTAAGTTAAATCATTGACTATTCGATCTCGGATAAACGGTTGAATTTCGGTGCTAAAATGATAATTTGGATGATCAACGCCAAAATGCAAAGTTTCTCCATTTTTAAGCATTGCAATTTGAGAAACAGGGATTTCAAAGCGTAAAAAATGAACGGCGGAAGTTTTTTCTTCAGTGGTTCTTTCTAAATCCTCATCGGCAATTGCAAATATTTTCTCACAATTTCTTATCTGCGTCCAAATGCGTTGCTCAATATCAATCATTTGAGCTAAGGCTTGACGACGTTCCTCAATATCAGTGAACTCAATCATCATAGTTGCTTTCCAATTTGTTCCATCAGGAATTAATGGATTATAAGCAGCCAATTCTTCTTCAATTGCGGCTTTTTCAAATATTTTTTCAATCCGCAACATTTCTTGAATTTGATATTGAATCGTTAGGCGATCTTCAAAATACAGCGTCAAATGATTTCCTAACATCACGCAACGCTGTTTTTTGTGCGCCATGACTTGTTGGCGAAATGCCGCTCTTTTCTCAGCATATTTTTCCAAACTCATTAAGTCTTGACGAGTTAATTTGCTCATGACTGTTCTCTATTTTTCTCTCAAACCATACGCGATACATAATAAGCTAAATGGATGCAATGGTTGCTTACCATTTTTCAAACCATTTTCAATTTGATGACCTGCCATTGGACAATCACTTCCGTAATAATCTGGATCAAAAGATTTTACTTTATTAACAACGTGTTTCGCAATTTTCATCGAGGCTTGATGGGTTTCTGCGCGCACTGCATACGTTCCATCATGACCAGAGCAACGTTCAATCACATCGACTTGAGTATTTGGAATAAGTTGCAACATTTCTTTGGTTTTTAATCCAATGTTTTGAACCCGTAAATGACAAGGCACATGATACGACACTTTTCCTAACGAGTTTTTGAAATCGGTTTTCAATAAACCCGCTTTATGTCGCAATATCAAATATTCAAACGGATCAAACATCTTTTGTTGAACTTTTGCAACCTCTGGATCATTGGGGAAAAGTAACGGTAATTCTTGTTTGAACATTAACGCACAAGAAGGAATCGGTGCAACAATATCAAATCCTTCGTCAATTAACTTCGATAAAATCGGAATGTTAAACTCTTTTGATTCTTTAACGCTTTCTAAATCACCAACTTCTAGTTTAGGCATTCCACAACATTTTTCTTTTGGCGTTAATTTAACGGGAATACCATTATATTCAAAGACTTTCATTAAGTCTTCTGCCATTTCTGGTTCATTACGATTTCCATAACAAGTCACAAATAACGCTACTTTACCGGTTGTTTGATCGGTTGGAATCGGTGAACTAGAAATATGATTGAAATTATTTTCACGTTTTCTCAAATTATTGCTATGAAACTCAGGCAAAATCGCATCCGCACTAATCCCTAAAAGTTTCTCATTGATTTGGCGAATCGGTTTAATTTTATTAACGGCATTTGAAATCTGAGAAATGATTGGAATGCCTAAGAAACTTCCCATCATATCCGTTGAAGTTAAAATCTTATCGCGTAATTTGGTATGACCTTGTTTGAATTTAACTGCTTTTGCTCTCAACATCAAATGAGGAAAATCTAATGCCCATTCATGCGGCGGCACATACGGACATTTGGTCATATAACACATATCGCACAAATAGCAATGATCAACGACTTGACCGTAATGTTTCTTATCAACGCTGTGTAATTCTACATCATGCGTTTCGTCAATTAAATCAAAGAGTTTTGGAAAGGCTTCGCATAAATTAAAACAGCGTCGACAACCATGACAAATCTCAAAAACTCTCTCAAGTTCTTTAGTTAATAATTCTTCATTGTAGAAATCGGGATTTTTCCAATCAATCGCATGGCGAGTGGGTGCTTCTAAATTACCTTCGCGAGCCATAACAACCTCCTAAGGTTTCCTTGGATTAGGATTGGCAGGAGCTAATGAAACCGTTTTGCTCCGTTCAATGGATTGCAACGCTAAATATTCATTACCAAATTTACTAATGTTTCCTAATTCGTTATCATATTGATTATAATGACGTTCTTCGTCCATTACTAATTCTTCAAAGAGCTTTTTAGTCATCGAATCCGCATGATTTGAACACGCAACTGCCCAATTATTATAATCCTTAATGCTTTGTTCTTCTAATCGTTGAGCAACCGCCAACATTTCTTTAACGTCATGAATTTTGTGAACAGGATCAGTGGCTGCCATTTCAATGTCGCCTTTGAGAAATAAAATTCTTTCAGCAATTTTCTCAATATGTAACATTTCTTGAATCGCGGTTTGTTTAAATAATGCGGCTAACAAATCATAACCTTGATCGTCGCATTGAAAATGAAAATACATATATTGATGAACGGCAGAAAGTTCTCCACCAACCGCTTTATTTAATAAAACAATACTTTCTTGATACATTTGCTATCCTCCAGTTTAAGGTAATTCGTTTTTTAATGCTAAAGAAACAGACAGTATTTCTTTTATATTCAACAATTTAACATCATTTGTAAAAAATCTAGCGTTTAAAAAGTGGGCTGTGGCTATAATGAGTGCGTCAGGTAATTTTAAACGATAATTGCGTCGAAAATGAATTGCACTTTCTTTAATTGAATTATTTAGATCAATAATTGTAATATTGTTAAATAATTGGCGAATTTGTTTCTCGTCTTCTGATTTCAACATTGGATAAGAAAGTAATTCAATTTCTGTAATAACAGAGATACATAAATTCGCTTGTGGTAAAGGTTCAATTAAACGACCTGCCATGAAATAAAGCACTGCATTGGTATCTAAAACAATGTTCATGCCCATTCATCTCTAATCATCTTTTGAAATTCTAAGGGGTCTTGTGTTAAAGAAATTGTTCCAGCATAGCAATTAATATCTTGAGGTATTTTATTTGGTATTTCATCCGCACCTAAAATAATAACTTTAACCGTTTTTCCTTGCTGCCAATCTTGATAAGAAAGAGGCAAATGAATTAGCCCATTATCTAAACAAGTTTCAAATTCAATCGCTTGCATGATGTTCTCCTGATTTGTTCCCACGACAGCTCATGGGAACAAAACAAAAAATTAAGCTAAAGCATCTAAGGCTTTTTGGAAACGATTTGCGTGAGAACGTTCAGCTTTTGCTAAGGTTTCAAACCAATCAGCGATTTCATCGAAACCTTCTTCACGAGCGGCTTTCGCCATGCCGGGATACATATCGGTGTATTCGTGGGTTTCGCCAGCGATGGAAGCGCGTAAATTGTCGGCGGTTGGACCGATTGGCAAGCCAGTTGCGGGATCGCCAACGGCTTCCAAATATTCTAAATGACCGTGCGCGTGACCCGTTTCGCCTTCGGCGGTTGAACGAAAGACGGTTGACACGTCATTATAACCTTCCACGTCGGCTTTGGCTGCGAAATAGAGGTAACGGCGATTTGCCTGAGATTCGCCCGCAAATGCGGCTTTGAGGTTTTCTTCGGTTTTACTACCTTTTAGAGTTGCCATCAGATTTCTCCTATGTAAAGTGGGTTAAAGTAGACTAATTCTAAAGTCTGTGCTTACAGTATGCTTCTTTTATAAAAAAGTCAACTTTTAATCTTAAAAACTGACACGACGGCTTTGTGATCGGAAGTTTTATTGGCGATCACACGATGATCGATGAGCGACCAAGTATTTGGGGCAAAAATATAATCATTGACGACGGGCGGATTGTCGAAAAGGGGCGAGGTGGGCGGTCCGTGAAATTCGCCGCTAAACAGTTTGCTAGCTTCTAAAAAACGAATTGACGGCGATTCGGGTGGCACATTGAAATCTCCCGCTAAAATACTCGGATGATTGCCTAGCTCGCCAATAATTTGAGTGGTTTGATTTAAATTGATTTGCCAATTCTTATGATCATTATGCACGCCCGCAACCCAAATTAAACCCGAAGGTAGATTTAAAGTTGCTAAAGGTGACGGCAAACCATTTGGGGGTTGAGGATTACATTGCAACGGATAACGAGATAAAATGGCATTTCCTCCAATATAACGAACAAAACCAATCACTTTATCGTCATTTTCATTAAAAACCCATGAGTACATTCCGCTTTTGTCGGCTAAATAAGCAACCAATCTTTCTTCAAAAGGAAGCATTTGTTGTGGCATTTCAGTTAAAACCACAATATCGGGCTTTTCTTCATGAATAATGTTTGCAACTTGATTAAGATGTTCTTTAATAAATGAAGGAAAAAAACCTTTAAAAAACCACGCTTCGTAGAAATGTCGAGATTTCATAGCAACATTAAAGGTCATGACGCTGATTTTATCGGGGGCTTCCAAAAGAGGCTTGGGAAGATGTTTAGTAATCGCAAAAGTCAACGCCATGCCGCCACTTCGTTGCAATATCCAAAAACTATAAATGCTAATAGTTAATATAAAACAAAGACTTAATAATAAAAGCCATTTGCGCATCTTTTGTCCCCCATAAAGCAACGCGAGCGCTTATTCTATCTCATTCCACAATGTTTTAATAAAGCGTCTATTTTAGGTTCACGACCTCGAAAATTCTTAAATAAAATCATTGGAGATTGTGAACCACCTTTTGCTAAAATATGTTCTCTAAATTTCAAACCCGTTTCTCGATCAAAAATCCCCTTTTCCTCAAATAGAGAAAACGCATCTGCCGATAACACTTCCGCCCATTTGTAACTATAATAACCCGCCGCATATCCTCCTGAAAAGATATGTCCAAAACTATGTTGAAATCGATTAAAGTCGGGAGGAATAATCACTGCTACTTGTTCTCGAACTTCATTTAAAAGTTGTTGGATATTTGTTTGATTATTAAATTCACAATGTAACCTAAAATCAAATAGTGCAAATTCAACTTGTCTTAACATAAACAAACCCGTTTGAAAGTTTTTAGCGGCTTGCATTTTATTAAAGAGTTCTTCAGAAAGTTGCTCACCCGTTTGATAATGTTGCGCAAATAAATCTAAGGCTTCTTTTTCCCACGCCCAATTCTCAAGCATTTGACTCGGCAATTCTACCGCATCCCACGCGACACCATTTACGCCAGAAACCGCTGGTTCTTCTATTTCTGTTAACAAATGATGTAATGCGTGACCAAACTCATGAAATAAAGTCGTCACTTCTTGATGCGTTAAAAGCGACGGCGTTTCTCCAATCGGTTGAGCAAAATTACATACCACAAATGCAGCTGGTTTTTGTATTTTAGAATCACGAATTTTACGCGGACGAAAGCCTCCCATCCATGCGCCACCGCGTTTGCCTTTTCTTACATACGGATCGAAATAAAATTGACCAATGATCTCATTGTTTTTGTTGGTTATTTCATAACATTCTGCATTTTCATGCCATAATTCCAAATGCTCACGTTTTTGGATAGAAATTTTAAAGAGTTTCTCGATAATTTGAAATAAACCTTGCAATACTTTTGGCAATGGAAAATAAGGGCGTAAAATTTCTTGAGAAACCGAATAACGATATTCTTTCAAACGTTCTGAATAATAAGGAATATCCCACGCATTTAATTCTGCAATTCCGTATTCAGTTTTTGCAAACCCTTTTAATTCATACAAATCACGTTCTGCAAAAGGTTTTGCCCGTTTCGCTAAATCTAATAAAAATTCAATCACTTGTTCTGGCGATTCCGCCATTTTTTTTGCCAATGAATAATCAGAATAATGCTTAAAATTCAATAGCTTAGCCATTTGCTGGCGTAAATTCATGATTTCAAACATCACGGTTGAATTATCAAATTTTTCATCGCCTAATTCAGAGGCTCGCGTCACAAATCCTCGATATATTTCTTCACGAAGATGTTGATCTTTTGCATAATTCATTACCGATAAATAACACGGCATATCTAACGTTAAAATCCACCCTTCTAAACCTTTTTCTTGAGCAGTTTGTTTTGCAGTTGATTTCGTTGATTCTGGCAAGCCTTCTAATAAATTTTCTTCTACAATATGTTTCTGCCATGCGTGCGTTGCATCTAAAAGATGTTGTCCAAACTGTGAAGATAATTGAGAAAGCTCTTTTTTAATAGTTTTAAATTGGTCTTTTTTATCATCAGACAAATCCACGCCCGACAAATGAAATTCTTTTAATTCATTATCGATAATTTGTTTTTGAGTTTGGTTGAAATTTGAATAAAGATCGCTATTTTTGAGTGTTTGATAATGCTTAAAAAGACTTTGATTTTGTCCATTTTCGCTATGATAGGCAGAAATCAATGGCAAACCTGCATTGTACGCGGCTCTTAATTCATCATTATCCGCAACATTATGCAAATGAGAAACAATTGACCACGTTGTTTCTAAACGATCCTCTAAATCTTCTAACACTTGCACAAAATTTTCAAAGGTTGGGGTTTCTAATTGTTCAAGTTGTTTTATCGTTTCTCTGTTTTCAGTTAAAATCTGTGCAATCGCAGGTTCAATATGTTCGGGAAGGATTTTATTAAAAGCAGGAAAATCAGCTAAATTTAATAATGGGTTCATTTCTCAAGTTCCTTTTGAAAAAGTTAAAGCGTGCGCATATAATTTGTTTTTAGGTAAATGGGTTATTTCAGCGGTTAAACGAGCGGCTTCTTTAATGGGTAAAGATTTACATAAAATTTTTAAAATATGCTCGGCTTCATTTGAAATTTCCTCTGCGGTTTGTTCTTTAATAAAACCACCTAAAATAATCACAAATTCGCCTTTCTGATGAGCATGATCTTGTTTTAACCATTGTTTTAATTCAATTAAAGAACGATTTAAGCAAGTTTCATAAATTTTTGAAATCTCTTTCACTAATGCACCGCGTCGAGTTTCTCCAAAAATTGCAATAAAATCTTCAATCGTTTCTAAAATTCGATGCGGTGCTTCGTAAAATACTTGCGTTCGAGTTTCTTTAATTAAAGTTTCTAAATGCGCACGACGGGTCGAGGGTTTCGACGGCAAAAATCCTTCAAAAACAAACTGATCCGCTGGAAATCCCGCAATCGATAACGCGGAGATAATCGCACTCGCTCCCGGAATTGCTTTGACATTCAAATGGTTAGCGTGCACCATTTCTAAAAGTTTTGCACCCGGATCGCTAATTAACGGCGTGCCCGCGTCGCTAATTAACCCGACACTTTCTCCGTTTTTTAAGCGCGAAATAACGTGTTCACCTTGTTCCCGTTCGTTGTGAGAATGCAATGAAATCAATGGGGTAGCGATCCCAAAATATTGCAACAACGGACGCGAATGGCGAGTGTCTTCGGCGGCGATTACATCCACATTTTTAAGGGTTTCAATCGCACGCGGACTAAAATCCCCTAAATTTCCTAATGGCGTTGCCACCACATAAAGCGTTGATTTTTCAAGCGTTTGCATGATAAGGACGACTTAATTCGTGAACCGCATCGACCAGCGCTTTCACATGATCTGGATTGATTTCGGGGTGAATGCCATGTCCTAAATTAAAAATATGACCGTTGCCATGACCAAAATCTCTCAATAAATCAGCCACTTCCAAACGAATTTTATCGGGATTGGCGTATAACATTGACGGATCGAGATTGCCTTGCAACGCGACTTGATTTCCGACTCGTTTTCTCGCGTCGCCCAAGCCTGTTTGCCAATCCAAACCCAAAGCAGAACAACCACTTAGCGACATTTCCTCAAGCCACGATCCGCCACCTTTGGTGAATAAAATCACTGGCACATCGTTTTTGGGTAAAGTGTCGACAATTTGCTGCATATAACTCAATGAAAAATCTAAATAATCTTTTTTAGTCAACACGCCGCCCCAAGTGTCAAAAATCATCACGGCTTGCGCGCCAGCGGAAATTTGTGCGTTTAAATAAGCACTTACGGATTTTGCTAAAATATCAAGGAGTTGATGTGCTGCGGCAGGTTCGTTATAAATTAAGGCTTTGATTTTACTGAAAGTTTTGGTACTTCCACCTTCGACCATGTACGTCGCCAATGTCCAAGGGCTTCCCGAAAAACCAATCAACGGCACACGCCCATTTAATTCACGTCGAATTAACCGCACAGCGTCCATGACATATTTCAATTCGCCTTCGGGATCAGGAATTACAAGTTTTTGAATATCTTGAATATTTTTGATGGGTTGTTTAAAAAGAGGACCTTCGCCTTCGCTAAAATACAACCCCAAACCCATCGCATCGGGCACTGTTAAAATATCTGAAAACAAAATCGCCGCGTCCAAATCAAAGCGTTCCAAAGGTTGCAAAGTCACTTCGCAAGCCAATTCAGGGTTTTGGCACAAATTCATGAAATTACCCGCTTTTGCACGGGTTGCTCGATATTCTGGCAAATAACGTCCCGCCTGACGCATTAACCAAATTGGTGTATAATCAACGGGTTGGCGTTTTAACGCTCTCAAAAATCTATCGTTTTTTAAAATCATTGCTCTAACTCAATTAAATGTACGTTCTTTATTTTGCACACCACAAAATAAAATCTTCCACTATTATAAGCGATTCATTCTGTGGGATAGCTTTTTTATTATAGGCAATTCAAAAATCGTTTATTTTATCCGCTTTTAGCAGGAGGAAAAAACATGAGTGACAGCGTCATTAACCTGAGTTCGGGATATAGTCGCGTTCCTGCATAAAATTCAAAGGTAGTGATCAAAAGCAAGAAATAATTTTACATATTTTGTGTTTATTTTCAGTAAATTATAGGTTTAATTAGCATCTCAATTTGATCACTACCCCCAATTTTTTTACGCAGTTATCTCTCGAAAGCGTTAAAATAAACCTCTTATCTTTTTAACTTACAATTCTAAAAAGCATCTTATGTCGATTCAAGCCATTAACGAATATCATAACAACGTTCATAAAATTTTCCTTTTTAGTAGGGTAAATCATGAGCAAGCAATTAAAAATGAGTTTGCTATCCTTATTAATAGCTATTGTAAAGATAAAAACTTATTATTAATTCAAGAAAAAACCATTAAAAATCAACAAGGTAAAAATATAAGACCCGATGGGACTTTAAGCAATATCTTAGTCGATTTAGGTTTTTGGGAATCCAAAGCAAACGTTGATCTTGACAAAGAAATTACCAATAAAAGAAATGCAGGTTATCCTTTAAGCAATACTTTGTTTCAAGATAATCAAAAAGCTGTTTTATTTCAAAACGGTGAACCTTGCCTTGAAACTCCTTTAGATAATAAAGAGGATTTGGATAAACTCTTAACTCAATTTGTGAGTTTCAAATCTAAAGAGGTCAAAGAATTTTATGATGCCGTTGAAAACTTTAAATTTACTCTTCCCGATATTTTAGAAACCATCAATAAAGAAATTACACTCGCAGAAACTAATAATCCCCAATTTAAAAAAGCCCGCCTACATTTTCTTAATATTTGTGAGAAAAGTATTAATCCTAATATTTCAATTAACGATATTAATGAAATGCTTTTGCAACATATTTTAACTGAAGAAATTTTTAATAGTATTTTTGATAATGCAGATTTTCACCGTGACAATAACATTGCAAAAGAACTTTATAAATTAGAAGAAACTTTCTTTAAAGGTAAGACTAAAAAAGATACCCTTTCCAAAGTGCAAACTTACTATGCTGCGATAAAAAGACGCGCTGCAAGCATTATTGATCACCACGAAAAACAAGCCTTTCTGAAAGCCTTTTATGAGGATTTCTACAAAATCTATAATCCCAAAGCCGCCGATAGAATGGGCATTGTTTATACCCCAAATGAAATCGTTAAATTTCAAATTGAAAGCGTTGATTATTTATTAGAGAAACATTTTAAGAAAACTTTAGCTCACAAAGGTGTTAAAATCCTTGATCCTTGCGTTGGAACTGGAACGTATATTTGTGAATTAATTGATTACTTACCGCCTAAAGATTTAGAGAAAAAATTTAATCAAGATATTTTTTGTAATGAATTAGGTTTATTGCCTTATTACATAGCAAACCTAAACATCGAATATACCTATCAACAAAAGATTGGCGAGTATGCTGAATTTAATAATCTTTGTTGGGTTGATACACTTGATAATACGGGTTTTAATTTTAAAGGAAGTAATACTGAATTATTTGGATTAAGTGTTGAAAACACCGCCCGCATTAAAACTCAAAATGAGCAACAAATTAGCGTGATTATTGGCAATCCTCCTTATAATGCTAACCAACAAAATGAGAACGATAATAATAAAAATCGTGAATATAAAGAAATTGACAAACGAATAAAAGAAACTTACATAGAAAAAAGTACCGCTCAAAAAACAAAGCAATATGATATGTATAAACGTTTTATTCGATGGGCAAGCGACCGTATTAGTGAAAATGGGATTATTTGTTTTATTATTAATCGCAGCTTTATTGACAAGAAACAAGATGATGGGTTTCGTAAATGTATAGAGAAAGAGTTTGATTTTACTTATATTATTGATTTAGGTGGTGATATGCGTTTGAATACTGATAGCAACGATAACGTGTTTGGGATTACAATTGGCGTGGCAATTTTATTTCTAGTTAAAAAGAAAGGAGATTAAAATGACTACAATTAGTTTTGATTTACCTGATATTGTTTTGGAATCTTATCAACAAAATATTCCTAATTTAATTCAAGATATAAAACAAAGTTTTATTATTTGGGAATATACAAACGGGAAACTTTCTTTAAAACAAAGTGCCGATGCGCTTAACATCTCTTATCGTGAATTTGTAGAATTATTATGGAGTCGTGGTATTTCAATTGATGCGCTCAATAAACACGAATTAAATGAGCAATATCATGATTTAATTGAGTTATTAAACTAATGATTGTTATTTCTAATACCAGTCCTCTCATTGCATTACTTAAATTAGAAAAATTAATTTTATTAAAACAAGTTTTTGGAAAGATAGTAATTCCTAAAATTGTTTATGAAGAATTAATTTATGGCTGCACAAATAAAGAAATGCAACATCTTAATTCTGCTTGTAATTTATTCATTGAAATTATAACAATAGAAAATATTAATTATAATTTTAAACGTAAGCTAGACTTGGGAGAAAATAGTGTTTTATCTTTAGCACTAGATATGCAAGCAAATATTATTTTAATTGATGATCGAAAAGCCTATAATGAGGCTAAAGAATTAGGATTTAAAACCGCTTCAACTTTAACCTTTTTAAAAGTAGCTCAAACAAAAGGTTTTATTGAAAATCACCTTGAACTTATTGAACAATTAAAACTAAAGAAATTCTTTATTCCGAGTTATTAAGATGAAAAACGCAAAGATTTATTATTATCGGGCAGAGAATTGCAAAAATAAGCAACAGAAACTTTCTTTGCTTAATTCTTTATCTTTTAAAGAATTAGAATTTGAACACATTATTCCCGATAATAAAAATAATTGGATAAATCAAACAGATAACGATTTTGAAACCTTAATTCCCGTTTGTGATAAACAAACTAAATTAGGGAAAAATCAACACGCTATTTTTAAATTATTTTCTAATGGAGTTTCCACAAATAGAGATGAGTGGGTTTATGATTTTTCAAAAGAATATTTAATTGAAAAAATGCAATTTTTCTTTGAAGAATATAACAAAGAAGTTGAACGTTGGATAAAATGGAAAGAACAGCATAATTATAAAGATATAAAAGAGGAATCAAATCCTGTCGTTGATAATTTTTTGCATGAAAGAAATTTTATAAAATGGAGTAAAATGATAAAGAGAGATAAATTGAGAAAACATAAAAAAGACTCTTTTAAAATAACAGATATTACAAATTGTCTTTATCGACCTTTTGTAAAAAACTATTTGTATTATGGATATACGCCAATTGATATAAAAGGAGAATTTAATCAAATATTATCTAATGAAAATAGTTTTATCGTTTTTAATAATGGAGAATTACAACCATTTAATAATATTATAGTTAATTCAATAGTTGATTTACATTTTAATGGAGATTCTGTTTGCCTACCTTTCTATATTTACGATAAAGAAGGCAACCCACAAGAAAATATTACAAATTGGGCATTAGAACTATTTAGAGAGCATTATCAAATAGAAATTACAAAAGAACAGATTTTTAATTATGTGTATGCGGTATTGCATGATCCAAACTATCGTGAGAAATATGAACAAAACTTAAAACGGGAATTTCCTCGAATTCCTTTGTATGAAAATTTTGAACAATGGGCTAAGTTTGGTAAAGAATTAATGGATTTGCATTTGAATTATGAAAGTGTTGAACAATATCCGTTGAAACGCATCGACTCCGATAAAGCAAAAATCCCCAAAGTTAAATTAAAAGCTGACAAAGCAAATGGCGTAATTATCTTAGATGACAATACGCAATTAAGTGGCATTCCAAATGAAGCATGGGATTACAAATTGGGAAATCGCAGCGCATTAGAATGGGTTTTAGATCAATACAAAGAAAAAACCCCTAAAGATGCCACGATTGCTCAAAATTTCAATACCTACAAATTTACTGACCACAAAGAACACGTTATCGATTTGCTTTGTCGCGTGTGCAAAGTTTCTATAGAAACCGTCCGCATTGTCCAATCCCTTCACGACCTCTCACCTATAGAAATCCACCCCTGATTTCTCTTTGGGTTTTGTTGTAGGATTAGCTGTAGGAACTGGATTTGGATTTGGTATTCTCTATGTATTGAATGGTTTCTTTAGTAGATTAGTCACCCGTTTTAAAAAAGCTGATGCCTAACCCGCAAGATGCGGTGAAAACTGCATCATTTCTTTTTTATAAGCGGTTAATTTATTTGATAATAAATGGAAATAAAAAATGAGAGTATATTTGGATAATTGTTGTTTTAATAGACCATTTGACGATCAAACATCATTAACGATACGTTTAGAAACCGAAGCATGGAAAATACTTGCCGATTCATTTACATTAGAAACACCTGAAATTTTAATCAATATGAAACAAATCATAAATTACGGATTAAAATCCTTAGATGCTTTACACATTGCGTGTGCAATTGCTTTAAAATGTGACTATTTTTTAACTGTCGATAAAGGGATTCTTAAAAAAGCCTTTTATATTTCAGATATTAAAATACTTAGCCCCATTGATTTTGTTATTCAACAGGAAAACCTTTTATGAGAACCGACACCGAATTAAAAATGCAAGCTCTTCAGTTCTTAAATCAACATCTTGGCTTAGTAGAAACCGAACGCTTTATTGCATTAGTACAACGTGAGAAATTTGATTATACAGCATGGCGACAAACGCTTTTTACAGAATTAACAGGTGAGGAAATTAGTCGTCAAGCAATGGCATTTTCAAGAAATAGTGTTCAATAAAAAACTTAACCCGTAAGATGTGGTGAAAACCGCATCATTTTTTTACTTGAAAAGGAATTAAAGTAATGAATGCAATTGAATTTGAGGCACAAATCGGTGATGGGGTTTTAAAAGTACCAAGTCAATACAAAACATGGCTGGGAAAAAGCGTGCGGGTTATTTTATTAGAACCTGAAGAACAAATAAATCGTAAAAATTCTCACTAAAAAACCTGACAGACTTTTGAAATCTATCAGGTTTTTATATAGCGACATTACATAAAACACTTCGTAAGTTGGACTGTAAATCCAACATTTTGTTGTTGGGGTTTGCACCCCAACCTACGGGCTTATCAAATAAAAATGAGAAATCGTTATGGGTTTATGATTTAAGAACGGGAGTTACTTGGTTAGAAACCACGACTCAATTATCTTTTTATTTAAATCAATTTACGGCGATTTACGACGCACCTTATCGTTCAAAAGATCAACGTTTAAAACAAGTTTTTGCTCACGAATTACAAACCGATTGGGATTATTGGTGGTTAGAAGAAACTGATTTCACCAACAAACCCATCCTCTCCACCCAACGCTTCTTCCAAGATGCACTTAACGATCTGTATTCATTGAATAATTTATTGAAGATTTAAAAAACGTATGTTTGATATTAAGTTTTCAATATGTTAAAATTATGCCCGTTTTTTTATTAAACTTATTTTTATTAAGGAGAGGCGTAATGTTGTCTGAAAAAGAGATAAAAGTTAAAGAAATATTGATTGATGTGGCTAAAGGAAAAATAAAAACCCATCATCCCAAGAAAATTGCATATAAGGAACTTTGGCTAAAGATATATCCAGAAAAAGTATGGGGGCAAAAATATGCCAATGAAGTGGTAGAATGGATTGTCAATATTTCAAATACTGATGTGATAAACAATTTGCCACCTTTAAATTCCATTGTGGTTCGAAAAGATACGGGGCAACCAGGAGAAGGTTGGAATGAATGGTTACATGAAAATAAAAAAGCAACTAGACTTTATAGAACGGTAAATAGAGCTCAAAAAGCGTGCTGGAAGCATTATGCAAAATAACCGACTACAACCCGTAAGATGCGGTGAAAACTGCATCATTTCTTTTTACCTGAAAAGGAGTAATGTAATGAATGCAATTGAATTTGATGCACAAATCTGTGATGGGGTTTTAAAAGTACCAAGTCAATACAGAACATGGCTGGGAAAAAACGTGCGGGTTATTTTATTAGAACCTGAAGAACAAATAAATACTCAACAAGCATTAAAATTTAGTGCAATTACCCTTCAAACAAAAAATTATCGTTTCAATCGAGAACAAGCAAATGAACGATAAGGTATTTTTTGATACAAATATGCTAATTTATGTGTATTCTGTTGATGAGCGAGACAAACAGCAATGCGTTATTAAACATATTCAAACAACTAAAAATCGTTGGATTAGCACTCAAGTTTTAAGTGAAATGAGCAACGTGTTGCGTAAAAAGTTTAAATTAGAGTGCAGAGCAATTATTAATGCGGTGGTTGAAATACAAGATAATTTTCAAATAGCTATCGTTCAACCGTCAGCAATAACACAAGCATTAATTATCATGGAAAATTACCATTATTCTTATTATGATAGTTTAATTATTGCAACTGCTTTGGAAAATAACTGTGAAATACTTTATTCAGAAGATATGCAACACCAACAAATTATTGAACAAAAAATCGTTATCATTAACCCGTTCAAATAAACTATGTAAAATGCGGTGAGAACCGCATCATCTTTTGGATAAAAATATCGAGAAAACAATTATGAAAACAATTTCTATTGCAAGCAATGAAGATAGTGTTTTTATTCGTTTGGATAAAACTCTTCTTGATGAGAGGAAAATTATGCGATTTCTTGATTTAATTAAAAAAATATTTTCAACTAAATTTTGAGATTTGAGATAAAATTAAACCTATCTAAAATAGGAGCTGAATGATGTTTGAAACTTTAATGCAAATTGGTTATGAAACGGTCGCGTTTTATCATGAAATGGCGGTGTATTTGGTGTTTGGATTGTTGATCGCGGCGGGATTGCACGTTTTGTTTCCTGAAGCGTGGGTGCGCAAACATTTGGGAAAAGATTCAACGGGTTCAGTGTTGAAAGCCACGTTGTTTGGGATTCCGTTGCCGATTTGTTCGTGCGGAGTTGTACCCGTTGCCGCATCGTTGAGAAATAGTGGGGCTTCTCGCGGCGCAACGGTTTCGTTTTTGATTTCAACGCCTCAAATCGGTGCGGATTCGTTTTTGATCACTTATTCGCTTTTAGGATGGGTGTTTGCGCTATTTCGGATTGTCGCCGCGTTAATTACCGCATTAGTGGCGGGTTTGTTGGTGAATTGGGTGAGTCGACGCGATCCCGAAGTTCAAATCAATAAAATTGAAGAAAATCAAAAAGATACTGCATTAATGCGTTTGAAAACGTTGCCCAATTATCTCGAATATGAATTGTTAGGACCGATTGCGAATACTTTGATTTTAGGAATTATTATCGCAGGAATTATTAGTGCATTGATTCCACAAGGTTTTTTAGAAAGTTCAACATTTGGAAGTAATTTAACGTCGATGTTGATCATGATGGCGATTGGCGTGCCGTTGTACGTTTGCGCGTCGGCATCGACCCCGATTGCGGCGGCGTTGATTATGAAAGGGCTATCTCCGGGCGCGGCGTTGGTGTTTTTATTGGCGGGTCCCGCGACGAATGCGATGACGTTGGCAATCGTCCCAAAAATCGTCGGAAAATCAGCGGCTTTGATTTATTTGTTATCGATTTGTGTGGTGAGTTTAATTTTAGGCGGGCTTTTAAACATTTTAACCGAACATTACGGTTTGCCGTCGATTATTCACGTCCATCAACATGATTTTATTCCAGATTTTCTAAAATGGACAGGGACGATTAGTTTGACGGCAATGTTGATCTGGTACTATATTAGCGTTTTCTTTTTTAGATCAAAGGTAATCCAAATGAGTGGTCGTGTGACATTAAACGTGGAAGGCATGACGTGTATGCACTGCGCGGGCAATGTGAAAAAAGCCATCGAAGCCGTCGAAGGAACGTCAAATGTGCAAGTTGATTTGTCGACTAAAAGCGTCGGATTTGATTTGTCGGATCAAAATCGTTTGCCCGCCATTAAAACGCAGATTACCGCTGCGGGCTATGAAGTATTGTAAATTTTTGTGTTATGATGTGGGTACTTTTAACTTTTACGAAGGAGAACTTTTGAATGCCTGAAACAACGACGATGTCTTTGACCGCCCTTGTCTCTCGCCCCACAACGAACCCACTTTTCGCCCACGTCATGCAACGGTTTGGTTTAATTTTGGTGGCTACAACATTATTACTAGGTGGCTGTGCCCAAGTTGAAACCTCGACATCTACCCCCGCGCCGCAGGCAACTGCGAGTAGTAATTTAGAACCCCTCACGATCGGTATCGCTAATCAATTGTATGGCGTGAAATACAGTGCGAATGGTGGTGCGTTTCGAGATTGTTCTGGTATTTTCCACCGTGTCGTCCAAACGATGGAAGACGCTTGTCCCAATTTGCTGATTCCCCCCACCAAAGTCCGTTCATCGCGTCAACTCGCCGCTTGGTACGCCAATCACGGCACGCTAACCCCGATGAATAACGTCCTTTTACAAGCCCCTGAGATTTTACAGCCAGGCGCGGTCGTCTTTTTTGGTGGACAGAAAAAACGTTATAAAAACGTTGGTTATCAAGGCGTTGTCAATAACACTCGGCACATTGGGATAGTCACTTCTGTACAGCATAATGAAACAGGTGAAGTCGTAGGATACCAAATGTTTCATGGCAGCTCGGCACACCGTAAAGCCGTGTATTCACAACGTTATCGCAATCATCCCAAAAATAGAAATAGCCCTCCGTTCGGTAATGGTAACGGGCAATTGCTAGCTGTTGCGACGCTTTGCGCAAATCCACCCTGTGTGTGTAACAACCCAGCGCAGTCCGTTCAAGCAGAACAACAACCAGAACAAGCACTTACTGCTGCATTAACAACGGAAAACTAACCTTTCACAATTGGATCGGATGCCCTCTCATGAACCCGAGAGGGTTTTTTTATGGATTATAGCTTTTTTTATCAACAACTTGCGAACACCCTCGCCGCCCCTTGGTTGGAAACGTTGCCCGCCCAAGTCGATGCCGCGCTCGATCCTCAAAAACATGGCGATTGGAATAAGTGGTTATTTTTATTAGAAAATTTACCGACTTTAGAAATTTTACATATCGATTTAAATGCGCCCGTTGTCACCGTTCAAGGCTCACAACTTGATGATCTAAAAGAAATTTTAAAACAACTGCATCCTTGGCGAAAAGGCGGCTTTCAAATCCACAACGTTCACATCGACACTGAATGGCGATCTGATTTGAAATGGGCGCGGATTAAAAAACATATCTCTTTGAAAGATAAAGTAATTTTAGATGTCGGTTGTGGAAATGGCTATTATGCGTGGCGAATGGTCGGCGCGGGCGCGAAACTCGTTGTTGGCATTGATCCGACTTTAATAAATGTTGTGCAATTTCATGCAGTTAAGCATTTTTTAGGCGATTTTCCTCTCACCGTGCTACCATTAGGGATTGAAGCCGTCCCGCCCGATTTAAAAGCCTTTGATACCGTTTTTTCAATGGGTATTTTATATCATCGACGTTCGCCGATTGATCATTTGTTAGAATTAAAAGGTTGTTTGAGAAACGGCGGAGAATTAGTCTTAGAAACTTTGATTATCGAAGGTGAGGAAGGACGGGTTTTAATGCCAGAGCAACGTTATGCAAAAATGCGTAATGTGTGGTTTATTCCGAGTGTTGCAACGTTGGAAATATGGTTAAAGCGTTGTGGATTTCAAAATGTGCGTTGCGTTGATATTTCAACGGTCACTTTAGCAGAACAACGCCGCACCGATTGGATGTGGTTTGAATCCTTAGGAGATTTCTTAAATCCGCACAATCCCAATCAAACCATTGAAGGTTATCCACGTCCACGTCGCGCAGTGTTTTTAGCAACTACTTAAACTTTAGAGGAAAAGTATATGAAACTGTTATTTTTAGCCCTAACGCTTTTTAGTATTTCTTCTTTCGCAGCCGAAGAACAAAATATTAATAAAAACAATGAATTAAAGCAAGATAAACAAAAAATTGCTGAACAACGTTGCTCACAATATGCTGTGAAATCCAAAATCCCAGAAAAACGTTTAAGTGTATTTATGGCAGAATGTATGGCGAGTTTGAGTTTAGGTAACATCGATGAAGGCGAAGAAAGCATTTCAACTCATGAAAAACCTATTTCGAAGAAACCCCAATGAAAATTTATCTTATTTCATTCTTAATGTTGATTTCAAATGGTGCTTTTGCAGATAATTGGCAACCCCCATTATTTAAAGCAAAATACGCGGTTTCTGCGATGGGTTTAACGCTTGCAGAAGGCACAAGAAATTTAACCAAACAACCTGATGGAAGTTATTTCTTTCATACCATTGCAAAACCGACTGGCGTGGTGAGCATTTTTCGTGAAGATACCATCGAGGAAAATAGCTATTTTTTATTCGAAAATACTCAACTCAAACCGTTGTTATACGAATACAAACATTTAGATAATAAAAAAAATCTCAAAAAACATAAGAAAGTGGTTTTTAATTGGGAAAACAATCAAGCCATTAGTATTGAAAACAAAAAAGAATGGACATTACCTTTAGAAAACGGAACAGTTGATTTCTTACTTTCTCAAATTTCTTTAATGCAAGATTTGGGTTTAAATAAAAGAGGCGACCAACATTATGTCATTGCCGATGAGGACGAAATAAAACCTTATACGATTCAATTTGAAAAAGAAGAAATTATAGAAACTGCGTTAGGAAAATTTAAAACCTTAAAATTTATTCGACGTGCGAAAAATCCTAAACGATACAGTAGTTTATGGTGTGCAGTTGATTTAAAATTTCTACCCATTAGAATAGAACACACCGAACCCAATGATCACACAGTATCAGTTGAAATTAAAACCCTTGAATGGTTAACAGGAGAACCCAAATGAAATGGACAGATTCACTCGATATTGCTCTCGCTTTAATTGAGAAACATCCCGACGTTGATCCGCGTTATATTAGCTTTCCAGATTTACATCGCTGGGTTTGTGAATTAGAGGAATTTAACGACGAACCTAATCGTTCTAATGAGAAAATCCTTGAAGCCATTCAAAGCTACTGGTTAGAAGAAGTTTAATATGTTTCTTTCACTTATTTTAATTATTGTTGCTTATTTATTGGGTTCGATTGCGAGCGCGATTATTGTCTGTAAAATCATGGGGTTAGAAGACCCACGAACCTTAGGTTCTGGAAACCCTGGCGCAACCAACGTTTTACGACAAGGCAACAAAACTGCCGCTGTTTTAACTTTATTATTTGATTTGCTCAAAGGAACATTAGCGGTTTTATTAGCGCAGTTTCTCACCACTGAAACGTGGGTATGGGCAAGCGTTGCAACAGCGGCTGTGTTAGGGCATTTGTTCCCGATTTTCTTTAATTTCAAAGGCGGCAAAGGCGTTGCAACGGGCTTTGGTGTTTTCTTAGCATTATCATGGACAACTGCTCTAACAATGTTAGTAACTTGGTTAATTATTGCTCTGATTTTTCGTTATTCATCATTAGCGGCTTTAATTACAACGTTTCTCGCCCCTTTTTATATGTTTTTCTTTAATTCAGACTTATACCTTTTATTTGCAACTGCAATCATTAGTTTATTGCTCATGTGGAAACACAAACAAAATGCCATTAATCTGGTGAAAGGTACAGAACAAAAAATTGGTGCGAAGAAAACCTCATGAATTTTGTTTTGTCTAAACATGCAGAGGAAGAAATAAAACGGCGTGATATTCCTCTGGAATTTCTTGAACAAGTATTAGAAAACCCTGAACAAATTATTTTAGAGAAAAATGGAGCAAAAGCCTATCAATCTAAAGTAACATTTGAAGGTGGAAAAATTTATTTGATTCGTGCAATCGTTTCTGATGAAACGCAACCCTCTGTTGTTATTACTGTCTATCGTACAAGTAATATAAGTAAATATTGGAGAATCTCGTTATGCAAGTAATCTATGATCCTGTTGTAGATGTGTTAAGAATTTTATTAAATGATCATCCTATTGAAGAAAGTGATGAAGAAAAACCCGATATGATTTTTGATTATGACAAAATGGGACAAATTGTTGGCATTGAAATTCTCAATGCTTCCAAACAGTTAGATAATCCTCGTTCATTACAATACCAAATTGCTGCTTAAAAAATTATATAAGGAAAGTATGAATAATCCACCAGATATTTTGAAGAAAATTGTTGCTCGTAAATACGAGGAAGTTGCCGATGCAAAACAAAAGAAACCTTTAGAGAAACTTTTAGAGGAAATAAAAGAAATTTCTCAAACAAGAGGATTTGTTGCCGCATTACAAAATAAAATAAAAAAAGGTTTGCCAGCGGTGATTGCAGAAATTAAAAAAGCCTCGCCGAGCAAAGGTGTTTTAAGAGAAAATTTTCAACTTATTGATATTGCTAAGAATTATCAACAAAATGGTGCGGCATGTTTGTCGGTGTTGACGGATCGAGATTTCTTTCAAGGTCATGAAACCTATTTGAAACAAGCTAGAAATGCCTGCGAATTACCCGTATTATGCAAAGATTTTCTAATCGATTCTTATCAAGTTTATGCGGCAAGATCGTGGGGTGCAGATTGTATCTTATTGATTGCAGCGGTATTAAATGATGATCAAATGCGAGAATTAGCAGATTTAGCAATGCAACTAGAAATGGATGTGTTAGTGGAAGTTCATGATCAACTTGAATTAGAACGTGCTCTAAAATTACCCTTACCAATGATTGGCATTAATAATCGCAATTTACGCACGTTTGAAACACGATTAGAAACAACGTTGGAATTAAAAAAATATGTTTCTGATGATCGATTGATTGTTACTGAAAGCGGCATTTTAACTTCAGAAGATGTTGCTCTGATGAGAAATGCCGACATTCAAGCCTTTTTAGTCGGCGAAGCGTTTATGAAAACCAACGACGAAGGATTAGCCTTAAAACAGTTGTTTTTTCTATAGCATTTTGGTAGAATAATCTCGCTTCTAAATTTAGTTTGGAAGGATCATTGTCATAATTTGAGTTAAGTCAAATGTCATATCCACGTCATTTGTGAGCCTCCGGTTATATCAGTAATGTAATTATAAGTTGAAGCGCAGACTGCCGTTGTCACAGAAATGTGAAGTTAGAGTGAGGGAGAAAGTTGTAAGGTGCTGCTGCCTATTGTCTCTCCTCATCTTTCTCTCCTCTCAGTGTTTTTCACTCCGTAAGGTTTATATGAATGATGATCCTGAGTGGTTCAAGCCAAAATCTATAATTCATTTTGATAGAAAATGCTCTTATGAACGTGTTTTAGAATACGTTTCAAATCCCAAAAATATAGAAAAACATTCTTTTTATCCATTTATTCATTTTGGTTTAATTAAATCTAAGTATAAACGTGAAAAATCCGACGACAATAAAAAAGGTAAATTAGTACCTGAACTTAAAAAAAGAAATATTTCTTATGCAAGTCATTTAGATGGACATATCTTTTCTTTTTATACTTACAAATTAAGAGAAGAATATGAGGCTTTATTAGAAAAAGAAGGGTGTAATGAGAGCGTTATTGCGTATAGAAAATTAGAAAAATCTAATGTTGATTTTGCGTGTGATGCTTTTAAAAAGTTAAAAGAACTTTGTGAAACAAATGAACAGAGTAATTTCATATCTATTTGTTATGATATAAAAGGTTTTTATGATAATCTTGATCACAAAATTCTAAAAGAGCAATTATGTGATGTTCTAAAAGTAGCTAAATTACCACTTGATTATTTTAAAATTTATAAAGCACTTACAACTTTTTCATGGGTTGATAAAGAAAATTTACTCTCGACATTAGGTCTTAATAAAAGACGATTACGTTCTATTCATTGTTATTGTGAAAATGGTGAAGAATTTAGAAATAAAATCAGAGGAAATAATTTAATTAAGAAAAATGATGAAAAGTTTGGAATACCACAGGGTTCTTCTATAAGTCCTCTTTTTTCAAATATTTATATGTTACCTTTTGACAGAGAAATGACTAAATATGCTAAAGAAATCGGTGCTTTTTATCAACGTTATTCAGATGATATTTTATGGATATGTGAACAAAGCCATTTCGTTGTTTCTCAACAAAAAATACAAGAAGAAATATCTAAATTATTATTAAAAATAAATGAAGAGAAAACAAAAGAATCTTTATTTAAATACAGCAACAACAAAATTGAAAATCTTCCACTAAAAGATAATAAAATTACCCCATTGGAATATTTAGGTTTGATGTTTAATGGTGAATCTTGTTTTATAAAAAATCAAACACTTTCAAGATATTACGTTAAATTGACTAATTTTATAAAAAGATCAAAAAGATTCGCTGCATATTCTAAAAAAGATAATGGAAAAATATATTTAAGAAAACTTTATAATCGATTTTCTCATTTATGTAAGGAAAAAGATAAAAAAACGAATTTTATTTTGTATGCCAGAAATGCTCGCCGTAAACTTGAAGAAGAGGGATTAAAGTCTGGCATAAGTCATCAAATTAAAAACCATTGGAAGTTTATTCATCAACAATTAAGAGGAAATAAAATCATGGAAGTTGAAGTTATTGGTGTTACCCGTACGTTTGGAAAAAATAAAGAGGGCAAAGAAACTGATTTTGTAAAACTTTTTATTTTACAAACTATCAAGGGTTCTAAACGTAAAGAATTACAAGAAGAAGGAGTTGGGCAAAAGGCAGAAGATGTCTATGTTGATATTTCACTTTATGATAAGTTAAAAGAATTAACTTATCCATGTCATCTTCGTTTAACCACAGAAACCGATTTTTCTCACGGAAACATGGTTCAAAAAATAACAAGTTTCGAAGAGATTAAGTAAAATCTTTCTCATTACTGAGATCAGCTTGGTAGTGAGAAAATTACCCCGAACAGTTATCCAATTTAGAAATTAGTCTCGCAGAGGTAAAATACCATTCCATTGTTTTTTAACTTCGCAGCAATTGTGTTAAGTAGGGCTTGAGCAAACATGAGAAAGAAGTTGATTATCTTAAAAGAGAAGTCATTTACTTATCCGAAGAAAACTCCCGCCTCAAACGGAACATCTACGATTAAACTTAGTCTGTAAAATGCAGTTCTCACTGCATCATTTAATTTAAGCACGATACCATTTTTTAAGCGGTTTCTTCGGGTTCAACTTCCATTCCCAATTCTTTAATTTTACGGGTGACAGTGTTTCTTCCCCAACCTAATAATTTTGCCGCTTCTTGTCGCCGTCCTCCCGTGAATTGTAATGCCGTATCAATGAGCACTTTCTCAAAACGTGGGGCGGCTTCATTTAATAAATCTTTACAGCCTGAATGTAATCTTTGCTCTGCCCAACGACGTAAGTTTTGCTCCCAATCGTTAGTTTCAGAAGATGTTGATTTTATTCGCAATTCTGGAGGAAGATCATCGGGTAAAATATCTTGTCCAGAAGCCATCACGGTTAGCCATCGACAAGTGTTTTGTAATTGACGAACATTACCCGCCCATTCTAATTGACTTAAATAACGTTCTGTTTCGGGTTGAAGTTTCTTTATTTCAACGTCGAGTTCTTTTGCCGCAGAATGAAGAAAATGCTTTGCCAATAAAGGAATGTCTTCGCGTCTTTTTCTCAACGGTGGCAAATGAACTCTAATCACATTCAAACGATGATACAAATCCTCACGAAACTTGCCTTCTTTAACACGTTGTTCTAAATCTTGATGCGTTGCTGCAATGATTCTAACATCCACTTTCAAAGGCGTATGTCCTCCCACCCGAAAGAACGTTCCATCCGCTAAAACTCTTAACAAACGGGTTTGTAATTCCGCTGGCATATCGCCGATTTCATCTAAAAACAACGTTCCAGAATCGGCTTGTTCAAAACGCCCACGTCGTTGTTGTAATGCACCCGTAAATGCACCGCGTTCGTGCCCAAACAGTTCAGATTCAAGGAGTTCGCGGGGAATTGCCGCCGTATTCAACGCAATAAACGGATTTTGTGCACGCGGACTGTGACGATGCAGGGCTTGCGCGACTAATTCTTTGCCCGTTCCTGATTCGCCAGTAATTAAAACCGTTATATTTGAACGACTTAGACGACCAATCGCCCGAAAAACTTCTTGCATCGCGGGCGCAGACCCAATGATTTCACCGCTTTGTTGCACGGCTAAAGTGCTCGGATCGGTTTCGTGCTGTTTGCGGCGATTGACCGCGCGTTGCACCAAATCCACCGCCTCATCAACATCAAAAGGTTTTGGCAAATATTCAAACGCGCCACCTTGATACGACGCAACCGCCGAATCCAAATCCGAATACGCCGTCATCACAATCACGGGGATTTGCGGATAATTGTCGTTCAAATAATTGAGCAAACTTAACCCATCCATTCCAGGCATTCGAATATCAGTAATCACCGCATCGGGCATCGGACGCGCCGAGCGATGCACTGCCAAATCTGCTCGTTCAAAAACGGTGACATCGATGCCAGCTTGCGTGAGGGCTTTTTCCAACACCCATCGAATCGCCCGATCATCATCAATTACCCACACATGATTCTTTTTCATTTTTTCTTACCTTTTGCTCAAATATTTTCTATCCATAACATATTGTTTTTATAAATGGTTTGTTGAACGCCTTGATAAAACTTTAAATCAGCGGTTACAACCTTCCCATCTAACAATATTGCTAAACTCAGATACAGACAATCATAGAAACTACGAAAAGTTTGATTAGCGATTTCAAATGCACGTTGAATTAAGTGTGTATTATCATGCCATTCTAACGGAACACTTTGAATATCTTGCAAAATAGCATTAGCTATGTCTAAAGTAATTTCATTTCGACGTAATTTCTTGCAAATAATATTAGTTATTTCTAGCAAAGCAAGTTGAGGAACATGAAGTTGATAATCAATGTGTTGTAATTTAAAAGAATATTCGCTATAGATTTCAGGAATATACCATTTGATCGCTACACTCGCATCAACAACTAAAATGCTCATTTATCTCGTTCCTCTCTCAATAATTCAGCACTGTCACTAAATTGTTGATTAGATTGATTTAATTGATTAAAAATATTATGTGCAGTTTTCCAAGTTTTAATAGGAAGTTCCTTTTCTACAGGTAAAACAATGACCTCAACTTGTTGCTTAAAATATTGGGGAATCTGAATTGTTAAACTATTTCCCATTATCGTATGTATTTCTCTCAGGGCTTGCATGATACTTTCCTCAAATTATTGAATAGGAAAATCGCCAAGAATTTCGTCGATTTTCTCCATGAGTTGCTGTGTTTTTTTGAGTGCCGTTAAAATATATAAATATTGTTCACAATCCTCAAACGTTAAAACCCGTTCTTTACGATCTTTTAACC
>DYRG01000038.1 GCA_020718845.1 Thiomargarita sp.
AAACAGCTTTGATTTGCTACAGTGATTTATCGCAATGTGAAGCTAAAACTAATCAATTAATAGGTAGTTTAATCTCCTATAATCAATCTGTGTTGAAATTCTATTTAGAAGATGGATTGGTTGCTTATTATCCATTCGATGGAAATGCTTTAGATGCGAGTGGAAATGGTAATGATGGAGTTGTTTATGGCGCAACTTTAACCAAAGATAGAAACGGTAAAGCAAATAGTGCTTATAGTTTCAAAAATTCAAATATAACATTCCCTAGTCAATTTTTCAATGCCAAAGCAGACTTTTCTATTTCTGGTTGGTTTAAGTTAAACAGCATACTGTCACTTGGTAGTCAAACTATTGTAAATACAGTTCCTCATGTTGGTTTGTGGTTTGGTCTTAATCATTATTCAAATCCAGGTAAGAAATCTACTATTTATTTTAGTAGTACGGGTGGAGGATGGAGTTTTAACAAAGGCGGTTCAGCAACATATCAAGATGCTGAATGGACTCATTTCTCAATAATAAAAAGAGGAAGTAACATTATGGTGTATGAAGACAATGCTATTGATAATGTCATTAATACTGATGGTCTCTCTTTTACTATACCAAATACTGGAATAATAATTGGAAGTGTGGGTGGTGGTGTCTCTAATTTTGATCTTGATGGATCAATAGACGACGTTCGCATTTACAATCGCGCCCTTTCTCCAGAGGAAATTAAGCAATTATATGATGGTACAACTCCACCTCCTCCACCTGTAACTACAAATAACTGCAAAGCAACGTATTCGTTTGAAGGTAAATTACACGCACCGTGTGTGATTGTGCCGACAGGGTTTGGAATGGAACAAATCATGGCGGTAGATTTTGATCAAAAACCCTTAACGTTGGCATTTGAAGTCAATCCCGCGACCTTAAAAGTTCACACCTTCAAAGATGCGTGTGTTGCAACCTATTCAATGCTCACTGGAATGCTCAATATTCCTTGCGTAATGGTAGAAGAAAAGCAATACAATGCAGATTTAAAACAACGCCCGAACACGCTCATTTTTGACGTAATCGACGTAAGATAAAAACCAACCAGCTTAAGTTTCTAAAACCTAAGCTGGTTTTCATCTACATTTAAGGACAGTTATAACTCGTGAAAACTAAAAAACGTTTTTCTCAATTTACCTTAGCATCGGCGTTAGCATTATTAAATCAACGTGATATAACAAGTTGGCAAATTTTATTTCAAAAAGAGAGCCTTCTGAATTTTATTTACAAATAGTTGATCGGCTTTCAAAGCATTTTGATTTATCTTTATCAGAATCTGCAAAAAGTTTGCTAATTGATGCTATTTTATTAGAATCAATTAATCGTTTTGAGAAACTTAAAATTTGGAAAGAAGCAAAATTACAAAGTGATGGATTACATGGCATTGCAGATTATTTAATCGCAGGGCAAGGAAAAATCTATCAATCACCCTTTCTGTGTGTCGTTGAAGCTAAAAAAGATGATTTTGAGCAAGGCTTAGCACAATGTTTATTAGAAATGTACGTTTGCCAACAAAATAATTCACAACCTATTGATATATTTGGTATTGTTACTAATTCAACAGTTTGGCAATTTTACAAACTTGATATGCAATGCCATATTTTTGAAAGCTCAACTTATACAATTACTTATATCAATGAAGTGTTAGGTATTTTAGATTGGATTTTTGAGCAATGTTCTTTAAGATTGTAATTAACTTAAAAAAAGACGGGAGGATATGAAAAGTGAACCATCTTGAATTGATTAAATTAAAGCGTAATGAAATTTTATCAATTGCGCAAAAGCATGGGGCAACTAATCTAAAGCTATTTGGATCGGTTGCGAGGGGAGAAGATTTGCCTGAAAGTGATATTGATTTTTTGGTAGAAACTTTACCTAAACGTTCACCTTTTTTTCCAGCAGGACTCATGGTTGAATTAGAAGATATATTAGGTTGCAAAGTTGATATTGTTGTTAAAGAAGCCTTGCATGAATATATTCGTGAAACTGTTTTAAAAGAGGCTATTTTATTATGAAAGATGAAAGGCTTTATTTGCTGCATATTCAAGATGCAATTCAACGCATTGAAAACTATACAGTAGGTGGTAAAGAATTATTTTTAACTTCTACCCTTGTTCAGGATGCTGTATTGAGAAACTTGCAAACAATGTCAGAATCAAGTCACCATCTTTCAGAACAACTAAAAAGCCAATATCCTGAAATACCTTGGCGACAATTATGGGCATTTCGTAATGTCGTTGCCCATAATTATTTAGGAATTAGTTTGGAACATATTTGGGATGTTTTACAAAATGACTTACCAATTTTAAAGAAAAATATCGAAAAAATTATTTGTCATTTAACCTAAAAAGGAGCTGTATTTTATGAAACGTTATGTTATTTCAACCACTTTAATGGTTTCTTTGTTGAGCAATGCGGCTTTTGCTTTGAACAAAGAAAAGATTGTGTTGGTTTCTGGAATTGATTTCACGCGAACGGGTCAATGTAGTTTTAAAGCCTGTGCAGATAATGAGTATTTGTATCGTGATTTGGGAACGCTTTTGAACCAAGAATTAAATAGTCGTGGGGCATTAGCCGATATTCATACCTTTTCGTGGTCGAGAGATATGGTCACGCATGGAGAAAAACTTAAAACAAAATTCACCAATTGGTTTTATAATAACGTTTGTAATGAAGGACAAGAATGTTATGTTTCATTTATTGCCCATTCGTGGGGAACGGTGATTACAACTGATTTCTTATCTTCTTTAGCAAATAATAGCACGATTAAGGTAAGAACGGTGGTTACTTTTGGAAGTCCCGTCACTGGCGCACAAATCGCTTTATGGAGAGAACCTTTTTGGTTAACTGGCATTCAAAAAGTGTTAGGTGATTCCAATAAAATTAGTGGAAATCGGGCGCGTTGGGTGAATGTCGTTAATCGTCAAGATGTGATTGCATGGGATTATTTGAAAAGCTATAATATTGCTATCCCTTATTTAGAGAATCTACAACCCAATGGGACGCTTTCTACAAAAGGACGTTTAGGAGAAACTTTTCCAGTCAGTGGTTCTGAATTAAACCCGCTTTATTTAGGAACAAGTGTAGTGCGAGCTTATTTGAATAAAGGAGAGGAATTTCATAAAGTCATCGTAAAAAGTTGGGGAGGTGGATTGCCTAATTTAACCGCCCACAGTCCTTCAAGTTATGAACCTAAACGTTTAGTGCAATATGTGACCAATCGTCTGCCAAATAAAACGTTAATTTCAAATCCTACAACCACCACGCCAGCAGCAATTACTAAAATAAATCAATGTGTTTCAGCATTTACTGATTATTTTGGAACTAAATCGGGTGCTCCTTATTTGAATGGTAATTACTATTATCAAACAACCAGTGGAGGAAAATTAGGAAAAGTGACTCAAATTGCCATTCACAAAAACCTAACTGAAACCGATTTCTTATATTATTGGAATGGTTGGGGTACACTTCCATTATCTTATTGTAATTAATTTTTTAAACGAATATAGCAATATTGCATCTGATACAATATTGCTATATTCATGTTTAAATAGATTACTTTTTGCTCTAATGAACGCCTGTTTTGTTATAAATACTTGCACTGTTATTTGCGCATGATGCTTACCTTGTCGTTTTCTAAACGTCTCCTATCACTCTACATTGCATCACTACCGAAATGTGCAGTCAATTGAGCAATATTAGAATGGATTTTATCTAAACTTTTACCCGCTAAAGTATAAGCCGCGTAGAAATGAAAATCACCCACGATTTTCTCTGCGAAAGTTAAATCTAAAATAGTGTGTTGAATATCGGCAGGTTGAATTGATCTTTTAAAAGGTTGTGGTTGCAAAGATAATTGTGGTGTTTGTGCCGTTCCAATGATGAAATAAAATAAACCATTCATTTCTAATGCTGCCCATAAATCTACTAAAGTTCGTGGACGATTATTATCAATAATTTCAAAAAGTTGTAATTTAAAGCTATTATTTTTAGTTTCACCTAACAAATTAATTTGATTATTGATTTGATTAGAAATGAAATCTTTAAATTTAGGAAGATTCGTATAAACACCATACGCATTTGCTCCCGCGCAAGGTACTTTATTATTTCCTCCAAAACTCACTAATCCTAATTGTTGCCATTGATTTTGTTCCCAAACAATTAAAGGGCTTCCACTATCACCAGAACAACTATCTTTTTGTCCTTCTGCAAACCCCGCACAAATCTGTGTATCAATTAAATGATAAAGCCCTTGATATACGGTTTGACAAATCTCATTTGAAACCAATGGCAAATCCACTTGTTTTAAGTCTGACATTAAATCACTTTGAATAGAAGTTGTCCCAAAACCTAGCACTCGACTCATGGTTTGATTTGAAGCATTTGAAATAAGTGAAATCGGTAGTTGTTTAGAAGGTTCTTCTAATTGCAATAAAGCAAGATCATTCGGTGAATCATAATTATTTGTATCCCACGCTGGATGTTGAATAAAACGTTTTACTTTAATTTTTTCTACATTGTTGAAATCGGTTAATTTTGTTTGATTAGTGGTAATTTGTAATTGATGAAAATAAGGATCAACTTTATCTAAACAATGCGCCGCCGTTAAAACCCAATACGGGTCAATTAATGAACCGCCACAATACAAACCATTATTATCGTAAATTCCTACCATCCAATGATAAGATTCTGTTGGATCAACTCCTCCAATAATTCGTCGATCTGCATGAGCAACTGTATTTGAAATAATATAAAAAATACAGAGAAAATAGCTTAATTTAGAAGGTAATTTCATGTTTTTTAACTCTATAAAGTAAAGTATCTCGACTTAAACCTAATAAGCGAGCAGCTTGGCTTAAATTTCCATAGGTTTTTGTTAAGGCTTGACGAATTAAATTGATTTCTAATTCTCCCAAATTTAAACCTTTGTCGGGTAAAATAAATTCAGTGGTATAATGTGTGTAAGTGGTGGGTTGAGCAATTTGTAATTCAACAGGCAAATGATTTGTTTCAATCACTTGTCCCGCGTGTAATAGAACAAACCGTTCGCACAAATTGCGTAATTCTCGAACATTACCCGACCAAGCATAATTTTCTAAACGCTGTAAAACAGCACGACTATAAATTGGCGTATGCAATTGATATTTAAGCATAAAATGCTGCGTAAAATAATGAATTAATAAACGAATATCGCTTCTGCGTTCTCTCAATGGTGGTAATGTTAAAGGAACAATATTCAAACGATAATACAAATCCTGACGAAAGCGTCCAGCTTGCACTTCTTCAGCTAAATCACGATTTGTCGCAGCAATAATCCGCGTATCAATTTTCTCAATAGTATTCTTACCCAAAGGTTGGCATTCACCGTTTTCTAAAAAGCGAAGAAACTTTCCTTGAATATTGAGAGGAAGTTCTCCAATTTCATCTAAGAACAACGTTCCATTGTGCGCGCTTTGAATCCGCCCTTGTCGATGGGTTTCTGCACCGGTAAAAGCCCCTTTACGATGACCAAACAACTCGGTTTCTGCAAGGGTTTCTGGCAATGCCGCACAATTAATCACCACAAACGGTTCATTTGAACGGCGGCTTTTACGGTGAATTTCTCGCGCTAATAATTCTTTACCCGTTCCACTTTCGCCCAAAATCAGCACCGTCGCGTCTGTTAAAGCAATCATTTGCGCTGCTCGCACAACCGTTTCTAATTCGCCATCTTCGCCAATCAATTTATCAACTTCTTGATTCATAAGGTATTTTCCTTTCAATTCTTTGTGTAATTATAACAGTTTGCAGCTTATTTTGAATATAAAATTTGATCATCATTATTTCATATTGTGTGAAATAACCTAAAATTACGTCAAATCACGAATAAATAGGTGAAATAACCTATTTACAAATAAATTTTATCTTTTAATTTATTGATTTTTAAAGAATTTTTTATTGGCATAACCCGTGCAATTTAATCCTAATCTAATCACTAAAATTAAAGGAAAATTTACCATGCGTCGTTTAGTTCTTTCTGTGTGTTGTTTAGCCGTTTTGCAAGGTTGTAATGATGATAGTTCTACCAACATTTCTTCTACTGCATCGACTGATTTATCCATCAAATTTGCAGCAGCAGTAAATGGAGAAAATTTTAGTTGCGGTACAACCTATAAAAACGTTGGTTCAGCAACTACCAATGAATACAAAATAAATGACTTTCGTTTCTATCTTTATGATATGAAGTTGCAACAACGTGACGGGACTTTTTATCCATTAACGTTAAAACAAGATGGCAAATGGCAATATAAAGATATTGCTTTGTTAGATTTTGAGAACGGTTGCTTAAATGGAACGGTTGATACTAATACCCAAATTACCACGACTTTACCCGCCGGTAAAACTGCCAGTGATTACAAAGGAATTTGTTTTACAGTAGGTTTGCCATTTACCGAAAATCATGCCGATCCAACCGCCACAGTTTCTCCTATTAATGTAACGGGTTTGTTATGGTCTTGGACGACAGGACGGAAGTTTATTAGAGTAGATGGAGTGGGCGATCCGCTCGGTTTAAATACGCCTTTTGTTTTACATTTGGGAAGCACAGGTTGCTCTGATGTGAATAAAGTTGGCAAACAACCTGATGCTCCTTGTACTTATTTAAATACACCTCAAGTTTGTTTAACAGAATTTGTTCCCAATCAACAAACCATTGTGGCAGATATTGGCAAAGTCTTAAAAAATAGCAATATTGCTTATAATACACCAGATACTTCTTCGGGTTGTATGTCGGGAAATAACGATCCAGAATGTCAAAATATTCTTCCCGCGTTGGGATTAGATTTTGCTTATATTCCAGCAACGGGTTCTACGCCAGTTGTTTTCCCTAAACAAACTCAAACTTTCTTTAGCTTAAAATAATGAAAAAATTACTGCTTATTACAGTGTTATTAAGTGGTTGTGGTGGTGGTGGAGATGGCGCGGTTTCTCCACCAATTTCTACCTCAACAACCACTGAAATTGTTAAAATTTACCAATGGCAATTACCTAAGGGTTATCCTACCCCCAAAATTCCCGAAGATAATCCTATGACTGCTGAGAAAGTGGATTTAGGACGGTTTTTATTTTATGACCGTCGTTTATCGGTGAATCAGAGCATTTCGTGCGGAACGTGCCACGAACAACGGCTGGCGTTCACGGACGGCAAAAAAACCAACACTGGCGCGCTTAACGGCTTACACCCTAGAAATAGCATGAGTTTGACGAATGTGGCATACAATTCGGCGTTTAATTGGGCAAATCCGCTAGTTAAAACATTGCATCAACAAGCCTTAGTTCCGCTTTTTAATGAGTTTCCCGTCGAATTGGGCTGGAGTGACCATGAAAAACAAATTTTGGATGCTTTAAAAGCCGATCCCATTTACAAAGAAAAATTCGCAAAAGCCTTTCCAGATCAAGATGATCCGTTCACAACGGGCAATGTCACGCGGGCAATTGCAAGTTTTGAGGAAACGTTGATTTCTGGCAATTCCCCTTACGATAAACAACTCTATCAAAATCAACCAACTGCGCTGTCTGAATCGGCAAAACGCGGCATGGAATTGTTCTTTTCGGAGCGTTTAGAGTGTTTTCACTGTCATGGCGGCTTTAATTTCACACAATCGACCAATCACACCCAAACCGTTTTTGTCGAATTAGAGTTTCATAACAATGGGTTATACAATATTGGCGGAACGGGTGAATATCCAGAAGGCGGACGTGGTTTATGGGAATTAACCACACTTAAAGAGGATATGGGACGTTTTCGCGCACCAACGTTAAAAAATATAGAATTAACAGCACCTTATATGCACGATGGATCGATTAAAACCTTAGAAGAAGTGGTTGATCATTATGCACGCGGCGGACGTAAAATCGACAGCGGTGAATTTGCAGGCGATGGCGCACTTAATCCTTTCAAAAGCGAATTAATTATCGGCTTTGTTATTTCTTCCCAAGAAAAAGAAGATTTAATCAATTTCCTCAAAAGTTTAACCGATTGGGAATTCATTTGTGATGAACGTTTTAGCGATCCTTTCTATAATATTCCGAAGCACTCCTCATGTCACTAAAAAGCATTTTTATTTATTTCATTTTCATTCCAAGTTCCTTTGCTTGTTCAACTTGCACAGTGGGCGATCCTACTTTAAGTTTAATGGGCACGGAGAAATCTTTTGAAGGACGTTTGCGTTTCTCAGCAGATTATTTGTCGCGCATTGAAAAAATGGGTTTAGAAGGTTTCAATCAAACCAAATTAACTGAGCAACGTTTAACGATGGGATTAGGGTATTCGTGGAATGAAAAGCTAAATTTATCAATGAGATTGCCGATGGTTCGCAAACAATTGCAATTTGTCAATTTAGCAGAACAAACGCATAGTGGAATCGGCGATTTAGATATTTCTGCAAAATTAACCATTTCCTCTGATGAACAATATAGTCATCGATATTTATGGGGAATTATCGGCGGATCGCGTTTGCCAACTGCTCAAAAAATCAATAACTTAGATATTGATGGACAATCGGGAACGGGCGCGTTTGTGCCAAATATTGGTGCGTGGTATGGTTTTTATCAATATCCTTATTTTTTATATGCGAGCGGTGTTTATCACTATGCCTTTGAAGGATTTGATAATTTTAAAGCGGGCGATGCTTTTGTTTCTACCTTTGCGGGACAAGTTGCTTTCAATCATTCTTTAGCTTTTCAACTCGCTTTAGAAACCCGTTGGAGCAAACAAAATACAACTAATAATCAAACCGATCCAGATTCGGGTGGAACGTTAGGTTTTCTTTCGCCAAAAATAATCTATTCGATCACGCCCGATATTTTATTAAATGTTGGTGTTCAAATACCCGTGATTAAGAAACTAAAAGGCAATCATCAAGAAGATACAACTTTACAATTTGGAGTGGTTTATGATTTTTAAATTTCTTTTTATCTCATTGATTTTTATGATAAATTTGACAGGATGCGGCGGCGGTGGCAGCAGTACGACCATTCAAGAAGGGATTACAGTTTCTTTTAGTGCGATGCCTCTGTCGACCACTCAAAAATTACCCATCGGAAACAAAACCTTTAAAACCACTGAAGGCGTACAAATTACTTTGAAAAAAGCATTTCTAGTGATTTGGAGCGTGAAATTAGAAACGGAGTGTAGTTCCTCTAATTTTGCTCAATGGTTTGATTGGTTAATTCCTCAAGCATTTGCTCACGCGCAAGAAACGCCAACTCAATTAGGCGTTCCAAATGTTATCGATATTTTAAGCGATGATGGTAACTTGTTGAAATTAGGAGAAATTTATCCGCCGCCGTCGACGTATTGTGGCGCAACGGTTGAATTGATGAAAGCCGATGAAGATACCCAATATTTGCCCAAAGAAACCCCAATGTTGAATAAAGTTCTTTACATTGAAGGCGACTATATTCCTATCGGTAGAAATGAGGCAATTCCTTTCGTAATTGATTTGGCAAAAACACCACGTCCTCGCAATTTAAAGTTTCCAGTTTCTCTCCTTTTATCAACCACCAAACGCACCGCACAAATCAATTTTCAAATCAATTATGATCGATGGTTTGATGGGGTAGATTTCAATGCACTTACAGAAGAAACTCAAAAAGATTTTCTTCTCAATAATGTAACAAATTTTTTGAAATACCAAAGTGGGGTTTAAATAGATGGTTAATTTTGCATAATGCAAAATATTTAGAAGAACTATTTATGTAACTTATTGATTTATTTTGATAAATATTAAAAATACTTAACAAAATGATTTTAATAGGTTACAATGCGCTTGAAGATAGTTAGGCAACTATTTGATTTTCAACTCTTACAATGGATTTTTAAACGCACCATGATAAAGAAACTATTATTGAGAACCTTTTTAATTGGTGGGTTAGTGTTAGGACAACTCTCATTTTTAATTTGGTTAATCAATTACTTGCATCTAAATCCCACATCAATCGCCCAACAAAAAAATTTAATCGGGAACGTGTATGCAGAACCTCAAGTGTTCACTCACGCTGCCCCTTTGGCTGTTCAGCCCGCCGAGTCTAAAAAAGCACCTTCTTATCAACGAACTGACATTTCTTACTTGCAAATCAAGACGTTAGATAACAACCGTTTGTTATTAAACTTTCCAAACGACGATTTCAAAATTAATGAAGAAGAACAAGATTTATTAAAAGCGCAACTCGAAAATTTTCAAATAAATCGCGGACATACGGTTCGTATTTATGTTGAAACTGCCACTGCTACACCCGAAGAAAATCTAATCACTCGCCCTGTTCCAAAATTACGCGCCCAGTCTGTTGCTCGCGTGATTTATAGCTACACTCAAAAAGTGGAAATTATTTTTACCTCACACCAAATTCAGGCAGGATCATTGATTATTGATGCCAGTTCACCTGCCTAAATGATGTTTTAACCTGCGTTAAGTTTTTGAATTAATTCAGCTAATAGCGTTTTTGCTTGATCGGCTGGCACTTGGCAAGTTCCTGCTTTTGCGTGACCGCCGCCGCCGTATTGCAACATTAATTCACCAATATTCAACGCTAAAGAACGGTTCACAATCGACCCGCCAACGGCAAAGACGATGTTTTGTTTTTGCAATCCCCACATCATATGGATAGAAACATTACATTCGGGATAAAGTGCATAAATCATGAAACGATTTCCCGCATAGATAGTTACTTCATAACGCAAATCTAAAACCACGACATTTTTTTTGACACTTGCGCATCGTTCCAATTGTAATAAAGAATTACGTTGGTGCTCAAAATACAAATCGACTCGTTCTTTGACATCGGGTATTTCTAAAATTTCAGTGATGCTATGATTTTTGCAATAATCAATTAGCAACATCATTAGTTCATAATTAGAGACTTTGAAATCCTTAAAACGCCCTAATCCTGTTCGCGCATCCATAATATAATTGAGAAGAACCCAATCTTTTGGAAAGAGGATTTCCTCACGACTAAATTGAGCTGAATCGCTTTTATCAACGGCTTCCATCATATCTTTGCCGATATTTGGGAAGGCTTTTTCGCCGCCGAAATGATTATAAACAACACGAGCCGCCGAAGGTGCGTCAGGTTCTAAAATATAATTAGCGGGTTTGTCGCCACTATTTCTTAAAGATTCACTAACGTGATGATCAAAAACCAAATGCGCGCCAGCAACATAAGGTAAATTAGTGGTAATATCCGTGGCGGTGATTTCAATTTTGCCATCTTGCATATCTTTAGGATGGACAAATTTAATATCGTTGATTAGATTAAGTTCTTTCAGTAAAACCGCGCACACCAAACCGTCAAAATCGCTACGGGTCACTAAGCGATATTTGTCAGACATGCGTTCCCTCCCTTTTGTTTGCGAATCCTTTAACCATTATAGAAACATCTTACGAACTTTGAAATCCCCACGCGAGGATTTTTCTTTGTGTGTGGAATAAAAACTGTCGCCCATCTTACTACAGTGGCTATCACAAAGCAGCCTTTTTGCGGCTTCCCGATACCACATCCGCGCAACAACACCGTATTTACAAGCCAAAACCATTTTCTCGTTAAATCCGAAAAAAATACAATCAATATTTTTCCATATCAAATGCCGCTTCATATTAGTTGGCGCAAAATAAACAAGCAAAATAATTGAAATATGTGTTGAAGATGAAACAAAAAAACATAAAAAAATTCTCACTTTTTTAATGCTAAATATTTATTTTATTTCTTTCTAAATAAAACCTATCACCTTATTTAAATATACCAAAAAATTTTAATTTATGCTATGCTTTTAAAAAAGTGTATTTTTTGAGAATGAAAATGGCAATCGATAAACCTAAAGTGGGTTGGCAACGTTGGTTAAATGCAATGAAATATAGCTATGCTGGATGTTGGTCAGCATGGAAGAACGAAGCCGCCTTTCGTGAAGAAATTATTTTAGCAATTGTTCTCATTCCTCTCGCTTTATGGTTAGAAAAAACTAATGTTGAGCGTGCATTATTGATTGGAAGTATTTTATTAGTATTGATTGTAGAATTGCTTAATTCAGCTATTGAAGCAGTTGTTGATTTAGTTTCTCCCAAATTTCATGTTTTGGCGGGTCGAGCAAAAGATATGGGTTCGGCGGCAGTTTTTGTGAGTTTAATGCTTGCAAGCATCATTTGGTTTTTCATACTTCTTCTTTAAAATATCGATATAACTTTATCGTCCCCATACAAATATAACAGATTTTAATTTTTATTATTTGAGTTTAAATTTGTCTAAAAAAAAGTTATTCTTTATCATATTGCAAAATAATTAATTTTTGGAGGAATAAATGAGCATAAATTAGCGGGAGGATAATTATGAATTTTTGTTGTTGAAAACGCAATATTGGTTGAATTAACTTTGATTGCTTATTTTTGATGATCTTAGAAAAAGAAAGTATCGTTTTTTAATTCCACTAAATGGCAATTTAAGGGCTGGCGATCAAAGTTAAGACTTGATTTTTTTTGATGGGTTAAGCACAATCCTACTTTATAGGGATTTTTTTATTTTTGCCAAAGGAATGTTTCCCGTTTTATGAACGCCACACCGCGCACAACGGCTGCTTTACGCCAAGCCTTTTTAGATTATTTTCAATCAAAACAACACGTTATAATTGAAAGTTCACCGCTTGTTCCTGCGAATGACCCCACTTTGCTGTTCACCAATGCGGGCATGGTTCAATTCAAAGATGTCTTTTTGGGTTTAGATTCAAGGACTTATTCGCGGGCAACCACTTGCCAACGTTGCGTGCGTGCGGGCGGCAAACATAATGATTTAGAAAACGTCGGTTATACGGCGCGGCATCATACTTTCTTTGAAATGTTAGGAAATTTTAGTTTCGGAGACTATTTCAAACGCGATGCGATTTTCTTTGGTTGGGAGTTTTTAACAAAAGTATTACAACTTCCTAAAGAAAAACTCTGGATCACGATATTTGAAAATGATGATGAAGCAGCAGATATTTGGTTAAAAGAAATTGGTGTTGATCCTAATCGTTTTACCCGTTGTGGTGCGAAGAGCAACTTTTGGCAAATGGGTGACACTGGACCGTGTGGACCTTGCACTGAAATTTTCTATGATCACGGTGAGCATATTTGGGGAGGACCGCCCGGCACTCCTGAAGAAGACGGCGACCGTTATGTTGAAATCTGGAATTTAGTTTTCATGCAGTTCAACCGTGATGCGCAAGGTGTTTTAACACCATTACCCAAACCTTCCGTCGATACGGGTATGGGTTTGGAAAGATTAGCGGCGGTCATGCAAGGCGTGCATACTAACTATGATATTGATTTATTTAAGAATTTAATTACGCAAGTCGCTAATATCACTAAAACAACTGATTTAACAAATCCTTCATTAAGAGTCATTGCCGATCATATTCGGGCGTGTGCATTTTTAATTGTCGATGGGGTTGTACCTTCCAATGAAGGACGCGGTTATGTTTTGAGAAGAATTATTCGCCGAGCCTTACGTCATGGCAACAAATTAGGCGTTAAAGAATTGTTCTTTTATCAATTAGTGGACGCATTAAATGCAGAAATGGGAATTGCTTATCCCGAATTACCAGCAAATTTAAAAATTGTTAAAAGAGTTTTAAAACAAGAAGAAGAACGTTTTATTGAAGTTCTCGATCATGGTTTGAAACTCTTAGAACAAGCGATTTCTGAATTAACTAATAAAACGATTTCTGGCGCAGTGGTTTTTAAACTCTATGATACTTATGGATTTCCAGTCGATTTAACCGCCGATATTGCGAGAGAACGCGATTTGACGCTTGATATGGATGGTTTTGAGCAAGCAATGAATGAACAGCGTGAACGAGCGCGAGCAGCGGGGCATTTCAACGTTGATTTGAGCAACGCAAATGAAATTTCTTTTAGTACGCCTTTCACTGGATACGAAAAATTATTAGATGAATCAAAGGTTTTAGCGATTTTTAAAGATGGTCAAAGTGTTGAGAAAATTACCATTGGAGAATCTGCACAAATTGTTTTAGAAAAAACGCCTTTCTATGCAGAATCAGGTGGACAAGTGGGTGATAGTGGTGAATTACTTTCTCAAAATATTCATTTCAAAGTTGAAGATACTCGCAAACATGGCAATGCCCATTTGCATTTGGGAGAGCTAAAAAAGGGTGAAATCAAAGTTGGTGATCTTTTACAAACAAAAGTGGATGAAAAATCAAGAAAATCAACGGCACGGCATCACTCTGCGACTCACTTATTGCACGCTGCATTGAGAAATATTTTGGGTTCTCATGTCAAACAAAAAGGATCATTAGTTTCTCCCGAAAGATTACGTTTTGACTTTACTCATTTTGAACCGATTAATTCAGATCAACTCGCTAAAATTGAGCGCTTAGTTAATCAACAAATTCTTTTGAATATTATTGTTGCAACTAAGTTAATGTCATTAGATGAAGCTATGAAAAGCGGTGCAATGGCATTATTTGGTGAGAAATATGGAAATGAAGTGCGAGTGCTTTCAATGGGTGATTTCTCCACTGAATTATGCGGCGGTACGCACGTTAAACAAATTGGCGATATTGGTTTGTTTAAAATTATCAGTGAAACGGGCGTTGCCGCTGGGGTAAGAAGAATTGAAGCAGTAGCGGGAGAACAAGCTCTCAATTGGGTATTTGAAACTGAACAGCAATTAAATAAAGCAGCGCAATTGCTCAAAGTTGCACCCGAACAATTAGATCAAAAAGTTCAACAATTATTAGAACAACTCAAAACCACTGAGAAATCCTTAGAACGTTTGCAAGCTAAATTATCCGCTGCACAAGGTGACGAATTAACCTCAAAAGCAATTGAAATAAACGGGTTAAAATTACTCGTTGCAAAACTACCAAATACCGATCCTAAAAACCTCCGAGAAATCCTCGATCAACTCAAAAACAAATTACACAGCGCGGCAATCGTGTTAGCAACCACCCAAGATAATAAAGTAAGTTTAATTGCGGGTGTTACAAATGATTTCACCAGCAAAATAAAAGCGGGTGAATTAGTGAATTTTGTTGCGCAACAAGTCGGAGGAAAAGGGGGAGGAAGAGCGGATATGGCACAAGCGGGCGGAACAAATCCAGCCGCATTAGAAAGCGCATTACAAAGTGTTAAACAATGGGTTTCTGAGCGTTTGTAATTTTCTTTTCATTTAACGGAGCATTTAATAATTTTTTATGGCACTAATTGTACAAAAATATGGTGGAACATCCGTTGGTTCACCAGAACGCATTCAAAATGTTGCAGAACGGGTGATTAGAACCAAACAAGCTGGGCATGATGTGATTGTGGTTTTATCGGCGATGAGTGGAGAAACTAATCGTCTGATTGAACTCACTAAGAAAATGAGTGCAAATCCTAGCGAACGTGAATATGATGCGGTGATTTCTACGGGTGAGCAAGTAACGATTGGTTTGCTTGCAATTGTGTTAGAGGAAAAAGGCTTTCCAGCAAAATCTTATACGGGTTGGCAAGTAAGAATTTTAACCGATGATTCCTTTACGAAAGCGCGTATTTCTAGCATCGATCAAGACAATATGCGCAAGGATTTGAATGAAGGTAAAATTCTTGTGGTGGCGGGTTTTCAAGGTATTGATTCTAATGGAAATATTACTACGCTAGGACGCGGCGGTTCGGATACGACAGCGGTTGCATTAGCGGCTGCTTTGAAAGCCGATGAATGTCAAATCTATACCGATGTGGACGGGGTTTATACCACTGATCCGAGAATTGTACCCGAAGCACGGCGTTTAGAAACCATTACTTTTGAAGAAATGCTAGAAATGGCGAGTTTGGGTTCAAAAGTATTACAAATCCGTTCAGTAGAATTTGCAGGTAAATATAACGTACCTTTGAGAGTCTTATCCTCATTTGAAGAGAAAAATAAAGGTACTTTAATCGTTTCTGAGGAAAATCAAAAAATGGAACAAGTTGTTATTTCTGGGATTGCTTTTAATCGTGATGAAGCGAAACTAACTTTATTAGGTGTACCTGATCGCCCTGGTGTTGCTTATGAAATCTTAGGTTCGATTGGTGAAGCGAATATTGAAATCGATATGATCGTACAAAATGTTTCTCACGATGAGAAAACAACTGATTTCACTTTTACAGTGCATCGCAATGATTACAACAAAGCAATGTCGATATTAGAAGCTGTGAAAGAAAAGTTAGGCGCTGAGAAATTAAGTGGCGATACCAAAATCGTGAAAGTTTCTTTAGTGGGCGTGGGAATGCGTTCTCATGCGGGCGTGGCGAGCACAATGTTTAAAGCTCTTTCAAATGAAGGCATTAATGTGAAGATGATTTCTACCTCTGAAATTAAGATTTCTGTGGTGATTGATGAGAAATATCTTGAATTAGCAGTCAGAGCATTACATACCGCATTTGAATTAGATAAAGGTAATACCGATAACTAATTAAACAACTATGCGTTTCTAATTTACAAATATTACATAGAAACGCATTTAAAAACACAATTTCAAGGAGGAGAAGATGTTAATTTTAACTCGACGGATCGGAGAATCATTGATGATTGATGATCAAGTGACAGTCACGGTATTAGGCATTAAAGGAAATCAAGTCAGAATTGGTATTAATGCTCCGAAAGATGTTGTAGTACATCGTGAAGAAATTTATCAGCGCATTCAATTAGAAAAAACCGATCTTACGATTTCATCCTCTCAAATTATTTCTTAGCAATGGATCAACAAATACATTCAGAAATTATTGATAAGAAAGTTGATGAATTTTCTTTTCATCTTGACTGTTTGAAACAAACGCCATTATGGTATCCACCTAAAATTTGGCGAATGATTCAGCGGTGTAAATTACGGATATTTGAACTCCATGATTTAATGGGATATTTGGGTATTTTAAAATCCAATATTTTTGATGAATTTGAAGACATATTATTTTCAATTATTGGTTTAATGGGAATGATTGGATTTGGAGGAATTATTTGGTTCAGTTATCAATTGCTTTATGATCAAATCATCGTATTTTTTACAAAGAAATCAGTTATTTTTGGCATTACTTGGTGGACAGAACAACCTTCTTGGTTAATTGGAATGATTGGAGCAATTATTGTTATAATAATTGGTTATATATTCCTCTCATTATTAGCTAAGAAATTTTGGATTTATCGATTAAATACTCGATTAGATAAAATTAAGAAACAACGACAAGAAGGAAAAATCTCTTGAAATTTGAATTAGAAAGTAATGATAGCAAGTATCGGATTCAAAGTTATCGCCCAAAGGTTGCTATTATTATTAATCGGCTTGCCTATTCTCATAGCGTTTTAATTTCCTCTAAACATTTGAGCAAATGGTTGCCGACTTCTGTTGAGGAACTTACAGAGGAAAACATTGAACAAATCTGCCAATTAAAAGCGGGCGTTGTTTTAATTGGAACGGGAGAAAAATTACAATTTCCTCAACAATCATTGCTCATTCCTTTAATGAAAGCAGGGATTGGATTTGAAATCATGGACACCAGCGCGGCGTGTCGAACATTTGAAGTTTTAGCTGCCGAAGGTCGCAGTGTTGCGGCTGCATTAATTTTTTAACTCATTGATATTAATAAAAAAGATACGTTCCATAACCCACCACCCGTTCTTTTATTCCCGTCATATCACCTGAATTGCATATTTTTAAAACTTTTGGTTTGAGTGATTTCTGGTGCGCCATATTTATTAAACTCTTCAACATAGCAACATTGCAAACTGATTCGGGTTGTAGAAACTGCCATTGTAGGGTTTCAATTGCTCGAGAAGTAGCTTGATCCCATTCCTGAGCAATATTGTAGTTCTGATGATGGCTCAGATTTGAACTAAACACAAACACCGTTTCATCGTTGCCCCATAATTTATTTAATATTTCATCAATGTTATGGGAAGCGGTTTCTCCGATGATTAAAGGAATCAGAGAAAAATCTTCTAATATTGTTTGCAAAAAAGGTAATTGTAATTCTAAACTATGTTCTTTTTCATGCACTTTATCAAACATTACAATTTGAGGTAAATTTAGTAAATGAATCATTACATCAGTGTCGATAGGAACATTTCCTAAAGGCGTGACATAATTTGTTTTAGAAGTAATTGCAACACCACTAAATTTGATATGATGAGAAGTGCCTAATAAGATGACTTTTTTGATTTGATGACGGCGAGATAAAAGAGAAGTATAAGCCAAAGCAGCCATTTCACCCGTATATTTGTAAGCTGCGTGAGGAATTATCAATATTTTTGCTAAAAGATTATGAGCAGGTTGATTAAATAATTCGTTGAGCAACGCTGCTAATACATCAGTTTCTGCGGGATAAAGCAAACCTGCCGCAATTGGTTTTCTAAATTCAGTATCCATACTTATAATTTAAAAAGTTGCAAAGTGTTTTGATAAATGGTTTGTTTAATGGTTTCTGGATCGGTTTGACGCAGTTGAGCAACTGTATTTAAAATATGAATTAAAAAAGCGGGTTCATTACGTTGTCCTTGTTTTCCACATAAAGGCTGATCAGGCGCGTCAGTTTCCAATAAAATGCTTTCTAAAGGCAGGGTTTGAATTAGTTTTCTCAAACGATTTGCTCGAGGATAAGTAATAGTTCCTCCAAAACCTAATAAAAATCCTTTGTTAATCAATTGATTAGCTTGTTGTTCGCTGCCGACAAAACTATGCACAACCCCGCGTAACTTTTTAAATTTATTGATATTTTTAATTACATCATCAACCGCTCGACGCGCATGAATAATTACAGGTAAATCAAAGGTTTGTGCAAGTGATAATTGGGCTTTGAAGAAATAAGTTTGTTGCTCGACATTTGCATTTGAAATGAAATAATCCAAACCACATTCACCAATTGCAACGGATTCGTTATTTGATAACCAATTTTCTAATGCGTTAATGTCGGAGGGTTGATGCGCATAACACGGATGCAATCCATATGCCGCATATAAATTATTGAATTGATTGCAAATTTTTTTAATGCGTTCCCATGAAAAAATATCAATCGCGGGGATAATTTGTGTGCAAACACCGTTTTGTTGTGCATCATCAATAACTTGAAAGCGATCGATATCGAAACTTGAATCATCAAGATGGCAATGAGTGTCAATAAGCACGCCTATTTCTCCAAATTCGTGAAATAAATACGATATATCTTTCTCTAAAGAATGTCGTAACTTTTTATAGAATAATGTGATAAATTATTGAAATGGAATGATTACAACTTTATTGGGAGTCTAAAAACGTGGAGAGCATCATTAAGTTTCTCAAAATTAGGCTAGCAAGTTCCTTAAATAATGAGGTATGTTTAATGGTTTAAGTTAAAAGAAATGCTCAAATGATGTGTGTTTTTTAGAAAAGCTGGGTGCATTTCAAATACACCCCACTTAATTAGAGAAACTTAAAACCCACCATAATGTCCAGCGGTGGCAACAGCGAGCGTTAAAGTTCCGACGATAAGATTAAAAAAGACGAGGTTACGCATTTTATCGAGGTTATTTTTGGCATCGAGCCAATTTTGATTTGCAACTGCTTGTTTAAATTTAGGAAAGTGCGCAAAGAAAATATACATAAACACTGCCGTCATAATTAAGCCTAAAGTAAGCATAATATGCACAGAAATTTTCACATTTGCAAAACCGCCCATTTCACCAAAGAGTCGCCATAACCCACTGATCCATAAGAAAATAATTGCGTGCCAAACCCATAGAAAAAACCGCTTTAATACACCATTCCACAGCATTAAACGTTGAGGAGGTTCGAGAACTTCTAACGCTGTTGGGCGTAAGGCAAAATGTGCAAAAAACATCCCTCCAATCCAAATAACGGCACCAAGTACATGAAATAGCATATTAATAGCGGATAACATATTGATTCTCCTAGGTTTGTTCGGTTACAGAATTATCATTTTCGCGTCGTGGTTGAGGCGGTTTATTTGGACGCTTGTTGCGGCGCGGACGACGATTAGCGGGCGGAATAGGTGGACGCGATTTATCAGCGTTTTCGGGCTTATTTAGCGCGGCTTTGGGTTTCACCAACGATTGCACGGCGCTATTTTTTTGCTCGTTTGCATCGGGCGTGGAAGCCGTCCAATTTTGCCATTTTTCCTTAATTAACGCCCAAAAACTCGGTTTTTCTGGCAACATCGGCGCACGAGTCGGCACAATGCCTTTCACCGCAGGTTCTTCGTATTCGGTGGGTCTGATCGTTGAATAATCGACATCGACCGCGCCTTGAGGCTTAACTACTTGATTGTAGCTAGGTTTTTCGACCACTTTCTCATCTTCACGCACTCGCAACACTTCGTAATGCGGGCTTTCCATATATTGATTGGGGATAATCACCACGCTAATTTGTTGGCGATGTTCAATATCTTGTAAAGTCTGACGTTTTTCGTTCAACAAATAAGTGCCAACATTTACAGGGACTTGCGCGATCACACGACCCGTTCCGCCTTTCATTGCCTCTTCTTCGATTAACCGTAAAATCGCCAACGCAAGGGATTCGGCGCTTCTGACCGTGCCTTGACCATTACAACGCGGACAAATCACTTGACTCGATTCACCCAACGACGGACGCAAACGTTGACGCGACATTTCCAACAATCCAAACCGCGAAATCCGTCCGACTTGAACCCGCGCCCGATCTTGTTTGAGGGCTTCTTTGAGCCGATTTTCGACTTCACGTTGATTGCGATGATTGGTCATATCGATGAAATCAATGACTACCAATCCGCCCAAATCTCGCAAACGTAATTGGCGCGCCACTTCGTCGACCGCTTCGAGGTTGGTGTTTAACGCGGTTTCTTCAATGTCACCGCCTTTGGTTGCGCGTGACGAGTTGATGTCGACCGATAACAACGCCTCAGTGTGATCAATCACAATCGACCCGCCCGACGGCAAACGCACTTCACGTTGAAAAGCGGTTTCGATTTGGCTTTCGATTTGGTAGCGCGTAAAAAGCGGCACTTTGTCACGATATAATTTGACCCGACTCAAACAGTGCGGCATGACGTGGCGCATGAAATCACTGGCTTCTTGGAAGACGGCTTCGTCATCGATCAAGATTTCGTTAATATCTTCGCGCAAATAATCACGAATGGCGCGGATAATCACGTTACTTTCTTGATGAATCAACAGCGGCGCGGAACGTTTCGAGGCGGATTCGTTGATTGCCTGCCACAAACGCAGCAAATATTCCAAATCCCACGCGAGTTCTTCGGTGTTTTTGCCGACGCCAGCGGTTCGCAAAATCACGCCCATGCCTTCGGGCATTTTCAAACCGTTTAAGGCTTGACGCGCTTCGGTTCGATCTTCGCCTTCGATGCGTCGAGAAACCCCGCCCGCACGAGGATTATTCGGCATTAACACCAAATAACGTCCTGCCAAACTAATGTAAGTCGTTAAAGCTGCGCCTTTATTTCCGCGTTCTTCTTTGTCGACTTGGACGATAATTTCCTGACCTTCTTTGAGGACGTTTTTGATCTGAGGACGACCACCAGCATTATTTTGAGGTTCTTCAATAGGTTGCGCGGCTTCATCGCCTTCGACCCATTCTTCATCGCCTTCGACAAAATAAGTGCTGCGGGCAACATCTTTAAGCGGCAAAAAGCCGTGTCGATCTGCGCCATAATCAATGAAAGCGGCTTCTAAACTTGGCTCAATGCGGGTGATAATCCCTTTATAAATGTTAGACTTAACTTGGCGACGGGTGCGCGTTTCGATATCGAAATTATATAAGCGCGATCCATCAACCACCGCGACGCGCAGCTCTTCGGGCTGGGTTGCGTTGATTAAGATTCTCTTCATGTTGTCTGAATCCTACGGATTTAAAACTCACTTTTTAATATCTCATTGAAAAAGCTGAGTTTTGTGACATTATCAAACGGCGGTGCATTCAAAAATAGCAACACGCCAAAATATGCAATTAACTGTCTTATAAGCTATTGTTTTAAAAGGAGGATATTGTTTTAAAATCCATTCCTTTCATGCGTAAAACTTGCTGTGCCACGCCTTTTGGGTCGCGCACCAAACAAGTGTGCTATGCAATCTTTTGCGTTGGTTTAACATCGGCAACCGCAATATAGCTGGATAATCAACAACCTATTTTAAAAAAATGCCAATGTGCATCGTGAATGCTGTCGCTTAATTATCCTAATGTGGTGTGCATGGTTGCTTTATTAAACCAAGCGCTAAATATAACACGCCCCACTCACAAACATAAAAAAAACCTGCAATCTTATAACTTCTTGCAGGTTGCTCAACTTAAATCCTTTTATTTTAGAAATCAAGTTGCTCATACCTTGCTTTCAAATTCAAAGATTCTTCAATTGCCGTCAAATAAATATTTGCCATTACTTATTGGAATGTTGCTCCATCACTAATTTTTTCTGCTTTCATATTTGTAATATCTTAATGGATGCTTATATTAAAAAAATAAAACCTGATATTTTTCAAATAGTTATCAGGTTTTATGATTTAAAAAATAAATTATTTAACGCGAGCAGAATAATCGCCTGTTCGGGTGTCGATTTTGATAACTTCACCTTCTTGAACAAAGAGAGGAATTTTGACAACTGCGCCGGTTTCTAACGTTGCGGGTTTGCCGCCACTGCCAGCGGTGTCGCCTTTTAAACCCGGATCGGTTTGGGTGATTTTTAAGGTCACGAAATTGGGGGCTTGCACGCTTAACGGCTCATTATTCCATAAAGTTACGATACAAATTTCGTTTCCTTTCAACCATTTAGCTGCATCTTCCATCGCACTTTCAGGGGCTTGATATTGTTCAAAAGTGGCGTGATTCATGAAATGCCAAAATTCGTCGTCTTTATAGAGATATTCCATTTCAATATCAACGACATCCGCAGGTTCAGCGTCGGTGCTGCCCGATTTGAAGGTTCTTTCAAAAGTGCGTCCGGTCTTGAGATTGCGCAATCTCACCCGATTAAAGGCTTGACCTTTGCCTGGTTTGACAAGTTCATTGTCCACAATTACATACGGATCGCCCTCCAAAATGAGTTTCAAACCGTTTTTAAATTCGTTGGTATCTAATTTTACTGCCATAAAAGGTTTCCTTGACTGTTAAACAGGCTAAAATAAGCGTTTTTCGACTAAACCGATTATGATAACCCGAAATCAACCTCTTTGGCAGCAAGCAATGCGTGAAGCATTTAGACAACCTCTTGATTTAATTCGTTTTTTAGAATTATCACCGTCAGATGTCGATTTAAATTTAAAACCCACTTTTGCGTTTTGTTGCCCAAAAAGTTACGCCAATCGAATCAAAAAAAATGATCCGAACGATCCCTTATTAAAACAAATCTTGCCGTTAAATTTAGAAAATGCGCAACATCTTGATTTTATTGATGATCCAACGGGCGATCTCGCGGCTCAAACAAATGCGGGCGTTTTACAAAAATATCACGGTCGAGCATTATTGATTTCAACGAGTGCCTGTGCAATTCATTGTCGATATTGTTTTCGCCAGCATTTCAATTATCATGAGAGTGTTCATTTAAAAATTGAGCAAAAATTACAAACTATTCATGAAAATGTGGAAGAAATTATTTTAAGCGGTGGCGATCCGTTAATGTTAAATGATGATAAATTAAATGAGATATTTCAATTGGTTGCAAATAAAAAACATATTAAAAGATTACGCATTCATACGCGAATTCCAATTGTATTGCCAGAAAGAATCACTGATGATTTTTTAATGCTTTTAAAAGAATTTCCTTTACCAAAAGTCATGGTGATTCATTGCAATCATGCGAATGAAATTGATAATGAAATCAAAGAAGTTTTAAACAAAATTTCTGAAACGGGAACGGTTTTATTAAATCAAAGTGTGTTATTAAAAGGCATTAATGATTCTGCGCAAACTTTAATTGATTTAAGTGAACGACTTTTTGAAGCAAAAGTGTTACCTTACTATTTGCATTTATTAGATAAAGTCGCGGGGGCGGCACATTTTGAGGTTTCGAAACAAACTGCATTACAACTGATAGAAGAAGTTAAAACTCGTTTAGCGGGTTATTTAGTCCCAAAACTCGTCGAGGAACGGGCGGGTTTTCCTTATAAAATTGCAATTAACAATGACAAGGATTTTTAAAATGTCTGATCAAGAAAAAAAAGGTTTTTTTAGTCGTTTGAAAAGTGGATTTATTTCTGAAAAGAAAACTGAAATCGTAGAAACCCCAAAAGAAGAGAAAAAAGGTTTTTTTAGTCGTTTAAAAGAAGGTTTAAATAAAACCAGAGCAAACTTAACCGCTGGTTTAGCAAAAATTGGGTTAGGAAAACGCAAAGTCGATGATGAACTTTTAGAGGAAATTGAAACCTTATTGTTATTAGCCGACGTGGGCGTAGAAGCCACTAAAACAATTATGGCGGATTTACAAAAACGCGCCGCTAAATCGCAACTTAATGATAGTGAAGCACTTTTTAAAGCATTAAGCGAAGATATGACTGCGATTTTACAACCAGTTGCACAACCCCTTGTTATCCCTAAAAATTTAGGAAAACCTTTTGTGTTATTAATGGTCGGAATGAATGGTGCTGGCAAAACAACGACGATTGGAAAATTAGCAAAACGCTTTCAAAATAAAGGACATAGCGTCATGTTAGCGGCGGGAGATACCTTTCGGGCGGCGGCGGTCGAACAATTAAAAGTTTGGGGTGAACGAAATGATGTTCCCGTAATTGCACAAAAGAGCGGTTCTGATTCTGCATCAGTGATTTACGATGCGGTGCAAGCGGCGACGGCGAGAAACATTGACATTTTAATTGCGGATACGGCGGGACGTTTGCACACGCAAGGCAATTTAATGGCGGAGCTTGCAAAAGTAAAGAAAGTGATTTCAAAACTCGATCCCGATGCGCCCCATGAAATCATGCTAATTATTGATGCTTCAATTGGACAAAATGCGTTAAATCAAGTTAAAGAATTTCATCAAATGATTGGTTTGACGGGTTTGAGCATCACCAAATTAGATGGGACTGCAAAAGGAGGGATTGTCTTTGCGATTGCAAAACGGATTGGATTACCGATTCGGTTTATTGGAATTGGTGAGAAAATTGATGATTTGCGGGTATTTGAAGCCGATCAATTTGTTAATGCCTTATTAAGCCGTGAAGAAAATGAAACAACTTAATATTAGAGTTGCTCAAAAAACCGATATTCCTGCAATGGCAAATTTATTAAATGAATTATTTGCCATTGAAATGGATTTTCAAATTGATCTTGAAAAACAACAGCGGGGTTTAACACTTTTATTAGAATCAAATCACGCGGTTGTTTTTGTTGTAGAACTTGAAAATCAAATTATTGGAATGTGTTCATTGCAAATATTGATTTCAACTGCGCAAGGTTCAAAAGTGGGTTTGATTGAAGATGTGATTATTTCAAAAAATCATCAAAAACAGGGCATTGGAAATCAACTTTTAGAAACTATTAAAAACTGGGCAATGCAACAAGGTTTAACGAGATTGCAACTTTTAGCCGATAAAACTAACCAAAATGCGTTAGATTTCTATCAAAAAAAAGATTGGAAATTTACCCAATTAATTGCTTTGAGATATTTATTATGAAAATGCCAATAATGATGCTTTTTGATCCAGAAAACATTACAAATCAACTTATTGATTTTGCTAATTTTTGTATTTCTAAAAAAGATTATTTTAGATTAGTTTTGGCGGGAGGAAATACGCCTAAACAAATCTATGAAATTTTAGAACAAAAATACCCTGATTCAATAAAATGGGAAATCTTTTTTGGAGATGAACGCGATGTGCCGATCAATCATCCCGATCGTAATTCAACAATGGTTGAAAAAGCAATGCCACAACTCATTGGAAAAGCGCATTACTATCCTATTTTAAATGAGAGAAATTATGAT
>DYRG01000072.1 GCA_020718845.1 Thiomargarita sp.
CCTCTGCTCGTTAATCTCTCCTATTATATCACCACAATATGCACCTCTACCAAAAATCTAATGTAATAGATGCCAAGGAAGATTTCAGCTCTCAACGGTAGTGATCAAATTAAGATGCTAATTAAATCTATAATTTACTGAAAATAAACATAAAAAATGCAAAATCATCTCTTGTTTTTGATCACTACCCCATAGATTTTCATGCGGTGAATAGCGCGGTCGGGGGTTCGTGGATAGAAAAGATAGTTTTTTTCAAACCTTTGGTTCGTAAAATCCAATACAGGCTCTAAATTAGGTTTTTTATGCGTTTCTGATTGATTTTAATCAAAAAATTCTAAAATAAAAAATTTAAACCAACGACAAAAAAACCTTTATAATGTGCCAAGGGCTAGCATTATCGCCCCACAACCCATAAACTAATTCTCCCTTGATACAAAAACCAAAGGAATTCGTACTTATGAGAGAAGACCTCGCAGATCGAGTCAGAAATCACCCAAAATATGCCGAATTGGTCAGCAAACGGCGATTTTTGGCGTGGTTATTATCATTTTTAATGTTAACCATCTATTTTTCCTTCATTTTGTTAATTGCTTACGAGCCTCAACTTAAATTGATGGGAACTCCAATCAGCCCGACAGCCGTTACAACATGGGGAATCCCCATCGGTATTTCCATTATTTTGTCAGCGTTTGTGTTGACGGGAATCTATGTGTGGCGCGCTAACGGTGAATTCGACGACCTCAATAACCAAATCAAAGAGGACATGAAAAAATGAGTTTGCGTAATTTAAGCATTTTCGGCGTGTTGAGTGCCCTGATGTATGGCGCAGTCGTGATTGCCGCTGGCGAACCCGCAACTGGCGCAGTTGTAAAACAAGGGGTGAATACCTCTGCAATTGTCATGTTTTTGCTATTTGTTTCCGCAACCTTAGTCATTACCTATTGGGCTGCGCAACGTACTAAAACGGCTAAAGATTTTTACACCGCAGGCGGTGGAATTACCGGTTTTCAAAACGGTTTGGCAATCGCGGGCGACTATATGTCTGCGGCTTCCTTTTTGGGAATTTCTGGCTTAATTTACGCCAAAGGCTTTGACGGCTTAATTTATTCAGTGGGTTGGTTAGTGGGTTGGCCCATTATTTTGTTCTTGGTTGCAGAGCAATTACGCAACTTAGGAAAATATACCTTTGCTGATGTAGTTTCTTACCGTTTCCAACAAACCCCAGTGCGCGTCATGGCGGCGAGTGGTTCTTTAGTAACTGTTCTTTTCTACTTAACCGCCCAAATGGTTGGTGCGGGTCAATTAATTCAATTGTTATTCGGATTAGATTATTGGATGGCGGTTGTATTGGTTGGCGTGTTAATTATTATGTATGTAACCTTTGGTGGAATGTTAGCAACGACTTGGGTTCAAATCATTAAAGCCGTGTTATTACTTTCGGGTGCAACTTTTATTGCATTTATGGTATTAGCGCACTTTGGTTTCAGCTTTGAAGCAATGTTCAAAAAAGCCATTGATATTCACAAAGATCACAGCAACATCATGGCACCCGGTGGTTTAGTTAAAGACCCAATTGAAGCGATTTCTTTAGGGATGGCGTTAATGTTTGGTACGGCTGGCTTACCTCACATCTTGATGCGTTTCTTCACGGTTTCTGACGCTAAAGCAGCGCGTAAATCGGTGTTTTATGCAACAGGTTTCATTGGCTATTTCTACATTTTAACTTTCATCATTGGTTTTGGTGCGATCGTTTTAGTTCTCGGTTCTGGCAATGAAACTTATTTGGTGAAAAATGCTGAAGGCGTAGTAACTGGTTTGAAAGGTGGTAGCAATATGCCCGCTATTCACTTAGCACACGCTGTAGGTGGAAACATCTTTTTAGGCTTTATTTCTGCGGTTGCATTTGCAACTATTTTAGCGGTGGTTTCTGGCTTAACTTTAGCGGGCGCATCTGCGGTTTCTCACGATTTGTACGCAAGTGCATTCCGTCGTGGTCGCGTTGATGAGATGCAAGAAATGCGGATGTCTAAAATTGCAACCTTCGTCTTAGGTGGTTTAGCAATTTTACTCGGAATTATCTTTGAAAAACAAAACGTTGCATTCATGGTTATGTTGGCGTTCACCATTGCAGCAAGTGCTAACTTCCCCGTATTATTCATGTCAGTATTCTGGAAAGGCATGACCACTCGCGGCGCAGTTATTGGTGGTTTCATTGGTTTAATCTCCGCGTTCACCTTGGTTTTCTTAGGACCTACCGTATGGGTTGATGCGTTGAAGAATGCACAACCTATCGTTGCGATGAAATACCCAGCGATTATTTCAATTCCTTTAGCATTTATATCGATCTGGTTCTTCTCAATTACTGATAGCAGCGAGCGTGCAAAAATCGACCGTGAAGCCTATGATTCACAAGATGTTCGTTGTCAAACAGGTATTGGTGCAGAAGGCGCAGTTTCTCACTAACCCTTTGATTTGACTGTAGTTTTTAAGCCTGACAGGTTTCAACAACTTGTCAGGTTTTTTTTCTTTGAAATAAAAAGGAAACAATAAAATGTGTGGCATTTGTGGCGAATTAAATTTTAATGGACAACCAGCGAATTTAAGTTTAATTGAAAAAATGATGAAACAGCTTTCTCGACGTGGACCTGATCACGGAGGAAGTTTTAGTGATGGTGCATTAGCATTTGGGCATCGACGGCTATCGATTATTGATTTGTCAACCAAAGCCCATCAACCCATGATCGATAGCAATTTGGGTTTGTCGATTGTGTTCAACGGGACAATTTATAATTATAAAGAATTAAGAACTGAATTAAAGAAACTCGGTTACAACTTCTTTTCAGAAGGCGATACGGAAGTTATTTTAAAAGCCTTTCATAAATGGGGAACAAACTGCGTAGAAAAACTACACGGAATGTTTGCATTTGCGATTTGGAATCATCAAACCCAACAATTATTTCTCGCACGAGATCGATTTGGGATAAAACCTTTATATTATTCTCAACAAAATCAAAAACTTATTTTTGCATCAACGCTTCAAGCCTTGGTTGCAACAGGTGAAATTAACACTCAAATTGATCCGATTGCCTTACATTATCATTTGACGATTCACGCGATTCCTGCGCCGCACAGTCTTTTACAAGGAATTCAAAAACTTGCGCCCGCCAGTTGGCTTTTATTCGACCGCGCTGGAAAATCGAAAAGTGGTATTTATTGGCAGTTAAACGCCGTTCGTCCCGAAAAAGCCAAAACAGATCAAGAATGGTTAGATTTAACCCGCGAAACTCTCAAAAAAGCCGTTGAATCTCATGAAGTTATCGCAGATGTCCCTGTTGGCGTTTTATTATCGGGCGGCGTCGATTCGAGTTTATTAACCGCAATGTTGGCGAATGAAAATTTATTAACCTTTTCAATTGGTTTTGAAGATACGGAACAAGAAAAAGGTAATGAATTTGATTATTCGGATTTAGTGGCAAAACATTGTAAAACACGGCATCATCGGCTTTTAATCCCCAATAAGGACGTTTTAGCACGTTTGCCCGAAGCGGTCGCAGCAATGAATGAACCCATGATTTCTCACGATGTGGTGGCGTTTTATTTGTTAAGCGAATATGTTTCTCAGCACGTCAAAGTGGTTCAAGGTGGACAAGGTGCAGACGAGGTTTTTGGCGGGTATTTGTACCATCAAAAAATGTATCAAAATAACACATTTGAACCGTTTTATTTTGATAGAAATCATGAAGAGTTTTTAGAAACGGTTTCTCCCGCATTTCACGGTGAGAATTATAGTCGCCAATTAGTTGAGAAACATTTGAATTTGCCAAATGCAGAGGAATTTATTGATCAAGTGTTACGTTTTGACATAACAACTTTGTTAGTCGATGATCCCGTAAAAAGGGTTGATAATATGACAATGGCGTGGGGTTTAGAATCGCGTGTGCCGTTTTTAGATCACCAACTTGTTGAATTAGCTGCACAAATACCGCCGTCTTTTAAAATGAAAGATAACGGCAAACATCCTTTAAAAGCATTGGCGCGAGAACTTTTACCGTCGCAAGTCATTGATCGTCCTAAAGGTTATTTTCCGATGCCAGCGTTACGTTATGTGAAAGGAGAATTTGAAGAATTTATGAAAGAAATCCTTTATTCAGAAACCTGTAGAAATCGTGGTTTGTTTCAACGTTCTTATATCGACAATTTATTTCAAAATCCCAACGCTCGTTTCTCACCTTTAATGAGCAACAAACTTTGGCATTTAGCTTCATTAGAACTGTGGTTGCAATTACTTTACATTTAAAAATTTTAAGAAAGGATTTTATTATGAAAAAATTAGCACAACTCTTTGATGAACAAAGAAACTCCATTGAAAACATCTTACGTTTAAAAGAACTAACAACATGGAATGATGAAATTTATCCTATAATTAGAGATAAAGTATTAATTCAATATTTTCAACAATCTGATCTCGAAAAAAACAGCAAATCTTTAGAAAATTCTTTACAAGACCTATTTAAGTCTGATTTAAAAAAGAATATTCAGCTTTTATTATTTCAAATTGGAAATCCGTCTATTTCTGAACGTTGGTTTCCAACCTTTAGAAAATTCTTTGGAATAAAGAAAACTATTAATGATGAATTCATTGAACAATTTTTAAAAAATATTAGTGAAAGTTTGAAGAACCTTGATCGGATATTATATAATTCAAACCAACCTATTATTATACAGAAAATTTCTAATACTTTAGAAGAGGAACAAGATTTATTAAGTTTTCTTCAAACTCTCTTATATTTTCATCAAAAAAAAGATGCTAATAATGCTTTAGAAAAACTTGAAGAATTAGAGAACTTGTTGGGAGATCATGGCATCATTTGTATGACTTATAATGGAGACAATATTGAATATTTTGAACTTTTTCCCGATCCAAGTGGAAAACTATCTCAACCCATTACTAAACAACTAGCCCTATTAAAAGATAATAAATTATTGTTAAAAGGGCGTGTTATTAAACCAAATAATTAGGATTATTTATTATGAATAACAATGAGTTACAAATAATCGGCTTTGATTTGGGACACGGTGAAACATCATTGACAATTACTGAAAAACAAACAATCAATGAACCTCGATTGCTTGATTTAGGGATTAGAAAAAATTTTATTACTGCTGTTTCAAAATTACCTGATGGCAAGATTTTAATTGGTGAGGATGCAATTAAAGATACTCGTCTTTGTTTTGGAGGAAAGGCTTGGCTGGCTTTTAAAAATAATCGATTAAATGAGATAACAACTCGAGAACCAATTTTATTATTTGTTCGTGAAATCTATAATATATTAATTGATAAACATTTAGCGAGAGAACCGTTACATTTTGTTGTTGGTTGCCCCTCTGGTTGGTCTTTATTAGCGCGGGAACAATATGCCACCCTTTTAAAAGAATCTGGCTTATCATCAGTAAAGATTGTTGCTGAATCTCGTGCCGCCTTTTTAGAGGCTAAAGATTCTTGCCAAATTTCAAATCATGACATTGAAGGAAATGTTTTTTTAATTATTGATATTGGTTCATCAACAACAGATTTTACTTTAGTGAGTAAATTGAAAGAACAATATGTGGATTTTGGGCATAATTCCCTTGGAGGTAGCTTAATTGATAAAGCTATTTTAACTTATACTCTTGAGTATAACAAAGATAAAGAACAATTAAAAAAGTTATTTTCAATTTGTCCTTTTTATCAAAAGTGTGTTGAATTAGAATGTCGTCGAATAAAAGAAGAGTTTTTTTCAAAAGAAAAAGACTATCAAGATAAACCACTAAAGAAAGTAATTACCCTTATTGATCCAGATGATCCTGAAGAAGATATTAGTTTTAAAATTATTTTAAAACCAGAAGATATTCAGGCAATTGCAGAAATACCTGTAGTTGAGCATCTTACTTGGATGCAAGCCTTTGAGAAAGAGTTAATTTTAGTAAAGGAAAAAATTGCTGATACTTTACCACAGTTTATTTTATTAACGGGTGGTGCTTCTCGAATGGGATTTGTTTTAGAAATATGTATAAAAATATTTCCTAACGCAGAAATTAGAAAAGGAACAGAGCCTGAATTTTCTATTGCAAGAGGTTTAGCATTAGCAGGTAGAATTGATATTAAGATTGATGAATTTTTAAAAGAAATAGATCATCTTTTAGGTAGTAACTGGTTAAAAGAGCTAGTCGAATCTTCAAAAGAGGAGTTATTATATAAATTATCAAAAAATTTAGTGGAAGAAATTGAAAAAGATGTTTTACTGCCCTCATTCAAAAAATGGAAAAAATCTCAGCTGGTTTCATTGATAGATGTTGAAAACTATATCAAAAAGCAAACCTATGAATATGCTCAAAGTGATAATACTCGAAAATTAATAGAAGAAACCATTGTAGGTTGGTTTAATACCACTTTAAAGGGGAAGTTAGAAGAGAAACTAAACCCACTTTGTAATAAATATGGTATACATTATTCTTCGTTTCAAATGAAATTGAATATAGAAGCATGGAAAGCAGGTATTGACCAAAGAAATATGAAAGGATTACTTACAGAACAAGTTGGCGGTAATATTGTGGAATATATTGGAGCAGCAACTGCGTTAATTGTGGGTGCAATTACGGGTATTCTATCGGGAGGAGCAGGTGTTGCTTTAATTGTACAAGGACCGATTGGATGGTTGATTGGAGCAGTGGTAGGAGCAATGGCGGGTTATTTTGGAGGAATAGAAGTTACCAAACAATATATCAAAGAAGCAGATATTTATTCATTTATTCGTGCTTTTATTAGTGAGGAAAATTTTAGAGAAAAAATCAATAATAACCAAGCCACTTTTATAGAAGGAATTATCTCTTCACTTAGACAGAACAACGTTGCTTTGGAAGAACTTACTGTCAATATTCGTAATATTCTTCATATTTCTTTAATGCAAGCAGCTAAGAAAGTGTCACTTGAAATTTCTTGATTATAATCATAGTTGTTATATTTTTAAATTCTGGCATTTAACTTCATTAGAACTATGGTTGCAATTACTTTACATTTAAAAATTAAATAAATGATATAGTATAATACCTAAGAACAGATGAACAATAGAGGATAGTGATCAAATTAGGATGCCAATGAAAGAGAAGAATTATAATGTTGAATAAAAT
>DYRG01000073.1 GCA_020718845.1 Thiomargarita sp.
GGTTGTTTTTTCTGTTGCCAACTTCCATCTTCATCAAAATAGGTTGAAATAGTATCGTTTTCAATGGTTAAAGGTTTATTAACACGCTTTCTATAATAGTCAATAATCTTATGGTTTAGAATTGAGAATAGCCATGTTTTGGGAGAACTGTCACCTTTGAAAGAGTCCATTTTTTGAGCAGCAGCCAAGAAAGTTTCCTGAACCAAATCTTCTGCGGTTTCAATCGAAGATGTTTTATAATAAGCCCATTTGTAGAGTTCGTTGGTAAATTCCTTTACCCAGTTTTTCAAGTTTTCATTCTTCATAATACGAATAATACGTTTCTTGCAGTATTTGTCATGCGGGTTTGCAAAAATGGCTCTTTTGATTTTGCCGAAGGGTTGGCTTCGTGTGTCGGGGCAAAAGCAAATGTGCCATTGTGGGTCGGCAATAAAATTGTTTTTAAAAAATGTGCGGTGGCAAAAAAATAAAAAACATCGGGTCGGCTTGAGTGTCGGCTCTCTTGTCTTGTCAATATTTCTTTTTTCTGTCCTTTCACAATGGTTTACTTTTCAATTTTTCTATGTCGTTGTCTGTTTCCTACACTTGGCGGTAACGTCCCTGCGGTATGTTTTTGTTGCCGATTTCGAAGCACTGACTTGTCAAGTTATACGAATGTTTATTAAATGCAGAAATGTTGAAATTCGCACTATCTCGGCAATAAAATATACCGCCTGTTATGCACTGGCGGTTCTTGTCTGTCCGTGTGTTTGAGTCAAATTGCACTTTCACATATTAAATTTGTCATTCGTTTCATTTTCTTTTCTGTCTGTGTCGCCTATGTGATGGCGTGTTTTAATTTTTTTTAGTGGGGGAGAGAAAAAATAATTCCTTTCGGGAAGCAGAAAAAAAACTCTCTTGCAAGCTTTGGTTCAAGCGTTGCCATAAGCGGCTTTCAAGAGTGTATTTTTTGAGCGTTGGCACTAGTTCTCCTCGTTGTAATAGATTTTGTAATACTTTCTTCCGTCTTTCTCTACTCCCTGTTCAATCATTTCTCTGTTGCCATGAATGTAAATGTGAAAGTTCTTGTCCAACTTTAAAACGCTTTTAAAAACTCTTGCTTGCTTTTTTACTGCTTGTGGTGAAATGTCAAAACTGTCTGTAATATCTATTTCGTTTTCTTGTCTGTAAGAGTTGTCGAAGTTGCGGAATGATTTTATGATTCCTGAATCTTGAAAAACTTCTTCTTCAAACTCTTTCTTGTCAAAGGTTTCATGTGTCTTGAAATACTCAACGGAACGATTAAGTAAATCAATCTTGTCTGCTTTGCATACTTCAAATTCTTCATCAAGTTGTTTAGTTACAAAGTTTTTGGCAATGCCTAAAAACTGGTTTGTCTGATGAAATTCGTCTGCAACAGGTTTCACTTTTAGAAAATCATCTTTCCAGTATTGTGCTTCTACTGCTTTATTTGCATTGTCAACAATTAGAATTCTGTAACCATTCTTTTGGTCAATATTAAAGATGACACAACCCTTATCCACACCTTTAATTTCAAAACCATAATCATGATTAATGCTGAATTTTGATTTTTCATTTTTCATTTTCAAAAACGGAACATTTGTTTCTGATTTGAAAATTCCAATTGCATCAACTATTTCATCGCCTAAAACAACATTAGAAAAGTGAACAACATTTAATTCTCCTTCTCTGATTTTCGGATGCATGGATTGTTCGTATAGAAGTTTGGCAATACTTTGTGAATGTTGAATAAACGTATTCGGGCTAGAAAAAATACTTTCAGACACTTCATAAACATCATTCATTCCTAAATCAACAGAATGAGTGAAAGCGTAAAACTCCTCTGGTTTGACAGGAAGTAGAAAATATTTTAAAAGAAAGTTTTTCGTTTCATCTTCAATACTTGTTACTTCATCAGAAAGCGAAAATTTCTCATCACGGAGTTTATTACCTACATGATGAGTTATTAACTGCTTTAATTCTACTTCGGTAAAATCTAATGTTGTCATTCGGTTGCAGGGGTAAATTCTTTACTAAGATTTTTATGTTTAAAGTAGTTGTAATTGTCGGTTTTGAATTGCTCAAACTCTTGCAAAAGAAACAAGCGAACTTTTTCCTTATTTGCCGTTGCAAAGCCACTATCAAGATTGACATTTGAAACATCAATTGAAAACTCTATACTGCTCATTCTTCTTTTGAAATAACCATTGAATCCAAATCTTACAATACAATTTCCTTCTGCTGCATGATATGAAAAATTGTAAATTGCTTCAATGGCAGCTAACTCAATATACTTATGATTCGCTTGGTCTTTTAGAAAATAGTTTTCATGCAAACTCTCACCGTTAATTTTCAATTCATTAACATTGCCTGACATAAATTTTCTCATTTCTACTGGTAGTTCCAACGTTTTATCGGGCCCAATATCTATGTCTGTTGCTCTCTGAAAACTAAATACATCGGTTGAACCTGTCAAGTCCAAAAAGAATTTTACTCTTTCCTCATTATTGAAATTGCTGTATAAAATTCTCTCAACTACTGTTTCCGGTTTCGTGTATTTCTTAGCCTTAAATTCTTCTGCTAAATGTTTTACAGCCAAGTCCGCAATCTGTAAAGTTTCATCTGATGTGTAAATCATTTTCATGTAAACCTTATTGTCCTTCTCTACCTTTTCAAGAATTATCTCTCCAGTAAACTCATTCTTATTTCTATACCAACTGGAATTGTAATTATTTGCTTGACACTTAAACTCCATTTTCACACGATTAGGATTTCCATCAATTGCCGCAAAGTTTGTTTGCATTATTAATTTGTGTCGTGTGTTACTTCCTTCAAGAATTTTTTTCAAATCAATTTTGTCAGGAACAACTTTTATCAAATCTTCCTTGTTGTGCCACTCTAAAGGTCTTGAAGTAATTTTTTGTGTGTCCTCTTTTGATTTTAGTTTTTCCTTTATGAATTCAAATTCAGTTGGGCATAAAATTGTTGAACCTAACAATGGAAATGTTTCGTTGTCTTGAGTGCTTTCAATATAAACGCCTCTTGACTTTAACAAACTTTTCAAGTTAGTCCCTGAAAGTGCAGGATGCTTTAAAACATCTTGTAAAGTAAGTCCGAAGGGAATGTGCTTATTAACTTCTAATTTTTCCATGTTAGCTATCTTAAAATTGGATTGTTGTAATTAGTAACAGTAAGGTTTGCAGTAAATGAAGCATCATTGAAAATCTGTTTCATGTTATTAACTTCGGGTAAATGTTCCGTTTCGTTGTAATCAGGGAAACAGATTTGTGTTGCTCCCTGAACATTGCAACCAATATTTTTTGCAATACCCATGTACTTCATCAAATCATTCTTATCAAAATTGTCCACTGAAAAAATCATTACAGTTGTTTCATTATTCTTGCTTGCACGCATTGGTAAAACACTTGTGTTGATGTATTGCACGGGCAATATTTTACCATTACGCATATTTCTTTCATCATTGTTTAGTCCGTTGGTGAAATAAATAAAGTCAACTTCAAAGCCGTCTCCCTTGGTGAAAATATTTCTTGCATAGTTGATTGAATCGTAAATGAATTGAATCCTCTTGTTATCTACTAAGAAAATTCCGTTATGATTGATTCCTGTATTCAAATCAATTTTATCCAAGCGGCTTATTAAATCGTTTTCTCCTTTACCAGAATTGTTGAGCCAAAACAAAACACCTCTATCAAAAAAAGTGTCAATGTTTTCGTGCATCCTTTGAGTGTTTTGATTTAGTTCTGATTTGCGAAATGATTCAATTGTCTTGGCTATATCTGTGTAATGTTCCTTAAATAATTTTACTGCTTGTGAAACAGGATATGGGTCTGTGCTGTATTTGCATGAGTAAAGAATATTCTCAACTGTGTTGCTAATCATCGGACTGATGTAATGGAAATATCCATCTAAGCCATTTGAATATTTACGGTGCTCAGTGTCCATGCTCGCAATATCAATGTTTCGCTGTGGGTCGTTCCAACCAATTAGCTTTAAAAAATTGGCAACGACTTCTTCGCCAGTTTCACCAATTCGTTTTGAATTTTCTCCCATATTTATTTGTGTTTAAGTTTTGGTAACTGAAACTCCTTACCTGAATAATTTCCATTGACTAAGATGGCGTAATTGTTTATTAGGTGAGCAGCAATTTTATTTTTAGGTTTAACTTCTATCACTTCAACTTCCATCTGTTCTGAAAACAAATCAACTTTCTTTGTTTTAGCTTTCGGCTTGTCATTGTTCAAATGGTCGTCTAAAGTTTGTGTTCCATGCTGAAAACGGTTAATAATAACTTTGATTGATTCACTGCCAATGTCAACCCCAATCCAGTTGCGTTCCAATTCATCTGCTGCAACTAACGTAGTTCCTGAACCTGCGAAACAATCCATAACTAAATCACCTTTGTTGGACGAAGCAAGAATTATCCGCTTCAACATTTCGATGTTTTTTTCTGTTGGATAACCTGTTGTTTGGGTGTTTTGATTGTTTACATCTAAATAGTCAAGCCAAATGTCTTGCATTGCAATACCATTGCTTTCGTCCAAATAAACTTTACGTCTTGGGTTGCCGTTTTTGCTCCAATAGATTTCCCCTTTGCGGTCTAATTCGTCTAACTTGTCAGGTATAAATTGCCAGTGTTTGCCTTCGGGTGGCATCATTCCTTTCCACATTTTGCCAGTTTCTCCGTTTCTTGTTCCTGGTGCATGAATCGGCACTCTTTTGTGTCTTCTTCCTGTTTCTTCTTCAATAAATGGATACTCTTGTAAAATTTTCTTGTCTGTCCATTGCTGATATTGCTTATGCCAAACTGCGTTAACAGTTTTGATATAAAACAAAATGAAATCAGAAATATTGCCGAATGAGTTTTTCGTAAAGTTCTTTGACTTGCACTTCTTTCTCGTAATCATGTTACGAAAATTTGAAGCACCAAATATTTCATCCATCAAAACCTTGATGTGAAAAACCATTTTGTTGTCAAGGTGAACATATATCGAGCCATCATCTGCCAATAGTTCTTTCATAATCAAAAGCCGTTCACGCATAAATTCAACATACTTATCACCAGTTAGTAAATCGGTGTATGCATCTTGTTGTTTTCTTGTTTGGAAAACGCTGTTAGTTGCATAAGGCGGGTCAATGTATATGAGGCGAATTTTCCCTTTTACTGATTTGTCTTTTAGTAAATCTTTCAATACAGAAAGGTTGTCGCCATAGTATAAGCGGTTTGGCGTGTTGCTATGTTGCCAAACAGGATGAAATGTAAATTGTCCGTTGTCGGAGTTGCTTGTCTGCAACTCGCCATTCCATTTAGTTTTTGGGATGCCTGTTGCCATAGCGTTACAATTTTGAGTTTAACCATACTTTTGTAATGCGTTCTGTTACCATTCGCAAGGTGAGAACCATAATTTTTCCTTTCCAACTTTTTTCTAAAGTTGAATAGTCATTCCACATTGAACCAAGCAAAAGTCCGGGTCCATCATTGATAAAAATGAGTTTGGTATTTAATCCTTTTTTCTTAGCGTAACCAAGAAATTCATTTGCACAATTTGAATAACCGCCTGTTCTGTCGTCCTCTTGTGCTCCACCTCGGTCTGAATCATATCTTGCTAAACCAATTGCAAGAATTTTTTCTTTGTCCTTAATTACAAAGTCAATTGGTCTGTTTGGATTTGGATAGTTTTCAAAAACTTCCTTCATCAAAATGTCTCTGCCCGCTCTTTCTGGCCCGATAATTTGAAGTCCAGTAAAGTTGCTTCGGAAAAGTTCAAAGAATCTTTCAGTAAGGTCATAACCTTTTTTCCCTCTGTCTTTGTATTCCCAAAGCAAGGCACACATTACTTCATCGCGAAGCGGTCTGCTGCTAAATGCTTTTTGAACTTCGTTGATTGGTCTGAACTTGCTGTTAAATTCTTTTTCAAATTCTGCTGCCTTTGTTTTTCGTTTTGTCATTTCAACGGGCAAAACAGGACAAACATATCTTTTGAAAACTCTAAGAAGTTGAACTCTCATCCAAGGTTCAGAAACCTCAGCAATTTCAAGAAAGAGTCTTGAAGATGATTCCGAAGATTTTACAAGCTGTCCAAATAGAACTAATACAGGTTTGTAAAGATTACAGGCATCTTTTAAAATATCGGGATAATATTCACCACCAGCCAGTGTTATCCAGTTGGAAGCATCTTTTTTATAGTCGGCAAATGTCATTTTCATTTCTGTCTGTTATTTTTCAAATACTCAATTTTTTTCTCCGCAACTTTCAGTGTGTCAAGGTCTGCATCTTCGTCAATTATCTTGTATGCAATTTGGTCGCTGATGTATTGCTTATGTAAATACTTTGCATCTTCATTGAAAATTTTTGCAATGCCTTCAATGATTTCTTTTGTTGGTTGTCTTTCACTTCGCTCAATTTTACCAAGTAGAGAAGGGTCAATGTCCAGTTGTGCAGCGACTTTTCTCAATGGCAATTCTGCTTGTTCACGCAACTGTCTGATGTATTCTCCAAATGAAGTAATCTTTTGTTTGGTCATTTCCTATTCGGTTAAATTTTGTCCCAAATATAAGTACAATTATTGAAAGGACAGTATTTGTCCTTATGAAAGTTTTCAACATTTGCTGTATTTCAAAGTGTATTTGCGATTGCACTCTTTGGCAAGTTTTGGTCTGTGGGTCGGCTGGTGCGACTTGCCAATGTGTGCAATGTGGGTCGGCAGAATTTCAAAATTTTTGAGCGGTGGGTAAAAAAATTAAAACACATTTGGGTCGGCAATGAGTGTCGGGTTATTTGTCTGTCAGTTTCGTTTTTCATATCAAGTTTCATATTCCATTTTCATTGTCAATTTGCAGTGTCGTTGTCTTTTTCTCCGCTTGTGCATAACGGTTTCGGGCTTTGCGATGTGGCGGATTAAAAACAACTTCACTGTCCCCCG
>DYRG01000003.1:0-10853 GCA_020718845.1 Thiomargarita sp.
GCCGACAAATCAAAACGCATTTGAAAACCAAAGGTGCTGATCGTATCAACACCCGTGCGATTTGCTTTATGAACGCCGTTTTCTAAAATGTGACGTAAGAAATCTAAATACTGTTTCATTTCTTTTAGCTTTTTGGAGGTGCAAAATCAAAAGAATCTGCAAAGAAATGCTCTGCATCTAAACCCCGTTTTTCAATGAAAGTTTGTTTTGCAGAATTAACCATAATTGGAGGACCGCACGCATAAACATCATATTCAGATAAATCTGCGTAATCTTCTAAAATGGCTTCGTGAACAAACCCCGTTCGACCTTGCCAATGATCTTCTTCCAAAGGTTCAGATAAAACAGGCGTATATTGAATGTGAGAATGGTTTTTAACCCAGCTTTCTGCTAAAGATTCTAAATACAAATCTTTTTGAGCACGCGCCCCCCAATAGAAATGAATCGGACGTTGTATATTTTGTTTCAAACTATATTCAATAACGCTTTTAATGGGCGCAAATCCTGTTCCTCCCGCCAACATTAAAATGGGACGTTCGGATTGTTCTCGCAAATAAAATTGTCCGAAAGGTCCTTCAATGCGTAAAATATCCTTTTCTTTCATTTGGTTAAAAACATGAGCGGTAAAAATTCCATTAGGAATTAAACGCACATGAAATTCCAACATTCCTCCGTTTTCTTGAGGAGGATTCGCCAAAGAAAAACTCCGACGTTGACCATCGCGCAGCAAAAAGTCCACATATTGACCCGCTAAAAAAGCAAAGCGTTCTTTTTCTGGAATTTTCACGCCAAGTAACATAACATCATCAGCAAGTTTGCCCAATTGAACCACGCGGCACGGGAGCTTTTTAATATCGATGTCGGCGATGCGCTCGGGTTCGTGAACGTCGATAATGAGATCGCTTTCTGGAATGGCTTGGCAGAGCAAAATCTCGCCATTTTTCACGTCGATGCGATCAAGACCTTTGAGTTTTTCTGGATCGGTGAGATAGCGAATGTTGCCTTCCGCGAGTTTCCCCACGCACGCGCCACAGCTTCCGCCGCGACAGCCATAGGGTAACGTAAGTCCTTGTCGCAGCGCGGCTTCGAGGATAGTTTCGTTAGGATTTACCGCAAAATGATGTTCAGCAGGGCGGGTATAAACTTGATAAGTCATGTTGTTTTCCAAAAAAAGTCTAATCACTTACAAAGGTTGTGCGCTATAATGTCACGCTTTAAAATAAAACAAATTCTACAATGAGATCAACTAAAAATGCTAGAAAAAAATCAACTGTATTATGGCGATAACTTAGAGGTTTTGAGAAAATACCTCAAAGATAATAGCATTGATTTGTGTTACATTGATCCGCCTTTTAACTCAAAAAGAAACTATAATCAAATTTATAACAACATTGGTTCAGAAGATAAGGCGCAATCTCAAGCATTTATCGATACTTGGACTTGGGATGAAATGGCAAATTTAGGGTTTGCAGAAATTCAAAGTAATTATAATAATATTTTCACTCGTCAAAGTATTAATTTGATTTCTGGATTAGAGAAAGTTTTAGGAAAAGGAAGTTTGTTTGCTTATTTGGTAAGCATGACTTCACGCATTGCAGAAATTCATCGAGTATTAAAAGAAAATGGATCGTTTTATTTGCATTGTGATCCCACTGCAAGTCATTATTTGAAATTGGTTTGTGATGCAATCTTTTGTGCAAAAGGCGGCGAGTTTAGAAATGAAATCATTTGGCATTACGGTCAACGATTAATGCACAACAAATACAAATTTAATGCAAAGCATGATATTGTTTTATTTTATGTTAAATCAGATGCAACCCCTTTAAAAAATCAAATTACATATAATTGGTCAAAAGAAGACATCGTAAAAACTCGTGCAAGAAAAATCTTAATTGATGAAGACAATCGTGAATATATTATTGATAATAGAGCTGTTTCTAAAGGGATAGCACCTAAAAAACAATATATTGACGATATTTTAAAAAAAGGGAAAGCAATTGATGACGTTTGGAATATCCCTTTTATTCCAAGCACAGCGAAAGAACGCTTAGGTTATCCAACGCAAAAACCCGAAGCACTTTTAGAAAGAATTGTTAAAGCAAGTTCAAATGAAGGCGATATTGTTTTAGATGCGTTTTGTGGTTGTGGGACAACGATTGCGGTTGCAGAAAAACTACAAAGAAACTGGATTGGTATTGATATAACTTATCAAAGTATCTCATTGATTTTAAAGAGATTAGAGGATCAATTCGGACGTGATTTCACAAAACAAATCGTTGATAAAGAAACCCAAACAATTCAACCTGCAACTTTAGAATTAAATGGTGTTCCAAGAGATTTTGAAAGCGCAGAACAACTTGCTCATAAACAAGATGATCGTTTAAGAAAAGAATTTGAAAAATGGGCGGTTTTAACCTATTCAAATAATAAAGCAATTATTAATGAGAAAAAAGGCGGAGATGGAGGTATTGATGGCATTGCGTATATTGTAGATCGTAATGATAAAAATGAATTAGAAAATAGAGAAATTTTATTTAGTGTGAAATCGAGCAAAATATTAACGCCATCGGTAATTAGAGAATTACACAGCGTGGTAGAAAATGAAAAAGCCGCAATGGGTATTTTTATTACTTTATATCCAATGCCAAACTTAGTGAAAGAAAGCAAAAAATACGGCTATTATCATAATCAATTTATGGGTCAAGATTATCCTAAAATAGACGTGATTAGTATTGAAGAAATGCTGAAAGGAAAAACTATGCACTTACCTAATGCTTTGGAGGTTTTAAAAAGTGCTGAAATGTTACAAAATAAAAACAAAGATGTTTTTGAATGAAAGAAAAACTAGAATTTCACGCGAATAATCACTAAAAGGCAGAGTTTATGCACCCGTTGTTGATGCGCCAATTAACGCAAGCAGGTTTAAACGCCGATAGAGCACCGACAAATATCGATGTCTGGCAAACATTTTTGAGCAACCTTTCTCAAAACTTAGTTGCAATTAATTTACAAGCCCAAGAGGAACTTTCAGTGGTGCAAGCCGAAAGAGATCGTTTGCGGTCGGTTTTAACTTCCTTAAATGATGGTTTGTGCGTGTTTAATCGAGATGGTGATTTGATATTTGTAAATCCCGCCGCTCGTCATTATCTAGGTTTAAAAGAAGGTACATTAGATTCCTCAACTTTATTGGAAAGTTTTCGTATTCATGATCAATGGCAACCTGATTACTTTCTTACCACGAATGCTCTTCAAGAATCTGTGCGCGAAGGTGCGCAATTACGCGATTCTGATGCTATTTTAATTCGTCCTGATGAAACTTTAATGCCAGTTGCTTGCACGTTGAACCCCATTATTAAGGGTGCTCACGTTACGGGTATGTTATTGGTTTTTCGGGATATTTCAGAACAAAAAGCTATTTCAAATGCGTTACTCATTTCAAAAGAATCCGCAGAGAAAGCGAGTGCTGCAAAGTCTGATTTTCTTTCAAGCATGAGCCATGAATTACGCACCCCAATGAATGCAATTTTGGGTTATGGAGAAATATTGCAAGAGGATTTGTCGAACCCTCCTTCTCCAGATATTGATAGTGAATATCTTTATGATTTGAAAGGCTACACGCATAATATTTTAGAAGCGGGTAAAAATTTATTAGAACTCATTAATGAAGTTTTAGATTTGACGCGCATCGAATCGGGTAAAATTGAATTACATTTGACACGCGCCGATATGGTAATGGTAATTAAGGATTGTTTGCAATCTATTGAACCTGAATTAAAAAATAAACATCTTCATTTGGAAATCTTAGCATTACCTAACACGCCGTTGTTAGTATTGGCAGATCAAAATCGAGTAATGCAAATCGCTAAACAAGTGATTTCAAATGCAATCAAACATAACCGAGAATCTGGGAGCATTAAAGTTTCTTTAACGCAACCTTCTGTTGATTGGGTTCGTTTGACAATTCAAGATACTGGCGTTGGAATGACTTTGGAACAACAAAAGCATCTTTACAAACCTTTTAATCGAATGAGTGGGCGTAATTTAAGTAAAGGAACTGGGATTGGTTTGACCATTACAAAACGTTTATTAGAAATTATGGGCGGTCAAATCATTGTTCAAAGCGAAGTTGGGGTAGGAAGTACCTTTATTGTTGATTTGCCAACGGGAGAAACGGTCTTTGATGTAAATACCATTGCAAAACAAGCATCGATGAGAAAATTTCTTTTACTTTATATTGAAGATAGCGCGACCAATGTGAGTTTGATGTCTAATATTTTACGCGAACGTCCTGACATTGCATTTATTTCTGCGCCAAGTGGAGAAATGGGATTAGAACTCGCCCGTGCTCATTTGCCAGATATTATTTTATTGGATATAAATTTACCCGGTATTAATGGATTTGAAGTGTTGAAACGTTTGAGGATTGCAACGGCAACACAAAATATTCCAATTTTAGGTTTAAGTGCAGACGATACCATCGAAGTATTAGAACAAGCAAAAAGTGCGGGTTTCTATCAATATATGGTTAAACCATTGCAAAAGAAACAGCTTTTACAAACGCTTCAAGCAATTTTGCCGCAGGAACAATAAAATGATAAAAATATTACAACAATTCGTTACTGGAATTCTTTTCATAAGTTATTGTTTTCAGCCAGTATTTTCAACTGAAAATTCTTTTAAATTCAATGATTTACCGAATGAGAGACATTTGAAATATCCAAGCTGGTTTAAGCAAAGTTTCTTAAATTTACCTGAAGAATTAAAAGAGGCAGAAAAAGCTGGAAAAATAGGCATTATTGTTTATTTTGGACAAGATAATTGCGCGTATTGTGAAGCACTTTTAAATGTTAATTTCAAAACACAACGCGATATTGTTGCTTACACTCAGAAATTTTTTGATGTGATTCCAATTCATATTTGGGGTAATTTGGAAGTAACCACAATTGATGGAGAGAAACTTAGTGAAAAAGCCTTTTCTGATCGAGAGAAAACTAATTTCACGCCTTCCTTAATTTTCTATAATATTAAAGGTGAAGAAATCTTTAGAATGCGGGGGTATTATCCACCTTATCGTTTTCGTGCAGCATTAGATTACATTGTGGGCGAATATTATAATCAAGAAACTTTCAGAAGTTTTTTAGAAAGAGCCGACGTGGGAATGGTTTTTGCCGAAGAAGGTTTAAATAATGATGATGCTTTTTTACCGCCACCTTTTATTTTAAATAGGCATTTGAAAAATGGAGAACGCCCTTTAATGGTAGTATTTGAACAAGCTAATTGCCATGCGTGTGATTTATTTCATAGCGATTTATTAAAAAATCAAGACATTCGAGCATTATTACCTCGTTTTGATAGTGTGCAATTAAATATGTGGGCAGAAACGCCTTTAATTACGCCAAAAGGTTTGAAAAAAACTGCTTCTCAATGGGCAAATGAACTGGATTTATTTTACACACCGACTTTGTTATTTTTTGATGAACAAGGTAATGAAATTATTCGTATTGATTCAACTGTACAACTTTACCGTTTATATCGAGTCATGATGTATGTTTTGGATAAAGTTTATCTCACTCATCCGCTATTTCTGAGATGGTCACATGAATAAGTTTTTTCTTCTTGTTTTAATATTAATTAGTACGGTTAATTACGCGGAAGATAGCTCTGCACCAATTAGTATTGAATGGAAAAGTGATAACATTTCAACTGAAGAAGAAAGTTTAGAAAATTCAAATAGTTATGAGTTTTTTAGTGATATTCCAATGTTGAGAAACTTAATTGTTCCAGATTGGTTTAAACAAACCTTTTTAGATTTGCCAGAAGATTTACGTCATGCTAAACAAGATGATAAATTAGGTTTAATGTTATATTTTGGTCAACAGCATTGTGCCTATTGTGAAGCAATGAATGATACAATTTTTGAGCAAGATGATTTCAAAGCCTATATTTCAAAATATTTTGATGTAATCCCGATTGATGTGTGGGGAAAGTTAGATGTGGTTAATTTGCAGGGTAAGAAAACTAATGAAACCCAGTTTGCAAATGAAATGCAAGCGCAATTTACCCCGATAGTCGTTTTTTATAATACGCAAGGTAAAGAAATGCTGCGTTTGAAAGGCTATTATCCGCCGTATTTATTTCGAGCAGCGTTGGATTATTTGGTGGGTGGATTTTATAAAATAGAAAAATTTCCAAATTATATTGCGAAAGGTAATTTTATGCCGAGTGATCTTTCACAACCTAAAGAACCTTTTTTACATCAATTTGCTTTATTTTCTGCGCCCCCTTTTCAATTACAACGCAATCAATATCCAGCAAGTCGTCCTTTACTAATTATTTTTGAGCAACCCAATTGCCATGCGTGTAATTTATTGCATCGAGATATTTTAACGGATTCAATTATTTATAACCATTTGAAAAACTTTGAGATTATTCGTTTAGGTCGCTGGACAGAAACGCCTTTAATTACACCAAATGGCGAGAAAACGACCGTCAATCAATGGGCAAATGAATTAGGGATTTTTTATACGCCGTCGTTTTTATTTTTTGATGAACATGGGAAACAAATTTTGCGCGTGGAATCGGTCATTCAACGCATTCGTTTTCATCAAATTTTGAAATACATTTTACAAAAAGGTTACATAGAAACCCCGATCTTTGAACGGTGGATTTCTAAGCAATTGACTGTACAGGATTAATAATCACCACTGGTTTTTATAGTCAAAATTTGATTAAATATAGGAATTTTTGGCGAACCCATCCCACTGATACGAGGCAACAATGAAAAAAATCGAGGCGATTGTAAAGCCCTTTAAAATGGACGATGTGCGTGAAGCATTGGCAGAGATTGGCGTTTCAGGCATGACTGTTGCTGAGGTGAAAGGCTTTGGTCGGCAGAAAGGTCATACCGAATTATATCGCGGTGCTGAATATGTCGTTGATTTTCTTCCTAAAGTTAAGATTGAAGTCGTTATCACGGATGATCAGGTCGATGCCTGTTTGGAAGCCATTGTGAAATCCGCCCGCACCGGAAAGATCGGCGATGGGAAAATTTTTGTAACAACAGTGGAAAAAGTCGTGCGAATCCGTACTGGTGAAGTAGATCAGGATGCACTTTAAGAAGCAATTTAAACGCGCTCCCTTTGAAATTACGGGAAATTCGCGTATGATGTTAGGATACTTAGTGACCCTCAACATTGAGTTTCCAAAAAACGATCTTTGAGGTTTTGTGGGATAAAAAAAACGGTGAATGGCTGTGACAATAGAAGGCGCAGAACCAAATTTTGAAGGAATTAAAGTTATCGTCATCGACGATAGCAAAACTATTCGCCGCACGGCGGAAACCCTGCTTAAAAAAGCTGGCTGTGAAGTCATTACCGCCACTGATGGTTTTGAATCACTCGCAAAGGTCGCCGAACATAAGCCGGATATTATTTTTGTGGACATTATGATGCCGCGTTTAGATGGCTATCAAACTTGCGCACTTATTAAGAATAATCAAGTGTTTAAGAAAACACCTGTCGTCATGTTGTCCAGTAAAGACGGGCTTTTTGAACGTGCAAGAGGACGCATCGTCGGCGCGGAACACTACATGACTAAACCCTTTACCCGCGAAGAATTGTTGAATACAATCAAAGCCTTCGTCGTGGATGTGCGCGCTAAAACCAAAGTGGCTGGCTAAATTAAAATGGGACTCGAGGATACGGTATGGCACATATTTTAATTGTGGATGATTCCCCGACCGATGCCTACCTTGTAAAAAATATGTTGGAAAGCCAAGGTCATAAAACCTCCGAAGCCGCCGACGGCAATGAAGCTATCGCCAAAGCGGCTGAACTTAAACCAAATTTGATTCTAATGGATGTGGTTATGCCAGGTTTGAACGGATTTCAAGCAACCCGTAAAATTACCAAAGACCCCGCCACCAGCTCAATTCCTGTGGTAATTATCTCCAGCAAAAACATGGAGAGCGATCGGGCGTGGGGATTGATGCAGGGCGCAAAAGAATTCTTGGTCAAACCCGTTAAGCAAGACGAGCTAATCAGCACCATCAAGAAGTTGATCGGATAAGGATGCGATGAGTCTAGCGCAAGAAGCTCCCTTTCAGTGGTTGGTCGAGTTAGAGCAAGCCGCCAGAACCCACGCTAAAGGTTTGCCTCGCAAAGAAGAGGTACAGCAAACGTGGCGCGGTATTGCGTTTCGACTTGGCAATGTCCCAGCGGTGTCGGCTTTGACGGATATTCGTGAAGTCTTGCCTTCCCCCAAAATCCTCGCTAAAGTACCAGGCGCGAAGTCTTGGGTCAGCGGTATCGCCAATATTCGTGGGCAATTACTCCCCATCATTGATTTAAAAGCGTGTTTGATAGGCGAAAATACCTCGCTAGAAAAAAAAACCCGTTTATTGATCCTAAATCAAAGCGGTGTGTCGGCGGGTATTTTGGTGGACGAAGTGATGGGAATAAAAAATTTTCCTCAAGAGTGCTTAGAAGCTAACCCTCCGTATGTTGATCAGGTACAATGGTTAGCGCCTTTTGCTCGGGGGATATTTGAAGGAGGAGAGGAGGAGAGAGGATGGATGTTATTAGATATATTAGGGATAGGGAAGAGTGGAAAGTTTTTGGATGCGGCATTAAGAGAGGGAGAAAGAGATGAAAGAGGCGTTAAAGAAATTAGAGAGTAGTGGGTTAATGATCGGGGTGTTTGTGGTGTTGGCGGTATCGTTTGTGCTGATGGCGGGGACGTTTTATGTGGTGGCACGCGATGCGGGTTATGACGAGCAATACCTCAAACAGGTGACGAACTTGCGGTTGGGTGCGCAACAAGTGACGCAGCAGTCGTTGCGGGCGGCGAATGGGATTAGCGATGGGTTTTCAAAGGTAGAGCAGACGCGGAATGCGTTTCAAGAAAGCCAGAAGTTGATTGAAAACGGGAATCCCGACACCGGAATGCCAGGAACGCCCGACGAGGTGAAGGAATTTTTAGATAAGTTGAACCAAACTTGGAAGAAAAGTGATGGTTTAATCAATGACTTATTGAAGAATCGTGAGGTGGTGGTGTCGTTGTATGAGCGATACACCGAACTTTCAAACGTGACAAAAGACGTGGAAAGCAATACCGAAGCGATGATTAAAGCCTTAGAAAGCATTAATCCCACGCCCGCGCAAATGCTGGTTGCAACCCGCCAATTAATGATCTTAGAACGCATTGGCAATAACATCCGTCGGTCGTTTGGGGGCGATAAAACCGCCATGGACGCAGAACAACAACTGGGCGATGATGTCGCCGCATTTAGTGAAGCCTTAGAAGCACTTCGAAGTGGGGATCAGGCGAGAAATTTACCGCCCTTAAATCATCCCTCCGTTCAACAAACTATCGATAATTTGCTCTCTCAATTCCAAGAGAAAATGCAAAGCATCGAAGGTTTCTTCGACGTTTCTGAGCAGCTCTTTTCTACTAAAGATTCCGCTAATGATTTAATTCAATTAACTCCCACTTTGCTCGATAACATCGAACAACTCTATAACGGTTACATCGTCGCCGCGAATCAACGCTTGATTTCTCCCATGTTGGGCGGTATCTTCGGCGCTATCGTCTTGATTAGCCTTGCTTTGTTGAGCGTGATGGTCATCCAATCCACCAAAGCTCGCGCCGCCGAAACTAAGCGTCACCTCGAAGAATCCGAACGCTTCAATCGACGCAACCAAGAAGCTATCTTACGCTTATTAAACGAAATCTCCACCCTCGCCGATGGCGATCTCACCATCAACGCCACCGTCACCGAAGATTTCACCGGCGCAATCGCGGATGCCCTCAACTTCTCCATCGAATCCCTCCGCGATTTGGTCATGAGCATCAACTCCACCGCCGCCCAAATCACTGAATCCGCTCAGCGTTCCCGAACCGTCGCCACTCAACTCACCGATGCCTCCGAACGTCAAGCTCAACAAATCTCCAAAGCCGGTCAAGCTATCATCGGTATGGCTAACTCCGTCAAAAAAGTCTCCGCCAACGCCACCGAATCCGCCGATGTCGCTAAAAAATCCGTCGAAATCGCCGGCAAAGGCGCAAAAACCGTCCAAGCGACGATTTCGGGGATGGATACGATCCGTGAGCAGATACAAGAGACCTCTAAGCGGATCAAGCGGTTAGGGGAGAGTGTTCAGGAGATTGGGGAGATTGTGAGTTTGATTGATGATATTGCGGATCAGACGAACATATTGGCGTTAAATGCGGCGATTCAAGCGGCGATGGCGGGCGAGGCGGGACGCGGATTTGCGGTGGTTGCCGATGAAGTGCAACGATTAGCAGAACGCGCAAGCAACGCCACCAAACAAATCGACGCGCTGGTTAAAACGATTCAAAGCGACACGCACGAAGCGATTGGTTCAATGGAACAAAGCACCGCCAACGTGGTTTCTGGGGCGAAATTAGCCGAGAGCGCGGGCGAAGCCTTAGTTGAAATCGAAACGGTTTCTGTGAAACTCGCCGCACAAATCGAAAACATTTCTCAAACGTCGAGAACGCAAGCCGCCGTTGCTTCAAATATTTCTGGAACAATGTCGATCATTCAAGAAATCACCACACAAACCTCTCAAGGTACCAATGAAACCGCCGCCGCCGTCGCAAAATTAGCCGATCAAGCTAATGAATTAAAAACCTCAGTATCGGGTTTCAAATTGCCCGACGATCGCCAACAAGCCGTTAATGAAATGTACGCCTTTTAACACGGTTTGTAGGGTGCAATGTAATTGCACCTTCCTTACGGGTTTTAAATTAAAGTAGGTTGGACTGCAAGTCCAACATTTTGTTGGGGTTAGCACCCCAACCTACTCGGTGTAATGTAATTGCACCCTACT
>DYRG01000003.1:10953-107628 GCA_020718845.1 Thiomargarita sp.
ATTTTGTTGGGGTTAGCACCCCAACCTACTCGGTGTAATGTAATTGCACCCTACTTTGATGAATAATGAGCACTTTAAATTAAAGTAGGTTGGACTGGAAGTCCAACATTTTGTTGGGGTTAGCACCCCAACCTACTCGGTGTAATGTAATTGCACCCTACTACTTATGAAAGGCTTGGTGTAATTGTATTGCACCCTACTTATGAAAGGCTTGGTGCAATTGTATTGCACCCTACTTATGAAAGGCTCGGTGTAATGTAATTGCACCCTACTTATGAAAGGCTTGGTGTAATTGTATTGCACCCTACTTATGAAAGGCTTGGTGTAATTGTATTGCACCCTACTTATGAAAGGCTTGGTGTAATTGTATTGCACCCCACTTTGATGAATAAAATGAAATGAAATACGCAACGTTAAGCTGGGTTAAACCCGCCATTGATGACACCCTCAAATTGACTCGCCAATCCTTAGAGCAATTTGTCGAGAATCCCGACGACACCGGTCCTTTACAAGAAGCCGTTGGTTGGTTGCATGAGATTCATGGTGCATTAACTATGTTAGAAATCGACAGTGCGGTGCTTTTATTACAAGAAATGGAGCACGTCACGTTGGCTTTGTTGGCAAACAAAATTCCTGACAAAGGGGCGGCTTATGACAGCTTAATGCGTGGGGTATTACAATTACCCAATTATTTAGATCATTTGACGTTAGGTTATCCGCAAGTACCGATGGCATTATTGCCGTTAATCAATAAGTTACGCGCGTTAATTCGTGAGAAACCCTTACCTGCGGCGACGCTATTTTTTCCTGATGTGAGTTTGAGCAACCCACAGGCGAAACCGATTCCAAAAATACCCGATGCGCAGTTCAAAGTTTTAATTCAAAAGATTAGAATTTCTTATCAAAAAGGCTTAGTGGAATTTGTGCAAGGCGCAAACAAAATGGACGGTTTGAAGTTAATGCTCAACACTTTAAACCAAGCGCAACAAGTGACGGGGACAGCGCAAGTGAGCAAGGTGTGGTGGATTAGTGAAGCGTTATTAGAAAGCATTGCGCAAAAGGGTTTAAATTTAAATGAAAATCTGATTGGGATGTTTAAGCAACTTGATGGGTTGTTGAAACCGTTAATGGAACGGGGGATGGGGGCTTTAAATGTTGCCCCGCCGGCGAAATTTGTGAGCAATTTATTATTTTACGCCGCCCAAGGAAAGTCAACGGGACAACGTTTGATGGCGGTGAAAGAAACTTATCAATTAGATTATTGTTTGCCGTCTGAAGTAGCATTACAAAATATCATTCAAATCTTTTCGGGACCCGATATTGAATTGATGAGAATAGTGGTGCTGACGATGAGAGATGAGGTGAGTCGTTTTGAAGAAACCTTAGATATTTTTATGCGCACCGAACACCCCGAACTGAGTGATTTGAAACCCTTAGTTGAACTGATGAGAAACGCGGGTTTCACGTTGCGTTTGTTGGGATTAGAAAAACAAGCGCAAGCCTTATTGAAACAAAGCCAAGTGATTGACGCGATTGTCGAAGGAAAAATTGAGCCCAATTTACCGAGAATGCTTGATATTGCGAATGTGATTTTAAGAGTGGAAGCCGCGATGGAAACGCTTTCAAAACGCGGCACGCACGCGATTTCTCAAATCCAACAAGAACAAGGTTTGTTAGAAACCCAATTTAAAGAAGTTGTCAAAGTGTTGGTTGAGGAAGCCAAGATTGAATTATCCGAAATGATTCAACCCTTTATTTCGTATTTAGAAACCAAAACCCCTGACGACGAACTTCACAAAATTCCTGAACGTTTTCAAAATCTTGGCGGGGTGTTTTTAATCCTCAATCAACCGAGGGCGGCTAAATTAACCGACGTGAGCGCCCATTATGTCGCCAAAAAAATCTTGCAAGATAACCGCGTTCCCGACGATCAACAACGCAAATTATTTGCTGATCTTATCGTCTGCTTTGAACTCTTTTTGGATTCTTTAGCGGGTCACCCTTTAGATGCCATCCGCATCCTACAATCCGCTCAATCTTCCCTTCAAGCCCTTCTCCCTTCTCCTCAATAGCATTCCTTACACATTACTAAACATCAGTGCCGTCAGCAAAAAGTCCAACCCTAAGGTTGCTAATGATCCGTTCACTACTGCGCGGGTGGTTGCTCTACTTACCCCTTCCGACGTCGCTTCACAATCATACCCTTCAAACACCGCTATCCACGTCACCGCTATCCCAAACACCACGCTTTTGAGCACCCCATTCAATATATCGTCTGTCCAATCAACTTTTGCTTGCGTTCCCCAAAATGCACCTTCGTCAACACCTAATAAAACAACCACCACCAAATGTCCGCCGATCATGCCCATTGCACTGAAAATCGCCGCTAACAACGGCATCGACAACACTCCCGCCAACCAACGCGGTGCAATCACCAAATGCAAAGGATTCACCGCCATCATTTCCATTGCAGAAAGTTGTTCCGTTGCTTTCATTAAACCAATTTCTGCAGTTAAAGCCGAACCCGCTCGACCCGCAAATAAAATCGCTGTTAAAACAGGACCTAACTCGCGCACTAAGGTTAAAGCAACCATGACTCCCAACGAATCCGTTGCTCCAAAATTTACTAAAATAGTGTACCCTTGCAACCCTAACACCATTCCAACAAATAAACCTGAAATAGCAATAATTGATAACGATAACACCCCAACAAAAAACATTTGTCTAATCAACAAATTAGGACGCATCAAAAGTCGTGGCAAACCTAATAAAACCTGCCCCAAAAATAGATTACCGCGCCCCAAACGTTGAAAAACATTTAAGGTTATTTGACCGATTTTTACTAAAAAATTGAGCATAATAAATAATTATCCGAATGTTTGGAGAATTTAAGATAAAAAATAGGTAGCAATATGAAATGAGGAGAAATAATAAATTTAAAGCAATAGAAACACATTTTTATAACATTTGAATTGTGTCGTATTTGCTAAATTTTACAAACATTATTCTTCAGTAAAATCATAGTCTAAGGTATCTAAAGGTTCTTGAATGTAATGCCCTTGTGCGAAATCAACTTCGCATTGCCATAATACCGTTAAACTATTGGCATCTTCTACGGCTTCTGCAATGGTTTTCTTTTCATAACTATGCACCATTTCAACGATATTTTTCACTGAATTTTGGTGTTCAGCATTAGAAGAAAGTCCTTTCGCATATGATGAATCTATCTTTACAAAATCAACTGGCAAATGTTTCAAAATGGTTTCAGAATTCAAACTTGTTCCAAAATGTTCTAATGCCGTTCGACAGCCCATTTTCTTTAATTGCATAACAAATGCTTTGGCATATTTGACTTGACTAATCGCAGTTGCTTCACTAATTTCAATCGTAAAATGCTCACCTGACAAATGCGATGCTCTCAATAATTTGTTAATATATAAAACAATTGTTTCATCTTTAACGACTTGATCAGAAAGTTTAATAAAGAAATTTGTTTTATGTCCAGATTTTTGGCGTTTCAAACAAATTTGCGCCGCTTCTTTTAAAACCCATTTGTCGAGTTTAATGCTCAAATTTGCTTTCTCAGCCGCCGCAAATAATGTTCCCGCTGGGACATTTGTGCCAGCTGTATCAACCATTCTCAAAAAGACTTCGTAAATTTCCTCAACTTCACCACGCAAACTTACGACGGGCTGAAATACTAATGAAAGGCGTTTTTCTTCTTCAGCCGTTTCAATAAGTTTAGTAACATCTTTTAAAGCATCTTCTCCGCCACCTGCTTTGACAATTGCTTTGTAAATTTCAACCCGATTTCCACCTTGTTGCACTGCTGATTTGCAAGCCGCGTGTGCATCACTTAAAACGCTTTGTGGTGTTCCCGCAGAAGCTAATACTTGAGCAATACCTACACTACAAGTAACAACAATAGATTTTTCATCCACTTCTGTTACGCAATTTTCTACCGTTCGACGTAATTTTTCTGCAAAGTCCTGCGCACTATTTGTATCACTATCATGCAATAATAAAGTGAACGCATATTCTCCAAACCGTGCAATAGCAATTTCTTCAACAACTGTTTTTAAACTCTTTGCAACATTTGCTAAGATTGGATCACAGCCAGCAATCCCAATTTGCTCACGAACTTTGCTAAAGTTATCTAATTGAAGATATAACACTAAACTGCGGGTGTGTGATTCAATGACTTTTGAAAGTGCTTTTTCTAATAATTGTAAGAAATATTGCGAATTATATAAACCCGTAACTTGGTCTAACTTACTCATTTCTTTGAGTTTTTTCTCAAGTTCTTTGCTATTATCTGATTGATCACGAATAATAATTTGAATACAACGTTCATTGTCATATAAAGCCTGACTTACTTCCATTTTTAATTTAAATTTGGCTTTTTTACCTTTCGCATTTCTTACCCCAATTAATTCAATATCTCGATCTTGTTGATTCTCATCGGTCATATATTCGCGCATAAATTCTTTGAACTTGGTATGATTCTCTGCTGCAACCAAATCCATAACGGGCATTCCTTCCAATTCATCGAGGCTTTGATACCCGAACATTTCCAAATAAGCAGGGTTTGCATGAATGTGCATTCCATCGTGAACATAACTAATCGCATCGCGTGAAGTTTCTAATAAGATTTTGTTATGTTGTTGGCTTTGTCGATAAAGCTGTTCTACTCTTCTTAATGATTGACGATTCTCTAAATCTTCTAATTCTTTTCTCACCGCAATTTGTAAGCAAGTGTCATTTTCAGAAGGTAAGACTTGACGTGCACCGTTGCTCAACAGTTCGACTAAACTTTCTGCTGCGAATTTGCGCGTTAAAACAATTAAAGGAATATCTTGTTTAGAGTTTTTAATTAATTCAGCAATTTCTTTAACGGTGAAATCCCCAACAAAGGGAACAGAAATAACCATATCCCATTCTTGTTCACTTAACGCTTTTTGAAAGTCTTCCGCGTCTTCAACATGGCGAGGACGAATAGGAAAACGGGCTTTGCGCAGTGCATTTAAAATCAACTCTGCATCATTTGCAGATTCTTCAACAACAATGAGCCGAATAATATTGCCCTGAATCACAAAAAACTCCTTTAAATACTAATGTACATTTAACATTTGAAAATAACGAAATGCAACCACTTGATTACGCCCTTGTTCTTTCGCTTGAAATAACGCATCGTCGGCGTGTTTAATTAACTCTTCTAAACCATCCACATTATCTTCGGGAAACGAGGTTGCTCCAAAACTTGCAGAGAAATGAATGTGTTGCAAACCATCTTTCACAATCGTTTCTGAAATTAAACGTCGAATATTTTCAGCAATTTCAACACTATCTGCTTGAGATGCGCCGGGTAATGCAATGATGAATTCTTCTCCGCCATAACGCACGATGAAATCGCCTTCTCTTAATGCTCACCCGCACGTTTCTGCAACCTTACTTAATACCCGATCTCCCACCAAATGTCCATACGAATCATTCACTGATTTGAAATGATCCAAATCCATTAATAAAATCCCTAATGGCGTTGCATTTCTTAAAGACCGATTAAATTCTTCTCTCAAACGCATAAAACCAAAACGTCGATTATACGCGCCCGTTAAAACATCAATTGCTGCCATACGTTGCAAACGGTCGTGCACTAAGGCGTTGTTTAATGCCAAACCAAAACCTTGGCGAAACAATTGTAACAAATGTGCTTTCTCATTACTAAAGGTTTGTGTGTTTGCTAAAATCACCACGCCCAGAGGAACTTCTTTAAAATCAATCGGAACAACTAAGATTTCTCTTGGCGTAAATTCGGTTAAAATCGCTTCGATATGAATATCTTCAGGAAAAACAACACGTTGACATTCACCAGTTCGCATGGCGCGTCGAACATGATCGCTATCGCCGATTTTTTGCGGATGTTTTAATCCATAACGCGCTAAAATCGTTAATTCGCCATTTTCCTCGATTAAAACCACGCCCGCCACCGCGCCAGTGTGTTGAATGAGTAAATCTAAGGCTTCTTTGCATAATGCGTCCAAATCTAATTGACTCGACAAGGTTCGTGAAAAATCCCTCACCGCCACGTCCACATCATGCGCTCGAAACAACGCTTCGACTAACTCATTGAATGTTTGGGCACTTTTTCCTAAATCATCATCCGAATCGACAATCACGCGGCATTTTTCAGCATTACATTGCGACCAATCCCCACTATACGTCGCATTTCGCAAGGTGCTTTCGACGATCTGCATATGATGTGCCAAAATTTGCAATCGCGGCTTGACAACCCGTTGTGCAATCCAAAAATTGACTGCGCCCATCGCAATTCCCGCCGCCAAGGTTGCCCCCCAAAATGATAGGGTTAAACCTTTTTCGATTTGCAATGCCAACACAAAAAAAGGGAATAATGCGCCCATCAGCACGCCCATTCCAATCATCCAAACGGCTAAGTCTATGAATACTTTATGAGTAAAACGCGGCATAGCTCCTCCACTTGCCGTTAATCCATTCTATTCTATAACAAATTCCACACTTTACGGTGATTTACATTTTTTGTGCCGTGTAAATTGATTTATCTCAAAAACGGTGTTAAGGTGTTTTCGTTTTTTTAGACGCAAATTTTGGATTTATTTTTTAAATTAAGGAGGAAAAATCATGAGGTTAACGCAAAACTATCGTACCTCGCATAAAATCGTTCAGTGGTTAAGCATAGGATTATTAAGCGTTTTATCCTTTTCCGCTAAAAGTGCGATTCCAGCTTCATGCGAAGGTGTCAAAGAGGGCTTAATTGCTTGCTATCCCTTTGATGGCAATACAAATGATTTGAGTGGCAAGAATTATCACGGGGCTGCTAAAAACGTCACTTATGTTGCGGGTCAAGCGGGTCAAGCCGCGCATTTTGATGGCAAAACTAGCTACATTGAAATCACGAGCAATAAAGATTTGAATTCCCCACAAATAACTTTTGCAACATGGGTAAAACCCTTAGCTGGATCAAATAACAAAGGTGCAGATCACAGCATCATTTTCAATAAAGAATCGCAGTATGAATTAGCGATTTTTGAAGATAATTACGGCAGACAAGTCAAAAGAGGAGAATTATCTTTTGCTTTTGAATCAAATTGGGATTGGATGGGAACTAGCACTTCTTTGCCTCCAAACAAATTTGTACACCTTGCTTTAGCTTACACAAAAGATAACATGGCAAAATTCTATGTCGACGGCAAACTCGTTAAAGAGCAAAAATATGCGCGTGGATTGATAACAAATGATCTGTGCGTAAGAATTGGTGCGAGAGGCTGTCCCAGCAGTGCTGCCGTTTATTTCTTTAATGGTGATATGGATGAATTCCGTATTTATAATCGTGAGTTGTCTGAATTAGAAGTTAAACAACTCGCTGGCGTAGAAACCAAACCCGTTGAAGTTACTACAAACCCAATTCCAGCCTCATGCGAAGGAATTAAAGATGGTTTAGTGGCTTGCTATCCCTTTGATGGTAGTGCAAATGATTTAAGTGGTAAAAACTATCATGGTAAAGTGGCAGGTAACTTAACTTACGTTCAAGGAAAAGCAGGTGGGCAAGCAGCTCATTTTGATGGAAGTAATTATGTAGAAGTTGCTGATACCCCAGATTTAAATTCTCCACAAATGAGTTTTGCTGCGTGGGTTAAACCTTTATCACTTGAAAGACCTTCAACAGATACCTCAGGTTCTTTCAATAGTCACTCTATTTTTAATAAAGAACCACAACATTCGCTTTCTCTTTTTGGGGAAAGTTACATGAAAGATAGAATTAAAGTGGGTGAATTGGGCTTTGCTTTTAATCCAAACTGGCTTTATATGCCAACTAATTACACGCCTTCCTTAAATCAATTTATGCACGTTGTTCTAACCTTTGATCAAAACAACACTGGTAAATTATATATCAATGGCAACCTTGTAAAAGAAGAGCAATACGGCAAACCCTTAAAAACACCAGCTGAAGTTGAAGCGGTTATTCACATGAATGTGAGCAACTTAAGGATTGGGGCATCAACTTGCTTGCCAATTCTTTCAAGAAAGTGCTCTTCACCCGCGGCTGTTCATTCGTTGTTTAATGGCGACATCGATGAATTTCGCGTTTATAACCGCAGTTTATCTGAAACAGAAATTAAACAACTCGCGGGAATCGAACCCATTAAACCAGTTGAACAACCTGTTGTTAAATATACTGTTTCTGTAACTAAAACGGGAGAAGGCAAAGGCGAAGTTCAAGCCGAAGATTTGAAGTTAACGTGCGGTCCGTCGTGCAAATATGATTACCCAAGCGGAAGCACAGTGAAGTTAATGGCATATCCTTTTCAAAAGAACTTCCTCAAAGAATGGACTGGCGATTGCTCTCCTGCAAATCAAGGCGTGATACTCAGCGCAAATAAGCAAGATGTAACTATCACTGTTGATAAAGCGAAGAATTGCACAGCGGTTTTCATGCCTGAACAAGCACAACAAGCCGCTCCCACGCCGCCACCCTCTAATGCGCCCAGCCAATTATGTGCGAATGTGACGGGAACGTATGGGCAAGATCATGCAGGTTATTGTAATGATTATACTTTTGAAGGAAATAATGTTCCTTGTGTGATCAATAAAAACGGTGAAATCATTGCGGGCGACTGTGCGCAAGATCAACTTAATCCAAAACCTTTAGCAAACAATACGTTAGCATACAGTAAGCGGGCGTTTGTGGGTAAAAGTTTCTCTGCAACCACACCACGTTGTGATAGTTCTGTAGAATTTAGCGCAGAAAACAAAGTCAAAGCCCCTTCAAATATGGCTTTCTTATGCGTGCGTTATGAAAAAACAGCAGGAAGTAATAGCTTTTATTATGGGCTTGCTTTTGTAAATAATGCTCAAATATTAAGCTATAAACTTGAAACCACTCCCGACAAATGTGTAGGAACTTGCTCTAACTAACGCATTTGTTTAAATAATTAAAAGCCCGTTAAACTTTAAAATTTGACGGGCTTTTTAATGTCTTTTTTATATCTCAAAAAAAGCGTGATGTTTGTTTTAAATTTTAAAAATCAAGCCCTATTAAAATGCAAAAACCTATTTACAAGAAGCCAAAAATTAAATATTATTGACATATATTTAACAATTTGCTAGAGTAATTTCGACACAAGCCATGACTAATACTACTCAAGCTGTAGTAATTCCAGCACAACCTATCACCACACAAACCTTTAATCAATGTATGACAGATTGTTTTGCTCAAATGGGCGAACAAACCCGTAATTTCGTGATTAACACCATCAAAATTCATATCGAACAATTAATCAATAGCGGTAAGTTTGATATTGATCATTACAAAAAAATTATTGATGAATTAATCAAACTTTTAGATGGCGATGATCAACACGAAGGCTTTCAAAAGTTTGTTCAATTGATTACTGATGTTAATATCCTCAAACAAGAACACATCAGCCGCCAAGAAGTCATCAATATAATTAAAAATCTGTTTATCAACGAAAATGTTGAAGTGAATAATAACTTCTTGATTAATATCGCTAAAAACGATGTGTTCATCAACGAAATTAAGAACAATGCAGTTGTTATTAATGCAGTAGTTAATAATGTATTAACTTCCATTATTAATTATTTAGCTAATAATGGCGGAAAAGGTGATGCAATTGGTGATCAATTTATTGCGTTGCTCTATCAATATGTTAATAATCAAATTGTAGCCGTAACTAACAATTTCTCTACGCAAATTAACCAAGTGAAAGTTGATGTAACTAACCAGTTTAACGTTTCGATTGAAAACGTGCAAAACAACCTAACTCGCATTACTAATGAAATTACGCGAATTAACACATGGATTAACAACTGCTCAACTAAAGATGAATTAGCAGGCATTCGCAAAGAACTTGAAATCTACAATTCTTTACGCATTCAATTCATTACTTTGCAAGCAGATGTGAGCGATTTGATTAAAAAATGTAATGATGCGAACTTTTATGCGAATATCGATTTAAGCCGTAACGTTACCATTCTTAACATTAGTTCTCAGCTCACGACTATTAATCAAAGCATCATTGAGTTAAATGGCAAGATTTCTCAATGTAATGATTATGTGAACAAACAAGATTTAGCAAATGCTTGCTCGGCTGCGTGCGCAATCTTTGTTCAAACTTTGACAGGTTCTAGATAATATCTTTTAAACAAAGAAGGATGGAGAAAAATGAAACTAAAACTATGTGCAATATTGGTGAGTGCTGCTTTAGCAACTTCTGCAAGTGCAAAAACCTTATGGATGGATGATTTTGAAAATGGTTTGACCAAATGGGTTGGCAAAAACAACGCATCCGCCACTTCTTTTGGCAAAATTGAAAATGATCCTGTGAATGCTGGACATGGAAAAGTTGTCACGTTTCCTTCCAAAGTCATTGAAGGAGCTATCTTTTCTACCTTTTCTGTCAATCACAAAGAACTTAAAAAGCCTTTGCGGTTAGAATTTGATTATTTAGGAATCCCCAATCGCGGCGGTGTGGCAGGAGATTTGGGCGGTTACATTGGCTATGCTAAAAATCCAAATCCAGGTCCCGGTTCTGAAAATCATCGCTGGGTCGGCGGCACAAATCCCAATTACAGCATTTACAAAGGTGATAATTACATTCACATCGAAGACGATGGAAAATGGCATCACTATGTTGTTGATTTATCTGCAACTGATTTTCCTGATTTTCAATTAATGCTTGAAGATTATGAATATGCGAACGGGGTTGCGGGCGATGCTTATTTTGATAATATCGTTTTGACCGATGCGGACGGTAAAGATAAACCCGAACCAGCAAAGCAAGTTGATCCACCTAAAGAACCAGCAAAGCAAGTTGATCCACCTAAAGAACCAGCAAAGCAAGTTGATCCACCCAAAGAACCAGCAAAGCAAGTTGATCCGCCTAAAGAACCAGCAAAGCAAGTTGATCCGCCCAAAGAACCAGCAAAGCAAGTTGATCCGCCCAAAGAACCAGCGATTGATCCTATTAAACCCGTGAGTTGTCAATGTGCAACTTATACGGTTTCAGATTATTCGTTGAACATGCCCGAAGTTAAAATGTCTTTATCAAATGCTTTAACGGGCGAAATAGTGGGTGAACCTCAACGTTTTGCAGCGAGAATGAAACGCTTTGAATTATATAGCACAGCGAAAGGAACAGTGTATGGTTTCAATGTGTTATGTGATACAACGTCAGAATTAATTTCTCCAAATACAAATCCTCAATGCGCCGCCGTTTTAGATAAAGGAACTTTAACCATTCCTTGCGTAGAAATTCCAGCGAATGGATTATGTGGCGAAGAGGACAATCCTCAAAAGAAATGCACTACTTCTGAGAAATACGAAGTGGTTTTAGATAAAATCACTTCCTCTAAAACTTGCAATAATTGCAATGGATTAGAAACGAATGGCGGAATGTCTTTTGTGTTGAGAGAAATGAAGAAAGTCGATGAGAAGAAATTTTCTTCCACTTCTTCAACAACCATCATTGAAACTTCGACCTCGACTGTAACAACTACAAACAGCAAATAACTGTTCGTTAAAATGAGTATTTCTAGGGTGATGCGCTTTTTGTGACATCACCCTTTTTTACATTTAAACGGTGCTAACATGATGAAAAAAATGCTTTTTTTAACTACATTGGGATTGATGCTTAACCAGTTTGTAATGGCAACTTCTTCTTTTTGTCCAACGCTAAAATCAACAACGTTCTTACCTGCATTTACAAATTGGAAAGTGTTAGAAGTTTCTCCACAACGTCAACCTCCAATTCCACCCAACTTACAAACCCTTTGTCAACACACTTGTTTAGTTTTAGAATCGAGAGAATATTCTTATTGGTCATATACTTATAAAAATAACTCTTCCAGATTGGTTATCATTGCTTATAATCGTGAAAACCAAATGATGCAACGTTGGGATTTTAATGGCGCATTGGATTCGTTAGTTGAAATTAATATCAACCCAATGGCACAATGGATTCATTTCAATGGAGCAAATCACCAACAAATTATTATGAGTTGGCAGGAACTAACTTTCTATAAAAAAATTGTTATAAATCAACGAGGAAATCAAACATTTGCAGAGGAATTGCCTGTTAAACAAAATACGGCAATACAAACAAAACCTATTTCTCCGCCGATTTCAAATAATAATACTGCACCGAGCAAATTATGTTTAAGTGCAACGGGAGCATTTTCATTTGAAGAAAACAAAGGACAAGCAGGTTATTGCAATGATTATGGTTTTTCAGATTCAACCGTTCCATGCATTACTGCAATTAAAGGTAATTTAAAGGTTGGAAATTGCGCACTAAACACACTCACACCAAAACCTATTCCTCTAATGAAATTAACATTTTCAAAAGCAGCCTTTATTGGAAGTTCTTTTTCTGCAATTAAACCACGCTGTGATGCTTCTTTCTCATATTTAGAAACCCCGATAATTAAAGCTCCTTCCTCGATGTCTTTCGTGTGTTTCAAATATGAACGAGAAACCCCTTCAAGTTTCTATTATGGGCTTGCATTTGTAAATAATGGACAAATAATAAATTTTCAATTTGAAACCACACCCGACAAATGTATTGGCAATTGTCCAATAACGCCTTAATTAAACTTATTTTCTCTCTTATGTTCACAACAAAGGAGAGGATTATTTCTATAGCTTTATTACACCATTTAAATGTTGGACTTACAGTCTAATCTACTAAATATTTTTATGTAATATCGCTATATTTCACAAATAATAATTTAAAACTTTTCTTACAAAAAAATGAAAATTGTCGATTTTGCGACAAAAGAGTTTTGATTTAAAAATCAATAAAATCAAATGATTATAATTTGGAATGCGGATTGCTTTTTATGAACTAAAAGAAAACTTTGGGAGAATTTGTCATGAAAAGTTCAGAAGTCGCGGCATTGCTCGACGAACCCGCGTGTGCGCATAACCACAAAGAAAAATCCGGCTGCGCACGTCCGAAACCAGGCGCGACCGCTGGCGGGTGTTCGTTCGACGGCGCGCAAATCGCGTTATTGCCCATCGCCGACGTGGCACATATTGTTCACGGATCAATCGCTTGCGCGGGAAGTTCGTGGGATAATCGCGGCACAAAATCAACCGGATCAACGCTTTATCGCATCGGCATGACCACCGATTTGACCGAACAAGACGTGATCATGGGGCGCGGCGAAAAACGCCTTTTTCATTCGATAAAACAAGCACTTGAAACTTATCAACCCGCTGCCGTTTTCGTGTACAACACTTGCGTTCCAGCGTTAGTGGGAGATGATTTTGGCGCAGTTTGCAAAACCGCTCAACAACATTTTGGTGTCCCGATTGTGCCCATTGATTGTGCGGGCTTTTATGGCACAAAAAATCTCGGCAATCGAATCGCCGGCGAAGCAATGGTCAAATACGTCATCGGCACACGCGAAGCCGATCCCAAACCCGCTGCCCCGTTTCAACTCCATGATATTAATTTAATTGGAGAATATAACATCGCGGGCGAATTGTGGCACGTTTTGCCGTTGTTGGATGAATTGGGATTGAGGGTTTTGTGCACATTGTCGGGCGATGCGCGGTTTCACGAAGTCCAATCGATGCATTGTGCGGAAGTCAACATGATGGTGTGCTCAAAAGCGATGGTGAATGTTGCGCGTCGTTTGCAAGAACTCTATAAAACTCAATGGTTTGAAGGAAGTTTCTATGGCGTTGCGGACGTTTCTCAAGCATTACGCGATTTTGCTCGATTAATTAATGATCCAGATTTAACCGAACGTACAGAGAAACTCATTTCTCGCGAAGAAAAGAAAATCCACGATTTGCTCGAGCCTTGGCGTGAACGTTTGAGAAATAAAAGAGTGCTTTTATACACAGGTGGCGTGAAATCGTGGTCGGTGATTTCTGCATTACAAGATTTGGGAATGAATGTCTTAGCAACTGGTACAAAGAAATCCACCGAAGAGGATAAAACAAGAATTCGTCAATTAATGGGAGAAAATGCGATCATGATTGATGATGGGAATCCTCGTGCGTTGATTGATTTTGTTAAGAATAATCAAGTTGATATTTTGATCGCAGGTGGAAGAAATCTTTACACGGCATTAAAAGCACGGATTCCTTTTTTAGATATTAACCAAGAACGTGAATTTGGTTATGCGGGTTATACAGGAATGTTAGAACTTGCTCGACAACTTGCTTTAACAATTGAAAGCCAGATCTGGGATGCTGTGAAATCAACTCCGCCTTGGAAACCTCGTTTGATGGTGTAATTAATTTAGGAGAAACTCTTGTCGTTTGAGTTTTTCCCATTTTTTGTTATTATATAAGCTATATTTTGATTTTTAGCTTATATAATGATTACAAATGATAATATTTCAATTTCTCCCGCGATTTTAGAATGGAATGAACGCGGAGAACCTTTTGCAAGTGGATTTGGTGATCGGTATTTTAATTCTATTGATGGATTAGAAGAAACTCAGCAAATTTTCATTCAAAATAATCAATTGTCAACCCGTTGGCAATCTCAAAACAAAACCTTTGTGATTGTTGAATTAGGATTTGGAAGTGGTTTGAATTGTTTTGCAACGTGGCAACATTTCTTAGAAACCACATCTTCAAATCAAATTTTACAATTCGTTTCGATAGAACAATTCCCTTTTTCTCTTGAAGATTTTAAACGTTCCGCAGAAAGATGGTCTTCTTTAAAATCCCTTTCAGATCAATATATTGAAAACTACCCACCTTTAATAAAAGGTTGTCATCGTCGGATTTTTGGGCGGGTAATTATTGATGTGTGGTTTGAGGAAGTTTCTCAAGCCCTTTCTCAAATGGAAGGGCAAGTCGATGCGTGGTTTCTCGATGGTTTCTCGCCGTCCAAAAATCCTCAAATGTGGGATAAGAAACTCTTTGAGGAAATGGCGCGTTTAAGCAAAAGAAATGCTACTTTTAGCACCTTCACTGCCGCCAGCCAAGTTCGTCGAGATTTGATAAGTGTCGGATTTCACGTTGAAAAAGTCGCTGGATTTGGAAATAAACGTAAAAGTTTATGCGGTTACTTTCCTCACGAAACCCCATTTTCAAAATTACCGCCTTGGTTTCAACTCATTGAAAATAAAGATAAAATTGCAACCATTGTCGGCGGAGGTTTAGCGGGAACGGCGACCGCTTTGAGTTTGCAACGACGTGGGTGGCAATGTAAAATCCTTGAAAAACAAGAGATTGCAACGGGTGCATCAGGTAATCATATTGGGGCTTGTTATCCGTTATTAAATGTAACCCATGATTTTTCCTCACAATTTTATAGCAATGCGTTTAGTTTTGCGCGGCATCATATTTCAAATTTTAAAGAAGTTCCTCAAAGTTGGGATGGAGTTTTCCTTTTTAATCAACAAGATATTTTCTTAAAAGAAGCGGGTTGGGTTTCTCCAAAAGTCTTATGTTTAGAACAAGCGAAATTGTGTGATATTGAGTATCGAGAATTTAAAAATGATGAAAAATGTGAAAATCTAACTATTTTTGCGAATGGTTGGGAAAATGGGCAATTTTTTCCACAATTACCTTTAACACCAGTTCGAGGGCAAATTACCCATTTAGAAGCTAATGCCTTGTCTTTACAGCTAAAAAAAGTGCTATGCAAAGAAATTTATCTCACGCCCGCTTTTGAAAATATTCATGTTTTAGGCGCAACTCATCAACGTAACTGTTTGGATTTAGAGATAAAAAAAGAAGATAATGAAAGAAATCTTGCTTTTTTAGCGAAAAACTTCCCAAAATACTCAGAATTACAAGAAATCGGCAGTCGAGTTGGAATTCGAGGAACAAGTTTAGATCATTTGCCGTTGATTGGAATGTTGCCAGATTATCAACAATTTATGAATAATTTCAAAGAGATACATAAGGGAAAACGTTGGTCAACTTATCCAAATTTAACACCAACTTTAAGATGGGTAAATATTGCGCACGGTGCGAGGGGTTTAACGACGATTCCGTTGGCGGCGGAGATTTTAGCCTCACAATTAAATGGGGAAATATTGCCCATTTCCCGTCAAATTTATATGGCTTTACAGCCGCAACGTTTTTGGGTGCGTGATTTGTGTCGCATAAAAAAGTTATAATATAAAAAATTAAATACGCTCAAAATAATGAGGAGAAGAGAAAATGAAAGTAATTTTACTTAACATCTTGTTTTTGTTGAATATTTTCGCATTTTCATTACACGCAGAAGAAGATGAAACAGACGTGAAACATCTCATTAGTTTATCGTTAGAAGAACTAATGGATATCAAAATTATTACCGCTTCTAAAAATGAAGAATCAGTAGAAAATGCACCAGGTATTATTTCTGTTGTTACCTCAAAAGAAATCAATGATTTTGGAGCAAATAGTTTATTTGAAGTCTTAGAGCGTGTTACCAGTATTTATATGACGGGTTCTCACACTTATCCTCAAAATATTACTTCTATGCGTGGTGACTTATCTACTCACATTGATAATCATGTGTTGTTATTATTAAATGGTCGTCCAGTTCGTGAAGGTTTTGCAGGCGGTTATAATTTCGCTTTCTATAATGCTTTTCCTCTCAATATGATCGATAAAATTGAAATCATTCGTGGACCTGGTTCTGTTTTATATGGTACAAATGCTTACACAGGTGTGATTAACGTTTTAACTAAGCAAGAAACGCCTACTTTGACAACTAAAATCATGAGTGGTTCTTCAAACGCACAAGGCTTTGAAGCAAGCACTATGTATAAAGATAAAGAACTAAAAATAATTAGCGGTTTGAAATCCTTTAAAGAAGACGGTTGGAATTTTTCTGGAATTGGAGAAGATAATAAATTAGGAAATAAACTTTATTATGAAGATAATTTAGGAGCTTTTGCTCTCGGTGAATATAAAAATATTACCTTAAATGCTCTCATCACCAAAAGCGCGCAAAATCGTTGGGGAGCTTCACCTGTTTGGACAACAAATGAAAACGTTGTTCAAGACACTAAAATGTTTCTCGACTTAGGTTATAAATATAAAATATCGGATATTTGGAGAAGTCAAGTTAATTTAACCTTTAATCGGGATTTGATTCGTTTTGATTCTCCCCCAAATGTAACTTCAGTTCCTACCAAAGATTTGATTTTAGAAACCACCCATTTCCTTGAATATGACAAATGGCAAGGCGTATTTGGTGCAACTGCTCAAACGATGTCTGGAGAAGCATTAATTTATGATCAGACGGGTAAATATTTTGGTGTAAATACAAGCGCTTACAATGAAAAATGGTTTAGTTTGTATGCGCAAGGACGTTATCGTTGGAATGAAGATTTTAGTATCTTTTTTGGTGGACAAGCAATTAAACCCACTGATGTTGATTGGAATTTTGTTCCGCGCATTGGAATGGTGTATCAAATCAATAAAGAAATCGGTACAAAACTACTTTATAGCAAAGCATTTCGCGCTGCCTTTCAAATCGAAAAACGGGTTAATAATATCGGCGTAATTGTTGGCGATCCTAATTTAACACCAGAAATCATTGGTACATTAGATTTTCAAATCTTTTATCATGACAAAAATTATCAATTATCTGCAACCTATTTTAATAGTCGTCAACAAGACTTAATTACCCGCATTCCAAACCCTAATTTAGGCACAAAGGGTAATATTTATGCCAATGGTGGTGAAATCCATTCTAATGGTTTAGAATTAGAAGGAAAATATATGCCGTCTTCTAAATTGTATTTGTTGGGTTCTTTAACTTATCAAACCAATCAATTTAATCAAGATAAAACCGATTACACCATGATTCCTAATTGGATGGCAAAACTAGGTGTTAGTTATGAATTTGATAAAGGTTCTTCAATTGGTATTTTTGATAATTTTATAGGAAAAGCACAAGATGTTAGTATTAAATTTCCTAATGTCAAAAACGTTAATTCTCCCGCAAGTTCTTATCATTTATTAACAGCGAATTTGAAATTAAATTTGCGTAAATATTTGGGGCAACCTTTAACCTTAAATACTTATGTTTATAATGCGTTAAATAAACAGATTTATACACCAGAATTTAATCGTGGTAACATTAATACAATCCCATTCCGTCAAGATCGTGGATTCTATATTGGTTTGCAATACGCTTTACCTTAACTTTTCTTTCTTTTTTTAATCATTTTGAAATATTATGAATTACGCAATTACTTTTCCCGGGCAAGGCTCACAATCGGTTGGAATGTTAAAAGAACTTGCTGAGGCATTTCCTCTCGTTAAACAAACCTTTGAAGAAGCCGCAGATGCTTTAAGTTTTGATTTGTGGAAATTAGTCCAAGAAGGACACGAAAGCGATTTGAATCGCACTGATAACACTCAACCCGCAATGCTGACGGCGGGAATCGCGGTCGCACGAGTGTGGAAAAATCATTATAATCAACAACCTACATTATTAGCAGGTCATAGTTTAGGGGAATATACCGCCTTATGTTTTTCGGGGGTATTTTCGTTCGCGGATGCGGTCAAATTAGTCGCCACACGCGGAAAATTAATGCAAGCTGCTGTTTCTGAAGGCGAAGGCGCAATGGCAGCAATTCTAGGATTAGATGATGCCTTAGTTGCTGAAGCCTGCAAAAAAGCTCAACAAAATGAAATAGTTACACCTGCTAATTTTAATGGTCCAGGACAAGTTGTAATTGCTGGACATAAGAACGCGGTAGAAAGAGCGATTTCTGAAGCAAAGCAACTTGGAGCAAAACGCGGTGTTTTGTTACCCGTCAGCGTGCCTGCGCATTGTGCATTAATGAAACCCGCCGCCGAGAAACTTGCAATCGTTTTAAATGAAATAAAAATGGTTTCTCCAAACGTGCCAGTTGTTCATAATGTTGATGTTTCAACTAAAACCGATCCAGAAGAGATTAAAAAGGCTTTAATTGCACAATTATCGGATTCAGTTCGTTGGACAGAAACTGTGCAATATTTAGCAAAACAAGAAATAGAATTAGTGTTAGAACTTGGACCTGGAAAAGTTTTAACGGGAATTAATAAACGGGTAGATAAAAATTTAAATACTTTACCTGTTTTTGATCCGCAAACTTTAGAACAAGCCTTAAAAGCCTTAGGAGCATAAGAAATGGAATTATCTTTAAATGGAGAAATCGCATTAGTCACGGGTGCAAGTCGAGGGATTGGAAAAGCGATTGCCTTAACTTTGAAAAATGCGGGAGCAACTGTGTATGGAACTGCTACTTCAGAAAGTGGTGCACAAAATATTTCAAGTTTTTTAGGTGAAGGTAAAGGACTTGTTTATCAAGCCACTGATATTAATTCATTAAATACATTGTTAGAAACCTTAAAGAACACTATGCCGAGCATTTTAGTAAATAATGCTGCAATTACCCGTGATAATTTGTTTATGCGGATGAAAGATGAAGAATGGGAACAAGTCATTGAAACCAATTTAAATGCGGTGTTTCGTTTAACAAAAGCCTGCATTCGCACGATGATGAAGGCAAAACAAGGGCGAATTATTAACATTGCATCAGTAGTTGGTTTTAGTGGAAATGCAGGGCAAGCAAATTACGTTGCAACCAAGGCGGGTTTGGTAGGTTTTACGAAATCTTTAGCATTAGAACTTGGTGCAAGAAACATTACAGTGAATGCGATTGCACCTGGTTTCATTGAAACCGATATGACCCAATCTTTACCTGAAGAATATCGCAAAACATTATTGAGCAAAATTCCTTTATCTCGCGCTGGAACGCCTGAAGATATTGCAAATGCAGTCTTATTTCTCGCATCGCCCGCTGCTTCTTATGTAACGGGAACAACGTTGCACGTTAATGGTGGAATGTACGTTTAAAATTTATTTTAAACCTGACAGGTTTTTAAAACCTGTCAGGTTTTTATTTCTATCTAACGCCAATCCCATTTGATATGTTGAAGAACTAGCGCCGAGATTTCCTCGACAGATTTAGTGGTCGTATCTGCAAATGGAATGTTTAAACGCTTATAAAGAACTTCAATTTTTTGCACTTCAGTTTCGCATTGAATTAATGAAGCATAACGGCTATTTGGACGACGTTCTTGACGGATTTTAGCTAAACGTTCTGGGCGAATTGTTAAACCAAAGAGTTTTTCTCTAAAATTTCTAATAGATTCAGGAAGTTGCATATCTAAAATATCGTCATCGGTGATAGGAAAGTTTGCTGCTGCAACCCCAAATTGCACTGCTAAAAACATAGAAGTTGGGGTTTTACCACATCGAGATGCACCTATTAAAATCACATCGGCTTCTTCATAATGTGCAGTGCTTGCACCATCATCGTGTTGGGTTGCAAAATTGATTGCATTAATGCGTTTGTTGTAATTAAGAACTTTGGTATTATGACTGCGTCCGACCGCGTGAGAAGAAGGCATTTGTAATTCTAATTCTAAGGGTTCAATAAAAGTGCCGAGCAAATCCATGACCATGCCGTGCGCTTTTGAAATAATATGTCGAACTTTTGCATCAGTAATCGTTACAAAAATTAGAGGACGGTTCTCTAAAATTGCTGCGCAATGATTGATTTCACCGATTGCTTTTTGAGCGGTTTCAACGGTATTAATATTTGAGAAAATCCGATATTCAAAAGTTAAATGATCAAATTGACTGAGCAAACTATGTCCCAACGTATGCGCCGTAATCCCCGTACTATCTGAAACAAAAAATACCATTCGTGATTTCAAATGTTGTGAGCAATCCATTTTATTATCTCTTTCTGTAAGTTATGTAAGCCGTGTTTCATTTTGAATGTATTTTACCAATAAATGCCATTTATATCTGATTTTAGTCTACTTGTAAATGATTTTATTTTGCGCGACTTATTGTTATAATCTTACATAAGTTTTCTATTATTTCAGATTGCGAAACAATAATACTAAAGTTATTGAATATAAATTTAAAGAAAATATCTTCACTTTGAGATATTAAATAATATTGGAAAATGTTATGTGGTTTCTTTAAATTAACTTAAAAGACTTTAATAAAAGTAGAATAGCATGGAAAATGCGGTATTTGATTTGCATTTAAAAAGACACAAAAATAAATTATGAATAATCTATCTATTTGTTTTATAAGATTAACTTGAATTTCTTTTTGATTAATTGTGCATATTGATTGCAATATTACTTTTAGTTTGCATTGCATTATAATTCTAATAGTTGGCATGAGGTTTAACTATATGAAATTAATATCTTTTTTAATGATTGCTCTCATTAATACTCCTTCGCTTGCTAATGATAATTCTTCCAAAAATAGCGATAAAGATGACGCAAAAAAAAGAATTTTTGAATTGAGCAAATTATCTTTAGATGAATTAATGGAAGTCCCCATTACAAGTGCGTCTCGAATTAAAGAAAAAATTAGTGATACGCCCGCTAATATTCTCGTAATTACAAAAGAACAAATTGAAACCCGTCGTTATACGAGTTTAATTGATTTAATGCGTGATTTACCCGGAGTTCAAGTTCAAGAACGAAGTAACCAAATTTTCTATAATACGATAACATTTCGTGGTCACTTATTTACTAATAAATTCCTACTCTTACAAGACGGCGTGCGTATTGATTCCCCCACTGGTGAAGCATTGCCTATTGCTGAAAATTTTCCTTTGTATCATGCAAAACAAGTTGAAATCGTGTATGGTCCAGCATCGGCGGTATATGGAACGGACGCATTTGGAGGAGTGATTAATATTATTACCGAGAAACCCGAAGATGTAGATGGAGGAAAAATAGGTATAACAACAGGTAATCATGACTATCGTTATTCCTATGCGTATATGGGTAAGAAATTAAATGAAAATGTTAGTTTAAGTGTGGGTGCACACAAGCATAATTTTAATGATGAAGAGATTGCAAAAGATTATCCTAATTCATTTCAAATGGTTAATTTAACAAATTCAACGGGTCAAGTGGTTGAAAAAGCAAACGAACGCCATCCTTTCACCGCACCCGCACAAAGCCAAAGTTTCTATAGTAAATTAAATCTTAGCGATCACCTAACTATCGGTTATCAAAGAAATATTTTGAGAAACCCATCGACGACGGGTGAACCCCCAAAAATTACTCCGTATGGTGAAGATTTGATTTGGGAAACCATTACCGATAATTTTTACGCAAAATATAATCATCGTTTTAATGACAAATTAAGTGGAACAACTCAATTTGAATATAGTGGTTATGAAATTGGAAATATGTCCAAATTTAGAAACCGTTATTGTGAATATATTAGTTGTTATATTTATGCAAAAGGAACGAAAGAAAGTGTTGAACAACAGCTTAGTTTTCAAATCAACGATATTCATCAATTAACGGGTGGTTTTAGTTATGCGCATTATTATTCATTACCTAAAACAACTGACTTGCCTATGCCTTATAATACCAGCCTTTCTCCATCCGAACAAAACTTACATCATTTAGGTACAAATAATAGTTTGCCAATTGATATAATTGAATTACGTTATCAAACCCGTTCTATGTATTTGCAATTGCAATCGGCGTGGCATGAGCAATGGTCATCAACAATGGGTGTCCGTTACGATTACAACTCACGTTATGGAGAAACCATTAATCCGCGTTTAGGATTGGTGTATCGTCCGACTAATAAAACTGTATTTAAGTTATTGTATGGAGAGGCTTTTCGTGCGCCCTCAGCAATGGATTTGTTTGAAACATATGGGATTTTTACAGGAAAGCAAAATGCGGCGGGACAATACATTAGTTCGCTTTTTAAAGCACCGAGTCCAAACTTACAACCAGAGAAAGCAAAAAATTTAGAATTTAATATTTTACATCGCATTGATGATCATTTGAATATTGCATTAAGTACCTATTACACCAAAGCAAATAATTTAATTTTACAGGCAAACGATTCTATTGCAAATCAATTTATTACTGGCGGTCAAATTTTAAACACTAAAAGTAATTACAATTCAGGTCAAAGTAACCGTTATGGTTTAGAACTAAGTTTAAATGGAAGTTATCCTTTAACAAATAGTTGGAAAATAGATTTCTGGGCAAATTACAGTTATTTGAAAGGAAAAAATACTTACCCTGGTTTTAGTATAGAATTGAATTTACCTTATGTATCACAAAATTTGTTTAAATTTGGCACAACGTTGAAATATAATAAAGATTATTTTGCAACCTTACAAATGCGTAGCAATAGCCCCGTCAATATGATTCCTTCCAGTACAAAAACGCCCACATTACACATTGATACGGCTGGAAGTGCAATATTTGATTTGCATTTAGGCACGGCTATTTACAAAAATTTATCAGCAAATATAGATATTTACAATTTATTTGATACCCATTATTACGCGGCAGCATCAAACTATCCAAATAATGCAATTCCTCAAACCTTACGAAGCTGGATGTTTTCTTTAAATTACCGTTTTTAAACAACGATATTGCTTATTATAAAATGGTTTCAAAGCTGGTTTGTCAATAAATCATTCAAATCGAACCAGATTTGAGCAACTTTATTATGCAACCAATCCACCCATTATTGATTGATTGCATAGGATTGTTTCCGAAATGGTGTTTAAAAGACTGCATTTTAGATCGAGCAAAAAAATCTAGCTTTTAAAAACAACAAGTTATCTATCAAGAATCAAGATGTGAGTTTTTGGGATGATTGAGAGGAAAATCCTTTTGGATACATTGATTTAGGAGATGTTGGATGCGTTTTAAGCAGGCTAAGGCTTGATCGCCGGTGGGATTGGTTTGCAAGGTTTCTTCGATATCGAGCCATGCTTTTTTAGTGTTGTCTAAACAGGTTTGATCGTACATTTTGAGTCTCTCCGTGAAATGATTTGTCCGCAAATGGTAGCGGGTTGGCTTTAGTTAGGCTAACATAAAGGGATTGCACGTTGAACGATTTTTGGCGCGCACCCTGAATTTTTTATGATTTTTAATTATTTTTCTGAGGATAAACCGATGGTTCGGGCATTTTTAGCTCTTTTCTTCACAACATTACTCGCGGGTTGCGGCGGCGGCGGCGCATTTACCGAGACCACCACCAGCACCACCACCAATCCAACCGCAACGGGTAATGCCACCTTGACGATGCGCGGTCAAACCGTCATTCCAGCAGGTCAAAAAAATACCACTCTGACTTTCACATTCCGCAACGAAAACGGCACCCCGATCACCAACGGAACGTTGACTTTTACGGTGAACGGTTCTGCCCGAATTGGCGGACAATCCAGCGGAACGTATAATACTGATTCAAATGGCGATGTTAAAGTTGTCATCGACGATACCGTCAGCGAAGCCGTTTTATTATCAATCACGCCGAGCGCGCCCAGTCGAACTTTTACGCCGACACATTTAGATTATTCCTTGTATTTTTCACCCGTTATTAACGCCTTCATTTCGCCCAATAATCAACCCGCTAACGGCACTGCTGCCTCAAAATTAACCGTTCGCATTCAAGATCAACAAGGCAACCCTTTTGTAGGCGTTTCGACTGCGCTGGCGTTTTCACCCGGATCGTTTGCGGTGGCGGCAAATGTGCCCACTCAAACCGATTCAAACGGGATTTTCGCCGTCGACATCACCGATACAATTGCTGAAACTTTAATGGTTTATCCTTCGTTGGGCGGTTATACGCTGGAAGGATTGCCCGTCATTTTCAGCGCGAGTGCTCAAAGTGTTCCAAGCACTGTGAGTTTAACGGTCAACAGCAGCCCCGTGTTAGCCGACGGCATCGCCACCGCCGAATTGGTGGTGATTGCACGCGACAGTGCCAATACCCCAATCGCCGATGTGGAAGTGGTGTTATCGTTGGATTCTGGAAACGCTATTTTAGGAACAGCACGCGGCAAAACGGCTTCAAATGGGGTTTTTAAAACCACAATTAGCAATACCCTCGAACAAGAAGTGTATGTATTTGCATCGGTGGCGGGCGTTCAAGCCAAACCTCAAAAAGTTGTCTTTAGCAAAGCGGTTTCTTTAAGCGGAAATGCCATCATTTCTATGCAAGGACAAACCGTCATTCCAACCGGACAAAATAGTGCAAAATTAACCTTTAGATTTCAAAACGAAAACAGCACCCCAATTACGAATGGTTCTTTAACTTTTACGGTGAGCGGATCGGCAAAAATAGCTGGAAAATCAAGTGGTTCAGTAAATACCGATGAAAATGGAAATGCCACCGTTATTATCGAAAATAGCGTGAGTGAAAGCGTTACTTTAGCCGTCACACCCACCGCGCCTAATCGGACTTTTACGCCAACGCATTTAGATACCACTTTGTATTTCTCGCCGACAATTAATGCGTTCATTTCAAACGATGGGCAACCCGCTAATGGCACTGCCGCCGCTAAATTAACCGTCCGCATTCAAGATCAAAAGGGTAATCCTTTTGCAGGTGTGCCTGTCGCGTTGGCTTTTTCGCCCAAATCTTTTGCAACCACCGTCAATTTGCCCGCTCAAACCGATGGCAATGGCTTATTTGTGGTCGACATCACCGATACAGTGGCTGAATCTTTATCCGTTTATCCCACCTTGGGCGGACACACATTGAACGGTTTGCCGCTCACCTTTACCGCATCGTCATTGACCACGCCCTCGTTGGTCACGATCACTGCCAGCGATAAAACCGTCTTAGCCGACGGTGCAGCAACCACCAATTTAACCGTTATCGCTCGTGACGCATCGGGCACGCCAATCGCTGATGCCGAAGTGACGTTGTCGAGCAGTTCGGGCAGCGCAGTGTTGGGCGCGGCAGCGGGTAAAACTGGCACAAATGGCGCGTTTCAAACTACTCTCAAAAACACCGTCGCTGAACCCGTCACCATCACTCCTAGTGTGGGTAATGTGCGCGGCGCGTCTCTCACCGTCGAGTTCACGAACAGCACGTCCACGTCGCCAGTTGCTACCATCACCGCGACCAAAAACGGCGATCCGCGTCCTGCCAGTGGCACAGATGCCATCGTCTTGACCGTTTTTGCCCGCAACATCAGTGGCGATCCCGTGATTGGCGCGGAGGTTTCTTTGAAAGTGTCGGGCGGATCAGCTATTTTCGCTCCCGATAGCGGCAAAACCGACAATTTAGGACGTTTCATCACCAACGTCACCGACAAAGTCGCCGAGAATTTCACCGTCACGCCTGTCGTGGCAAATGTCGCGGGCGAAACGCTCAGTTTAACCTTCACCGCGATCCCCAGCAGCTCGACCGCTGTTCCCAACACCATCTCGATCACCGCCGCCAATAACAATCAAGCCGCCGACGGTAAATCCCCCATCACCTTGAACGTTGTGGTGCGTGATGCCAGCAATATCCCGTTAAGTGGCGTGGATGTGGTGTTATCGAGTGATTCGACCACTGCCCTGCTCACCGCTGCCAGCGGCAAAACCAATGCGGGAGGCGTATTCACCACCACCATTTCCAACACCAAAGTCGAGTCGTTTTTAGTGAGAGCCAATGCGGGTGCAAAAGTCGCTGAAACAACGGTGGCATTTGGCGCGCCCACCAATGTCAACATTTCACAAATCACTGTCACCGACAACAACAAACTCGCCGACGGCAAAGATGCCATCACGATCACTGCCTTAGTGCGCGATGCTCAAAATCGACCCGCCGTCGGGATTCCCATGACTTTGGCGATCAATCCAAACACTTCCAATCTCGCCGCCGCCGCCATTCCTGACAAAGCCACTGGCATGACAGGTTCAGGGGGCGAATTTATCGTGAAATTGACCGACACCGTCCCCGAAACCTTTACCGTCACAATGGGCGTTAGCGGCACACTCAACTCTAAAACCTCTGGAAATATCACTTTCATCGAAGCCGCCACCACCGCTCAACCCGCCGCGTTGGAATTATTAACCAGCAGCTCACAATTAGCTTCCGAAGGCAAAGCGGAAGGGGTTACTTTAACTGCACTTTTAAAAACCAAAGATAACAATCCCTACAAAGGGGGCGAAGTTCGTTTTAGCAGCACTTCTGGCACAATTCAACCCATTGCAATGGGAACAACGGCAGCTGGAACAACTAATGACGCAGGTCAAGCCCAAGCACGTTTAACCACCGAAGGAAATCCGATTAACCGTGATATTGAAGTGACTGCAAAATCAGGTGAATTAACCCAAAAAATAACCATTACTGTCGACGGCACAGTGTTAAGCATTTCTGGTCAAGGAACTGTGGTTCAAGGAAGCAACCCAACTTTCTCTATTTTCTTGAAAGATTCCATAGGAAAAGGGATTGCTGGAAAAACACTTCAAGTAACTTCTTTTGCAAGTAACACAATTAATCCCTTAAAACCGATTGAAAAACCGTCATTTGTTACAAATGATTCAGGAATTGTAGAAATAGGATTAGTTGCCAATACTATTTCCACAGTACCAATTGATACTAAAGGAAATACTATTCAAGGTGATAAGCTAACTGTAAGTTTATTAGAATCAAACGGTAAAGTGAAACCGATTGAATATTTCTTAAACATATCAGGTGATAAATTTGAATTGACTGCCAAAGATTTGGATGCCGACGGAAAACCCGCCGATATATGTTTAAATTCAATTGGTAATTTTTCTCTAAATTGGGTAAATGGAATTGGTTGCAGTGTTGGTATTTATACTGCAAGAGGAACTGTTGAGAAAATTATTCCCCCTATTAGCATTCCGATTCCTCCAAGTTCTCCAATCATTAATTTTGGATTACGTTCGGATAATGCAGGACCTAACACATTAAATGTAAGTGCAATTAAATCAGCACTTTGTAAAACAGCACCTTCTGCCTCGTTAGAATTTGATTTTGTTGCATTAACTGCAAACACTATTAACTTACAAGCCGAACCCCCAACAGTAAGTGCAAATTTACCTAGTAAAGATTCTGAACAAAGCACTATTATTGCGGTTGTGCGTGATTCAAAGAATAACTTAGTGAAAGGAAAAAGAATTAATTTTCAAATTTCTGATGTAACTGCTGGTCGACTTTCTCCTTCTTACGCAGTTACTGACAAGTATGGAAAAGCGAGTATTTCTTATATTGCGGGAGAATCAACGGGTGCAAATAAAGATGTGATTATCACAGCAACTGTAGATTGTAAAACTGCACCTGATTGCAAACCAACCCCAACTTTAACTAATTACTGTGAATCAAGTACCGCTCCTTCTGCTCAAGTAAAAGTAACGGTTGCACGTCGTGAAGCATTTATTGTTTTAGGTACGGGTAATAAAATTACTGAAAAAGACGTTACAAAATATCAACTTCCTTTTACTTCATTAGTAACGGATGTGAATGGTAATCCAATAAAGGGAGCAGTCGTTGATTTTACTGTGATTCCTACTCGCTATATGAAGGGTTGGTGGGAGTGGAGTGATAAAGTCGATCCCGCTGCTTGGGTAAAATACCAAATTCTTACTTGCGATAATGAAGATATAAATCGCAATGCTATTCTCGATGCAGGTGAGGATATTAACCGCAATGCTCAACTCGATCCTCGAAATGTTGCAGTATTAGCAGATGCTAGTGGAACAGGTGCAAGTAGCTCGATTAAAATTACAACCAATGAAAGTGGTTTTGCAGATTTTAATATTATTTATCCCAAAAGTTACTCGACTTGGGTTGATGTTGAAATTGTTGCAAGAACAGTCGTGGCAGGAACAGAGGCGGAAGCGCGTTCTAAATTTCGTTTAACTGCAATGCAGGCTGATTTAGCAGGAAAAGATTCTGCTCATCCAAGCGAAATTAGCCCATTTGGGACTGGTGTAAATCGCTTGGATAGTGGCAGTAAATGGGTTGTTGATGAAACCTTGTTTACTCCTCCTAAGGATGTGAATAATAACGGGACAACAACTGACGCTGCATTGATACCCTCTTGTAATTTCTTATTAGATTAGGGTTTTGGAAAAAAATGACCACGCCACGTCCGCTTAAAGCAACGCCATTGAATTTATTGATATTACATCAAGAGATTCAGGCATTGCTTGAGAGCAACGTGGCGCGGGAAGATCGGGTTTTAGCAGCATTACAACTTTTATTACGCCTGACCAATGCGGCGGGCGTTTTTCATTCTTACTTTGGTGATAAACAACTCATTGCTGGACAACGCATTTTATCCAAACAAGCCTTAACATGGCACTCTAATTTAGAAACCCTTTTTTTAGAACAAGCACAATTAACGTTAGATAAAAAAGAAACTCAAATTTTTCCTCTCGATAAATCTCAACAAATCTATATTTTAACCGCTCCCATTAATAATGCTGAAACCATTGCATTAGCATTAGTGTTAGGTGAGCAACGCCTAGAAATGTTTGCCACTATTTTGCAATTAATCGTGGGTTATTTAAGTGTTTCTTCACAACATACGTCGACAAATACCGATTGGCTAATGATGTTGAGCAAAGTGTTTGCAATGCCAGATATTGATAAAGCATTTCAAGGTTTATTGCATACTATTCAACATCACTTTAATGCACAACGGGTTATTTTAGGATTACAAAAAGGCAAACATTGTCGCGTTGAAACGATTTCTGAAATCGATCATTTCAAACGCCAAGCTGACATTGTTCATGTAAGTGAAGCGTTAATGAAAAGCACGTTATTATTGAAATCACCGCTCACCAATGATAACGAAGATTATGAAGTAAAACAAATGCTTAAAATAACGGGAACACAAGGTTTATTAAGCATTCCGTTGCCCATTTTACCCGAAGGTTTTGCGGGTGTTTTAATCGTTTTGTGGGAACATCCTCCCAAAGAAACTCAATTAAAAGAATTAGAGCAACTTTCTCCCGCCTTAGGAATGACAGTTGTTGCATTAAAACGTTCGCGTCCGCGTTGGTGGCAACGTTTGTGGTTGAATGCACCTGCGCAAAGAAACCGCCGCATTTTGAAATTATCTTTGTGGTTAGGTTTTCTTTTAATTATGTTAATTCCCGTTCCTCATCGAGTGGCGGGTTCTGTGATATTAGAACCCACCGTTCGACGCTTTGTAAATGCGCCATTTGACGGGATATTGAAAAAGACTTTTCATTTGTCGGGCGATCAAATTAAAAATGGAGAATTACTCGCTGAATTAGACGGCAAAGAAATTGAGTGGCAATTATCGGGTTTGAAAGCAGAGAAAAGTCGTGCACAAAAACAAAAAGACGTAAGTGCTGCCGCTCGTGATACCAGTGCCGTTCAAATCGCTCAGCTTGAAATGGAACGCATTGATGCCCAACTTGATTTATTAGAGCATCGTTTAGCAAATCTACAAATCAAAAGTCCATTAGATGGTATTATTATTTCTGGCGATTTGAAACGGGTTGAAGGAAGTCCGTTAAATAAAGGTCATGTATTATTTGAAATCGCACCATTAGATAACATATTGATTCAAATGGCAATTTCGGTCGATGATATTAGTTATGTTGCTCCTAATTTAGTTTTGAGCATTATTTTAGATGCGTATCCTAATGAAATTTTTGAGCAAACCATTACAAAAATTCAACCGCGAGCAACCACGCGAGATGGTCAGCAAGTATTTGTTTTAGAAGCTAAAATAGATAATGTAGATGGGCGTTTGCGACCTGGTTTGAAAGGTCGAGGAAGAGTGTACGCTGGAAATGAAACTTTAGGTTGGGTGATTCTCCATAAAGCATGGGAACATCTTTTTAAATGGATTGTTCAATAAATACTGGGGAAAATCAAAATGTTAAGAAAGATAATCATTCCAAATGAAGAAAAATTGGTTATTGATTTACCAAAAACCTACATTGGAGAAGAAATAGAAATTTTAATATTCCCTATTCCTTCTGAAATGGATACGATAGCAACTTCAGAAATGGATACCACTGAATATTTATTATCAAATCCAGCAAATGCAAAATATTTACTTGAATCATTAGAAAATTCAAAAAATTCTGCTAACTTGATACACGTTTCAATAGAAGAACTTGAAGAACTGGAAAGAAGATTATAATCTATTTCTAAATTAATAAACAAACAATAGAACAAGGGAGAAAGTATGAACGCGAAACGTTTATTTGTATTGGATACCAATGTTTTAATGCACGATCCAACTGCATTATATCGTTTTCAAGAACACGATGTTTATTTGCCAATGGTGGTTTTAGAAGAGTTAGATGCAGGAAAGAAAGGCACTTCTGAAGTGGCGAGAAACGTTCGACAAGTCACGCGCTTTTTAGATGATTTGATTAAGACTTCAAATGACGATATTGCAACTGGTATTCCGATTACGGGTTATGGTTCAAATCAAACGAATGGACGGTTATTTTTTCAAACCCGCGAATTAGCTAATTCTTTGCCAGCAACTTTACCTGGTTCAAAAGCTGATAATAGTATTTTAAGCATTGCACAATCTTTACAAAAAGAAAGTCCAGAACTTAATGTAACTTTAGTTTCAAAAGATATTAATTTGCGGGTTAAAGCGCGAGTTTTAGGGATTCACACCGAAGACTATCAAAACGATAAAGTTTTAGATGATGTTAATCTTTTGTACGGTGGTTTTCTTCCACTTTCAAAAGATTTCTGGGACAAACATAGCAACGGTTTAGAATCTTGGCAAGAAAAAGGTCGAATTTATTATCGTTTGCGTGGTGAAGATGTCAATGATTGGTATCCAAATCAAGGTTTATTTCTGAATGAGGAAGGTGGTTTTGAAGCTCTTGTGAAAGAAGTTAAACCTAATGAAGCGGTAATTCAAATCGTGCATAATTATCGAGCACCGCATCATGGAATTTGGGGCATTAATGCTCGAAATCGTGAACAAAATTATGCACTTAACTTACTCATGGACGATCAAATTGATTTCGTGACTTTGTTAGGAGTTGCGGGAAGTGGTAAAACCTTAATGGCATTAGCAGCGGGTTTGACGCAGATATTAGAAAAACAGTTGTACCGTGAAATAATTGTTACAAGAGTGACTGTTCCAGTGGGTGAGGATATTGGATTTCTACCTGGTACAGAAGAAGAGAAAATGACTCCTTGGATGGGTGCGTTAATGGATAATTTAGAGGTTTTAAATCCAAGCGCACACGGACATAACAACGAAGGCGATTGGGGACGCGCTGCGACAAATGATATTTTGAGTAATAAAATCAAAATTCGTTCTTTAAATTTTATGCGAGGAAGAACATTTCTAAATCGTTATATTATTTTAGATGAAGCGCAGAATTTAACCCCAAAGCAAATGAAAACCTTAATTACTCGAGCTGGACCCGGAACAAAAATTGTTTGTTTAGGTAATATTGGTCAAATCGACACGCCTTATTTGAGTGAAACAACGTCAGGTTTAACTTATGTAGTTGATCGTTTCAAAAACTGTGCATTTAGCGGTCATATTACATTACAACGCGGCGAACGTTCTCGTTTAGCAGATTATGCCACTGAAATTTTATAAAATTTCATAATCTAAAACTCCGCCCTCTCTATTTGAGAGGGTTTTTATTTTCTAACAAAAATACATTTCAAAGATGAGTACAAAACATTTAACGATTGGCGTTTTTAGTTTATTTCTAGTTGTTTATATTTTATTGCTAGGAACGCATCCTTTAACGATTCCTTCAGAAGCGCGTTATGCTGAAATTCCGCGTGAAATTTTAGCGAGCAATGAGTGGATTGTTCCGCATTTGAATGGGATGCGTTATTTTGAGAAAACTCCTTTAGGATATTGGTTAGAAGCGGGAGCAATGTGGGTATTTGGAGAAAACCTTTTTGCGAATCGTTTGCCGACGGCATTAGCGGCGAGTTTCTCGGCGTGGTGGATTTTTATTTTAATTCGGCGATTTGGTAAAACAACTCAACCTATTTTAAGTACATTTGTTTATTTGACTTTTTTTCAAGTTTTTTTGTTAGGAATTACCAATGTTTTAGATGGAATGCTCACGGCTTTTTTAACGGCGGCGGTTGCAAGTTTCTTTATTGTCTCTCAATCAAATGAGAAACGAGAAATAAATAAGTATTTGTTTTTATTGGGTATTTTTTGTGGATTAGCGTTTTTAATTAAAGGATTTCTCGCGTTTGTCGTGCCTTTTATGGTGATCATTGCATTTATGATTTGGGAAAAACGTGCAAAAGATATTTTAAGTTGGAGCGTTATTCCTATTTTTGCAGTTTTATTAGTATGTGTGCCTTGGGGGATTGCCATTCATTTAAAAGAAAGTGATTTCTGGCATTATTTTTTTTGGGTAGAACATATTAATCGTTTTACGGGTGGAGAAAATGCGCAACATTCATCACCGATTTGGTATTTTTTACCTGTTATATTAGGAGGAGCATTACCTTGGACATTTTTAATTCCAGCAGCCTTTTATAATTTAAAAGAAAAACTCTTTACAGAACCATTGTATCGTTTTAGTTTATTGTGGTTTGTATTGCCATTTGTGTTCTTTTCATTTTCAAATGGAAAATTAGCTCCTTATATTTTGCCTTGTTATGCGCCATTAGCGATTTTATTAAGTGAAGGATTATCAACAAATAACATTTCAAATAAATTACAAAATTGGGGAATTCGTGTAGGTTTAATGATCATGGTGTTTGCATTATTGGTTGTGATTTCTGCACAATTCAATTTGTTTAATTTGAAAGCCTTTTATCAATCAAGTGAACTACATAAAGTAATTTTGATTATTTTTTCTCTAATGATCGGTGCTTTTTTGATATTTAAAGCATTAATAAATTCTAATCAAATCAATAGATTATTTTTATATGGAATCTCACTTATAGGGATAATGCTCAGTATTCATTTTGTGCTACCTCAAAAATTTTTAGATACTAAAGCACCCGAAGATTTTTTTCTTAAAAATCAACATCTTATTACACCGCAAACGATGTTAATTTCTGACGCACCTTTAATGCACGCGGTGAATTGGTTTTATAAACGACATGATGTATATTTGTTTCATTCGCAAGGAGAAATGAAATATGGTTTGAGTTATCCCGATGCAAAACATCGTTATTTGGAAACAGAGCAACTTTTGCAAGCAATTCAAACGCGCCGTCCATTAGTAATTGTGCATGAAAGTTCAATTCTGATGACGGATTTTCCTCAACCAACACAGCGTTATCAACAGGGCATTTTTGTATTGGATTATTATCAATAAGTGTTACAATATCAGTATTTTCAAACAAGGAGTGATTTTAAGATGAAAACGTGGTTAGCAGGTGTTTTAATGATGGCGGCGAGTTTTCCAACCTTTGCGGCGGTGAAAGGCGAAACGGTAGAATATAACGCCGATGGTGTTACTTTGAAAGGTTATTTGGCATTTGATGATGCAAAGAAAGAACCACGTCCAGCGGTGTTAGTTGTTCACGAATGGTGGGGGCAAAATGCTTATGCGAGAAAACGTGCAGAAATGCTTGCAGAAATGGGTTACACCGCCTTAGCAGTTGATATGTATGGTGATGGAAAAAACGCTAATCATCCCAAAGAAGCGGGTGCGTTTGCAACTGAGGTTTTAAAAAATAAAGAACTTGCTAAAAAACGGTTTCTTGCTGCAATGGATTTATTAAAACAAAATCCTACTGTTCAGAAAGAAAATTTCGCCGCAATTGGTTATTGTTTTGGGGGAGCAACCGTGTTAAATATGGCGAGAATGGGCGTGGATTTGAAAGGCGTTGCAAGTTTTCACGGAATGCTTTCAACTAAAGAACCCGCAAAAGTTGGAGAAATCAAAGCAAAAATCATGGTTTTCAATGGAGAAGCCGATGCAATGTTTCCTGAAGAACAGGTTGAAGCATTTAAATCTGAAATGAAAGCCGCCAAAGCTGATTTTGAATATGTGGGTTATCCTAATGTTCAACATAGTTTTACAAACCCAATTGCTGATGAAGTTGCTCAAAAATTTAGCTTACCATTGGCGTATGACGAAGAAGCCGATAAAGATTCTTGGAAGAAACTCGACGATTTCTTAAAACATATTTTTAAATCTTCCACTAAACGTGGATTAAGAGGTTGATTTTAAAGGGCAATATTAATCTTATGAATTATCGACATAGTTATCACGCTGGAAACTTTGCGGATGTGTGCAAGCATAGTTTGTTATTAGTATTGCTCAATAAATTTTTAGAGAAACCTGCGCCGTTTTGTTATATAGAAACGCATTCTGGAAGTGGTTTGTATGATTTGAAAAGCATTGAATCTGAGAAAACTTTAGAATATCAACAAGGCATTTCAAAATTATTAAATCAAAACTTAAAACTACCTTTTTTAGAACAATATGTTCAATTAATTAAAAATTATAACAAAAATGAATTGCGATTTTATCTTGGATCGCCATTATTCGCAGCGCAAATGTTAAGAGAGCAAGATGAATTGATCTTAAATGAATTACATCCAGAAACTTTTGCGCAATTAAAGAATCTTCTCAAACAAGATAGAAGAATTCATTTGCATCAGCGCGATGGTTATGAGGCTTTAAAAGCTCTTTTACCGCCAAAATTAAAACGAGGATTAGTTTTCATTGATCCCGCGTATGAAATGCAACAAAAAGAGTTTTCTTTAGCGTTAGAGCATCTTTTGGTGGGTTTGCAACGGTGGTCGCAAGCAACTTTTGTATTGTGGTATCCAATAAAACATCGTCAAATGCTTAAAAGTTTCTATCAAAAAATTAAGCAAAGTAATGTAAAGAAAGCCTTAGCAATTGAATTATGGATTTTACCGCCCGATAATGAATTAAGTTTAAATGGATCGGGTTTGTTAGTAATTAATCCCCCTTGGCAATTTGATCAACAAGCAACGGCTGTTTTAAAAGTATTGCAACCATTGCTTTCACAAAGTCCCCAATCGGGTTTTAATCTCATTTGGTTAAAGGAAGAACATTAAATGAATTTGCTCAAATTTTTTATTTCAATCCTATGTTTTAATTCTAATGTGTTTGCTGCTGATCCAAAACCTTCTGCACCTCCACCTTCACCCGTAGAAGTAGCACAAGTTAAAGTCGATACTGTGACAGAGGAAGTATCTACCATTGGAACATTGAAACCAGAGGAATCAGTTGTTATAAAATCGGAAGTAGCGGGACGTATTCAAGCTATTGAATTTATTGAAGGTCAGAAAGTCGAAGCGGGTGCGCCATTGATTTTATTAGATGCTTCTGAATATAAAGCATTATTAGAGCAAAACAATGCAACTTTGGTTTTAAATAAGCAAAGTTACGATAGAATAAAAGATTTATTTAATAAACAATTAACCAGCCGTCAAACATTAGATGAAGCGAAATCAAAATTAGATGAATCAAAAGCAAAATTAGCGGTAGATAAAGTGCGTTTGGATAAAATGACCATTAAAGCACCGTTCTCTGGTATTTTGGGTTTGAGAGAAATAAGTCAAGGGGCTTATATTATTCCTGATCAACCTTTAGTGCGTTTGGATAAATTAGATACCATTAAATTGGATTTCAAAGTGCCAGAAATTTATTTGTCGAAAATCAATCGTGGACAAACCGTCACTGTAATATTAGATTCATTTCCTGCCAAAGAATTTACGGGTAAAGTATATGCAATGGATTTAGCAGTGGAAGAAGAAAGCAGAACGTTATTATTACGGGCTAAATTACCGAATCCAAATTTAGAATTACAAGGCGGTTTATTTGCTCGAGTGAAATTGGTTTTAAGTCAGAGAGAAAAAGCCTTATTAATTCCAGAGCAAGCGATTGTGCCACAAGGTGGTGATAGCTTTGTTTTTAAAATACAAGAAGACAAAGCAATTCTAACAAAAATTAAATTAGGTCAGCGACGTACGGGTGATGTAGAAGTGATTGAAGGTTTAAATGCAAATGATTTTGTAATTACGGCGGGTCAAATGAAATTACGTCCTAATGCAACCGTTACAATTGTTACACCTCCTCAAGAGAAGAAATAATTATGAAACTTCATAGCAAAATATTTGGGGCTTCTTTAATCATTGGCACTATCCCATTGATTTTAATAGGAATTATTGCAGTTTGGCAAAGCGATAAAGCGTTGTCATATCAAACATTTAATCAATTAGAAAGCCTAAGAGAAATTAAGAAAACACAGGTTGAAGGTTATTTCTTAGAACGAAAACAAGATGTAAATAATTTATTAGAAGTCGTGGGTATGTTGTGGAAAAATGCTCTCGATAAAATGCTTGCAATCCAAGAAAACAAAAAAGGGCAAATTATAGATTATTTCAAAGAGCGCGTTGACAATTTAATTGTTATTTCACAAAATGATGTGTATGTGCAAGGAATGATTGAATTTAATCATGCGTTTAAAGTAGAACAACATACAAATAGCGAAGCATGGTTAGCCATAGAAAATAAACGTGCTGAATTTTTAAGAAAAATAGCTAAACAATATAATTTTCATGAATGGTTATTTGTTTCTCCAGAAGGTGACGTTGTTTTTTCAGCGAAAAAAAGTATTTTACTTGGAAAGAATCTCTTAAAAACCGATCTACAAATAAATGCTTTAAAAAATGCTTTTGAGAAAAGTCTAAAAAGTGAACAAGTTATAGAAGATTTTAGTTTTGATCCTGTGTATGAAAAACATTTGGCACACTTTAGTGCACCGTTTAAACATCAAGGTGAATTAGTGGGCGTTTTAATTATGTCGATTACGCCAGAAAAAATCAATGAAATTATGCTTAATGTTGATCATATGGGAAAAACAGGTGATAACTATTTGGTGGGTAGAGCAAATGATGGAAAAACCTATTACCGTAGCGATCGACGTACCACTGTAAAAGATGCTTTTGGAAAATTAAGAACTTCTGCACAAATAGAGCAAGCCTTTATGGGAGAAACTGCCATTGGTGTTAGAGTAAATATGGCTAATAAATTGGCGTTATTTATTAACTCACCTTTGCAAATATACGGTTTAAATTGGGTTGCAGCAACCACATTTGAAATGGAAGAAGCAATCACGCCAAAACAAGAGAACAACCAAGATTTTTTTAGTAATTATATTAATCGTTATGGTTATTATGATTTACTCTTGGTCGATCCAAAAGGAAAAATATTTTATACAACTAAACGGGAAATTGATTATGAAGCAAATTTATTTGAAGGAACTTTAGCCAATAGTCATTTAACAAAACTCATAAAAAGAATTATTGAAGAAAAGACGTTTGCGATGAGTGATTATGCGCCTTATGAACCTTCACAAAATCGTCCTGTTGCTTTTACTGCAAAACCCCTATTATCCTCTAAAGGAGAAGTGCAAATTATCGTTGTACTTCAAATGCTTGATGATGCGTTGAATAATCTAACTCAGCAACGCGAAGGCTTAGGAAAAACGGGTGAAGTTTATTTAGTAGGAAATGATTATTTAATGCGTTCAAATTCGGTTTTAGACCCAAAGAAACATTCTATAGAATACTCTTTTAAACATCCAGAAGATGGTCAAGCAAAAACACCTGCAGTTGAAATGGCTTTGAAAGGAGAAAAAGGTAAAATTATTACCACGAATTACGCTGGAAATACGGTATTATCTGCTTATACACCTATCAAAATAGAAAACTATCAATGGGCATTAATTGCAGATATAGGTAAAGATGAAGCATTTGCTGCTGTTTTTGAATTAAAACTCTTAACAACAATGATTGGAATTTTTGTTATTTTTATCATTTGGTTTTTAGCAAGAAAATTTACGCAACAATTAGTAACGCCTCTCTCTGCAATTAATAATCAACTGAGAATTTTATCGCAAGGAAAACCCACGAAAGAACTCTTGCAATATCACGGTAAAGATGAAATTGCAGAAATTGTTTGTTCAACAGAGCAACTTAAAACAGGAATTCGTGGAACAATTGAGCAAGCAAAAGCGATTGCAGATGGTAATTTTAATAATGATGTAAAACTCCTTTCAGATCAAGATGAAATGGGGCAAGCATTAACTGAAATGACGAGAACTTTACGCGGCGTTATTTTGCAAGCAAATGCGATTGCAGCGGGGGATTACAATCGTGAAGTAAAATTGCTCTCGGAAAGCGATGAATTAGGTCGAGCATTATTAGAAATGACACGACGGTTGCGCGATATTACAAATAACAATCGCCAAGCATTAGAACAACTAGAACAAGAAAATGCGCGTAAAAATGCTCAAGATTGGTTGAAAACGGGGCAAACTCAATTAAGTGAAACCATGAGCGGAGATTTGGATTTACCAACGCTTTGCAAAAATATTGTAACCTTTTTAGCACGTTATTTAGAATGCCAAGTTGCAACCTTTTATATATTACATACGCCTGATTTGAATAAAACCCAACCTCATTTGAAATTGATTGCAACTTATGCGTATAAAAAACGTAAAAATATTAGTAATGAGATTGCAATTGGTGAAGGTTTATTAGGACAAGCAGCATTAGAAAAAGAAATCATCGTTGTTACACAAGTGCCAGAAGATTATGTCATTGTTCAATCAGGTTTAGGTGAAAGAACGCCGCATAATTTAGCAATTGTGCCTTTCTTATATGAAAATAATTTGAAAGGGGTATTTGAACTCGGTGCATTTAAACCTTTTAGTGAAATGCAATTGGATTTCTTGCAACAAGTCACGCCCGCAATTGCAATTGCAGTAAATACTGCTGAATCAAGAGTGCGTTTGCAAGAATTATTACAACAAAGCCAAACGATGGCAGAAGAATTACAAAGCCAAACAGAGGAACTTCAAGCCCAACAAGAAGAACTTCGTCAAACAAATGAAGAATTAGAAGAACGTAGTCGTGAATTAGAACGCCAAAAAGAGTCGATTAGAATTAAAAACCAAGAATTAGAGAAAAATCGGATTGAAGTTGAAAGAAAAGCTAAAGAACTTGAGGTTGCAAATCAATACAAATCTGAATTTCTTGCGAATATGTCGCATGAATTGCGTACCCCATTGAATAGTATGCTAATTTTGGCACAAATGCTCGCAACAAATAAAGATAAGAACTTAACAGAGAAACAAGTTGAATTTGCTCAAACTATTCATAAAGCTGGCACTGAGCTTTTAGTATTAATTAACGATATTTTAGATTTATCAAAAGTAGAAGCAGGTCATTTAGAGCTTCATTTTGAAGAATGCCCTTTGTTGCAAATTACCGAATCGTTGAGTAGAAAATTTTCTCACATGGCGGAGGATAAAGGGTTAAATTTTGTGATTAATATTGAGAAATCTTTAGAAGAAACCTTAATTTATACTGATTCTCAACGCTTACAACAAGTGATTACAAATTTACTTTCTAATGCGTTTAAATTTACCGAGAAAAGTGGGCAAGTTACTTTAAAAATTCGTCGCCCCGATTTTAATACAAATCATTTGTCTGCGCAAAGCAGTATTATGATTAGTGTGATAGATTCTGGAATTGGAATTCCTAAAGCAAAACAGCATTTGATTTTTGAAGCATTTAAACAAGCAGATGGAACAACCAGCCGTCGTTATGGTGGAACAGGTTTGGGTTTGTCGATTTCTCGTGAATTAACGCGATTGCTAGGTGGTGTTTTAAATATTGAAAGCGAAGAAGGGGTTGGAAGTACCTTTAGTTTAACGATTCCAAATCGGGTTACAAAATCAATCAATTATGATGAAAAACAACATATCAAATCTATATTAAAATCACCAGCAAGTTCATCTAAAATTTTAATGGATGAAACGCCGCCTGTTGAAATGCCTCCCACTATTTCAGAACCACCTAAATTTGAATCAAAAATTAGTGAAGATGATCGTGATAATATTCAAACGGGTGATCGAGTGTTATTAATTATTGAAGACGACATTCAGTTTGCTCAATTAATTCAAGACCTTGCGCACGAAAAAGATTTTAAATGTGTATTGGCACATGATGGAAAAATGGGATTAGAACTTGCCAAACAATATCAACCAAATGCAATCATTTTAGATATAGGTTTGCCATTGGTAGATGGTTGGACAGTAATGGATCGTTTGAAAACAGATGCTCAAACACGACATATTCCCGTGCATTTCATGTCGGGAGGAGATATTGCTCAAAGTCGTGATGCCAGACAAATGGGTGCAATTGGTTATTTACTCAAACCCGTGAGTATGACAGAGTTAAGCAATGCGTTTAAGAAAATAGAGCATTTTATCGATCATGAAGTTAAACATTTATTAATTGCATTAGCAGAGCAAAATCGTCGTGAGCAAGTATTAGAACTCTTAGGGGGTGGAGAGGTTTCTACTGTTTTAGTTCATAATAGTGAAGAAGCCTATCAAAAGCTACATAGCACAACCGTCGATTGCATTGTTTTAGATATTGATTTTGATGAAGGACGCGGTTTGAAAATGTTAGAGCAACTGCGCTCTGATGAGGATTTGAGTTTAATTCCAGTGATTATTTATACTAATCGTGAATTAACTTCTATAGAAGAACAACGTTTAGCTCAAAATGGGGAAGATTTGACTTTAAAAGCCGTGCATTCTCCAGAACGTTTATTAGATGAAGCGACATTATTTTTGCATCAAGTTGAATCAAAATTACCTAAAGAACAACAGCGCATTTTGAAAATGATTCACGATAAAGAAGCGATTTTAAATAATAAAAAAGTGCTGTTAGTCGATGATGATGCGAGAAACGTTTTTTCTTTAGGCGCAACGTTAGAAGAAAAAGGCATGGAAGTTTTAATTGCAAAAGACGGCACGCAAGCCATTAAACTATTAGAAGAAAATCCTAACACAGATTTGATTTTAATGGATATTATGATGCCGCGCATGGATGGATATGAAACGATGCGTAAAATTCGTTCACAAGCACGGTTTCGTAAATTACCGATTATTGCTTTGACCGCCAAAGCAATGAAAGGGGATCGCGTGAAATGTATTGAAGCGGGAGCAAATGATTACATGGCAAAACCACTAGAAACAGAGAAACTTCTTTCTCTGATGCGGGTTTGGTTATATCGTTAGATACAACCAAACATATTACATTACCATGTAACCGTAAAATTAGTTGAACGTAAATTTGTCCAGCCAAAAGAGGGTTGTCCCCAATAATTATAAATGGTATAAGCACCATAGAAATTTAGAGTTAAATTTCCTATATCAGAATAATCACTTGAGAAAGGAATTGAATAACAACCCGTTCGTGAAGGTGCGTTGAAATAAAAAAGTTGTAATCGGTCAGCATCCCATCTATTTTGATTCAGAAACTCCAAGCCTACATAAGTAAGTGATCTATCTATGCAAAAATCAACATAGAAAGTATTATAAGGGCGGGTCACAGATGGATTAACCGAAAGATTACTAATTCCACTAGATGTTTGACCACAACTAAGAGGATTAAGCGTGAACAAATAAGAGGTTGTGTTATAGCAAATACCTCCTTTACCATAACCGTTTTGTTCACTAATAGTACCAAGCGGTGCAACGTTAAACACTGTGCCGCTACTGGATCGTCTGCTATCACGGTTGGTTTCATTTTCAAGTGGTGGATGAAATGCCCAGCTTAATGAAGAAGAAAATAAGGAAGCAAAAAGGATAGTGTAATGAAACTTCATAATAAAATCTCCGTTAATAAAGGAATAAATTTACATTGCAAATAAATAACTATTGAAATACAATGCCTTTTAATAATAAAATTATTCAGCTTGTGAAGCCATACACTGAAAGTTATTATTGTGATTACTAGGAGTATACATTTATGGAACTGGTAGAAAAAATTAAGTTTATGCGGATGTTTAGAGGATGGTCGCAAGAAGAAATGGCTGAAAAATTAGATATGACGCTAGGCGGATACGCAAAACTTGAACGCGGAGAGACTGATATAAATTATTCTCGACTACAACAAATTGCTAACATACTTGGCATTGATTTAGTTCAACTTATTGAATTGAACGATAAAAATGTTTTTAATGTAATTGGCAATCATGATGATTTAAATAAAAAAAACCAAAAAATAATAAATTACTATTCATTAGAATCTTCTGTAAATTATTATTCACTGGATTTGCCTGAAACGAAAAATAAAGTAGAAGAACTTTCTCATATTGTAAAACAGCAAATGCAAGAAATTGATCATTTAAAAATGCTCATCAATTTAATGCAAAAAGAATTTAAATCCGCACTAAAGTAAAAAATTATTATTAATTTTACTTTCAGCATTTGTGATTATTAACTAGGGTTTTAACATATTAACCAACGTGTGAGGAAAGTTGTTTGCTTCCATGTCACGAATGGTTTTGTCGATGGGGTAATCTAAGCATTTGAAATGGATTTTATTTTCAGTGCGATCAAATATTGCAAATTGTGCTCCCAATTGACGATTGCGAGGTTGACCAATTGAACCAGGGCAGACTAATGAATGAGAAAAACGAGTTAAATCAAGGGTTTCCTGAACATAAAACTGATCAGACACACCAGTAATTCTGCCATACATTCCGGGTAAATGTGTATGCCCATGAAAACAAAGGCTTATTTTACGATTTTCTAAGGTATCTAAATTGCGCTCATACGTCATTTCATACACATACGCATAGAAAAACAGCGGATCAATTGGCGAACCATGCACCGCTAACCATTGATCATTCAATAACATAGGCGGCAAATTTTCCAACCATTGACGATGTTCGGCGTTCACTTGGGTCATATTCCAATTCAATGCCCATTGTGCGGTTTTTGAAAAACCTTTGGTAAATTCCCCTGTTGCTAATCCGTGATCATGATTGCCTTTAAGAATCACTAACCCACTGTTTTGTAAGCGTTCGATACATTGAACGGGGTGCGGTCCATATCCAACGACATCGCCTAATACAACGCCTTCAGTGATATTTTCATTTCTCAAATAGGTTAAAACGCATTCTAAAGCGGGCAAATTCGAATGCACATCCGCTAATAAAGCGATGAATCTTTGAGAGTTTTTAGGCGGCTCAGATCGAGTTTTTGCTTGACCTCGCATTAAGGTATTTACTAACGCATTTAACAAATGTATTTTGGTTTCTGGAATAAAGACGTTTCTAATAAGTTCAGCTAAAACGGTGAAATATTGTTGTCCAAAGAATTTTAAAATCAATTCTCGCAAACATCCGCCGAGTTCAGCGCAGGATTCTTCGGTCAACCAAGGCAAACCCCGCAAATACACGCCAAGTGCTTGTGCTGCCGACAAAAAACAATCCCAGTTGTACACATCATCGTCGAGATAATAAATTTGACCATCTTTTGCAAGCCCAAAATTAGATAATCCTTCATCTAATCTTAAATTGTGAATGGTCGCAACATTAAAATACATCCGCCAAATTTTCTCTAACCAATCAACAGCTTCGGAGGAACTTTGCGTAGGATTGTTTAATAAAGAATGCAATGGTTTTAATAAAGGACAAATGCTGCCAATTAAAGCCTCGCCATCTTCTTGCGGAGCGGCAACAAACCACGTTTTGGTTGGAAAATGAATATTTAAAACTCGTTCTTTTTCAATCGCTTGCGCAACCCAACGCAACGCAGATTTTTCATCAAAATGAAGTTCAGCTCGAATCTTTAAAATGTTATGATCATCAATATGTAAGCGCGTGTGCGGACGACCCGTAAAAACTTGTCCATGCTCTAATGCGACTTGTGGTAACGTTAGTAATTTTTCAATGTTTTCAATATGATAGGGCGAGTCGCCAGCGATTGCACCCATCAAAGTAATGTTGTATTGCATAGGATTCTCTCGTTTTTTGATTCATTCTAACAGGATTTTGATTAAGATGTTACCTACTTCTGAAATACCGATTGCAGTTGTTCAAGGTGTACCGTTTATTGAAATGCCTAAAGATTTGTTTATTCCTCCCGATGCTTTGCGAGTTTTTTTAGAAACTTTTGAAGGACCATTAGACTTGTTGCTCTATTTAATTCAAAAACAAAATATTGATATTTTACATATCCCCATTGCTCAAATTACCCAACAATATTTGCAGTATATTCATTTAATGCAAGAATTACAACTCGATTTAGCGGGAGAGTATTTGTCAATGGCGAGTTTATTATTAGAAATCAAATCCCGTTTGCTATTGCCACAACCCGATAAAAAAGTTGATAATGATCCGCGTCGTCAATTAATTCAACAATTAGAAGAATATGCTGCCATCAAACGTGCCGCAGAAATGCTGGGTGAATATCCGATCATTGGACGAGATACCTTTTTAACTGAAGTGTTTGTTCCCGAAGTTGCTCGCCCAAAAATTCCTCCGAATATTAAATTAAATGATTTATTAGAAGCAATGCAAGATGTGTTATTGAGAATTGAATTATTTACCGCGCATCAAATCACTCGTGAACCGCTTTCGGTTCGAGAAAGAATGACGTTTATTTTAGAATTATTTAAAACCAATTTACAGCTTGAGTTCTACAGTTGTTTTAAATCCCAAGAATTAAGAGCTGGCGTAGTGGTTGCTTTTTTAGCTATTTTAGAACTCGCCAAAGAAAGTTTGCTCAAAATTGATCAACACAGCACGTTCGCACCGATTTCTCTTTTTGTCGAAAATATTCACGAATCTATATGAGGTTTGTTATGAAAAAGTTATTTCTAGTTTTATTCGTTTTAAATGGTTGTACAACATACATTCATCGTTATGAAGTTGCTCAACCGACAAACCCTCAATTGAACACTTCAAATCAATTAGGACAAATCATTAATGGAAAGCAACAATGTTTGAGTTTCTCTGCGGGACAAATCGTGAATTTGAAATCCTGCGATGGAAATCCTGCGCAACAATGGGTTTATGAACCTCAAACCGCCATTTTACGCAATCCAATCAGTGGGTTATGTTTAGATGTTGCGGCAGATGTGGTGACTTCGGGCGTGTTTTTGGCGGGAAAACCTTGTCAAAATATGCCTTCACAACAATGGTTTTTTGATCGACAAAATCTTTATAATTCAATGGGTTGGTGCATTGATGAAATGAAAGAAACCACCCAAACGGTCGCTTATTTAGCCGCGTGCAGCAATCGACCCGCGCAGCAATTTCATTTAATTCAATTAAATCAACCAGTTACTTCTTATATCGCGCCGCAATCGCCAACGCCCGTTTATCAACCGATTGTCGTTCAAGATCGGACGTATTATTCGCCGTTTTTTTACACATATCCTTATTTTTATTGGAATTTTTATTATCATTATCCGCATCGCCCGATTCATCACAGTCCACCGCATCGTCATGAACCGCCGCCTCATCGCCCCGTCGTGCCCGTGAAACCTACGCCCGCTGCGCCGATTAGCCCTCTGCCTGTCGATAAAAACCGCGATGGGCGTTATGATAGGGGGGATTTGAACCGCAACGATTCGCTTAAAGGACGCATTGGCATTAATCCGCCCGCCCGTCCCCATAAATCAAACAAGTAATTTCGTAAAAACAAAAAGGAGGATGTAACATGGCTTTAGTGGTTTGGAACGATAATTTTAGTGTGCAAGTTGCAGAAATAGATACGCAACATCAAAAACTTATTGCGATCATCAACGAATTAGACGACGCAATTAAAGCAAATCATAGCAACGAAGCATTAGGTCAAGTTTTAGCGGAATTATTAGATTACACTAAAACCCATTTTGAATATGAAGAAAACCTTTTATCTTCAAATGGTTATCCGATGTTTGATCCGCACAAAGCAGAACACGATGCTCTCGCCGAGAAAGTCGTTTTTATGGGCGACATCTTTGCAAAAGGTCAAAACATCGACAGTGGACAATTAATGAACTTCCTTAAATTCTGGATCGAGGAACATATCCTTGAAATCGACAAAAAATATTCCTCCCATTTACATAGCAAAGGCGTGCATTAACTTATTTCAAATCTTTTTCTCTCATTCTTATGTTCGAGTGTAGGAATAAGAGAAATATTTTATAAAACCGAGAGAAAACATGAAAACAATTACTATCGAAGTCGAAGATAACTATTGGTTAGAAATATTAAATCTAATCAAAACATTTCCTATCAAAATCATCGAAGAAAAAAACACTGATTCAACCCTAAAAATTCCTCACAAAACACCTTCAACTGAGGGAGAAAAAATATTAGCTATTTTACAAAAAACGGGTTTCTTGGGAAGTATGCCAGATGTTGCTAATTTATCAGAAAATTACAAAGATTATTTGGATTGGAGCGATAAAACATGATCATTACTGATAGTGGGTTTTGGGTTGCTCTGGTTAATCCTAATGATACGCATCACCAAAGTGTAATTCAAACCTTAACTAAAATTACCGAACCATTGATTACAACCTATCCCGTTCTTACTGAAGTTTGTCATTTGTTGCTCAAACGACGTGGTAGAAAATCAATGTTATCTTTTATGGAAAGTTACCAACAAAATGCTTTTAGTATTTTTCAAATAGAACCGCATCATAAACAAAAACTTTTTATTTTAATGCAACAATATATTGATTTACCAATGGATTTTGCCGATGCTTCTTTAGTTTTATTAGCCGAACACTTAGGACATGGTAGAATTTTAAGCACTGATCAACGCGATTTTAATACTTATCGTTGGAAACAAACTAAACCATTTGAAAATTTATTGTTTTTGTAATTTAACTTGGGTTACATTAATTTATTTCAAAGTTCCTTTCAATTATCGATGCTATAATTTTCCACAATGTTTTTTCTTTTTAACCTTTCAATAAACCTATGAATATCGACGAACAACGCTTACAACAGTTTTTCACCGAATTAAATGCCAAACGTAAGGCTTTTGATGAAAACTATAAATATTTTGCCCCACAACTTGCCCCGCAATTTAATTGTTTTGATTTCATCGCCCCTAATGAAAATAAACTCTCAGAAATCATTGCTCATTTATTAAATCCACAAGTATTAAATCCACAAGCAACTCATGCACAGGGCAATTTGTTTTTAAAGCTATTTTTTAAGCAAATAGGGATTGACTATCCTGATTGTAATCAAGAAATTACTACTGTTAATTGTGAAGTAGCCATTCAAAATAACCGTCGTATTGATATTTTGGTTGATTTTGGAAAAGACTGTTTTGGTTTAGCAATTGAAAATAAACCTTGGACGGGAGATCAATATAAACAACTATCCGATTATAATAAACATTTAAACAATATTTATAGAAATAAATACTGTTTAATTTATTTATCGGGTTATGATTCTGATCCTAGTGAGAACAGCATAACTAAAGCAGAAAAAGAACAATTAGAGAAAAGCAATCATTATAAGAAAATAAATTTCTTTAATATTGTTTCATGGTTAGAACAATGTGAGAAAGCATCTAAATCCGATCACGTTAAACATTTTCTACGCGATTTTATCGCTTATTGTCAAAAAACATTTTTAGGAGTAACGAATATGATTGATAAAGATGTAATTAAGAAAACCATTTTAGAAAATGATAACAATATAGAGTTAGCATTTGCTGTTGAGAAACAAATGTCGAGTGTAAAGGAATCTCTATTAAAGGATTTTGCTAATAGTTTGAAAGAGAAGTTTGAAGCTAAATATAAAGATAAAGGCTGGGTATGTGAAATTGAAGACAATTTCAGCTCCTTATTTGAAAGATATAAAGGAATTAAATTTTATAAACGTGGATGGAATAAATATCGTCTTAGATTTCATTCCGAGAGAACAAGATGTACTGAATTTATTTGGGGAGTTGCGAAAAAGGATGGTAATATACCTGATATTAATTTGGACATAAAAAAGTTGAATGAAAATCTAAATGAATCAGGTAAAAAAAGTAATTACTGGCCTTGGTGGTGTTATTTTCAGGAACCGTACAGAAATTGGGATATAAATGTTGAACCTTGGCTTGGCATTCAATCAAAAGAAAAAGAAATAGTTAAATTTGTAATGGATAAAATTGAAGCATTAATCTATGAAGCAGAAGGCTTTATTGATCAAGCTGAGGGATTAACACCAACCCCAAAAACAGTTGTTAATGAAGCAGATAAACAACCTTAAAGGAAAATAGAAACATGGCGTTGGTAATGTCGGCTGCACCGTTTGGGCATCAAAGTTATAGCGTGGGACAAATCATGCGACAAGTGATTTACGCGCTAATTCCAGCGGTAAGTTTGTGTGTGTGGTTCTTTGGTTTTGGGATTATCGTTCAAATACTTTTAGGGGTTGCAACGGCATTAATTACCGAAACCCTAATGTTATATTTGCGTGAACGACCAATTAAACTTTTTCTTAATGATTTCAGTGCGATATTAACTGCAATCTTATTAGCAGTTGCCATTCCACCTTATTCGCCTTGGTGGATGATTGTGTTAGGCGTGAGCTTTTCTTTGGTGTTTGCAAAACATTTGTACGGCGGTTTAGGTTTCAACCCTTTTAATCCAGCCATGATTGGTTATGCGGTGTTATTAATTTCCTTTCCAAAAGAAATGACAAATTGGTCAATGTTTGAAATAGATAAATTAGTTGACATGATCTTTTTTAGCATAGGAAATAATGACGCTCACACGGGAGCAACTGCTTTAGATGCGGTGAAAACTCATGTAAAACAAAACTTGAGTTTAACTGAATTATTTAATCAACCGATGTGGGGTTTGTTAAGTCTTAAAAAATGGGAATGGGTGGGGATTGCTTATTTTAGTGGTGGTGTTTATTTAATTTATAAGAAAATCATTACATGGCATATTCCCGTTGCAATGTTATTAAGTTTATTTTTAATTGCAACGTTGTTTTATGTTTGGCAACCTCAAACTTATCCGTCGGGATTATTTCATTTGTTTAGTGGTGCAACAATGTTGGGAGCATTTTTTATTGCCACTGATCCCGTTACAGCAGCGACTTCCAATCGAGGAAAGTTGTTTTATGGAATTGGCATTGGAATGATTATTTATATTATAAGAACTTGGGGTAATTATCCTGACGGAATAGCGTTTGCAGTTCTTTTGATGAATTTAGCAGCGCCGACTATCGATTATTATACGAAACCACCTTATTTTGGAGAACAAACCTATAAAAAGGAATTGCATAAATGAGCACCGAATCGCTAAAACAAATTGTGAGCAAAATGGCGGTTATTTTATTTCTATTTACGGCGATTGGAACAGCGATTGTTTCGTTAAGTTATGATCTTACAAAAAACCTGATTACTGACAATCAAAAACAAACTCTGTTAAAACAATTAAATTCACTGATTTCAACAGATTTGTATGATAATGATTTGCTTAATGATAAAATTGAAATCATCGATAAAGAAAATTTGGGAACAACTATGCCAGTTTCTTTTTATCGTGCGAGGAAACAAAATCAACCTCAAGCAATCATTTTTATGCCAGTTGCACCAGATGGTTATGGGGGGAGCATTCAATTATTGGTAGGCATTACAATTGAGGGCACTTTATTAGGTGTAAGAGTGGTTTCTCATCAAGAAACCCCTGGATTAGGTGATTTGATTGAAGAAAAACGTTCAAAATGGATTTATAGTTTTAATGGATTTTCTTTAGAATATCCACCTTTAGAAAAGTGGAACGTTAAAAAAGACGGCGGGATATTTGATCAATTCACGGGTGCAACTATTACGCCTCGATCAATTGTTAAAGCGGTAAAGAAAAGTTTAATCTTTTTTCAAAACAAAAAAGAGCAATTATTTCAATAAACTCTTTAGGAAACTAACCCAATAAAGCTGGCAAACGAAATAGATCACTGCGATCATAAGAACCTCCTATAAAAGTTGCTTTGTTTTAGATTGAGGATAAAATATGATCACGTTAAATACTTTTAAGAGGATTGTTATGAAGAAATGGTTGATGTTGGCACTAAGCCTGACGGCGTGTACGGCGAGTTCAGAAATGCTTACGCCGATTCAAGGTCGTCCGCAAGCACCTGATTTTATTCTAAAAGATGTGCATGGACAAACGCATCAATTAGCAAATTATCGTGGAAAAGTGGTGGTGGTGAATTTTTGGGCAACGTGGTGTCCGCCGTGCGTGCACGAAATGCCGTCAATGCAAAAAGCGTGGGAATCAATCCGCAATGATAATATGGTTATTTTGGCGATCAATAATGGTGAGGATTTAGAAAAAGTCCAAGCATTTCGCAACAAAATGCCGCTCACTTTTCCTTTATTATTAGATACTAACGCGAACATTATGGCAGAATGGAAAGCGCGTGGAATGCCGAGTACTTTTGTGGTTGATCCAGAAGGACACTTGGTTTATCAAGCACTTGGCGGACGCGATTGGAATCACCCAGCTATTTTAAAAATTTTGCGCGGTTTGTTTAAAAATACCACGCCTAATATAACTAAATCCTAATCAATTCAATGGGTTATTTGTATAAAAGATAACCCATTGAATTAAATCCTAATTTAAAAACATAACAACTACAAAGAATCGAGAGAGCAATTACACTGCAACTTGTTCACCAATTTCGACAACGCGGTTGTTTGGAATTTGGAAGAACTCCATTGGGCTAGCAGCATTTCTGGACATTAGAACAAATAGCTTTCTCATCCAGAAGGGTAATTTAGATTTCTTCGCGTACACAAGGGTTTCACGACTGAGAAAAAAGGTCGTTTCCATCATATTAAATTCCAATCCCGCTTTCTCACCCAAACGCGGCAAATCTTCTCCTAAATTCGGACGTTCTTTGAAACCATAGTGCATGGTCATTTTATAGAAACCGCCCCCTAATTCAGTAATGATCATGCGTTCTTTATCATTTAATAAATAAGGAACATTCTCGGTTTTAACAGTGAAAATAACCACTTTCTCATGCAATACTTTATTGTGTTTCAAATTGTGAATCAACGAGTGAGGAATTGAATCTGGATCGGCGGTCATAAATACTGCTGTTCCATCCACTCTTGGAACACTCACCGCAATGTTTTCTACGAAATCATTAACTGACCATTCACTTTTAAGTTTATGAGAAAGAATTGAACGTCCACGTTTCCAACTAATCATTAACATAAACAGAGAAGCCGCGATTAAAATTGGAAACCATCCACCATCAGGAATTTTGGTGCTATTTGCACTAAAAAACGCGAAATCAATGCAGAGAAACGTAATAAACAATGCACTAATCAATAAACAAGTAATTCGATTGGTACAAAACAGTTTCAAAATACTAAAAGCTAAAATCGTATCAATGAGCATCGTGGTTGCAACTGCAATACCATAAGCTGAAGCTAGATTGCTCGAACTTTTAAACAATAAAACCAAAGAAATTACCGCCAATAAAAGAAACCAATTAATGCGAGGAATGTAGATTTGACCTTGTTCACCTTCGGAAGTATGAACGATTTGAAAACGGGGTGCAAATCCTAAGCGGGTTGCTTGTAAAGTCATTGAAAATGCACCAGAAATCACCGCTTGAGAAGCAATCACCGTTGCTGCGGTCGCTAAAAGAACTAAAAACGGCAAACCCCAACTTGGCGCTAAATGATAAAAGAGATTTGCTGCCGTTTCATGATCGCTTAATAATAACGCGCCTTGTCCAAAATAATTTAGTAATAATCCAGGCATTACAACATAGAACCACGCACGACGAATCGGTAAACGTCCAAAATGCCCCATATCTGCATAAAGTGCTTCTGCGCCCGTGACGGTGAGAAAAACCGAGCTTAATACTAAAAACGCAATGAAAGGTGAAGAACTAATAAAATATGCTGCATAATAAGGATTAATTGCCGAGAAAATAGTCGGGTTTTGAACAGCATGAAATAAACCTAAGAAACCCAAAGTGCTAAACCATAACAACATCACAGGCCCAAAGAAAGCACCAACTTTAGAAGTTCCAAAGGGTTGAATGGCAAACAAACCGATAATAATTCCTATCGTAATTGGAACAACATAAGGTTCAAAAGAAGGTGCAATAACTTGTAATCCTTCGACCGCACTTAATACTGAAATAGCGGGTGTAATCATACTATCGCCGTAAAACAAAGCTGCACCAATTACGCCTAAAGTAATTAATGTACGATGCCAAGTTTTGTTTTGATTTTTTTGGTGATTTTCTTTGGTTAAAGCTAATAAAGCTAAAATGCCACCTTCACCTTGGTTGTCAGCGCGCATAATGAAAGTAACGTATTTCAAAGTGACCACTAAAATAACCGACCAACACATCATTGATAAAACGCCATACACGTTTTCTGGCGTGATAGGAATGCTGTGAGAACCGTGAAAGCATTCTCGCATTGCATACAGAGGACTTGTTCCAATATCGCCAAATACCACGCCTAACGCTGCGATAATGAGCAACTTTGAAGGGGCGTTTGTAGAAGTTGTTTCGTGATTCATAAAATTACCCAAAACAAAACCCTCCCAGATTGCTTTATTGCAACCTGACAGGGCTTTCGATTAAAAAGGTTAGAGGAAATCAAAGGTGAATAAAATAATCCAAAAAAGTGGACGTATTATAAACCTCATTTGGCGTAGTGCACACTTAAAAACCACGTCCGACCCGCCATCGGATACAAATACGCCGTTTCGTATTGTTTATTAAGCAAATTATCGACGCGGGCTTTTAATGTCCAACGCTTATCGACAAAATATTCGCCGCGTAAATTCCAGATCGTGTAACCACCTAATTTTATTGAATTTTCTACATCATCAAAACGATGGCTTTGAGTTAACATATTGATTGCCATACGAGTTTTTCCGATTTGTTCGGCGATGTCGATTTGCACAGAATTTTGAGCGCGGCGCGGCAATATTTTCCCCGTTGCACTATCTTCGGGTTTTGTCCAACTGTATTGTGCTTTCATATCCAAACCCTTTAACGTGCGCCAAAATGCAGTTAATTCAGCACCTTGGATGTCAGCTTGATTCAAATTTTTTGGCTGCATTGCTCCACTTATTGGATCAAATACAAAACTAATCAATTTATCGACTTTTGTTTTATAAAAACTCGCTTCCCAACGTGCTTGACCTTCTTTGGCTTTGAAACCTACTTCCCACGTTTCAGCTTCTTCAGGTTCTAATGCTGGATTTCCAAACTGTGGATAATACAAATCATTAAAACTCGGTGCTTTAAATGCAGTGCCATAACTTACAAAAGTTCTTAACCCTTCCATTGGATGAAAACCTAAGGCTGCTTGATAAGTGGAATGTTTCCCAAATTGATCATTATCATCGCGTCGACTTGAAACATTTACATCAAAATCTTGATAATTAACTCGATATTGCCCAAATAATGCTTTATTGAAACGTGAATTATTAGTGTAAGCGGTATCTGCAACGATTTTATCTTCGCTTAATTCATATCCTAAAATTAAATGTTCTTGTTTCGATAAAATCAAATCATTTTGCCATAATGCTTGTTGACGCTTGGTGTCAAATAAATCTCTTGGCATCTTGTGACCATAAGTCTCTAATTTATCACGACTTTCTCCAAGTTGAACTAAGGCTTTCCACGTTGGATTGATTTGGATATTGCTCTTTAATGTAAAGCTACTTTGCTCAATATCACCTTGATTTTGAAATGCCGAATCGTAATTAATTTCTCCACGCGCATGAAATCCTTGTAATTCAAGATTCCAATTTGGATTAAAATGATGATTGATTCTCAATGAAGACGCTTGATTGTTATAACCATCTTGATCGGGTTCATTCGTATAACAACCCGCATTTAAATTAGGTGTACAAGCATTAAATCCTTTTGAATGCAAATAACCCGTATTTAAACTAAATTTGGTTTTTTGATCACCACCTGAAATACCCGTGTGCATTTGATAAGTGCCATTATTTCCTCCACCCATATCTAAATGAACGCCCGCAGCATTTTCTCCATTTCTTGTAAAGATTTGTACCACCCCGCCCATTGCTTCAGAACCATATAAACCCGATCGAGTTCCTTTAACAATTTCTATGCGTTCAATTTCAGAAATTGGCAAATGTTGCCACGCGACCGTTCCCGTCGTTGCCGATCCGATTTTCACGCCGTCGACTAAAACCAACGTGTGTCCGCTGTTCATTCCGCGCAAAAAAACGCCGGCATTTTGCCCAAAACCGCCGTTGCTGCTCACGTCCACGCCCGACATCCCGCGCAATAAATCGGGGACTGATTGGGCTTGGGAGTTTTCAATCGCGGCGCGGTCGAGCACGGTGACGGAGGCGTATGCGCTGTCGGTGGGTTCGGGGGTTCGAGTGGCGGTGACGGTGATTGTCGGAAGAGCGGGGTTTTCAGCCCAACTATTTGAAAATAAAAGAGATATTAAAATAAATAAAATCATGTGGTTATCCATATTAAAAATGAAAAAATGGCAGACGGAGTAACCCATTGATTTTGAAGTCAAAATTGCCCGCCGCAATCTGCCAGACTGTTCTGCAAGGGCGGTCTCCGGACTTTTAAGCGGTTTCTTTTAATAAAAAAACCCAATTCAATCGCCTTCCCATAATTAAAAGAAACAGTGGCATCTGATTGAATTATATAACTTAATTACCGTTGCGGGGGCAGTGTCGGCATTTCACCGACTTCCCGTTTCCTTGCAGCTTTCTTTGTCTAAATGTAATTAAAAAATTAAAACTCGCCTTTCGCTGCACCTTCCATGATGGCGAGCATATTTCCTCTAACTTTCAATGCTTCTTTCTTTAAATCATCTGGAAGGGTTTTTCCACCATAAATCATTAAATCCATGTTCATTGAATAAATAAACAATTTCCCCGCTTTATCTTGTACCAAACTAATCGTACAAGGCATCATTGCACTATACGCATCGTTGTAATCAAGCATTTTCTTTCCAACAGTTGCATCACAGAAATTCAAAAATGAAACGTGACGATAAGGTTGTCCAGTAACCGCTTCAACTTGTTTGTAGAAAGGTGATTCTCCTGCGAAAAACATTCCTTTTTGAACCGCAATGCTCTTCATGGATTCTTTCACTTGCTCTGCATCAATACCGTCATTTACTTGAAACTTCCACACCATCGGCATTGCAGCATCTTTAGTTTCTAAAAGTTTTAAAGCAAGTTCTTTATAGATGGTAGGTGCTTGTGGATCAAAATCTCCTTGTATTTTAGAGAGTTGGATTGCAATAAATACCACCCCAATAGTCGCAATAAATCCAATTAAAGCAAATAAATTTCTAATGATTCCCACTGCTAGTTTCTCCTGTCTAAAGTTAGTTAAAATTTCAAAGTATGTATCAGTTTTTGTATTCCGCCATCTTTCAACAAGATGCGAATATTTACTTCAAATGAACCCCAGCCATTACCCGTTAGAACAAATGCCTGAGTTTCACTGTTTCCTTTCTCACAAATCTCTTGAACGGGATTGGGAAAAGTCGGGTGCAAGGTATATTCAACACATTTCACTTGGTTTAAAATATCTTCACTACTTTCTAGGAAGATTTTCCAATCCCAAGAACCCGCATTGTTCTTTGTAGCAATATTATTAATTTGAATCGGTAATTGACGAGTTTCTTCAGTTGCTTTCACTAAATTTAATTTGTAATCCATACTAAAGTTCTTCCCATCTTTGAAAGTCACTTTAATTGGAATTACAAACTCGCCCCAACCTTGCATATTATGAGCAAATGGCATTTCTACATTACCACCATGTTCACAAATTTCAATCGGTTTTTTATTGAAACTTTTATGCAATTTGTATTCAACACAGCGTATCTCATTGATTTTACTGGAATCTTTCTTAATAAAAATCGTCCAATCCCAAATTCCCCCGCCCATATAACGCGAGGTATTTTCAATGGCAATTTCTTCTGCTGCAAAACTATGATTTGAAATCAATAGAAATGCCATTGTAATAAAAAAAATCTTCATTGTGTTACTCTCCTCATATTAAGGTCAGCATTAGGAACGGTCATATCATAACTACGCCAAGTTTTTCCATTTTCTTCTACTAACACAGAAACCCGATCTCCTTCGTGCAAATTCTCAAACTTTACAATAATTCCACCAGGTCCACTTTCAAAATCCGCATCATTAAACACTTTTCCACTCTCACTTCCATCTTGTCTTTTGATTGCCGATTTCACTTTTGCAGTGAACGGATTTGCTTGACTTCCTTGAGGAAAAACTAAGTTCAAATGCAACCGATATGTTTTCAATGATCCCGTCACATTATGAATGGCAATTTCTAAACGATCTGCTAAATCATCTAACATCTTTGCTTTAATTGCCGTTTCGTTTTCTAAAGCAGAAATTTTGCTTTGCAATCGCTTTATATCTGCTTGATTATCAATGAGTTTAGTTTCATAGTTTTGGTAAATAAAAAACAAACCCATTCCAATCATTGCAATGCCCGACAAAATCATTAAACCAAACGCATCAGACTTAAATCCTATCCCAAATTTTTCGCCATTGATATCGAGAACTTCTTTACCACTTAAAATCGTTTTATTTCGAATCGCAAACCAAAAAACAATAATCCCGCCCACTAATAAACTTAGCAGCATTAATAGTGTTTGGGATAGTTCAACATTCATTGCATTTGCTCCCATTTAAGAAGAACGTTTTCCTACAGTAAATAAAATCATTTTCTCTGGTTTTATTTGACGTTTAATTGCGTCGTTGATTTGCTCTAAAGAAACCGCCTCAATTTTATTTGACCACACTTGCAAATAATCCAACGGCAAATTATAAAAACCAATGGTCGTCAAATAACTTAATAATTTCCCGTTGCTATCTACCCGCATTGCAAAATTTCCTGTTAAATGTTTCTTTGCATCAATGACTTCTTTCTCTGTTGGACCTTGCTCAACAAATTCTTGAATAATTTTTTTCACTAATTCAATAGCTTGTTGGGCATTTTCTTGACGGGTTTGCAAACTCGCAGAAATTGTTCCTGCTTGCAACATTGGAGAAACACTGCTGTGAACACTATACGCCAAACCCTGTTTCTCACGCACTTCCTCTGGTAATCTTGAAACCAAACTTCCTCCCCCCAAAATATAATTTGCAATCAACATCGGGAAATAATCTTTATCACTTCGAGCATAACCAATTTGCCCTAATGCAATATGCGTTTGTTCTGATGGATGCTCAATATGAATGGGTTTCAAGTCTGGGGTTTTTGGTACTAAAGGAATAGCTGGCAAAGTTTCTCCCGCTGGCAAATCCGTTAAAATCCGTTTTACAAGGTTCTCTGCTTGCTCACGAGAAATCGCACCTATCAATGCAATAATTGTATTTTTTGCAACATAATGTTTTTTATAGAAATTTATTACATTCTCGCGGCTTAAAATAGGCAAACTTTCTTCAGTTCCTCCAGTTTGAAAGGCGTAAGGATGCTCTCCATATAAATTTTCTTGAAAGGCTTTACTCAACAAAGAACTTGGCGATTGTTTTTGAGATTCTAATGATTGCAACATTTGCTGACGAATTCTTTCAAGTTCTTTTGCTGGAAATGTTGGTTTCTTCAAAATTCTCAGCATATTTTCAAACGCTGGTTCAAATAAATTTTGATCAGTTAGTGAACGAAGCTGTATCGATGCCATTTCTTTTGAAGCACCTTGACTAAATTGCGCCCCTACATCATCAAAAATCTCCGCAAGTTGCTCTGCATTCAAATCACCCGCTCCTTCATTTAACGTGCCGCTGGTTAAAGCCGCCAAACCTAATTTTCCATTATCACGCATACTGCCTGCATCAAAGGAAATTTGAATATCAATAATGGGTAATTCCATTGCTGAAATGAAATAGATTTTCGTACCTTGTTCAGTTTGCCAATATTGCACATCTGGAATCGCTTGCGCGGTTTGAATCCAGCCTACTAATAAAATCGCTAGAAATCTCATATTAATTAATGTCCATGTTTGTTTGAAAGCGGTTTTTCAACCGGAGAATTATCCGATAAAGGTTGAGGTTCTAATACGGCAACCGTTAAACCATCATCGATAAAATATTTTTGCGCAGCCATTTGAATTTGCTCTGGCGTAATTGCACTGAGTTTCTCAACAAATTGATCCAGCAAATCGTGCGGCAAACCAATCGTCTCCAATTGCCCCATTTGCATGGCTTGATAAAATACCGAATCCTTTTCGTAAATCTTTGCCGCAACTAACTGCGCTTTAATGCGTTTTAATTCACTTTCTTTCACCAATTCGGTTTTAAGAATTTGGATCTGTTCACGGATGGCATTTTCTAGTGTTTCTACTGTATTAGTCTTTGTTGGTGTTCCACCAAATACAAACAACTCATCTAAGCGACCAAACGCATCATAACTACTACTTACACTGGTGGCAATTTCTTTTCCACGAATCAAATGTTTTGTAAAACGTGAACTATCTCCACCATCCAAAATATATGCAATCAGTTGTAATGCGTAAGGAATCCAACTTTCTTCAGTTGTTTTAATTGATGGTACTTTGTAACCCATTAATAAATTTGGTAATTTCGCCGGTTTTTTAACCGTAATTCTTTTAATTCCAAATTGCGGCACTTCTTGAGTGCTTTTAGTCGGTGTAATATCTGAAGGTTTCAAATTTCCAAAATGTTCTTTCGCTAATGTTAAAACTTCTTCTGGATTTATATCACCCACCACCACTAAAATAGCATTATTTGGCGCATACCAACGTTGATACCAATTTTTGGCATCTTCCAAAGTAAGATTTTTCAAATCCGGCATCCAACCAATAACGGGATTTCTATAAGGCGAGCTTTGATAGGCAGTTGCTTTAAAGATTTCATACATCAATGAATTAGGTTTATCATCGGTGCGTAATTTGCGTTCTTCAATGACGACTTCGCGTTCTTTATCAAACTCTTTTTGATCTAATTTCAAACCCCGCATTCTATCCGCTTCTAATTTGAAACTAATCGCCAAGCGGTTTTTCTCTAGCTTTTGATAATAAGCCGTATAATCTGAACTGGTGAACGCATTTTCATCTGCACCGTTCTCTGCCATAATTTTAGAGAATTGACCCGCCGCATATTGCTCAGTTCCTCTAAACATTAAATGCTCTAAAAGATGAGAAAGTCCAGTTTTGGCATTTTCTTCATAACTTGAACCTATTTTGTACCAAATTTGGCTTACCACAACAGGAGAACGATGATCTTCTTTCACCAATATTTTCAAACCATTTTCTAAAACAAGTTCTTTAGTTTTATTATCTTCTGCAAAGCTACTTGCTGAAATGATAATTAAAACACAACTTAACAAATACTTCATTTCATACTCCTATAAACCCGCTATTTTAACAGCTTGGGTTTCTAATTTAACTAATGCTGCTTGTAATTCTGCAACCCGTTGTTTTTCTTTCTCAACTAATTCAACTGGGGCTTTTTCAATAAAATTCGGATTTTCTAGTTTGCTAGAAAGTTTATCGTGTTCCTTACGAACTTTATCGATTTCTTTGTTCAAACGTTTTAGTTCTGCTTCTTTATCAATCAGACCCGCTAAGGGAATTAAAATTTTCATTTCTCCCACTAACGTAATTGCAGATTCGGGCGGCATTGTACTTGAATCTAAAAACTCAATATTTTGCAATCTTGAAAGCGTTGAAATAAATGATTGATTATTTTGAAGTTTTTGCAAATCACTTTCAGAGCCATTTTGAACTAAAACGGATAGTTGTTTAGCGGGAGAAATGTTCATTTCAGAGCGAATTCTTCTAATCCCTAAAATAACTTCTTTTACCCATGCAATTTCAGTTTCTGCGTTCAAATCTACTTTAGTTTCTTCAAATTGTGGATAAGATTGCAACATGATCGTTAAACCATCTTTGCCAGCTAAAGGTGCAATTTTTTGCCATAGTTCCTCTGTAATAAATGGCATGATCGGATGTAATAAACGCAAAATTGTTTCTAATACCCGAATTAAAGTTCTGCGCGTGCCGCGTTGTAATGTTTCACTTGCATTGCCCGTTAAAACAGGTTTTGAAAACTCTAAATACCAATCACAATACTCATTCCACACAAATTCATAAATAGTTTGTGCCGCTAAATCAAAACGATACGTTTCAAAATGCGTTGTTACTTCTTTTTCCACTCTTTGTAATTGAGAAATAATCCATTTATCTGCTAAAGAAAGTTTTATTTCATCACTACCTAATCCAACGTCTTTTCCTTCAGTGTTCATTAACACATAACGGGTCGCATTCCACAACTTATTGCAAAAGTTTCGATAACCCTCAATTCTTCCCGTATCAAAACGAATATCTCTACCCGTCGATGCTAAAGCTGCAAATGTAAAACGCAACGCATCTGTTCCATAGGGTTGAATACCATTGGGGAATTGATCTCGCGTCGATTTTTCTATGCGTGGCGATATTTCTGGTTGCATTAAACCAGTGGTACGTTTTTGCACTAAGGTTTCTAAATCAACACCATCAATCAAATCTAAAGGGTCTAAAACGTTCCCTTTTGATTTGGACATTTTATTACCTTCTGCATCGCGCACCAATCCATGAATATATACTTCACGAAATGGCACATCACCCGTGAATTTCAAACCCATCATAATCATTCTCGCAACCCAGAAGAAAATAATGTCAAAACCTGTCACTAAAACACTGGTCGGGTGAAATAGTTGTAATCGTTTGGTGTTTTCTGGAAAACCTAAGGTAGAAAACGTCCATAACGCCGATGAAAACCAAGTATCCAATACATCATTATCTTGAGTTAAAACATCACCTGCGGGGATATTATATTTCTCTCTCACTTGTTTCTCAGAATACCCCACATAAACCGCACCTGCTTCATCATACCATGCTGGAATTCGATGTCCCCACCAAATCTGCCGAGAAATACACCAATCTTGAATATTTCTCATCCATTCAAAATAAGTTTTGCTCCAATTTTCAGGAACAAATTTAATGCGTCCGTCCTCAACTACTTTAATCGCTTCTTTTGCTAAGGGTGCAACCTTCACATACCATTGATCAGTCAAATAAGGTTCAATCACGGCTTGACTACGATCTCCTCTCGGAGTCATTAATTTATGCGGTTCAATTTTTTCAAGTAAATCAAGAGCTTGCAAATCAGCAACAATCTGTTTTCTCGCCACAAAACGATCTAAACCACGATATTGTTCTGGAACATTTTCATTGAGTTTTGCATCGATAGTTAAAATATTAATCATTGGTAAATCATGACGCAAACCAATTTGATAATCGTTATGATCATGTGCGGGCGTTATTTTAACGCAACCTGTTCCAAATTCTTTATCAACATAATCATCTGCAATAATTGGAATTGCTCTTTTTGTTAAAGGCAAATCAATGGTTTTTCCAATGTATTTTTGATAACGTTCATCATGTGGATTGACTGCAACGGCGGTATCACCTAACATTGTTTCTGGACGTGTGGTTGCGACTACTAAAAATCCACTTCCATCGGTTAAAGGATAACGCAAATGCCACAAATGCCCACTTTCTTCTTGAGAAACCACTTCTAAATCAGAAACCGCTGTATGTAAAACTGGGTCCCAATTTACTAAACGTTTTCCTCGATAAATTAAGCCTTCATCATGCAAACGAACAAATACTTCTGTTACTGCTTTAGAAAGCCCTTCATCCATTGTAAAACGTTCGGTTTTCCAATCAACAGAAGCTCCCATTCTTCTTAACTGACGGGTAATCGTTCCTCCCGATTGTGCTTTCCATTCCCAAACTTTTTCTAAAAACTTTTCTCTACCAAAATCATGGCGACTTTGTTTTGTGGCTGCTAATTGGCGTTCTACTACCATTTGGGTTGCAATGCCCGCATGATCTGTTCCGACTTGCCAAAGGGTATTTTCGCCTTTCATTCGATGATAACGAATTAACAAGTCCATTAAGGTATCTTGAAATGCGTGACCCATGTGCAATGTTCCCGTCACATTTGGCGGAGGAATCATAATACAATAAGTTTTTTTTAGCTCATCTTCTTTTGGAGAGAAATAATCATTTTCTTCCCAAGTTTGATACCATTTTTGCTCAATTGACGCTGGGTTGTACGTTTTGTCCATAAAATTCTTTTTTATCTCTTTTTAGATCGTTGTTATAATAAGGAAATCTTAATGTCTATTCCAGTTACTAAGCTGACGATGTTGATGCATAATTCCAAGAATCTGAATTTCTTCATTTTTCATGATTTGAAAAAGTATTTTGTAAGGGAAGCGTTTTACTATGCAACATCTTACATTATTCAGTGCAAGAGGATATAAAAAAGGATTCTCAACAATCTTTTCTACATATTGATATATTTCTTCAATAAACTCTTCACCTAGATTTTTTCTTTGCCGCTCGTAATAATAAGCAGCTTGCTGAATTTCTGTATCTGCAATCGGATGAAAAATAAAATTTCTCATTTGAAATTCTTTAAATTCTGACGTAGTTTTTCAAATACTTGCTCACCAGAAATTCCTACCACCTTTCCTTCTTCAATTTCTTGAGCACGCCTTACAGCTTCTTCTAAACACAAGCGATCATATTCAGTATCGTTTAATCCATTTAAATTTAACGATAATTTTCTAAGTAAAGAAGCTTGCTGTAAAACAGGAAGTTGTAATGCTTGTTGTTCTATTTCAGCGTAATCCATCATAAAAAACTCCTTTTAACTAAACATAAGATTTGCGGTCACGACGACGAGTGCCTCCGCCAGAAATAATGACCCCCTCAACAGATTTCAAGTCGGGGATTTCTAAGATTGGATAACTGGGATTTAAGGGTTTCAAAAAGTATTTGTCATCTTTAATTTCAAGTTGACGAAAAATATATTCTTCTTGATGTTTTGCGAACACAAAAGAACCATTTCTAGGAGGCATTTCTGGATCGATAACAATCACATTTCCATCTTTAAATTCGGGCATCATGCTATCGCCGAGAACTAAGAGAGCAAAAGATTCTTGTTTTGTACAAGTATTTGAGGTTTCTAACATATTATTGTGCCAAAGCTGCGCCCACTAATCGGGCAGTAACATCAACGATTGGAATAATTCGATCATAAGCCATGCGAGTGGGTCCTATAACACCGACTACTCCGATGATTTGATCTCCGACTAAATAAGGTGAGGTAACAACGCTACATTCGTCGAGGATTTCATAACCAGATTCTTCGCCAATGAAAATTTGCATTCCATTTGCGCTAATTGCTTGATCTAAAAGGCTTAATATATCTCTCTTTTGATTAAAAGCTGCAAACAACTGACGTAATTTATCAACATTAGAAAGTTCATTTACACCCATTAAATGGGTTTCACCGCTCATAATGTAATCGCCATTTGACGGTGGTTGAATAAAGGCTTTCTCCGCGACTTCAATGACCGCTTGCATCATTGCATTCATGGTTTCTCGATCATGTTGCATTTCATGGAGCAAATTTTCTCGAACTTGATGAATATCTTTTCCTACAAATGCAGCGTTCAAATAATTTGCAGCTTGTTGTAATTCCGCTGGCGAATACGAACGCGAGGTATGAATAATGCGATTTTGAACTTCGTGTTCGTTCATTACCCAAATCACCAAAATGCGTTGATCGCTTAATGGTAAAAACTCTACATATCTTAACATTTTAGCTTCATAACGCGGCAACATAATTACGGCAGTTAAATGCGTAATTTCGGAGAGCAACTTTGAAGCGTGTTCAAATACTTCTTGAGGATTTGCATCATTATTTTTGAGCAATTCTTGTTGCAAACGTAGGGTTTCGGATTGTTTAAGTGGTTGCATTTTAAGCAAAGTATCGACAAACAATCGGTAACCGCGTGCGGTCGGAATGCGTCCCGCAGAAGTGTGCGGTGCTTTGATTAAACCCATGTCTTCCAAATCTGCCATCACGTTGCGAATGGTCGCGGGGCTTAATTCGAGTTCTAATTCCTTCGACAGCGTGCGCGAACCCACTGGCTGACCGTCACGAATATAGCGCGTCACCAGTGTTTTTAAGAGCGTTTGCGCCCGATAATTCAAAGCGAGTGTGTCGGATGTTCTAGCCATGACAGATGAATGTGAACCGCAAAATTTAGCGCCTAAATTTAGCACGCTTACCCCAAACTATGCAAAGCCGTTTTATTAATTTTACCCAAAAACAACCTTGTCCCAACATTTTCAACTTAATTCGATTATGAGGCAGGCACTAATATAAAACAATTAATTATACCTTGTGAGAGAAAATATTATTAGCATTCCATCATTTTTAAACATATTAGTAGATAATTAATTTCTCGTTTCCCCACACGCATATAAGGAACGAGAAATTAAATAATATTAACTAAGCGGATACTTTGTTTAATTCGCTATGTCCTTTCGAATACACAAAATACACGATTAAACCTAATAATAACCAAATCCCAAATCTTAACCATGTTGTTTGAGGTAATTGAAACATCAAATACAAACAAAAAACAATCCCTAAAATTGGGAATAATGGACTTAATGGTGTTTTAAAAGGACGCGGCAAATCAGGGTGAGTTTCTCTCAACACAATAACGCCTGCACAAACCAACACAAATGCCGCTAATGTTCCAATGTTCACTAATTCTGCGACTTCATTAATCGGCGTAAAACCCGCGACAAATGCCATGAAAACACCGCTAACTAAAATCACTGGAATGGGCGTTTGAGTTTTGGAATTTACTTTAGAAAAAATCGGTGGCAATAAACCATCTCGAGCCATCGCTAGAAATATCCGCGTCAAACCATAATATAAAACCAACATTACCGTTGTCAAACCTGCAATTGCTCCCGCTGCAATTAAGCCCGCTGCGAACTTATGACCAATACTTAATAACGCCGATGCAACGGGTGAAGGAACGTTTAATTCTTTGTAAGGTACTAATCCCGTTAATAAGCCAGAAACCAAAATATAAATGATCGTACAAATGATCAAAGAAGCTAAAATTCCAATCGGTAAATCGCGTTGTGGATTAATTGATTCGTCGGCGGCAGTTGAAACCGCGTCAAATCCAATATACGCAAAGAAAATTAAAGCACCGCCTGCCATGACTCCTTCCCAACCAAATGGCATAAAAGGTGTCCAATTTGAAGGCGTTACATTAAATGCAGCGACCGAAATAAATACCACAATTGCCGTTAATTTCACAAAAACCATTGTGTGGTTGAAACGTGCACTTGTACTCACTCCCACCGCTAATAAAACAGATAAAACTGTAATGATTAGAAATGCAGGTAAATTCATAATTGCTCCCTCAACATTAGGTGTTCCGGGTGCATTTAATAAAATCTTAGGTAATTCTAACCCTATGGCAGTCAAAGCATTTCCGACATAACCCGACCATCCAATTGCAACCGTTGGGGTTGCTAAACCGTATTCTAAAATCAAATCCCATCCAATCATCCACGCAACGATTTCTCCCAAACCCGCGTAAGCATAACCATAAGCACTTCCACAACCCCCAACGGTCGAGGCTAATTCTGCGTAAGCTAATGCCGAAAAAGCGCACGCAAATCCCGCCACGACAAATGATAAGGCAATTGCGGGACCTGCTTTTGTCGCTGCTGCCACGCCCGTTAAAACAAAGATTCCTGCGCCAATAATTGCGCCAATTCCTAACAAAGTTAAATCCGTCGCAGTTAAACAACGTTTTAACCCTGTATCAACTAAATGATGGTCGGCATTAATTGCTTTTGTTCGCATCAATGACATTTCAAAACTCCTTTGTGAATGAAAAAATTGAATTATACCTTTTTTTTATCCAATGACTAATCGAGCAGTTTCTTTGGCGATTCTAATGGTTGTAATTGATCCCGCATTAAATTTTAAGAAATCGCTTTCAATGCCATCAGAGAAAATTACGCCATTGGTTGGCATTAAAGATTCAATAATTAACGGGTTGTTTTCATTTAAAATACCGCTAATTAATTGGGTTTGTGAAGTTTTGCTTTTGAAGGGTTCTCGAACCACAAACATTAATTCATTATCTTTGAAAGTAGTTGAGATTTGACGCTTGGTTTTAATCAACGCATTTGCCATGTTAAAAATCGAACTCAACCAACCTGTTGAACCCGCTTTTGTAGAAACAATAATACCCGAAGAAGATTGGATTTCACTTTGATTTGAAAAAATGATTTTATAACGTGCGGAAGTATGTGAAGCAACGCCAATAAATAAATCATTAAAAGCTAACAAACGTTGACCATCGTTTAATTTAGCTTCGGCAAAATGAGCAACTTTGGTTTGATAATTATTTTTTAAGACGTTTTCAATCGCGTTCAAATAAGTATGAACATTAAAAGATAACAAAATCCCATCGTAACGTTGAGGATCAGGATTAATGGCAATGATAGGAACTTGATTGACATATTTAGCTGTATTTGCAACCAAACCATCTTGTCCGATCACTAAAACAATTTGATTTTTATTGAATAGAAAAGATGGTAAAAATGATCGATCAATGAGTTTATTTTTAATGACAGTGGATAATTCACGTTGAACAAGAGAAAGCACTTTATGAAATTGCTCGTGTTCTAATTCATAATCCTCAAATGATCCGCCCAAACTTTCAATATAAAACTTTGCTTGCGCTTTGGTATTGAAACGCTCAATTAAGGTTTCTAAACGGGTTTTATTTTTAACAAGAATAGCGTATTCAATGGTCATTTTTTAACAGTGAATCTAATAAATCTGGACTGATATTTAGCGTGCCGATTTTATCAGCATTTTCAGCAAGTTGTCTAAAAGCTAACGCAATATTAAATTTGGGATCGGGATTGTTATTTAAAGCAACTAATATCCGCCAATCTATTTCTTTATAAGGTTTCAAAGTGGTTTCAATCACATAACCTTGAGTTTCTGCATCTTTACGTTGATTGGCAGTTTTTTGTTCGAGCAACTGTGCACGCTGAGTTTCAATTAAGATTTCAGTTTGCATTTCCATTTCGCGTAATGTTCTTTGGTTTTCAGCCTGTTGAATTTCGGCTTCCATGATCTTTTCTGCGATTTGTTTCTTTTTCTCTTCAACGGCGATTTCTGTGCTTAATTCACTTTCTTTAATTCGACGCTCTTGTTCGACCGCAAAATTTCTCCGTTCATAAATCGCTTGATCGGCTTCTTGTTGGAGTTTCTCACGGGTTTCAGTTTCTAATGCGCGAGCCATTTCTGGTGTTGCTTGAACTGCTAAAATATTCACACTCAAAATCTCAATGCCTAACATTGATTTTATCTTGAATAGATTTTGCTGCTCGAATGGCTGATTTTAAACTTAATTCATGAATAAATGATGACGTTGCAGTTTGCGCTTCATTTATAATGCGTTGATTGAGTTTTTCGATGTCATTTTTCTTATAAATTCCGCGCTGATCAACTGTAAAATCAAGGATTTCTGCCAATTGCGTTGGGCTTTTAATTTTATAAGTAATTTGCCCTTGAATAGTGATTTCTTGGTAATCATTTGTTGTTTCATTAAAAATAAACGGCAAATCATTACTTCCCATTGGAATTGCTGCAATTGAACTATTAAATGAAAGATAGAAAAACGCCAATCCACGTCCTTGTTTTGTGGGTTTTCCATTCGTGTAATGAATAACGTAAGTCATTGAATCAAATTTAATATAACGAATCCCAAACATTTTAATTTTCCTCTGATTTCAAAATTTCTTCGATTGTTAAACTGGTAACTTCTGTATGATTTGATTAGGATATAAAAGGAGCATCTTAAGATTTCCATTCCAAGAATTTCGTTAGGCAGTTCTTACCGATAAAATTCTATGGATTCCTCTTTTATTTTCGTGAAATGATCGAGGAAGTTAGAACAAAAGGAATTAAAGCAAAATACATAATTGTAAATAATGGTCGGGGTGAGAGGATTCGAACCTCCGACAACTGCCTCCCGAAAGCAGTGCTCTACCAAACTGAGCTACACCCCGTTTAAAACTGCCGATGAACCGCAAAATAGGCGAGTGCGTACAGTGCATCAGTATAAATCGATTTGGGCAATTTGGCGAGTGCAGCAATGGCTTTCTGGCTTTCTCGTGCCGCCGCCGCCGATGCGTATTTAATTGCGCCTGTTTCTTGAATCGCTTGCTTTACTTCAATAATTTGTTCAAGTCCACCGTGTTTAATTGCATTTGAAATGATTTCTTTTTGAGCAATTGTTCCATGTTTCAACGCATAAATTAAAGGTAATGTTGGTTTTCCTTCCGCCAAATCATCACCAATGTTTTTTCCAATCGTTGAACTATCCGCGCTGTAATCTAAAACATCATCAATCAATTGAAATGCTGTTCCTAAATGTCGACCATAATCACACAAAGCGGTTTCTATTTCAGTGGGTTGCTCACAAATCACCGCGCCTAATTGTGCAGCGGCTTCAAATAATTTTGCAGTTTTACAACGAATAACTTCTAAATATTGTTCTTCTGTGGTGTTTGGTTCGTGACAATTGAGGAGTTGTAATACTTCACCTTCTGCGATTACATTAGTCGCATTTGAAAGGATTTCCATGACTTTCATATTATGCAATTCAACCATCATTTGAAATGCACGAGAATAAAGAAAATCGCCGACTAAAACGCTCGCTTCATTACCCCAAATGCTATTGGCAGTTTGACGACCACGCCGTAATTCAGACGCATCAACCACATCATCATGCAATAAGGTCGCGGTATGAATAAATTCGATGACGGAAGCTAAAGTGTGATGAAAATTTCCTTGATAATCAAAGACTTTCGCGCTTAATAATAAAAGAAGTGGGCGCAGACGTTTGCCACCACTATTGACAATGTAATGACCGAGCTGATTAATCAGCACCACTTCAGAGCTTAAACGCTGACGAATCAAGAGGTTAACCGCTTGCATATCTTCTTGCATTAACTTTTGTACGTCAACAAAATCCATCGGTGGGGGTGAAAAATGCTCGTTATTCATCTCATTTCACTAAGTTAGAAGAATCAAAAGGTGTTAGTTTAGCAGATGTTAAATTTTTTGGTAGGCTTTATAAATAACAAGTTGATTTTTAAGCGGATTACACTAATGCAACCCGCGTGATTTGCTAATTAATAGCGGTAATGCTCTGGTTTGTAAGGTCCTTCAATTGGCAAGTTCAAATAGGTTGCTTGCGCAGAAGTCATTTGAGTTAATTTTGCTCCAATTCTCGCTAAATGCAACCGAGCAACTTTCTCATCTAAATGTTTAGGCAACACATAGACTTTTCTTTCGTATTTTTCACTGTGATTCCACAACTCAATTTGCGCTAAAACTTGATTGGTAAATGAATTGGACATTACAAAACTTGGATGACCTGTTGCACAACCTAAATTAACCAATCTTCCTTCGGCTAATAAAATCAAACGTTTTTGACTTGGTAAAATAATATGATCGACTTGTGGTTTAATGTTTTCCCAAGTGTATTGTTTCAATGATGCAACGTCAATTTCTGAATCAAAATGTCCAATATTACAAATAATGGCTTGATCGCGCATTTGTAACATATGCTCATGGGTAATTACGTTCACATTACCCGTTGCAGTTACGAAAATATCGCCTTGAGAAGCAGCATCGTCCATTGTAACAACTCGATAACCTTCCATTGCTGCTTGTAATGCACAAATTGGATCAATTTCAGTGACCCAAACCGTTGCACCTAAACCACGAAATGCTTGCGCAGAACCTTTCCCAACATCACCATAACCTAAAACAACACAAATCTTTCCAGCAATCATTACATCAGTTGCGCGTTTAATGCCGTCCACTAAAGATTCTCTGCAACCATACAAATTGTCAAATTTAGATTTCGTAACAGAATCATTGACATTGATGCAAGGAACTAATAATTCTCCTTTATCCATCATTTCATATAAACGATGTACGCCAGTAGTGGTTTCTTCTGAAATACCTTTCACGTCTTTTAATAATTCTGGATATTTCTGGTGCATTACAAGCGTCAAATCCCCACCATCATCTAAAATCATATTGGGTTTCCAACCATTTTCACCAAAAATAGTTTTCTCAATACACCACCAAAATTCTTCTTCAGTTTCTCCCTTCCATGCAAATACGGGAATATTTTTTGCTGCAATAGCAGATGCGGCATGATCTTGAGTTGAGAAAATATTACAAGATGACCAACGAATTTCTGCACCGAGTTCCACTAAAGTTTCTATCAATACGGCGGTTTGAATCGTCATGTGTAAGCAACCCGCGATTCTTGCGCCTTTTAAAGGTTTTTGCTCACCGTATTCTTTTCTTAAAGCCATTAAACCAGGCATTTCAGTTTCTGCGATGGCGATTTCTTTACGACCCCATTCTGCTAAATTAATATCTGCGACTTTGTAATCATTAAACATTTGAAGTTTCTCCAAAAAAGTTAAGCTGATTTAGAGCACAAAAAAAGCACTCCAAACCAAAGAAAAAGGTTTGTGAGCGCGGTTTTTACAAATCACTGAGCCTAGCCAAAATGGTCGCAGCACTCCTCAGTTGAAGAAATTATAACCGTTTTTAGTTCATAAATGGTTATCTTGTAAGGTTTCAAACAAAAAATTATTAACGTATTAAACATGACAATAAAAAATTTGCATGATGATGGCGAAAATACTTGATTATAGGGCTTGGCATGACTATTGTAGTATATACGACATTGCCCCATTTTTTGGAGGAGAGACATGGCGCATACCACCATTTCACATTCAGCACGACGAACAAAAATCATGTCTTCTAAGAAAACAAAAACAACACAATCTGTTGAAAATAAAAAAGATTTACCTGCGAAGGTCTTTTACGAAACTGTTCATCAAGCGCCGATTGCGATTTCAATTACCGATTCGCAGGCAAATATTTTGTATGCCAACCCCGCTTGCGAACAAGTATCGGGATATTCTGCTGAAGAATTAGTAGGTTACAACGAATCGATGCTGTCCGACAAAAACACGCCGTCCGCATTATATCGGCAATTGTGGGAAACCCTACAACAAAAACAGGCGTGGAATGGGGTTTTATTGAATCGACGCAAAGATGGATCGTCGTATTTGGCGGATTTGACGGTCGCGCCTTTAGTGGATGCAACGGGTAAAACAGAATTTTATTTGGGCATTCACCGCGACGTAAGTGAAATGCACGAATTAGAAAGCCAATTAAGTAATCAAAAAGCCTTTATTGAATCGGTTGTCGATGCTGTGCCTGTTGCGATTGCATTATTGGATTTGAATGGCAAAGAATTATTAACTAACAAAGCCTATAAACGTTTGTCTGATGAAATAGAGCATCCAGCCCAACGATTATTATTAGGAATTTCAGATTTTGATTTACAAAAACCTAGAAATTTCAATAATTTAGAAATTCATTACGATATTGGAAAAGGCTATGAACCGCGTTGGTTTTCGTGTTCAGGAATTCAAGTCAATGAACAAGAAATTAGCGTTAATAATTATTTCACCGCGAATGAGCAACCACGTTTATTATTTGTGGCGCATGAAATCACCAGCGTTAAACGTCAGCAAGAACAAGCGAGAATGCAAGCGGTTCGAGCATTAATGGCAGAGCAACAAATGGTGCAAGGCATTCGAGAAGCGATTTCTGGAAGTATGTTTCAATTGCGAGGATTGTTAAATGTCGCGGTGGCGGCGTTGCAAACCTTACAACGGCGCGGCGAAAATAGTTCGATGCGGGGCGTGTTGCAGCAAATCGAACAATCTGGCACGCAAGCCCTTGAAACGCTTAGATTTGCCTTGCCACGCGAACCTGCCGAGCCAAGTTGTTTAGTAAATTTAAATCAAGTCGTGCGCAATGTCCTTGAAATTTCTACAGATCGTCTACTTTCACAAGGCGTGACGGTTGATTGGCAACCCGAACCGGTGTTGCCTTCCTTACAAGGACGTGAGCAACAATTACATTGTGTAATCAAGCAGTTAATTGATAATGCGTTGTGTGCACTTGAAGAACCAAATATTCGCAAACGTGAAATTCAAATTCGTAGTTTTATCGACGGACATTTGGTTGGATTAGAAATGTCGGATTCAGGACACGGCGTGCCAGAACATTTACAACTCCGTGTTTTTGAACCATTTTTTACCGCATGGAAACGCAAAGGTCGTCACGCGGGCATGGGTTTAGCGGTGGCGCGAGAAATTATTGCGCAACATTTGGGCGACATTGAAATCGACCGCCGTTTTCACGAAGGGTGTCGGATTCGCGTTTTATTACCAATTTCTTCACAAACACTTTAAAAATCATGTCATTACATCAACGTGTTCAACTGATTGAAGCGCAGCTTGAGGCTTTGTACGAAGTCAGCCGCGTGCTAAGTCGTTCTTTGAATGTCCACGAAACTTTGATTTCGGTGGTGCGCATTCTGCACGAGCGCGGCGAAATGGCAAAAGGCATGATCGCGCTGGTCGAAGCCGAAACAGGCGAATTGAGATTAAGCGTTCTTCACGACGACGACGAACCGAGCTGGGATCGTCCCGTCCGTTATCAACGCGGCGAAGGCGTATTAGGCAGTATTTTAACGAATATGCAACCTGTTGTTATTGAACGAATTTCTACTGAACCGCGCTTTTTACATCGTTTAGGGGTTTATAACCCTGAATTGCCATTTGTCGGCGTGCCAATTTGTGCAGAACACGAACCTTTGGGTGTGTTAGCTGCACAACCGCCGGTTGCAGATCAATTTTTAGAAGAACGGGTGCGTTTTTTAGAAATGGTGGCGAATCTAATTGCGCGGGTTTTAAAGCTCTCTCGACACGTTGAAAGTGAACAACGCGAACTCATCGATGAACGTGATAAACTTCGTCGAATGATTAAAGGTAATCATAGCTTTGAAAATATTGTTGGTCATAGCAAAACAATGCGGTCGATTTTTGAATTGGTGCGGCAGGTTGCAAAATGAAATACAACCGTTTTAATACGCGGAGAATCTGGCACAGGTAAAGAATTGATTGCAAACGCAATTCATTACAATTCACCTCGAGCAAAAGGTGCGTTTATTAAATTAAATTGTGCGGCATTGCCCGATAATTTATTAGAATCAGAATTATTTGGTCATGAAAAGGGAGCATTTACGGGCGCAGTTTCTCAAAGAAAAGGACGTTTTGAACGCGCCGATGGCGGAACAATTTTTTTAGATGAGATTGGAGAAATTACGCCTGCTTTTCAAGCAAAGTTGCTCAGAGTTTTGCAAGAAGGCGAATTTGAACGGGTCGGAGGAAATCAAACCCTCCGTGTTGATGTTCGAGTAATTGCAGCGACCAATAAAGATTTAGAAGCCGCCGTTGATGAAGGCAAGTTTCGTGAGGATTTGTATTATCGTTTGAACGTCATGCCAATTCTCATGCCGCCACTTCGAGAAAGATTAGAAGATATTCCTGAATTAGCAAGTTTTTTAATCAATAAAATCAGTCATTTACAACGTCGTAAATTAGAAATTACCGACAGTGCAATTCGTTTGTTAATGAAAAACGATTGGCAAGGAAACGTCCGCGAATTAGAAAATTGCCTCGAACGCGCAGCGGTCATGAGCGAAAACGGCGTAGTTGACCGTGAAACCCTCGAACAAGCGGGATTGGGAGAATATAACCTTGCCGCCTACGCTGCGCCGTCACGCCCCTCCAACGCGCCGACGATTGACTTTAACGACCCGAGCATCGACGACCGTGAAAAAGTCATCGCCGCCCTCGAACAAGCCGGTTGGGTACAAGCGAAAGCCGCCCGTTTATTAGGTTTAACGCCGCGCCAAATCGCGTATCGTATCCAAACCCTCAAAATCAAAGTCAGACAATTTTGAATAAAATCAACATGATAAAAGCACCGATTCCCGAAGATTATTTAGCGTTGTTAAAACTCTACGAACCGCAATTGCAAGCGTGGAAAGAAACGCCCAACGATAAGACCTTGTTTCAATTTGTTTTTGAACAAGTGGTGCGTTTGTTAGAGAAAAAATCTCCTTTTAACAAAGAAATACCCCTTCCGTTGCGCACCGCCGCACATCAATATCTTAAACATAATCAAGCAGTTGTCGCACATTTTAGTTATTCAGAGAATCGTCAATTCTTTTTAAGCGATCTCTATGATTTTATTCAACTGTACATCAAAAAACACCATTATCTTTCGAGTATAAAATAATTAAGATATTATTTCTAGATTAGAGGAAACGAAACAATGAATTAGTAAATTATGGTTAAAGAAAATACCTTTTTGCACCACTACCTTTTATTTTATCGGGGTTTCGAGTGCTCAAAAAAGCCAAAATATGCGATAATGCGAGCTTTTTGAAAAAGGTAAGTGATATGCGTCAAGTGGATACGTTGATTTTTGCGGGCTGGGTGATCCCCGTCGAACCCGAAGGTTTGGTGCTCGAACAACACGCTGTCGCCGTTCAAAATGGGCAAATTGTCGATATTTTACCCGCCGATCAAGCCGCTCAACAATTTTCCGCTCAAAATACGCACCATTTGCCTCACCACGCCTTAATTCCTGGTTTGATTAACGCCCATACCCACGCCGCGATGACCTTGCTACGCGGATTTGCGGATGATTTGCCGCTCATGGAATGGTTGCAAAATCACATTTGGCCCGCCGAACAAAAATGGGTGAGCCCTGAATTTGTCGCCGACGGCACGCGCTTGGCGATTGCTGAAATGCTCCAATCGGGCATCACTTACTTTAATGATATGTATTTTTTTCCCGATCAAACCGCCAACGTCGCCGCAGAAATGGGGATTCGTAGTTGTATCGGCTTGATTATTATAGATTTTCCGAGCGCGTGGGCAAAAGATTCCTCTGAATATTTCAAAAAAGCCGAAAAAATTTATCAACATTATCAAGGACATAATTTAGTCCGCACAGCCTTTGCGCCCCATGCGCCGTACAGTGTTTGCGAAGAATCTTTAAAAGAAGTCGTCAAACGCGCAGAAATCAATCAAATTCCTATCCATATTCATTTGCATGAAACCGCGTTTGAAGTCCAACAATATTTTGAAAAACATCAAATGAGTCCTTTAGATCATTTAGATCAACTCGGCATGGTTTCTGAAAAATTATTAGCGGTTCATGCAACACAATTAACTCAACAAAATCAAGAGCTTATTAAAAAACGTAATGCCAATATTATTCATTGTCCCGAATCCAATTTAAAACTCGCTAGTGGTTTTTGTCCCGTTAACGAGTTGCTCAATTTAGAAATCAATGTTGCTCTTGGCACAGATGGCGCAGCAAGTAATGATGATTTAGATATGCTCGGAGAAATGAAAACTGCCGCTTTATTAGCAAAAGGCGTTTCTGGAAATCCAGCCGCGTTGCCCGCCGCCAAAACCTTAACAATGGCAACTTTAAACGGCGCAAAAGCCCTTCAAATTCAAGATGTTACAGGTTCTCTAAAAATTGGTAAATCCGCCGATCTGGTCGCAGTCGATATGCAGCATTTTGCCACTCAACCTTTATATAACCCCTTGACACAATTGGTTTATTCCTCGTCGCGGGGGCAAGTGACTGACGTGTGGGTCGCGGGAAAACAGTTGCTCAAATCACGGATTTTAACTTCTCTGGATGTTCTTGAATTACAAGACAAAATTAATCATTGGGCAGCTAAAATCGCTTCCTAACCTTTTTCTCAATCAAACACAAACAGTTTTTCTATGAAATCTATTTTAATTATTATCGTTACTTGGAACAAAAAAGACTATGTTTTACAACTACTTGCATCGTTAGAGGGATTAGATTATCCACGCGATAAATTAGACGTTGTTTTAATAGACAATGCAAGTAATGATGGCACAGTTGAAGCAATTCGTGAGCAATATCCGAATATAAACTTGATTTGTAATTCTGAAAATATTGGAGGAACGGGTGGTTTCAATACTGGATTACAATGGGCATTTCAACAGCCAGAAGAAAAATATGATTATCTTTGGTTATTAGATAATGATGTGTTAGTGCATCGTCAGGCTTTAAATGAGTTGGTAAAAATTTTAGAAGAAAATCCCGATATTGGGGTTTCTGGTTCGACCATGATGCAATTAGATTATCCTTGGAGAATCAATGAGATGGGCGCATTCTTCAATCGTAATAATGGAAATTTATATTTAAATCGTCATTTTGAGGAAATCATAAATTGGCGTTCAATAGATGTCAAAGAATTAGCCGCAAATAAGGATTTAAAATTAAGCAAAACTTTAATGCACTGTCGCCCGATTATGGATGTGGATTATGTTGCAGCAGCTTCGTTATTAATTCGATCAAAATTGGCAAAACAAGTGGGTATTTGGCGCGATTTCTTTATTCATTTTGATGACGTTGAATGGTGTTTGAGAATTGGTGAAATGGGCTGGCGTGTAACAGTCGCCGCAGATTCTATCATTTGGCATTTGTCCGCCGCTGCAAAAATCCCGACTTGGGTTCTATATTACGATAATCGTAACGTGTTGGTAACATTGCAAAAACATGGTGCAAGCCAAAAAACAATTCAGCAAAATGTTGAATTCATTTTAAAGAAAGCGGTTTATTATGCAATTTTAGGAAAACCCGATTTAAGTCAATTACATACTGATGCGGTTAATGATTTCTATGCCAATAATTTAGGTAAGAAAAATATTCAACTAACCACTATTTATCGTTCCAATAAAAATATTGAGGAAGTGTTTAACAAACTAGATATAAAACGCATTTTAATCGGTAACGTTAATTTGCAAGCAACCGGTATTCAATCTGCATTAATGCAAGTTGCTTTAAAACGCCCAGACCTAGAAATCATTTTCCTTGCACAACCTGATGGTTCAAAAATATATCAATTTCCTCGATCTCGTTTTGTACAATTACCAATCAATCGCCTAAAACGTTACTGGCAATATTGGCGATTACAAAATCATTTTGATTTAGTATTGCAATCTGATTATTCCCCTTATCCCTTATTAGGTTGGTTAGGAAAGCAAGTTGTTTTCATTAATGACGATAGTTTTGCAATAAATCCACCTCCAAAATTAAAAGACGTTTGGCGTTTTGGATTGGTGTGGTTAAAACATCGTTTAGGTTTGAAATGAAATGTTAAATTGGTTTGTAAATCCCACTGAGCAACAATTACGTCAATGGGCAAAAAGTGAATGGTTGGAATATCAAGCATGGATATTTCAACATAGTTTCATTACTTTAACTGAATGGCGAGAATTGAGAAATATTTCTAAAACATGGAAATACGCGCCTTTAATTAGTATTATTACACCCGTTTTTAACACTCCCGCTTTTTATTTGAAAGAATGTTTAGAAAGTGTGCAATTTCAAGCCTATCCGTTTTGGGAAATGTGTTTAGTCGATGATGGTTCTTCTAATTTAGAAACTTTAGAAATATTAAAGACTTATTGTCAATTAGATAAACGCTTTAAATTATTTCATTTTGAACAAAATCAAGGAATTTGTGGCGCAACTAACCAAGCTATTCAAATGGCAAGTGGTGATTATATTGCATTTCTAGATCATGATGATCGCTTAGCTCCCGATGCGTTGTTTTATGTGGCAGAAAAGATTTTAACTGATCAAAGTATCGATGTTATTTATACCGATCGTGATATGATTTCTCCACAAAACAAACGCTTTATGCACTTGTTTAAACCAGATTGGTCGCCAGAAACGCTTTTATCAGGTAATTATTTGTTTCATTTAATGGTTTATAAACGTGAACTAATTAATCAATTAGGTGGTTTGAGAAAACCCTTTGAAGGTTCTCAAGATTTTGATTTGATTTTACGAGCATCAGATAATCCAAATTTAAACGTTTCTCATATTTCAAAAGTGCTCTATCATTGGCAACAACATGAACAATCTGTTTCGCTTGAACATGAAGTAAAAGACTATATTTATCAATCAGGTATTTCTGCTTTAGAAGAAACTTTGCAACGTAAAAATTTGAAAGGAACTGTAACTGAAAACCCTAATTTATGGAGAGGAAATTATCGCGTTAAATTAAATCTAACAAGTTCAAATGCTTATCAAATTATTCAAATTAAAAACCCAGAAAAATATATAGAAACCTTATTAAATACTAATTTAGAAAAAGAATTCATTATTATTTTAAGTAGTGAATTAAAATATGAAGAAAAAGATTTGAACGAATTAGTTTCATGGTTGCAAATTTCAAATGTTGCAATTAGTACTGGAAAAATTATTAATAATGACAAAATTATCCATGCGGGTTTAGTGCAATGCTCAAATGGAATTCCTTTAAGTTTATATGAAGGACACCCTATTTCAACGGCGGGTTATTTGGCGGTAACAATGTCGATAAGAAATGTGAGCACACCGCATCCTTTATGTTGTGCAATGCGTAAAAAAACTTTAGAAACATATCGTGAACAACTTAAATTATATCAAAGCGGTTTTGGAGCATTTGAATTAGCTTTAAATCTATTACAAAAAAATCAAAGAGTTGTTTATACGCCTTTTGCAATTTTTGAAACCGATCAAAATGTAAATAACTGGCAAACTCAAGATAGAGAATTATTTGTTAATCGTTGGAAAAATTGGTTAGAAAATAGCGATCCCTATTATAATAAAAATCTCACTTTAAAATTTAATGATATGGGTTTAGAAGCCTTAGCATCTTAAACCCACTTTATTTTAGCTTTTTACCTTTTTAATCTTTCTCCAACTGATAAACAAAATAATACCAAAGCCTATAAAAATACTTAATAAAATCAATCCTTTAATTGACCATAAGCGTATTAAATAAGATTGCAAAAGTGTTTGAGTTGGAGAGATTTCTACGGGTTGCCAACTATTTCCAATTATACTATTGAAAAGCGGCGAAGCAGATTCTAATGCAGCCACTCGAAAATGCCGCACTTGATTATCATAAATATCATTGAAAATCGCGTCTTTATCCAATAAAACACCCGCCCGATGCGTTCCATAAATCACATTTCCAGCAATAATGTTTTCTAAAGGGGGTAAGAAATCCAAAGGATGTTTATTAATGTCTTCATGAGAAAGCTCTTGTTTAAGCCCAGCACTTCCTAACAAAATACCAAAGAATTGAAATTTGTTATTGCTCCCTTGATTGTTATTTGTAATTGAATTAAACAACATCAAATTACGAAATCCACTTCTCACGATTTTAATTCCATCGCCAGCGTTCTCTCGAATAACATTTAAAATCATAATATTTTGAGCCGCATTATCTAAAGCAATTCCTGGTAATTTTGAAATCGCAGAACCATCCGCCATTCTTCCAAATCCTAATACTAAATCTAGTTCTAAATCTTGATCAGTTTGGCGAGCACGATTGCCATTTCTAAGCACGGTATTTTCCATTACAATGTTGTTCACTGAACCAAAATCTAAACACATTCCCTCTTTATCATTATTTTCAATCAAATTATGTTGAACAACTACCCCGTAAGCACCGTCTAAATACAAACCTTGTGCGCGGTTATTTGAGAGCTCATTTTGCTCAATTAAAATTGCATGAGGAGCGGGAGCAATTGGGAAAATAGTTTCGGTTAAAACATTATGCGCAGAATGTTCTTCAATATTTGATTTATTTAGAGCATCAGTTAATAGAATCGCCGCTCCTCCATTATCGGCGCGTTGGCTTTCTAAAAATTGAGAATGATGCACCCAAATGTGAGAAACATCTCCTTGCAACATTAACGCCCCAAAGCGTGCTTGTTTCATTTGTAGATTCGCTAATTCAACATAACGACTTTGATTAAAAATCGCAATTCCACGACCACCTTTAAACTCAATATTTTTAAAAACAATATGTTGAGCATTATTTAAATGAATACTTTGCTCTGCTTCGATCTCAATATTCGATAAACTTGAATGTTGAATATTTGAGAAATTAAAAACGGGATTTTTAAAATCAGGTTGTGCAATGAAAAGAGTGTTTTTACCTTGAATAAAGGTATTTGAAGGCATTTGAATGGTTTGATCTATTTTGATTTCAAAAGATTGCAAAATAACCTGTTGTGGTTGATTTGTTTCTTGTAGAAAAATTTGTAGTTCGCTAGTGGTTAATCCAGAGAAAACTCGCATTTCATGATCTTTAAAAATAGGTAAATTTTTTTGAATGTCAGCGCGTAAAGATTGCGTATAAATTTGCGGGTCTTCAATTTGAGAAAATCCAATAGAAACATTTTCTGCTCGTTTCATTGCACGGGCTTGAGAAAGTATTTTTATTACAATAGGGTCTTCTTTGTTTGCACGTTGTAAGGGAGGGATTTGATAAGTTTGAAAAAGATTAACTGCAAATACTGGAGAGTTAACATTGTAAATTAAGATAATAATAAAAAATAACCAATTGTTTTTCATCTGTTTTTCCTAACTGTAAAGAAAAAGGGATAATATCGCATTTAACGATCTTACCCCTTTGAATTAAAAGAAGTTATTTAGCAGGATTATAATTTAAAAAATTAAATCCGCCACTTCCATTATATTGTAATACAACATCACCATATAATGTTGAAGAACCAAACATTGCAACTGTCGGGATGCGTAATTTCATATCACCAAGTGAAAAAGTAGCTGGTTTTGCATAAGGTGCGGCGGTTGGAATTAAAGAACTTAAAGTAAAATTCATCGTAGAAAGATTTACATTAATTGTTGCCTCAAAACGCCCCATTTCTGCAACATCAACCGCACCAATTTTGAGTAAAAAAGTGCCATCAACTTGAGGAATTAAAACACTCACTGGACGAGCAAAATTACCTTTCAAAATAAGAACCGCATGATCATTAAGAACCACGTTTAATTTGAAATCACTTGCACTGGTTACAGTTTGAGAAACAATGGTTGCACCCGTGCGAGGATTAAAAACATCCACTTTTGCACTTACAGATAACAACGCGCTTAATTTAATGTTATCAAACAGTGATTTAGTAGGATTAAACAAATAAGCCACTGCGGTTTGATCGTCATGGCGAGCAAAAAGATATAAATTATCGGGAATTTTCAAATGACTGACATTCATTTGATCACCTTTCCAACTTATATCACCAACGATTTGTTTCATGATTGTTAGCAAATCGCGCCAATCACTTTCTAATTGGGTAATGGTTTGAGATTGTGTAATTGCTTGAGGATCACGAATAGTAATGGGCCAGCGCATATTTGCACCCGCACCACCGTTCACGAAATGTAACCACGCACTATTAAGAAACATTTCTTTGTCCATTTCTTTGGTGAATTTTTGATCATATTGTTCAATAAACAAAGGGCTTGGAGCACTTTCAGTATCTTGAATGGGACGACCGTCACGAACTTGATAGAAATTATAAGCAATACCCCGAGCAAGTTCTAAAGGACGTTGAAATTCAGGTGTTGGAGGAACAGATTGAGGATTTGCAATATTTGCATAATAACCATGTATCGCACTAAAACTTGCATTTTCAATACGAAACGCGGTTTCTGCGTCCATGCCTAAAAATTCACCAGATTTGCTTTCAGTAAGAGTCTTACGATAATGTTCATCATCTTTAGGATCCCAAGTGAGGAAAGAAAAGAACGCTAATTGATGGGGAGCATTTTCGCGTGTGTAGGAAAGCATTTCTTTTAGCCAGTTTTGACGTGCTTGCAAAGAAGCCGTATTAAAGCGTTCTTTGTTATCAATTTCATTGAGCAAATCATAACCAAAAATGGTTGGATCATCTTTATAAGCCACTTTTGTAATTGAGTTCACCCGATTAAATAAAGCATTGAGACGATGTTTATGTTTGTCATAAATATCTGCATCAAAGAATTGATCGTAATTGGTTTTGTTCAAGATTTTTGCCCAATAGGTTTTTGACCATTTCTTGATATAGTAATAAGTATCATAAAAACGAAGCATTACTCTAACATCATTTTTCTTGGCTAAATCAATGAGTTTATCGAGGAAAACTAATGCTGTTTCATTAACTTCTCCCGTTACTGGGTCTTGGAAATGAATAGGCGTTCCATTTAAATCAAAGGATTCAACAAAAACGCTAACAACGTTAATTCCAGCCTTGTTTAATTTATCAAAATAATTGATTGCAACTTTCTCACCTTCAATTGGCTCAACGGTTGTAAATGTTGTACCTGCTGCACTTGCAAAAGATTTACAAGTTGCTGTTTGATCTTTGCTTCCTGCGCTGGTAAGAATATCTGTTACGCCAACATCAGTAATATCTCTAAATGTACCATTTGCAAAATTGCATCTAAAAAATAGTTTCTCAGTTGCATAATTACGATAGCGTCCTGTTTTAGTTGAATTATCCTCAGCCGTATAAGAACAAGTGCGAGTTGCGGTTAGTGTATTAAAAGTAGCATCACCAATGGGAGCACCTTCATCGCACAAATCGCCATTATAAAGACCACGCACGGGCAACCAAGGCATTAAAACCGTTTCTCCGAGTAAAACAAAAGGTTTGCCATCAGTGGTAACAAAAGTACGTCCAGTAGGATTTGTTGTGACAAAAGGTTTTGCTTCTGAAGTGGTTTGAATATAGTTAAACAACGTTTGAGAACTTTCTTTACCTACTTCATCAAAAGCTCTTAGAGCAACTGTATAAGCTGTATTGGGTTTTAATCCAATGATTTCGATGGTTTGTTTGGTATTTGGTGCTGCTGGCTTAAACGCATTTTCAAATACCGTCATATTGTTCCAATTTGCAACGGGATCAACAGCAGCCCCTTCTTGATAACGAATTCGATAACCAGTGGCGGGTTGTTGCGTTGAAACAAGCCCATGAGAAGGCGCATTAAAAGTTAATTTCGCACGATAACTATCTGCATTTGAAACAGTTAATGTAATATCATTGAAAATGGGCGCAAGAGAAGTCTCAGCTAAGGGTTTGCGTAATACAAAGGTTGCCCATTGTGCTGGTATCTTTGCATCCCCTTGGTAGACCATCCATTCATCAGATAATGTCCCATTGGTAGAAATACCTCCTTCATTATTTGTAAAAATACCGTTTGAAACGACATTTTGAGCACCACCATTATCGTCGTGAATGCGTTTAAAATTCATTTTGAGCGGCGTTCCATCTTGGACAGCCAATGGGGTAGGAAAAATGCCTTGACCAACGGCACACATATCTCCAGTAATTTTGCTTCCAATACGCGTTCCCACTAATTCCCAAGGAAGTGCCATTTCAAACCACCAACTGGTTGCATTAGAACCTGACTTGAATTGAGTCACAACATTTGAGTATGAAAGTTGTTCAGCGGGTTGAGGTTGAACATAAAGACAATTTGGCTCATACACATATGGGATCGGTGTATTTAAAAAAGGAGCTTCACCAATAATGTTTGTGGTATTTTTAAAGGTTTCTAAACTTGTGGTTTCTCCTCTTGCTCTGGGGGTTTTGTCTTTATTCTTATCAAAATTAGGAGTTGTACCTCGATCTAATCGTTGAAACCTTCCTGTTGGCGTGAAAGCAACAATTCGAGAATATTCTGATAGTAAATCCATATCAATAGGTGAAGAAACAGGGTGTAAATAAAATTCTACGCTATCGTCATGATGTGTTTCATGACGCTCACCCGCTCCACCACCATCTTCGTTTAACGTAAAATCTTCAGTGATTCCAGCAATATAGAGATTTTTATCATCCCATTGCAAATAAAAATCGGTGAATTGATCCGTGCCATAAAAACGCGCCATTCGCACTCGACTCTCTGCCGCCCATTCATGAGGAGAAAGCGTCCCATCAATATTTGGTGCACCGTAAGGAATAATATTTGGTGCTGCATTAACAAAACTCGTAATACTTACGCTTAGCCATGCTAATTTGCGTATTAAATTTTTCATAAAAACTCTCCGTTTCTAAACCATAGAGTAATTGTACCTGTTTTTTTGCTTTAATTAAATAGCAATTTGAGAATTTTAAACGCGGGGTTTTCGGGAAAAAATTGGGAAACGTGGATTTGAGCGTTGACGGCGAGAATTTCTCTCGTTTTTTGATCGTTAATAAGCATTTCTAAGGCTTTCAAACAAGCATTTTGATTGCTCGTATCGACCATTAATGCGGTTTCTAAATGTGTTGCAAAATCATGCGCGCCGCCTATTTTTGGGATAATCACTGCGTTTTTGCAAGCCATTGCTTCTAAAGCGGTTAATCCCATCGCTTGATGTCGTGAGAAATCTACAAAAATATCGCTATTATTCAATAAATTAGCAACTTCATCGGCGGTTAATGTACCTAAATTTTGAAATGAAAAATTAAATTGTTTCCAATACGGATGTTCTTTTTCAATTCCAAATAAAAATAATTTAACTTTTTCTCCATATTTTTGAGCAATTTTTTCTAAAATATTCATCGTAAAAGTCGCATTTCTACGCGGTGTATTCGGACGAATCATTGCAGTAATATTTATTTGATTTGATTGGTTTTTTTCTTTTAATAAAAAACGATCACAATCATAACTAATCCCTACCAAATGCGGTAATTTTCCCGTTTGATAAAAAACTTCGCGTTGATTCCAAGTCGTTTTTGTGAATAAAATCAAATTCTTAGCAAAATAAGAAAGCCACGCTTCTCGAAAATCTTTGTTTTTACGAAAAAAATAACCTGAAATTCTCCGCCGAATCCATGCCGATTTCCAAAATAATCCATATTGTGCGGGTTTATCGATAAAGAAATAAGGTTCAAAATCTTGAATGTAATAGGCTAATTTAATCTTTTGATTTTCAAGCAGTTTTAACCATTCCACCGTAAAATAAGCGGTTGCAATCACCGCATCAAACTTTTGACAAATCTCTGGAATATCAGAAGGTTGCGAAACATAAATTACGGGAATCGGATTATCGGGATAAGCTCTTTCAAAATCAGCTTGTTGCGAATAAAAATTGAGAAACTGAACGTCCACGCCCATTTTTTGCATCGCGGCGGCTTCGCTAATAATTAATAATCCTCCGCCAACGCGCTCATTTATTGTTAATAAAATCAGTAATTTATGATTATTGTAATGCTGTTGTCCTTGCAAAATTAAATCAAAACGTGCTTTCATATCGGTCGCTTTTTAAGTAAAATAGTTTGAAATAAAAAATAGGATAGAAACAAATGGACAGCTTATTAACTTTTCCTTGCGAGTTTCCAATCAAAGTTTTTGGAAAATCTAATGTTGCATTAGATGAAATCGTCGCCCAAATTGCTCGTGAACATTGCGGCGATTTATTAGAAAACGCCATTTCACAACGCGCAAGCAAACAAGGTAATTATAACGCAATTACCGTTAATGTCTATGTAAAAAGTCGAGAGCAACTCGATAATTTATACCTTGCATTAAGCGGTCATCCCAATATTAAAATGGTGCTCTAATGGTTATTCACGATTTTTTGGTGATTGATACGGAAGGAAATCCTTTGCTCACAGAAATAGCAATTGTTAATTCAATGGGTAAAGTAATTTATTTCACTGAAATAAAACAAAAATACAAGATTCAACCTCACGCAAAACCCTTATTACAGGTTTTACAAGAGGTTTCTAATTTAGTTCAAAATAAAACGTTAGTATTTCATTATGCAGAACATGATTTGAATATTTTGAGAAATTCTTATAAAAATCAACAAATCAATTTACCTGTTTTTAGTTATCAATGTTCTTGGGAATTATCTAAAAAATACTTGCTTAATCAAAAGAGTTATTCATTGGATTATTTAAGCCAAAAATTAGGTTTGAAAGTGGATAACAAATATTTCAATCCCAATCAAGCACATTCTGCGCGTTATGATGCGCTATTTACCTATCAACTTTATTCACATTTGAGATTACAAAATGCCCACTAATCCGTTTAGCAATAGTCGTGTTGATAATCCATTTCAAGATCATATTGATTTGGATAGTTTAAATCATCAACAATTTGCACGTTTAGAAACCATTTTAAAAGACATTAAAAATGATAACAACCATCAAACAAAAGGTGCGGTGATTATTGGCGATGCGGGAAGCGGAAAAACTCATTTAATCATGAGGTTAGCTAAAACTCATCTTAAAAATAATCGTTTGTTATTTATTCGTTGTCCAAATAATCCAGACGGCGTAATTTACCATATTTATAGCCGCATTTTAGAATCTCTAATGGAAATGGTTGATGAACGCTATAATCAACTAGATTATTTAATTGCAAAAAGTTTTGGAAATATTCTAAAACTTTTAGTTGAAAATAATAAAATTCAATATTCTGAATCAGTTAAAAATATTATTAATATTACTGATCATAATCCTTTAGATATTTTTGAGAAACTTGGGGCAGAAGGATCGTCCAGAAAGCATAACAACTGGATCGCTATTGAAAAACGTTTTATTGAATGGATTAATGAAATAACTCACATATCTGTAACATTTAATATTTTGAGAGGTTTTATTAAACAAACTCGTTACAGTGATTTGAAATATAAAGAACTTATTAGACGTTATATTTATTTACAAGAATTAGAAAAAGATGAATTAGAACAGATTGGGTTGCCTGATATTGCTAATTCAGATAATCGTGAAGAACTTGCTTTAAAAGCTATTGAAGTAATTGCACAACTTTCTCTAATGGATGAGCCATTTATTATGGTATTTGATCAATTAGAATTATTGGGAGAAAGTTATAATCAAGAGATTTTACTAAATTTCGGGTCAGCATTGAGAGAAATATTTACACATATTCCTAACAGTTTGGTTATTTTAAATTTATTTCCAGATCGTTGGCAATATTTTAAAAATACGTTGGATCAGTCCATTATTGAACGGATTGGACAGGCTGAAATTTTTTTAGAGAAACCAGAGCAAATAACGTTAAAACAAATTATTCTTAGACGTGCAGAAGAATCTCATTTTGACATTTTAAATCTTTTTCAAAAAGAAGATTGGGAGAAAATTTTAACTCAAACGACCATTCGTAGTGCATTGAATTGGGCGGCAAATTATTATCATTTTCGAGTTGAAAATATCCCTTTGCCTGTTGAATTTAAAAGCTTCGAAGAAGAAATGCGTGAAGAGATTATAATATTAAAAAATCGTGTATTTGAATTAGAGCAAAAATTGTTCACAGAATCCTCATCAATTGTCGTTGAGATACCTGAATTACAACTGCATGAATTACCACCCATCCTTCAACCTACTTTACCAATAGAAAAACCTAAATCTATTTCAAAAAAAGAAGTAAAAATAGATTTGGAAAAACAATTACAAAACTATTTGCAACATCATCAACTTATTTTGGAGCAAAATTATGAAAAATTAACAATTATTGATGATAACGATGATATTGGAAAATTTCGCTTAATTTTAGAGAATTTTAAAGAAATTTCTGATTTTGATCTTGATGTTGCACGGTTAGGAAAAAGCGTATTACCAGCCAATATAGAAATTCATACTAAACAATGGGTCGTTGTAATTGGATTTTTGCAAATGAGTGCTACTTATTTTACCAATAGAATCAAGCACTTTAATGAACTTGTAATTAATAATAAGGATGTTTATTTTCGCTTATATCGTGATATTCGCCAACCTCAAATTACGGGTAAGGTTGGAAAAGAAGAAATTGAGAAACTTAAAAATAGTAAAAAAGGTGATTTTATTCTCTTAGAAAAAGAGCAGAGAATTCAATTGGAATTATTTTATCAGTTGATTAATGATATTATTAACAAAGATCAAGAGTTTCCTTTAAAAGAAACGCTAGAATTTTTGAAAACCCATTATAAAGAACACTTTTTAATAAAAATATTATTTGGAACACGACGTAGTTTTTGAGGAATAGAAATGAATTTTTTAGAGCAATTTCCAGCAACCCGAATGCGCAGAATGCGTAAAGATGACTTTTCTCGACGTTTAATGCGAGAAAACCAATTAACCGCTAATGATTTGATTTATCCGTTATTTGTCGTTGAAGGAACAAAACAGAGAATCTCCGTTGCATCGATGCCAAATGTTGAAAGAGTGAGCATTGATGAATTATTAAAAGAAGCAGAAATCGCGTTGCAATTAGGAATCCCCGCAATTGCTTTATTTCCTGTCACGCCACTAGAAATAAAAAGTTTAGATGCTTCAGAGGCTTACAATCCCAATGGATTAGCTCAACGCGCAGTTCGTGAAATAAAAAAACGTTTTCCAGAATTAGGAATTATTACCGATGTTGCGCTCGATCCATTCACCACGCACGGACAAGATGGTTTAATTGATGAACATGGTTATGTTTTAAATGATGAAACGACAGAAGTCCTTGTAAAACAAGCACTTTCACACGCGGAAGCGGGAGCGGATATTGTTGCACCGTCGGATATGATGGACGGTCGGATCGGAGAAATTCGCCAAGCCCTTGAAAATGCTCACTTTAAAAACACCCGCATTTTAGCGTATTCGGCAAAATATGCGTCGAGTTTCTATGGTCCGTTTCGAGATGCGGTCGGATCGGCGGGTAATTTGGGAAGCGGAAATAAATATAATTATCAAATGGATAGCGCAAATTCAAATGAGGCTTTGCGTGAAGTTGCTCTCGATTTACAAGAAGGCGCTGATATGGTGATGATTAAACCGGGTATGCCGTATTTGGACATTGTGCGGCGGGTTAAAGAAACGTTTGGTGCGCCGACTTTTGTTTATCAAGTGAGCGGCGAATATGCAATGCTAACGGCGGCTGCGCAAAAGGGTTGGTTAAATGAGCAAGCGGTGATTTTAGAATCGTTATTGTGCATTAAACGTGCGGGTGCAGATGGCATTTTAACTTATTTCGCCAAACGGGCTGCGCAATATTTGAAAAATGCTTAACTTTTCGGTAAAGAACGAGAGAGAAAAATAGTAATGTCATGCAACCATGCTACGATTTCTTCATTATCACGAAAATAACGATTTGCAAGCGGTCCTATGACACTTAATGCAGTGCTATTGTTGCTATGCAAAAGTTGATAGGCTTCTTGATAGGCTTCGGCGATTTCTTCGGGATCGGTTTCTTCCGCATAGTTGCTCACCACTTCTTCCTCTGTTAAACCATCGGTATCAGGGAAATAAGCCGCTAAACAAGTGTAAAAATACGGATACTCATGTTGAAATAACATAAAATCATACATTTCTTTGATCTCCTTTTTTCCTATAAAACTGCAAGCCATTGAAAATCTTGCAGTTTTATAGGAAATAATTATCGACGAGCGGTGAATCTGAAATCAACGTATTTAGAGCGTTGATGCTTGGGTTCAAAATAACTCGGCATAATCACTTCTAATGAAGCGGGTTGAATGTTAAAGAAAGCAAAATCATCCCGATTACAAACACTATCGGTTTGTAACGACAAATAATTATCCATAGAAAAAGGTTTAGTCGGAACAAACTCCATGAAACGCGCTTGTAATTGAGAAAGTTTGTCGTTTAATCCAATCACGGTACGTTTCAAACCCATCATTTGTGCCGTGAATTCAACTAAGGCTTTTAACGTGTAAGTTTGCGAACCACAAAGATTATAACTTTGACCAAAAGTTTCTCTATTTTCAAGGGATTGCGCCATGACTTCTGCAATATCATTAACCCATACTGGTGCAAATTTAGCATTTGGACACGCGAGAGGAAAACAGCAAGGAATCAAATCCAACAACAAAGCAAAACGATTAAAGAACGAATCATCAATTCCAAATATCACCGACGGACGAAAAATCGTTACATTCAAATCCGTTGTTTGCATTAAACGTTGTTCGGCTTGCGCTTTGGTTTTCAAATAGGTACTTTGAATCTCTTTCTTATCGGCGTGCAATGCGCTGATGTGTAATACCCGAGAAACCCCTTTTGTTTGACAAGCCTTCACAAGTTTCTCAACTAAAGAAACATGATTTTGCTCAAATTTGCTATCGCAGGATTCATTTAAAATTCCTACCAAATTAATTACCGCATCACAACCTTCCACTAATTGATTTAAGGTTTCTTGATCGTGAATATCGGCTTTCACGGTTTGAACATTTGGCAACACCATCACGGAACGATGGCGTTCAGGACGGCGGCTCGGCACAATAATGCGCAATTTCGGGTGCGCCAAACGATTCAACAAATGTCTGCCGACAAACCCCGTTCCACCTAACACACAGATTTTCTTCAACATATTTTCTTCCACATTCAGCAAATTGTAAGTTTAAAGAAACATTTTTCCACAAATTCCTGTTTTGTGCAATTAGCGAATTTTTTATGGAAAATGAGAGAATGTTCAAATGCTAATGCACCTTCTAAACATTTCTCGATAATTTCATGCACAAATAACAAAGGTTGTTTTGAGAATCAATGATACATTCTAATAACGATAACATAAGAATTTGAGCGTTAATTTCCAAAGACATATAATCAAAAAGAAAGCTGAATGCTAATAAAAATATCAACATTCAGCAAAAGGAAGTTATTGCTCTAAATCAAATGCCAAACCTGCTTCTGTATTAACAGGTTTCAATCTAACGGGTAATTTATTGGTACGTCCAACATAAACACACGGAAGAGTTACAACGCCTTGCTCAAAAGTTGCACATACAGCAGTTGGAGGAACATTAGAAACTTGTGCATCTAACAAAGTAAAGCGAGTATTATTGCTTTCAATCTTTAGTTTTGCATTATAAATAATGTTATCTACTTTTACGCATGGGATATTAAATCCTTGTGTAAAATCATCAACATACGCACATTGCGCAGTATCTTCTGATGTTCCTAAATCTGGTAAAGATTTGTCTTTGAAATATTTTTGAACCAAATCTAAATTCATTTTATGCACTGCACGATAGGGTTCAAATAAACTTACCCAACTTTTTTGAAAGGAATCACCAATAATTTCTTCTAAAGAAGTTTGTAAGAAATTAGCGTCTTTTGAACGTTGAATCATTCGCGTAATGTAATTCACAGTTGCATCAATAAAGGTTTTCTTGTAACCACCATTACGAATAACGTCTGGATTACCATGATTTGGATAAATTTTCTCAACATCCATTGCTTTCAAACGTTGCAATTCTTTCAAATGCACGGGCAATTCTGGAATATGATCTGAAACCATGTAAGTTACAGTATCTTCTAATGCGTCGCCTGCTAATAAAATCTTATCTTTTGGAATATAAATCAAATTAGCATCTGGGCTATGAATATTAAATTGATGTAATTCAATTTTTAAATCTCCCACATACATATCCATTCGATTATCAAATACCATATTTGGAGCAATCATTGGATTAATTGCGGGAAGACCCCATTCTTCGCCTGCTTCTAAAGCAGCCTGTTTTGCTTTCATAATTTCACGGGTTTTCTTTAAAGAAACAATATCCCGATCTTTATAAATTTCATTACCCGCAATATGATCTAAATGCCAATGACTTTGAACAATGGTGATATGTTTAATGCCCATTATTTGCTCAAGATAATTTCTAATCCAGCGGGCGTGTTCAACCGAAAGAAACGTATCATAAATAATGGCTTTCTCGCCTTGATGAATAGCATAAGAACCAATGCCTAATTTCAACGCTGAACCAAATAACCAATTATCGGGATCAGTGGGTTTGGTATTACGTCCATCATAAAAGAATGTTAAATAATCATTTAATTGAGTCACAACGATTTGTGGTGTAACACCACTTTCTATCGCCCAACTATTTGAAACTAGAAACCAACTTAATAGAAAAGTTAGTCCCGATTTATTTTTTTGAAACATGGTATATTTCCTACGCAATTTATAAAGAGAAATCTTATCACAAAATTACGCTGCTGTGGCATCCAATTTAAAAAACGCCATCATTTGTTGTAATTGTTTTGCTTGCTCATCTAAAGTTTGTGCACTTGCGGCGACTTCCTCTGATGCAGCGGCATTTTTTTGTGCAGCATTATCAATCCGTTCCATTGCAATTTCTATTTCTTTAATTGCCTCTGATTGTTCGATAGAAATGCAGGTAATTTCTTCAACAAAATCTGAAGTTTTATGAACACTAGGAATAATATGTTCTGAAAGCAAATTACCCGCTTTTTCTGAAATTCTAACACTATCTTGGGTTAATTGGTTAATATTTTCAGCCGCTAAATGACTGTTTTCAGAGAGTTTTCTCACTTCAATGGCAACCACCGCAAAACCTTTTCCTTGTTCTCCCACCCTTGCGGCTTCAATTGCTGCATTTAAAGCTAAAATATTAGTTTTATAGGCAATAGTTTGAATTAATTCAACTTTTTCAGCGATTTGTTGCATTGCTTCCATTGTATCCTTAACCGCTTGCCCGCCTTCTTCGGCTCGTTCTCTTGTTGTTATTGCTAATTCATTAGATTTTTGAGAATTTTGAGCGGCTTGAGAAATAGAAGCACTCACTTCTTCTAATACACTGGTGGTTTCTTCAATATTAGCAGCTTGCTCTACGAAATCTTGAGTTAATTCTAATGAAGTTGAACTCAATTGATTGCTTGTTTCTGCAATCTGTGAAGCAGAAGTTAAAACTTGTTCAACCACTTGTTTTAATTGATTCACCATTTGTTGCATTGCATTAAATAATAACCCTATTTCATCATGACGGGTTTCATTAATTTGAATATTAAGTTTTCCTTGACTTAAATTATTCATAACATTGACTGCTTTTTGTAATGCAGATTTAATGGTTTTTGCCAAAGTAAAACTAAATGAAAAAACAACGACTATTGCAATACTCCATAAAGTAATCGAAAGGTAAAAAACTCTTTCATAATTTTGGTGTGCAATGACATAAAACTCTTTAGCTTCAGACACTTTATGTTTTTGCCAAATTGCAAATTGTTCAAATAATAAATCAAATTGTTTTTTCTCGGCTTCTATGACATTAATATACGCCGCCTCACGATAACCTTCTAATGCGTATTTTTTTGTATAATTAACAAGGCTTGCGTAGTGTTTCCAACTTTCAAATAGATTGCTATGCATCTGTTTTTCTTCAGGATCAGAGGAAATATGATATTTGATAATTGACTCATTGAAATACTCATTGAGTTGATGAATACTTGCGTCTATTCTATTATTAATTTCTAATTGATTTTGATGATTAGGTGTCATCACAATATAAAGTGATAATTCGCGTAACTTGGCAATTGGTAGAGCAATATCAGAATTCATTTCCTCAAGAACTGCTGCATCATTATAAATTTCACCAACTTGTTGAAACGTTGCATTCAAATTATAAAGACTATAAATACCACTTAAAATCAAAGTAGCTGTAGAAAAAATTGATAACAAAAATAATTTATTAGAAATGCTGAGAGACATAAAGAAAAATCCAAATTATTAGAAATGTTTTTTTATCATTTGTACAGGTTTCTTCAATGCGTTTGGATAAGGTTCTTTACGCAAAGAAGCATGACGATTGCTCAATTCAATTTCCCACAACGGCAAAACCGCTTGTTGGTAAGGAATAAAAACAACTTCTTTATTCACTGCAAAAATTTTACGAGGCGTGGGTAGAAATAACATATACGCATTTTCAGAAGCGTGTCGCATAACATTATAAACGATTTCAACAAAAGCGGGTTCGTCGGTATTTGTTCTAAACAATTCTTCTAAATAATCATCCATTATTTTATCCGTTGGTAAGGTGCTCCAATAATTATGCGTTCTTAACACCATAAACACCGACCAAGGATGCAATAAAAACCAACCATCATTTCCCCAACTTAACAAATCCCATGCTTGAGTATTTTTTCCAATATTGGTATTTAAAAGTTGATCAAAAATTTCTTTCTGATTTTTAAGGATTGTAACCTCTAATTTTACGCCCACTTTGTTTAATTGATATTCAATCCCTTTCCATAACGATAAAAAACGCTCTTGGGTTAAAATTTTCAGAACTAAACCATTTAAAATCTTTTTAAGGCGTTCTTGTTGTTCTGGTTGATAAGGACTATTTTCTTCTGAAAAGAGTGCTAATTTGCTCAAATTTTCTTTGACTCCTATAAAAGATGGTGCGGCTAAGGCTGGAACTAAATCTCCTTCATCTTCATAGATAAAGCGCAATAAGTTAACTTGATGAAGTGCTTGATTTAATGCAACTCGAACTTCTTTATCTAATAAACGAGGATTTCCTGTTCGCATATTTAGATGAATCATATAGGTTTCGGTCGATGGATAAATAAGCAATTTTGCATACGGTGATAAAATAGTTTCAATTTTATAATTAAAATTCAATGGTACAATATCCAATTGATTTTCCTCATAAAAAACCATATTTCGTGCTTGTTCTTCGGATAATTCTGTATAAATTGTAACACGTTCAATTTTAGGATATTTTTTATTCCAATACAAAGGATTTGCAACTAATTCTAATTTTGGAGTTTGACGATCCCCTTCCACATAACCATCTACTAAAATATAAGGACCTAAACCATGCAATCCAGCGGCAGCTAAATTAGGTGGTGTAGGCTTTCCATTCCAACCATATTCTAATAAATATTCTTGCGTATAAAATTGAATCCATACCACATCATTCATGAAAGCCCCATATTTCTCTTTCAAATGAAAACGAATGGTGTGATCATCTATTTTAGAAACTCGATCATAAACCTCATGTATTTTACTATATACTGGAGGTTTTCTTTTAAAAAATTTCATGTTAGAAATAATTGAATCTGCATTAAAAGGCGTACCATTTTGAAATACGACTCCTTCGCGTAATTTGAATTCATAAGTCGTATCATCAATTTGTTGGTGAGAAACCGCTAAATCATAATCCCAACCTTGCGCATTATTAGCGGGACGAGTTAGTGCACCATTAATTGAATGAGAAATGTATAAATAGGCTACACTAGGGAGAAAAACTTTGAGGTGAGAACCACTTATCAAATCGGGTGAAAGGTGCTGATTAGCATCATCCAATCGAGGTTGCAATGGTTCGTGAAAAGAAACCTGATTCGCATAGGAAGAGAATGTTGATCCCAATATTAAATACAAAATAATTTGTCGCATAAGATTTAACAAAAAGTCAAAAGTAAGTTATACTTGAAACTTTCAATATTATTCTATAGGAGATGTTATGTCAATTTATTCTAAGATTTTGCAAGGGATTGCATTTTATTTCTTAATGCAACCATTACAAGCAGCTACGGAAGTGCGTTTATCATTGGTTTCATGGGTTGGTTATGCGCCGTTATATATTGCCGATGCTCAAAAGCAATTTTCTCAGCATGGTGTTGATGTAAAAATAACCAGTTTATCTGATAATGCTTTATTAGTAGATGCTTTAAAAAAAGGTACGGCAGATGCTGCAACTTTAACCTATGATCAAGTGATTACTGCCATCGCAGACGGATTAGCCATTAAAGTTGTATTACCTATTGATTATTCAAATGGTGGCGATGCTATTGTTGCTCCAAAAACGATTACAGATATTGCAGCATTAAAAGATAAAAAAGTTGGGTTTAATTATTTAGCACCGCAAGATATTTTGCTCACTTATGCGTTGAAGAAAAATGGATTAACTCAAAAAGATATTACGCCCGATAATATTCCTGCAGATAGCATTCAAGGTATGTTGGAAAGTGCTAAAATTGACGCAGGTGTAACTTATGAACCCAATGTTTCAACCATTGCTGGATTAGCGGGCGGACAAAAATTTCATGTTATTTTTTCCTCAAAAGAAGCACCTGGTTTAATTACTGATGTCTTAGTTTTTGCTCAAGCATTTATTGATAAAAATCCCGAAGCTGTTAAAGGCATTCTTAAAGGATATTTAGATGGTTTAAAATTCTTAAAAGATAAACCCGATAATGCTCAAAAAATTATTGCTGCTGCCTTAGGTGTTCCCAAAGCAGAAGTTCCTGCACAATTAGCGACAGTTTATATCCCTAATTTAGAAGAAATGGATATGGTTTTTAAACCAAGTGAAGATATGCGTTCATTATTTACAAGTGGAAAGCTAATTGGAGAGTTATTATTGAGCAAACAAGCCGTTAAAACTATCCCCAAAACAGAAGATACTTTTGATGCAAGTTTTATTGCTAGCTTAGTGGGTCAATAGCATTAAGCAAAGGGAAGAGATTTTCCCTTTTCTTCCAAAGAGCTTTTTAAATCCAAAATCTGTAAATGGACTAATATATTTGTCTTTAA
>DYRG01000110.1 GCA_020718845.1 Thiomargarita sp.
TGCTCGTTACGGATTTTGCTCGTTACGGATTTGCAATCCGTAACGGATATTTCGCAAATTTGTAATTCGCCTGGCGATTGCAAATCGCCTTAATATGGGCTACGGATTGCAAATCCGTAGCCAGCGCAAACCTTAAATTTGGCGAATTTTCCAAAATGAGAATTGCTGAATCAAGAGGTCATTTCTGGTTAAATTTTCTGATTCATCTCGAAATTGTTTAACTGCGGTAAAGAGAACATTAATAATCTCTTTTCTTAAATCTTTGGCGGGTGCGCCATCTAAAGCATACCCCTTTGTCTTAGCTTGACGCAAAAAGGTTTGGGTTAGGTCATGGAAATTTTGTTTTAAGATAATTGTCTTAATGTGTTGGTCTCCCAACAAACAGCCGACCAACCTACCAATGACCTGCTCATCTATTGGCCCGTCAGCAATGATGCCCACATAGCGTACCTCTGGCAAAGTCATAACAAGTTTGCTCCGATAGCCCCACTACCACAGTTCCGTCAAATCTATCGGGGCAATTTTGACCACTTTTTTACCATTACGTTCTTCATACTCCCCCTCTAACGTTCCCAAATCTACCAAACTGGACATAGAACTATTAAGACTATGCACCATACTTTTATAGCCTTGCCTGGCGTTAAGCCAGACATAATAAACTTCGTCTAGGTAGTCAGCAAATTGACGCAACACGGACAGGCTATGAGTTGTGAAAATGAATTGGGTGTTGCCCTCATTACTGGTTTGTCGTAACCAATTCAAAAACCTACTAAGATTATATTGGCTAATGCCATTTTCAATTTCTTCTAACATAACAACTGCTGGCGGATTCGGCATTGAACAGAGTAAAGCAATGGCTGAGGCTTTTAAGATTCCTTCAGAAACCATGGTAGCGGGAAAACTTTCTAAGCGAGGTGGTTTACCACCGAGATTAAATTGCCATTCAATATCACCATCGTATGGATTAAAAATAATCCCACGAAAAGCTGGTTCAAAATCTTCCAGATAAACACGAAATTTGCCCGAAGTTTCCTGATCTTTATTTATCAGCATATTGTAGAGAAGGACTTTTAAATTCGTTCCTTTTTCATCTAAATAGCGTGAATTAGTATTTATTAATCCTGTTTCTTCTTTAAGAAATGCTACTTGAAAATTATAGAAAAAACATGATTCTAAATTACGAAAGAAAAACCCCATTGATTCGGATTCAGCTGGTAAAATAATTTTGTCAGTTGGTTCGTCCCAACCATTTTTGAGAGTTTCTTTATTAGGAATTTCAAGAATTTCGCGACACCCTACCTTATGTTCAAACTCAGCATGAGGATAAAGTTCTATTTTATATTTTACGTTTGATGTGAAATGAATTAGATTTGAGAATAACTAAACCCAT
>DYRG01000111.1 GCA_020718845.1 Thiomargarita sp.
TTTTATTAACATTTAATTGTTTAATTCATCATAAACTATTTATTCATTTGACAGACGATTAACACGAAATGACGTATTCGTATTCTCGTAGATTCTCGTAGCTGCTTCGTAATTAGACGAGATTACTTTAAATTGCCACGGACCTACTTTAACCTGTATCTTCGTATTGGATAGTTGTAAATAAACAAACAAATAAGTTTATAAATGTTTTACTGATCGTTATTTCATTTGGATACGTTATAGGTTATTTAACTTCAATTTTATCCTAATATATAACTAATTATTTCGTGTTATTTTGACACTTTGCTTAATGCAATATTTCGCCTATTATTTTTGGACACAAACGTGTAGCGCCGAATAACATAAAAATATCATTCGGCGCTACTGTTGGAGTTACACAAATGGTTACATTTCTACCGCAGAAAAGTGAAAGAACTCTGCATTTTATGCACAATCTTTTATAAATGAAATGCTCAACGGTGGCTGCCATTTTTAATAGATTTTACACATATTGTGTGATTTTGCGTCGGCTGATTTCTACATTGGCCAACAAAAACGTAGGATTTATTTCTTCTGCAGCACCTTTGCCGAAACTCGGCTATAAACATACCGTGAACATGATCGCAAATTTCATACAAATAGTAAATACAAGAAAAGTAAAAGAATCTGACTTCCTTTTATTTGCCACCTATTTCGAGATTTGATGATCTTGAAACGAAAAATAACAAAAAAGATTTGTTTGGAGGCAGGTAAAGTGTGTAAGAACATTAGCCTTCTCAGGCTATTTAAGAATTTGACACGGAATGATTGCTAAGCTAGAAATCAACAAAAAAATTCTTATCTAGCGCGATACAGCAAAACATTGTGTCGCTAGAAATTGGCTGAAATTTGATGCTAAATGTCGAGAACGCATTACTGATGCTCGAGTTAAGACGTTCACTCAAATAGCAACAGTTGTTTATTTAGTGCAAATTTAACTGCGCGGTCAATCTGATCACATTTACATGTTCACTGTTCAAAATGTACTAGTACTGACAGTTGTTGCATTCTACATCAAATCTCATTACTTGTCGGACTAAATTTATCAGATATAAAATTAAATTAGCCTGATTTAACTCTTTGAATGTTTGCATTCGGTCGCTTAGCAATCGTCACCTGTAAAGTGTAGGTTAGGCCATTGATACACTCATATTTTGCTTGTACAATACTGCTTACGCCACTATCTTGCTGCAACAAAATTGCAAGAAGTGTGACATGGTACCTTGTGCACAGGAACCCTTGCACAAGAAGTCTGCACCGATAGAGACTTGCTCTATTTCCTGTCTGAAGATTGTGGAGAAACGGCGAGCTGATTGGTCGAAATGGTCGCCTGAATTTGTT
>DYRG01000039.1 GCA_020718845.1 Thiomargarita sp.
CTTATCTTTTTCTAAGAAACTTTCCCACCATATCGCTTCTCTTATTCATTTTATTTAACATTATAATTCTTCTCTTTCATTGGCATCCTAATTTGATCACTACCAAATACCTTAAACCCCGTCGTTTTCATTAAGAAAATAACGGGGTTTTCTCTTTTGTTATCCAGCCAAACAATCGATGGCTGATTAAAATCTATTTTCATCCCAAAATCCGATTTAATTTTCTAAATTTTGTTCTTGCTGTTGCAATGCCCACATTCGAGCATAAACTCCACTATATTGCAATAAGTTATTATGCGTTCCACGCTCAACAATTTCTCCGCTTTCCATTACTAAAATTTCATCAGCATCCACAATGGTCGATAAACGGTGTGCAATCACTAAAGTAGTATGATGTTCCGCTAATTCTTGCAAAGCCTGTTGAATATGTTGTTCGGTGCGAGAATCTAAAGAAGATGTCGCCTCATCAAATATCAAAATTCGAGGATTTTTGAATATCGCTCGTGCAATTGCAACCCGCTGTTTTTCTCCACCTGATAATTTCAAGCCACGTTCGCCGACAATGGTTTCGTATCCGTTTGGCAATGAGATAATAAACTCATGTAAATGCGCAAGTTTTGCTGCTTGTTCGACCGATTCTTTGGGCGCATTTGGATTCGCATACGCAATGTTATAATAAATATTTTCATTAAATAAAACTGTATCTTGCGGAACAATCCCAATTGCAGCTCTTAAACTTTGCTGCGTCAAATCACGAATTTCTTGATTATTTATTTGAATTGAACCCTCAGCAACATCATAGAAACGATATAACAACCGTGCTAAAGTTGATTTACCCGCCCCGCTCGATCCAACCACCGCTATTTTCTTTCCATTGGGGATTTCAAATGAAATGTTTTTTAAAATCGGACGTTCGGGTTGATAATGAAATGAAACATTTTTAAAATTTACTGCCGCATTTTCTATGTTTAAAGTTTTTGCATTATTTGCATCGACAATTTCAGGTTTTTCTTCTAAAAGTTTAAACATCAAATCCATATCTGCCAAAGCGTATTTGATTGACCGATAAACTACACCCAAGAAATTCAACGGGATAAAGAGTTGTAATAAAAACGCATTCACTAATACCAAATCACCGATGCTCATGGTTTTTTCTACCACACCTTGCGCCGCCATAAACATAAGAACTGTCACACCGATTGCAATGATTGCACCTTGCCCAAAATTCAATGCCGACATAGAAACTTGACTATTTGTCGCAGCTTCTTCCCATTTGCTCATCGTTTGATCATAACGATTGATTTCAAAAGGTTCGTTGTTGAAATACTTTACCGTTTCATAATTAATTAAACTATCCACTGCTTGGTTGTTTGCTTCAGATTCTAAGGCATTCATATCATGACGATAGTGCATTCGCCAATTAGTAATTGCAAAGGTAAATGTAACATAAATAATTACCGTCACAAAGATTGCAATCGTGAATTTTAAATCATATTGAATTAGGAGAATGAATGCGATTAATAAAAACTCTGCAATGGTTGGAATGATATTAAAAACCATATAATTCATTAAAGAACTAACGCTTTGAGTTCCTCGAGTTAAATCACGAGAAATTGCACCTGTTTTTCTTTCCAAATGAAATCGCAGTGACAAATCATGCAAATGACGCATAACGGTATTGGATAAACGGCGCATTGCTCGATAACGGACTTTTGCAAAAATCGCATCGCGTAATTCATTGAAGAAACCGCTCGCCATTCTTAACATTCCATAACCAAACAAAAGCATGACGGGTAAAATCAATTGTGCATTGGGAGTTTGAGATAAGAAATCCACAATATCTTTTAAAATCAATGGAATACCAACGGTTGCAGCTTTTGCGAGAACTAAACTGAAAAGTGCAATTAAAACCCGTCCTTTGTATTCCCACAAATAAGGGAGCGTGTTTTTCACATTTTGCCAATCACGGCGATTGTTATGAGGTGCTTCAATTCTACGATGAGGGTCTGACATTTGAGTTCCTTAAATTTTTTCTTACTTAAAAAGGTCAGCAACAGTAAGCAATCTTGAGCTAATGCTTAAACCGACTTTATTGGCGTTATTTTTGTTAATTTGCAAACGTACTCTATCATTATTTATTACAAAACGAACCATGCCTCCTTCGGATAAGAAATTAGTCATGTCGCTGACGGTTAAAATGGGATATTTTTCTAACGTTGGTAAAATGCTTGGAAGAGAAGATTCTTCGGATTGACTAATAAACATGGTTTGACAATCTAAACCTTCTTCTACCCGTTTCAAATAACGTAATTTAACGGGTTGACCTTGGAGTTGTTTTCCAGAAGTTGCTAATTCTAAACTGTTTTGAAAGGGGTCTTTTCCTAACACACAAATTAAAAAATAACCATTATTCAAAGAATGAGGTTGCCACGTTACAAAGTGTCCCAAATTATAAAGAAAAACGGCTTTTAATTCATATTCATGGACGGGAGAAAAATCTTGTGACATGGACGCAAACGGCGGGTCAGCTAAAACAAAGTTGCTTTTTAGCAGAATAAGTATTAAAAGAAACATCTTTTTGAAGCATTTTTTAAACATTAAATTAATCATTTCTCATGCAAACACATTGGAAACCCAGCGCGAGTTTGGAAATTTTACACTGTCGCGCCGAACTTTACGCACGAATTCGACGTTTTTTTGCGGATCGCAAGATTTTGGAGGTCGAAACGCCTATTTTAGCGTCGTTTTGCGCGCCCGAAAATGGCATCAATCCTTTCGTAACCCATTATCACGGTTCAAATTCTCGTCCGTTGTATTTGCAAAGTTCTCCCGAACTTGCGATGAAACGTTTGTTAGCGGCAGGAAGTGGGGCGATTTTTCAATTAACGCACGCTTTTCGAGATGGAGAAACGGGGCGTTGGCATAATCCAGAATTTAGCATTTTAGAATGGTATCGCCCTGATTTTAATCAAGATTTATTAATGAACGAGGTTGCGGAGTTCTTATGCGAAGTGGCGGATTTTCCTCCCGCTCATCGATGCAGTTATCGGCATTTGTTTCAAGAAACCTTGCATTTTGATCCGCTCGATATTTCCCTCGCTAAATTGCGGACGTTAGTGTATCAAAAAACCGCGTACAATGCCGATCAAACCGACCGCGATACCTGTTTGCAGCTCATTCTATCGCATTGTATTGAGCCGTCGTTGGGATTTGATGCACCCGTGATGGTGTATGATTTTCCCGCCTCACAAGCGGCTTTAGCGCGCTTAAATCCACACGATCCACAAGTGGCAAGCCGATTTGAAGTATATTTTAAAGGGGTTGAATTGGCGAATGCGTTTCACGAATTAACCGATCCTATCGAGCAACGTCGTCGTTTTGAAAAAGAGATTTCTTTTAAAAATCAAGAGAATACAATTTATTCGCCTTTAGATGAACGCTTTTTAGCCGCATTAGAAGCGGGTTTGCCAGATTGCGCGGGCGTGGCAATTGGGATTGATAGGCTATTGATGTTAATCACAAAATTAAATACTTTGGAGAAAGTATTGACTTTTAGTATTGAAAGAATTTAATTTTAGCTCATATTTCCTAAATTACAAAAACCATGAAAGACGCATTTGAAATCGCCGATGCCATCCAATGGCACGAAGGTATGTTACTTTCTCCGCAACATTTCCAAGAATGGTCGCGTAGAACTGAGCAATTGCTCCAATATCGCATGATGTCTGCGCAACCTTTTTTTTGGGGCATTCATCATTGCAAAATTGATACGTCTTTATTATTAGGCGGACGTTTGTGTGTCATTGATTTAGAAGCAATTATGCCCGATGGCTTAGTGATTGCTTTGCGTGCGCCAGAAACCACTTTAGAATTAGATTTGCAACCCTATCAAACCACTCTTCAAACCAAGCCTTTAACCGTTTATTTAGCGGTTTCTACCTTGCAAAGTTCTTTAGATTATACGGCTCAAAATTACGCCGCTCGTTATATTGCTATTGAAGGAAAACCCGTCGCAGACAATAATACGGGTGATAATCCTCTACAAATGCCTCGCTTAAAACCTCAAGTCCGTTTATTATTAGAAGAACAAACTTCTTATAAATTTACCAGTTTTCCTCTCTTTCAAATTAGTTATCAACAAGAGAACTTTGTTTTAACAGATTTTATTGCACCAACCTTTAGCATTCAAGAAACCCATGCTTTATATGAAACTGCACATTCAATTGTATTAAGAGTGAGAGAAAAAGCCACCTTTCTTTCTGAACGCTTAAAAGCACCTTCTTCCATTGCACGTTTGGATAAACCTGCTTTATTTGAAACCCAATTAATTATTCAAGGTTTAGTGAGCACTCTTCCTCAATTAGAAGCCTTAATTTACGCTAAAAATATTCACCCTTATTTGTTATATGTAACATTATGCGGAATGGCGGGTAATTTATCGGGATTCGCGGGTGCATTATTACCGCCTGTGTTCCCCAGTTATAATCATAATGATCTAAAAAATACCTTTCATCCTTTATTGCAATTTATCAATCAAATGCTTGATAGTATTCACGAATCTTATTTGGTGGTTGCATTTGAATTAGATAAAGAAAAACTCTTTGCTTTATCTTTAATAAACAAAGAGTTAAAAAATATTTTTGTAATTGGTGTACGCATTCATCCTTTATCGAATAAAAAAGATACAATCGAGTGGATTCAAGATGCTATTATTGGCACATCTGATAAAATCCTAGAAATGAGAGATAAACGAATTCTAGGAGGAAATCGACGAGAAATTGAAAAGGATGATGATATTGGTGTTATTTCATTGCGTGGGATTGTTTTATTTCAAGTGCAAGTCGATGAGAAATTCATTACGCAAGGCGAAACGCTCACCATTTACAATAATAAAGAACGCGGCTTCCCTTCAGAAATCGTATTTTATATGAAAAATAAGGATTAAGATTATGTTATTTTCTATCGAACAAAATGAATCATTTCTCTATCTTTGTTTTCATGAATTTTATAGCGAAATTGTTCAAATTAAACGCAGCATTCAATTAGGTGGCGTTCATTTATCTATAAAAGAAAATACCGCCCCAATTTCAACAAAAATTACCCCAACTTACATTCATCAAAAACTCCTCACTATTTTAGAGCGCCAACGCGCTGAATCAGGTAAAAAAGGAGGAGAATTTGGAGCAACTCAATACCAAAATATTCAATATTTAATGGTAGGATTAGTTGATGAAATTTTCTTACACGTTGTAAATTGGGATCACAAAGAAGAATGGCGAAATAATTTATTAGAAACCCATTTATTTAATTCTTACATTGCAGGTGAGAAAATATTTCGCCAATTAGATCAATTATTAACAGAAAGTAATCCAATTTATGCAGATGTTGCTCGAATTTATTTAATTGCTTTAGCAATTGGTTTTCAAGGAAAATATCGCAATCTTGTAAGTGATGGAACATTAGAACGTTATCGCCGTCAGTTGTTCACTTTTATTACACATCATGATGCCGATAATTTGCACGATCAACTTTATTTCAATCCAGATAAGAAACTCTTTCCTTCTGCTTATATTTCAACGGTAAAAGAACCTAATACTCAACGTTTGCCAGCTTTGCGTATTTGGATCGTAATTTTTATATTAGTAACGACAGGAAGTTTTCTTACTTCTCATTTTTTCTGGAAAAATACCATTCATGATTTAGAACAAACAATGACTCAGATTATAAAAGCTAAAGTCTTATCTTCTGATACAAATCATTGAAAATAAAAAGGATTTTCTTATGGATATGAATTCAATTATTTCACAAATACAAACCATTTTTGGTTATTTGTTAGGAGGAACTCCAACCTTTCTACTAACCGTATTTTCTATCATTTTTGGTTTGGTTGCAGTTAGTGCATTGTATAAAATTTTATTTCCCAATGCTTCCGCAAAATTACCTCAAATACCTAAAGCTCCAACGCCTCCATTATCACCTGAAGCCGCTAAAATTGCCGCGCAAAATATTAAAGAACCAGAAACACCCCAGAAATCAAAATTTTCAATATGGCTTGAATCAAAAAAATGGTGGATTTTTAAGAAAAAACCCACCGCCACAATTCGTCATATTTCTTTGCCTGATTTAGAGAAAAGTTTTCGCCAAAACTTACAAAAACTTGAAGAATATATTTCTGGAAAAGATGCTCGTTATCAAATCCCTTGGTTTCTTATGTTGGGAGAAGTTGACAGTGGAAAAACTACCGCATTATCTAATGTCACTTTAACTAAACCATTTTCTTTTGAAAATCAATCAACAACAAAAGGTTGTAATTGGCATTTCTTTAATCAAGGAATTGTCTTTGATATTGCTGGAGATTGTGTTTTATATCAAGATAATGCAACCCAAACATTATTATCAGATGAACGCGGTTGGAAAGGTTTTTTGCGTTTATTACAAATCAAACGAGAACGCCGTCCATTAGATGGTTTAATTATTTCAATTCCAGCAACTGATTTAATTCAAAACAATAATGCCGACATTTTGTTTAAAAAAGGCTCAATGCTTTATCAAAAACTCTGGCAAGCTCAAAAAATCTTAGGAATGCGCTTACCAATTTATATTTTAATTACGAAAACAGATTGTGTTGAAGGATTTAAAGATTTTTGTCAAGTTTTACCTCCTCATTTATTAGAAAATATCTTTGGTTGGTCAAATCCTTTTTCTTTAGAAACGCCTTTTAATACAACTCTTATTGATGATGCGTTTAAAAAAATCTATCAAGAATTAAATCAATTACAATTAGAAATTGTTGCAACTGAAAAAACATTTTCAAATCATGATGCGTTTCTTTTATTTCCACATAATCTGCGTCCGGTCTTTAATAATTTGCGTACTTATTTGGAGCAAATTTTTAAATCAAGTTCTTATCATGAAGCCTTTTTATTGAGAGGAATTTATTTCACAGGCGATGTGGGGCAAATTCAATCAAATCAACAGGTTAATCCTCTAACATCTGAGCAATTAAATTTTACACCAAGCACAGAAAGTGTTTCTCATTTGAAACCTATTCCTGTTTTTTTAGCGCAATTATTTAAAGAAAAAATCTTTGCAGAAGCGGGTTTAGCAAAACCAGTTCGTAACACGCATAAAATTCAAAATAAATTATTGCGTGTAATGCAAGTTTCCACTGCTGGTTTGTTATTATTTAGCGTTGTAACGCAATGGTTTTCTTTTAAAGAAATAGAACAAAGAAAAACCATTTTAAATAATATTTTTACTCAAAGCATTAAAGACATTGATGCACTGCATACTTTAAAAGCAAATGTTCGATTTAATGATGCTTATTTCTCAGATTTAAAACATACTCAAGAAAATAGTGCTAAAAATCTTTTAAATCAATTTGCGTTATTAAATGTTGATAGTATGAAATCAAAATGGATTCCATCGTCGTGGTTTAGTCAAATAGATCAACAAGTTATTGATGCACTATCCGTCACTTATAGCCAATTAATTTTGGATTGGATATATCAAGGATTGCATCGAAAAATTAGAGAACTTTTAAAGGAAAATACTGAAGAAAATAATGCTGATAGTGATAATAAAGCATTTAAACAACTTGTTGAATTTCAAAAACTTTCTTTGTTTATCAAAAAAACAACGGATATAAATAAAAATATTGATTTTTTCAATGGGTTAAAAGAAAGTAAAACTCAGATAAGAGGTATTAGTAATTTAGTTGAATATTTGTATCAAGTGGTTTTACCTGTGAATTTTTATACGGATACGCAGTTATATTCAACAGCTATTGCACAAGCAGAGCATCCAGCATTTGATTTTGGGCTTTATCAATCGCAAATTCGTACTAAATTAGCAGGCTTGCAAGAGGATTTGTATGCAAGGATTTTTAAAGCAAATACTTTGGAAATAAAAGTTAAGAATCTTTCAGAGCAACTTGATAATTTAGCGCAAGTCAGTCGTTATACAGAATGGTTTGATATTTTAAAGAAAATTAACGAGAGCACCTTAGAAATTAAAAATTATTTAAATCAACCTGAAGCAGCTTGGATGATTAGTGCAGAATTTGATTTGGGTGCTGATTTTACGCAATTATTAAAAGATATTAACGATGTTCCTTTATTGGGGCAAGAAACTAGTAATCAAATGAACGAAACAGCGCGTACTGCGTTTGTTAAATTACGCGAGCAATTACAAAGTCATCATAGCAATTTGACGGGTGCTTTACTCAAACCTATAAATGTTCTTAAATCAGAAGAAAAACCTCAAAAAGAAAATGAGGAAGAAAAAACAGAGAAAACTGATAATAAAGAAGAAAGTAAAGAGTCCACCGATGCGCGTTTGACTTTATCGCCAGCTGTGCTAAATTTAAATGGCGTAATTAATGAGTTTTTACAACGTGATTTCATGCTTGAAACTCAAAATGTTCAACCGTTGCTTTCTCAAATTCCAGCAAATAAAACTTTGTTATGGGATGCCAATAAACTGAGTCAATCCGTGAAACTTGCAGAATCATTTCATCAGTTTTTAAGTAATGAATTAAAAAAATTCCCTGAAAGTTTGCAAGAAATTGCAAAAAATGCTGGTTATTCACAGCTTTATAATAACTTAATGCTGAAAATTTCCTCCTCACAAGCAGTTGAAATTTACCCGAATAAAATGCGTGCAGATTTTGAGAAAAGAATGCGTAAAGAAGTTGATAATTTTACTCAATCGGCGGTTCATTTATCGTCATTATTGCAATTTATAAAAGATTTCAAAAATGAGCAAGTTACTCAAGAAAAATTTACAAATTTCTATGATGATTTAGAATCAGTCACTGTATTACAGGCTTATCGTTTGCTTTCAGCAACTAATCGTATTTTAGAAGAAGATGATTTGTATAAACCACGTCAAACTGAATTTTTCAGCACTAAAGAAAATGACAAAAATATTGCTTTCATTGCATTTAATGTGAGCGATAAAGAAGAGTTAAACTATTATTTGAAAGCGCAACGAGATCGAGTGCATTATCTTGCTCAAAATTATTCACAAGTTTTATTAAATTTTTTGGCAGGAAAAAGTATCCCAGCAGAGTTAGGAACTGGGACGGTAATTCCTCGTTGGACACGTTTATACATGGAATTATTTAAATATGATACGGAGAAACCAGAAAACTCTTTGAAAGCGTTAGAAAGTTTTATTTTAAATGATTTAGACGATGTGAATTTAGAAAATTGTTATAGTCGCTTATTTGATCCCAATTTAGATCAAGAAAATGGGGATTTCTTTGTTCAAAAACAACAAAAGTTAAAAAGCCTTCTTTTTAAGAAATGCCAAGAAAAACAACTCTATTTGTCGATTAAGGAAATCGATAATACCAATAAACAAACCCTTAAAGCTAAATTTGCTCTAAATGAAGGAATATTTTGGGATGTAAGTTTATTACAACAAGCAACAGAATTTGCTGAAACTTTTAGTAATTTTGTAGAAACCGAATATCCTAAATTACCTGATCAAGAAAAGAAAGATTTTGAACAAAAAGGTTATGCGCAGTTTCATATTGATTTAATTGATAAACTTGCACATTCACAAAGCATTGCAACTCATGCGTGGAATAATGGAAGTGTTAGTTTTGAAGAAGGATTGAAAGGTGAAATCACTAATTTCTTTGAAGCAACTGAGAAACTAGATTGGTTTATTGCTTTCTTAGATACGGTTTCAAATTATGAATCATCGCATAAAGATAAATTCTCTGTTTCAAAAGCAGAATTATTAGAATTAACTTTAACGCAAGCATTTCGTTTATTACAGCAAACTGATTTGTTATTACAAGAAGATAATTTATATCATTTGAAAGGCGATAAATTCTTTATTGGAGAAATGGAGAAACCTTTATCATTTAGTTCATTTACAGTGAATGATAAAATTGAGCTAACTAATTATTTGAAAACTCAGAGAGAACGCATTAAATTACTTGCAAAAGATTATGCGCAACCATTGCTCACTTTTATTGCAGATAAAGAAAGTCAAACACGAGTGGAATATGCAGATGCAATTCCTCGTTGGAAAAAGATTCAAATTGAATTATCTAAATATGAAACTGAAAAACCAGAAAATGCTTTAATTGCATTAGAAAATTTTATTAATAATGATTTGGATAAAGTAACGCCTGTTAATTGCTATGTGCAGCTTTATCCTAAACAAGAAACCAATCCTCAAACAAATGACTTCTTTACAAATAAGCATTTTGAAATTCAAATGCAATTGTTTGAACAATGCAAGCAACAATTGTATTTTATTATGCCTAATATTGCAGAAAATCCGCTTTCTGGAATTAAAAAACTTGTTCCAAATACTAAGGTTGCATTAAATAGCACCCAATTATGGAAAACTCAACAATTACAACAAATAATTAACAGTGCAAATCTTTACAGTGAATTTTTAGCAAATATAGAAAAATACCCGTTCAGTGTGCAGAAACGCATTAAAGAAAAAAGCTATGCAGAATTTTATACACATATTATGCACGCATTAGCGAAAGCACAAACCATTCAAGTGAGAGAAACTTCTCAAAAAACACCTCATTTGGAAGAGCTTTTAGATCAAGAAATTCAAAACTTTATTCAAGCAGCACCGTTGTTAAGCTGGATGAGTGTATTTTTTGAGCAACTGGGTAAAACAGAAAGCCCAGAAGCGAAACGTTTTGCTCAAGCAAAAGAAATGCTCGACACGTTAGGAATTGCACAAGCACAGCATTTATTAATGAGTACAAATAAATTCCTAGAAGAAAGCAATTTGTACACCGTTAAAACCCAAGATTTCTTTATTAGATGGGATAATTTGCAGCCCTTATCTGCGGTAGCATTTGGTGTGAGTGATAAAGTAGAAACCGAGTTTTATTTGAAAACCCAGCGTGATCGAGCGCGTTTTCTAGCTCAAAAATATGCGCAACCTTTATTAACGTATTTGTCAAATAAATCTTCGTTAGGAAAACAAGCACAAGGTGATGTTATTCCTCGTTGGACGCGGATGTACACCGAGCTTTTCAAATACGAAAATGAAGACCCTGAAAATTCTTTAACAAAACTTGAAAATTTTATTCGCAGCGGGATGAATAAAATTAATTTGAGCAATTGTTTCACAGAATTAGAAGATGCGGGAAGAAACTCTGGTGATTTCTTTATTGAAAAGCTATCAAAATTACATACTTCGTTATTTGAGCAATGTCGTTTTATTGCAGATTTAGAAGCCTATCGTCGTTATCATTTGGTTGCTGACTTTTTTAATCAAAAATTGGCTGGAAAATTTCCTTTTGCAGCGGTTTCAAAACAACCCGCTTTTAGTGAAGCCGATCCAGAGCAAGTTCAAAATTTATTTGCAATTTATATGACGTATGGCGAAGGGTTGCAAGAGTTTATCAATAATAGCCAAACATTTGAGAAAAATCGTGAGGCAGTGATTCAATTTTTGGATAAATTAGAAGCAGTAAAACTCTTTTTAGAACCGTTAATTAAACAACCCATGCCAGTGAGCAAACCTATTTTAGATTTTGTGGTTGATTTCAGAGTGAATCAAGAACGAGAGCACGCTGCAAATCAAGTTATTGGTTGGCATTTAGAGAAAGGTGGACATGGTACAAATACTTTTATTAATGGACAACCAAAGAAAAAAGTGATTAAACCAAATTTAGTTGCAGATAGAGAAGGCTCTTGGCATTTCAATGATCGTTGGATGTATGGTGAGTCAATGCGTTTCTCTTTTAGATGGGCACGAAATTCTGCATTTCGTCCGTTTCTAGATGGGGTTTCTCAAGGCATTAGTCTTGCGGGAGAAGATGATACCGCTATTTTTGAATTTCGGGGCTATTGGGCTTTATTAGAAATGATTCGTAAGCACAGTGCAAAACCAGAAGATTTTGATTCATTGGAAGATGCTCAACCTCATACGTTGAAATTTGAAATCCCAGTGCGGCGTTTAACAGGTGAGAAACGCATTCCTTTAAAACAAAGAATTCCTAAGCCAGTACCTTTGCCAGCACGCCCTCCTGCGGAGTGTTACATGGATTGGTACGAGGAGTCTTTTGGAGATAAACATTGCTTAGAAGGCAATTTCAAAAAATTAGAGAACGCGCCTTCACCAATACAGAGCAAAAAAGCGTTTGAAGCACGACAACAAGTCACGCCTTATCCTTCCATTACAACAGAGGACGGAACATTAACAGGTGAAAACATTGATCGGTTTGAAATTCAAAAAGAAGAGGAGTTTTTAGATATACAAAAAGCGCGTTTGTTTGTGCGTTTTAATTTGACGCATCCAGATAAGAAAGATCAATTAATTGTGCCAGACTTTCCAATAAAAGCACCGTTATTACAAACGCCTTCTGCAAAAGAGTTTCAACGTTATACAAAACGTTTAAATAATCAAAGATTTTTGCCTAACAAACCACCCGCAGAAATCATTAATGAAAAAACGAGCAAACCTGAGAATAAAAAACCGCCCGCAGAAATACCCGCGAATAAACCTGCGGAAGAAAAGAAACCTGTTGAACAACCTAAGAAATAACTGCTTGACTTCTTTAATAAGTTTGAGTATGCTACAAATTCAAATTTATTAAAGGAGCAAGTTATGCGTCGGCATAAAGTTAGAAATCCGGTGGCGTGTTCCCCGTTATTACGCAAAGGTGGTGCACACGTTCAATCTAAATCAGGACAACGTCAGAAAGAAAAAAACAAGCTAAAACAAGAGCTTAAAATTTTGAAAATTGACAAAAACATAAAAGAAAAGGGTAATCATTTGATTACCCTTTTTTATTTATAGCAATATAGCAATTATACCGAATATAAAATGAAGAAGGAGAAAGAAAATGGAAAAGAAAATGTCGTTGATAGAAATGATAAACAGTGAAAAACCATTAGATCAAGAGAACGGTGTCAGTGCAGTAGGTCTTCTATTGAAATATAAAGGAAGTGAAGGTTATTTAAGTGTAGAAAAAAACGAGAGTTAATTAACTATTTCTCTAATTAATCTATATATGATGTAATATTACTATAATCATCAATTTTTGATTTGTATGGTTTGCTACAAATTGTCGATAATGATGCAATCATTTTTTAAATTTTTCGTTATTTTTCATATAGATAAATGGATGGCATAACCTCTGCTGTGTTGAGATAAACAAAAGGAATTTCTTATGCAAAACCAGAAAATTATTATTGACGATACGACTTTACGCGATGGCGAACAATCGGCGGGCGTGGCGTTTTCTTTAGAAGAAAAACTCGCCATTGCTCAACATTTAGATTCCATTGGTGTTCCCGAATTAGAAATCGGTATTCCTTCTATGGGAACTGAAGAATATGAATCAATTCAAGAGATTATAAAATTAAATTTAAATGCACATTTGGTGATTTGGAGTCGGATGCGCAGTGATGATTTGAAATGCTGTCGGGGTTTGAAAGTTCAAATGATTGATCTATCAATGCCGGTTTCAGATATTCAAATCGCTCGCAAACTCGGCAAAACCCGCGATTGGGTGTTGCAAGAGATTGATTGGCAAGTAAAAAGTGCTTTAAATGAAGGGTTTGAAGTGTGCGTCGGCGGTGAAGATGCATCGAGAGCTGATCCAGACTTTTTATGCCAAGTGTCGGAAACCGCACAAAAAGCAGGCGCATCGCGTTTTCGGTTTGCGGATACCCTTGGAATTATGGAGCCTTTTGGGATTCGGGCGCGTTTCGAACAATTACGCCAAGCTGTTGATTTAGATTTAGAAATTCATGCACACGATGATTTAGGATTAGCAACCGCCAACACTTTAGCGGCAATTTTGGGCGGCGCAACCCACGCAAACACGACAGTTCACGGTTTGGGCGAACGAGCGGGAAATGCCGCACTCGAAGAAGTGGTAATGGGATTACGCCATTTACATCAAATAGATACGGGCGTGGATTTAAAACATTATCAACAATTGTCGACTTTAGTTGCATCAGCGGCGCAACGTCCTGTCGGTTGGCATAAAAGTCTGGTCGGCGATGGGGTTTTTACCCACGAAGCAGGCATTCATGTCGATGGTTTATTGAAAGATTTGCAGAATTATCAAGGGGTTGACCCCGCAGAAATGGGACGTTCGCATCAATTGGTATTGGGCAAACATTCGGGCACGCACGGGGTGATTCATGCGTATCAAGCGTTGGGATTGACCTTAGATCGCACAACGGCAGAACGGTTATTGTCGCGGATCAGACAATTTGCAGAAACCACTAAAAAAACGCCTAACTCAATGGATTTATTGAATTTTTATAGGGCTAGGATTTAAACATGGACTTACTCGATGGATTAGACGGTGATTTGTATTTTGAGCAACCTTTATCATTAGAAGTTGAGCAACTCTTAAAACAAGCTGCCGATATTTATCCAGAACAACCTGCGCAATCAGAAACGTTTTTAATACAAGCGCAAACCCTTGCACCGAATCACTTGATGGTGTTGGTAGGATTATACCGTTATTTTTATTATCAACATCGTTATCAAGATGCGTTAGATATTGGTGAGCAAGTTTTAAAAATAGTTGGAGAAAAACTTGGTTTCAAAGATTGGCAAATGGTCACGATTGAAGGAATCGAAAAAAGTGATAAAATATCGGTGCGCTTTTATTTAACAGCTTTGAAAGGAAATGCGTATTTATATTTGCGTTTAAATCAACCCGATCAAGCAATTCAACGTTTAGAAAAAATTACCACTTTAGACCCACAAGATCGTTTAGGATCAAAGGCTTTATTAACTGTTGTTAGGGAGAATAGTCATGTGTGAATTAGAAGAAGACTTACAAGAATTAAATAGCGCAGAAGAATTTTTAGAATATTTTGAAATTCCTTTTGATGCGAAAGTTGTCCATGTTAATCGTTTGCATATTTTACAACGTTTTCATGATTATTTGAGCAAATGCGATAAAAATCACTTGGATATTGATATGTATCGTGAGCAATTACAACGCGCATATCAAGATTTTGTGGTTTCAACTGCGCAACAAGAAAAGGTGTTTAAAGTCTTTAAACGTTTTGAGCCTCAAGTGATTTCAATCCCTATTTCTGCGATTTCTCGGAAGCCCGCATGATTCCTCAATTTGAATATGGAGAAAGTGTCCGCGTGATTCGAAATATTCGAAATGACGGGACATTTCCCAACATTGCAACTGGCGCATTATTAATAAAACGCGGCAGTGTGGGATATGTGACAAACATTGGAACATTTTTACAAGATCAAATTATTTACACCGTGCATTTTTTAGAATTAGATCGAATGGTGGGCTGTCGTGAGGAAGAATTGCAATTACAATCAGAGCCTTGGATACCGAGTCATTTCGAAACCCGCGAAAAAGTCCGAACCACAAAAATTCTCGCCATTCAAGGAAATATTGTTGCAAAACAAGGTGATATTGGCGAGGTTTATAAAGTGGTTCGCAACGATGAAGAAGTCGCGTATCAAGTGATTTTTGGCGACCGAATTTTGCAACTTCCTGAATCTGCTTTAGTTTCTCTTGGAGAAAGTATTCATGAATGAAGGCGTATTGGCGTATCATATCTTACGGATTTCATTGGAAAAATTATCCAAAGCACCTAAAGATTTGAACGAAGAACAATTGTCGCAAATCCGACAACAAGCCGAGCAAACTCTCGATTTAGAAAGTCGAGTATTAGGAACACCCGAAGCACAAATGGTAGTCGTGGATATTTCTCAATTAGATCAATCGGTTGCAACGGTGCGGGCACGTTACAATAACGAAAATGATTTTTTTGAGGATTTGCACGCCAATCATTTAACCCTAGATTTTTTGCGGTCAGCGTTGTTTCGTGAATTGAAATTTGACGCAACGATGCGGTTGGTGAGCGCGTATGTTCCTGAAATTACTGAAAAAGAGATAGAAACTTTTTATCAACAACATATAGAAAAATTTACTCGCCCCGAACGTCGTCGAGCACGGCAAATTTTAATTACGATTAATGATAAATTTCAAGAAAATCAAAAAGATAGCGCAAAACAACGCTTAGAAAAAATTGTCCAAGAATTAAAGCAAAATCCTCAGCAATTCATTGAATATGCTAAAAAATATTCTGAATGTCCGAGTGCATTGCAAGAGGGTTTATTAGGAGATATACCGCGTCATCATTTATATCCAAACTTAGATGCGGCATTATTTGAATTAAAAATTAATGAAATCAGTGAGATATTAGAATCTGAATTAGGATTGCATTTATTATTATGTGAGGAAATTTTTCCTGCACAGATTTTAACTTTAGAACAAGTTTCCCCAAAAATTCGTCAACATCTTCAACAACATGCACGTCAAAACTACCAACGCACATGGTTGAAACATCGGGCTAATTAGGGTTTTGCAATAATACCTTCAAAGCCATTTTCTTTAAGTTTTTTCTGGGCTTCAGCGGTTTGTCCAGAAATATAGGGTCCTACCCGAATTCTATAGCGAACTTTACCGCCAACCGTTGCTTCTTGAATATCGCCTTGAAATCCAAGTTCCTTTAAATCTTCTAACATTTCTTCGCCCGCTTTCTTATCAACAGTTGAAGCAACTTGTAACATCATACTTCCCGCAGGCACTGGCGTAGTTGTTTTAGGTGTTTCTTCCACTTTTTGCTCAATTTTAACGGGAGGTGGCGCTGGAACTCTTATCGCTTGATCTTTAGGAAGTTTCTCATGAAATTCAAACTGGGTTTCTGTTGTTTTCTCAATAGCTTTTTTCTCTGGTTCAAGTTTCTTTTCTTCGGTTTTTATTTCAGTTTTTTCAACTTTTTCGGTCATTTGAGAAACGTTTTGAGGTTCAGCTTTTTCTATATTTGGTTTCATTAACCATTTTGCATACACAAACGCTGATAATAATATCCCAACAACTATGCCCCCAAGAAACCACTGCCAAGCATAAGAACTGGTTTTATCTTCTTTAGTTGCCATGTTCATTTCCTCACATTGTTTCCGGTGCACTAACACCTAAGATTTTCAAACCGTTTTGCAAGACTTGTTGCACTGATTTAATTAAAGTCAAACGCGCATTTCTTAACGTTATTTCCTCAACAATAAATTGACAAGCATTGTAATAAGTATGGAAATCATTTGCTAATTCACGCAAATAATACGCAATTTGATGCGGTTCATAATTTTGAGCAGCCGCATTAATCATTTCTGGATAACGCATTAGATTTATTAATAAATCTTGCTCATGCTTATCAGTTAAAAGCGATAAATTAGCTTGGTTTCTTTCCCATTTGAAACCCTTTTCTTCTAATTGACGAAACACACTACAAATCCGTGCGTGCGCATATTGAATATAGAATACAGGATTATCATTTGATTGAGATTTTGCTAATTCTAAATCAAAATCAACGTGTTGTTCGCTTTTACGCAAAACATAGAAAAAACGGGTTGCATCTTTACCAACTTCTTCACGCAATTCTCTCAATGTCACAAACTCACCACTGCGTGTCGACATTTGGATTTTTTCTTTACCACGATATAAGGTTGCAAATTGCACTAATAAAACCGTTAGTTTCTCTGGGTTTGCTCCCAAGGCTTGCATGGCTGCTTTGACTCTTGGAATGTAACCATGATGATCTGCACCCCAAATATTAATTAAATGATCAAATCCTCTCGATAATTTGTTCAAATGATACGCCACATCTGAAGCAAAATAAGTCGCTTGTCCATTATCTCGCACTAATACTCGATCTTTCTCATCACCAAACGCCGTTGAACGAAACCATAATGCACCCTCTTGCAAATAAGTGAATCCGCTTTCTTTAAGTTTTTCAATGGCTTGTTCGGCATTTAAACTACGTTCAGAAAACCATTCATTATAGGTTACGCCAAATTGTTCTAAGTCTTTTCTAATGTCTTCTAAAATGGCTTGCAAACCTGCTTGAAAAACAATTTCATATTTCTCTAAACCTAAAAGACATTGCGCTTTTTCAATTAATGCATCGATATGAAGTTCTTTATCACCTTCGGGCGCATCGGCAGGAATGTTTTCAAACACTTTAGAAATAGGAAAATGAAAAGCTAAACCATTTTCACGATGTAAGGTTGCAGCAATATCAAAAACATAATCTCCTTTATAACCATTACTTGGAAATGCAAAGGTTTCTCCACACAATTCCAAATAACGCAACCACACACTTGCTGCCAAAATATTCATTTGACGACCAGCATTATTTACATAATATTCACGATGCACGTTGAAACCAGCGGTTTCTAATAAATTTCCTAACGCTGCACCATACGCAGCCCCGCGTCCGTGTCCAACGTGTAAAGGTCCTGTTGGATTTGCCGATACAAACTCAACTTGAACGGTTTGATCTTTAGCGGGTTGTTTGCCAAATTGCTCACCCGCATTTAGAACATCGTCAATGATTTGAAGAAAGGCATTTGAGGCTAAGAAAAAATTAATAAAACCTGCGCCAGCTATTTCAACTTTGGTGATTTTTTCAGAAACAGGCAAGTGCTTAATAATTAAGTCAGCAATATCTCGCGGTTTTTGTTTGAGTTGTTTAGAAAGTTGCATTGCTATGTTACAAGCAAAATCTCCAAATTTTGGATCACGGGTTTTCTCTAATTGAATATCGACATTCAAATCCGATGGTATTAAAGAAGATTCTTTTAATTGAGAAATCGCTTGTTGTAATAAATATTCTAAATGTTGTTTCATAATTTAAACCTCGCCACGTCCAATACCATAATAAGTGAAACCTTCTGTTTTTAGAACCGCCGGATCATAAATATTTCTTCCATCAAAAATGACCGGTTCTTTTAAGTATTTCTTAATCAGCGAGAAATCGGGACTCCAAAACACTTTCCACTCGGTGACAACCACTAACGCATCTGCATTTTGTAAGGCTTCTTGCATATTTTTACATAAAATCAAATCTTTACGTTCACCATAAATGCGTTGGGTTTCTTTTATTGCTTCAGGATCAAAGGCTTGCACTGTCGCCCCGACTTCCCACAACGCCTCCATCAACGTGCGACTCGGCGCATCTCGCATATCATCAGTTTTGGGTTTGAATGAAAGCCCCCACAATGCAAACGTTTTTCCTTTCAAATCACCTTGATAATGACGGCTAATCTTTTGAAATAAAACGTGTTTTTGCGCATCATTAACCATTTCAACCGCTTGAAGCATTTTTGCCTGATACCCATAATCTCGAGCTGTGCGTTCTAAGGCTTTAATATCCTTAGGAAAACACGATCCACCATAACCCGCACCTGGGTAAATAAAATGATAACCAATGCGCGGATCAGAACCCATGCCTTTGCGCACGGCTTCGATGTCTGCGCCACAACGCTCGGCTAAGTTCGCCATTTCATTCATAAAACTAATTTTCGTCGCAAGCATTGAATTTGCTGCATATTTTGTGAATTCCGCTGACCGAACATCCATCCAAATCATACGGTCATGATTGCGATTGAACGGTGCGTATAAAACTTTAAGTAATTCAATGGTTCGCGGATTTTCTGCGCCAATCACAATTCGATCGGGACGCATAAAATCGTCAATTGCCGCACCTTCTTTAAGGAATTCAGGATTCGACACCACATCAAATTCAAGCGTCGAACCGCGTAAATTCAACTCATTTTGTACGGTTTCGTGGACTTTATCCGCTGTGCCCACTGGAACGGTCGATTTATCTATAATAATCTTATAGTTATCCATGTGTTGCCCGATCGTTTGCGCCACCGACAACACATATTGCAAATCCGCCGAACCATCTTCATCGGGTGGCGTACCAACTGCAATGAATTGAAATAGCCCGTGCTTTACGCCTTCCTCTAAATTTGCACTAAAAGAAAGATGTTCATTTGAAATGTTTCTGTGGACAATTTCTTCAAGCCCGGGTTCGTAAATGGGGATTTCTCCGTTCTTTAACGATGCAATCTTTTGTTCATCGATATCAACGCACAATACCTTATGCCCAACTTCGGCTAAACAAGCACCCGTTACCAATCCCACATAACCCGAACCAAAAATCGTTATTTTCATTTCTCGTTCTCAAATAAAAAAACCGTATTTCTTATTTTTTGAGAAACACGGTTTCTTATATTTTTGTTTATTTAAGCAAACCGACGTTGCTCACCTTCGCCAATATTTTCTACACAACGACCGCATAATTCTGGATGTTCTGAATTGCTTCCCACATCTTCCCGATGATGCCAACACCGTACACATTTTTGATGCGGAGAAACGATTGTTTCTATTTTAGTTTTCTCAGAAAGCACTATTTTAACCTTTGAAACGATCAATACAAAGCGTAATTCTTCAGCTAATTTGCTCAATTGATCAAAGAGAGTTTGCTCTGCGTGAATTTCTACTTCTGCATCTAAAGATGAACCAATTTGACCCGCGACCCGTAGTTTCTCGAGTTCTTTGCTCACCATTTCACGACAATTAAAAATATTTTGCCAAAATGCTTGATTTAATTCACTATTTTCATCTAATGCAAACAAGCCTTCATACCAAGTCGCAAGAAATACTGAATTAACGGGTCGCTCTTTAGAAATAAATGACCAAATTTCCTCAGAAGTAAAACTTAAAATTGGTGCTAACCAACGACTTAATGCTTCAATAATATGATACATTGCCGTTTGAGCTGAACGTCGCGCTAAGTTATTGTTATTCATCGTATATTGGCGATCTTTGATAATATCTAAATACAATGCACCCAAATCAACTGCACAAAAATGATGAACCTTTTGATAAATCAAATGAAATTCATATTTATTATAAGCATCAATTACGTCTTTTTGTAAATAAAATGCTTTATCAATGATCCACCGATCTAAGGGGAGTATTTGTTCTTTTGAAACCAAATGTTGTTTTGGATCAAAATCATGCAAATTCGCTAAAAGAAAACGTGCGGTATTTCTCAAACGTCGATAAGAATCAGAAACCCGTTTTAAGATTTCATCAGAAACGCCCATTTCTGCACGATAATCAGTTGCTGCAACCCACAATCTTAAAATGTCTGCACCTAATGTTTTTAAAACTTTTTGTGGTTCAACAACATTGCCCAATGATTTGGACATTTTTTTACCCTGTGCATCAACTGTAAAACCATGCGTTAAAACTTGATTGTAAGGCGCAGTTCCTCTCATTGCAACCGAAGTGACTAATGCCGATTGAAACCATCCACGATGTTGATCTGAACCTTCTAAATACAAATCTGCTGGCAAACTCAAATTCGGATCATTTTCTAAGACCGTTGCATGGGTCACACCTGAATCAAACCACACATCTAAAGTATCGGGAACTTTCTCATAATCATTTGTTTCAGTTCCTAAAATTTCTTCAACAGATAAAGAAAACCAACCTTCAATACCTTGTTGTTCAATTTTGAGAGCAACTTGTTCTAAAAGTTCTAAACTTTTTGGATGTAATTCGCCCGTAATTTTATGCGTAAATAAGGCAATCGGTGTTCCCCAGTTTCTTTGCCGAGAAATACACCAATCGGGACGATTTGCAACCATCCCAGTAATGCGTTCTTTACCCCAATCTGGCAACCAATCTACTTTCTCAATTTCTTTTAAAATTTGATCGCGCAAACCGTTTTTATCCATGCTAATAAACCATTGCGGCGTTGCACGAAAAATAATCGGTTTCTTATGTCGCCAGCAATGTGGATAACTATGACGAATTGTTTGTTCTTTAAGTAATCTATTATTTGCTTTCAAAACTTCAATGACTTTCTTATCCGCTTGAAATACAAACTCTCCCGCAAATAACGGCGTATTTGGAAGAAATTTTCCATCTCCACCTACTGGATTATCCACTGCTAAATGATAATGTTGCCCAACCACATAATCTTCTTGACCATGTCCAGGCGCGGTATGCACTGCACCCGTTCCAGCTTCCGTTGTAACGTGCTCACCTAAAATGATAGGAACTTGACGATCATAGAAAGGATGTTGCAATACAAGACCTTCTAATGATTTTCCTTTACATTCAGCAATTACTTTGTAAGTTTCAAATCCATAACGAGCCATTGCAGATTCTAATAAATCTTTTCCAATAATCAAATGTTCATTTTCAATCTGAATAACGACATAATCTAATTCTGGATGTAATGCAACCGCTTGGTTGGCGGGTAATGTCCAAGGAGTGGTTGTCCAAATTACTACAGAAATATCTTTTTCTTTTAGTTCTTCTGAAACATTAAAACATTTTGCAACAGCTTGCTCGTCGATAATTTTGAATTTCACATCGATCGAAATAGAGGTTTTTTCTTCATATTCCACTTCTGCTTCTGCTAATGCTGATCGACAATCCGTACACCAATGAACAGGTTTGTAACCTTTCTCTAAATGACCATTTGCAATGATTTTACCTAATGCTCGAACCGTGTCTGCTTCGGTTTTGTAATTCAATGTTAAATAAGGTTTTTCCCAATCGCCTAAGACACCTAAACGCTTAAAATCAACTCGTTGGCGATCAATTTGTTTGTGGGCATATTCTCGACAAGCTTTGCGAAATTCATCGGAGTTTTTGCTCGTTTTTCCTTTCGCTTTTTCTACCGCTAATTCAATCGGCAAACCATGACAATCCCAACCAGGGACATACGGCGCATCTTTACCGTTCATGCTTTGTGATTTAACAATAATATCTTTGAGAATTTTATTAACCGCGTGACCGATATGAATATCCCCATTTGCATACGGAGGCCCATCGTGCAACACAAATTTTTCTTTTGCACCTTTTCTCGCCTCACGAATTTGTTGATACAAATGAGTTTCTTCCCAATGTACTAACATTTTTGGTTCACGCTCGGCAAGGTTTCCTTTCATGGGAAAATCCGTTACCGGCAAATTCAAAGTTTTCTTATAGTCAATCACTGTTTTTTACCAATCAAAAAATCAAAAATTCGGGTTTAAAATAGTCATATTTTCCTCACCCATTCCCATTGCATATATTTTGTTTTTGCTCAAATAGCTAACCACTTCTTCTGAAAGGTAAAGTGAGCAAAAAATGGGAATGAGAGTTTTATGAGCATATTCAGGGAAATAGTTTCGCCATATTTTTAAAAAATCAATAAAATCATTGATATAATCAATTCGTGGATTACTTTTTGTTTCATTAATAATTAAATGATTTTTATAAACCGCAACAACATCAAATTCTTTTAGTGAAGAGGGATTGTTTTTATTAGGTTTTTTAACACGCACACCAGAAAATTCAGTGATTTCTCCACAATTGAAAATATGCTGTGCTAAAAAAGGGATATTTGGCACTGCAATATCTTCTACTAAACGCCCTAAACTATTTGCAATTTCTCCCCAACGTTTATTCATTTCTCTACGTTCACGTTGAGACTCTTCTTTATAATCATGCATTTCTTTCTTAAAATCTGACATTTCACTCTTAAAGTCAGACATTTCATTTTTGAAATCTTGCATTTCTTCTTTGAAAAGTGACATTTCATGCTTAAATTCACGGACTTCTTCTTTTAATGCACGCGTATCACGTTCCATACGAGAAAACATCAGATTTGTTTGAACAATAAATTGTCCCACTAACATTTCTAATGTATCGACTCTTTCTTCTAGTTCAGCAGCCATGTTTAATTCTCCTTTTAATTAATTAGCGGGCAAAGTTATTACCCGCTTAAAAAGGTTAATCTAATTTACCGTGACATTGTTTGTATTTCTTTCCAGAACCA
>DYRG01000017.1:0-47451 GCA_020718845.1 Thiomargarita sp.
TACTCGTGTTCGCAAAAATATGACCCCTCCAGAATACACTCCTTTTGAGAAACTTCTTCTACAAAAACGTGCTCTTATTGAAACTGTTATTGGACAACTTGGGGTGTTGCTCCACCCCTTAAAATGATCTATGAACTTGAACATACTCGCCACCGTTGCTTAACGAGTTTAATGATTCATTTACTCGGTGTTTTAATTTCATATTCTTTACAGGTTTTCAAACCCTCTTTACGCTTACGAAAATACTCTCCTTCTTCCCTCTCTTCTAACCTTCTTTCTTCATAAAACATTATCCCGAACTCAGGTTATTTAGAAATCGGTTTTAGGCGAGAAACATCAACGGAGAAATCTAGGGTTTTATCTTTTTGTTTCAAATAAACTTCGTAGAAATGCTCTGTTCCAAATAAATCTGCAACGCCTAACATTGGAATATAAACTTCACCTGTGTTGAAATCATAAGTTGCATGAATAGTGACTGTAGTTGTTCCCGTTGTAGAAATACCACATGAACTCGGATTTGCTTTACATTGAGAAATGCCGTCAGCGGTTGAACCATCATTATTGACATTCACCACAATTCCACACGAAGTTGGATCAGCTTTACATTTCGCCATTCCTTCTGCAGTTGAACCGTCATTATTTGTCGTTATTGAAATCCCACACACACTCGGATCAGCTTTACATTTTGCAATCCCCGCATTAACCGCCTCATTATAAGTCGGTAACGTCGTTGAAGTCGCTGTATTTGGAATTAACGGCGTGCTTGGTGTAATCGGTGCAGGCGGATTTGCATCTGTTGAAACAACTGTTATCGTATGTTCTGATTTATTGAAATACCCACCTTCATATTCTTTTATTTTATAAGTTCCTCCAAACATTTCTCTTGGTTTTGAATCTAACCAACGACCCAATTCATTGTTTTGTAGATCATAAAGATTAAAAGAATTTGTTACAGTATCGGGTACTTTTAACAAACCTGTTTTTAGAATAGTTCGTTGTTTTTCTTGAATGGTTACGGGTGAACTTGTATAAGAAACAGAAATATTATAATTGCCTGCAAATAACTCCATTTCTTTATTCGTAGATCGCGCAGAATAATAGCTAGAAATAATTGCATCACCAAAAACATCATAATTATTTAAACCATAACCCACCACAAAAACAGAACCCGCAGTTAAAACAGTTTTCTCAGTTTCTTTAACGGTTGTTTTCTTCCAAGAACCATTAAGTCTCACAACATAATCACCCGCAAATAATTCAACCCATTTATTTGTTGTATTATTTACTAAATTAGTTTGATTAAATGAATCATAAATTTTATATTCATCTAATCCAATTCCAGCAACACTTAACAAACCCGCTTGAACAATTGTCTTCTGTCCACTTTCTACCTTTACTAATTGATCAATTCCTCGAAGCCTAACCGTGTAAGTATCGGGTAATAAATTAATTACTTTGTTTGTTAAAGCATTCGTTAAACCACAACAATTAGCAAATTTATCATACACATAAAATGTATCTAAACCAATCCCAGAAACTGTTAATGTTCCTGTTTGAATAGTTGTTTTTTGACCCGTTTGAATAGAAAAAGGTTGATTATAACTATTTAAACGAACTACATAATTACCAACAGGTAATTGCATTTCTTTATTTAAAGTTGAATAACCTTTGCTGTCACGTCCGAACTCATCATAAACATGATAAGTATCTTGCCCAGTTCCTAACACAACGAACGTTTCTGCATTGGCTAAATAACTGGTAGATAAAAGAAAAAATCCAATAAAACATTTAAACATAATTAAAAATCCTCCTCAATTAATCTTGCTGAACTAATGGATGTACTCTCATTTTTAAGAGAGTCATTATTAGTTATTTAATTTAGCATTTTATCCTGTTTTTGTCACTATCTGAAACGGATTGATTATCAACATAATAAAAATCAGCTTCTTCACGAAGTTCTAATGCTAAAACAATCGCATCTTCTCGACCTTTTTCACTTGGATAATACTTTTTTCTTATCCCAATTTCATTAAAGCCTAAACGATGATAAATTTGAAATGCTATTTTATTAGAATTTCGTACTTCTAAAAATACAATTCTAGCACCGTGTCTTTTAGCTACATATAACAAATAGCGCATTAAATAAGTGCCGTATCCTTGTCCTTGAAAGTCGGGATCAATAACGATATTTAAAACGTGCGATTCTCCTGCTGCAACGCTTAAAATACCATAACCTATTAATTTATTCGATATTTCAATTCCAAAACACACATAACCACAATTCAAAGAATCTCGAACATTTCCTATCGTCCAAGGAAAGCGACACGCTTTGCATTCAATAGTCATAATTTCTGGCAAATCCGCCATGATTAAAGGTCGTATTTTCATCGTTTTATTTCCGCAAAAATAAGTTATTTCTTCATCACAAAAATAATCACTTCTTTAATAATAAAACCGCCCATTCCTAACCCCAACACTAAAAATAATGTAATGTACACTCATTACCCTAAATTAGCTTTTTTTTAAAATCGTAAAGAGTAAAAAACATAAACAAAATTAAGCCGCTTAATCCCAAAAGTTCAAGCTCTGCAACTATTACCTTTTTATTCCTTTTTTTCTATAAAAATCATTGCAAACGAATACGCGGATCAAAATAACCGTACAACAAATCCGTCGCGGTATTTACTAATACATACGTCAAACTAATCAATAAAACACAGGCTTGAACAACCGGATAATCACGGCGTTGAATCGCTTCCACTAAAGTATAACCTAATCCGGGCCACGCAAAAATGATTTCTGTAATGACCGCTCCACCTAATAAAGCCCCTAATTGTAATCCTAACAAAGTTAAAATCGGAAGTGCAGCATTTTTTAGAGCATGATGTAATACAATTGAGGTTTCTGACAAACCTTTTGAACGAGCAGTTCTAATGTAATCTTCTTTTAAAGTTTCTAATAAAACTGCGCGGGTCATTCTCGATAAAATCGCCGCTAATGCCGTTCCTAAAGTTAATGCTGGCAAAATCAATGACATAGGATGATCTTGACCGCTAACGGGAAGCCATCCCAACCACAACGAAAACACGAGAATTAATAACGGTCCAAACCAAAAATGCGGAATCGAAATCCCCAATAACGCAAAGGTCATCGCACCACTATCCCAAAGGGTATGCTGTTTCATCGCCGCCAATGCCCCTAGCGGCAATGAAATTAAAAGTGCTATCCCAAGCCCAGCCACTGCCAAAATCGCCGTAGAAGGCAAACGTTCCGCTAAAATCGCCGATACGGGTTGTTTTGAATGCAATGATTCGCCCAAATCACCACGCGCTAATTTTCCCAAATATTGCCCAAATTGCGTCAATAACGGTTGATCTAAACCTAAATTTTTTCTCAACATTTCTCTATCTGCCGTTGGCGCAGATTCTCCTAACATTACCTCAACGGGATCGCCTGGTACAATATGAATTAATAAAAATACTAAAGTAATCACCCCAAACACCACAATTGCAGTGCTTAATAAACGCGATGCAATAAATCTTAACATTAGATTTGAAACCACGCTTTTTTAGCATCAAGAAAACGATCTTCTTTAATTGCGATTCTAATGGTTTCTATCAAACGCATCATAAATCGCATATTATGGATTGTTAAGAGTTGTAATCCTAAAATTTCCTCTGCTTTAAATAAATAATGAATGTAAGCCCTTGAATATGTTTGACAAGCTGGACAATCGCATTCGTGATCTAAAGGATTTGGATCATTTCTAAAGCGAGCGTTTCTCAAATTTAATTTAAAGCCTTTCTCCCAGCGTACCAATGCGCCTGCATGACGTGCCATTCTCGTTGGTGCAACACAATCAAAGGTATCAATTCCTAACCCCACGCCATGCCAAATATCTTCCACACCTCCAATCCCTAACAAATGGGTGGGTCGATCTTTTCTCAAATATTTCATTGCAAAACCAGCTACTTCATACATTTGTTCTTTGCTTGCACCTAAAGAACCACCCACCGCATTTCCAAAGAAAGGTCGTGAATTAACATATTCTGCGGCTTGTTCTCTCAAATCCTCATACACACCACCTTGTAATATCCCATATAAGGCTTGTTTTCCAGCATGTTCTTTCTCAAATTCTTTTAAACAACGATCACCCCAACGATGCGTTCTTTCTAAAGAATCCGAGGTATATTTCTTATCAACATGAAAGGGCGTACATTCATCAAACATTACAATTAAATCTGCACCTAATTTACGCTGAATATCCATTGAACGTTCGGGCGTTAAAACCTGCGTACTTCCATCAAGATAAGATTTAAAAATTGCCCCTTCTTCGGTAATTTTTTTGAGCATTGGTGGGCTTTTCAAATCACGATTTCCTTTGATTTCTTCCGCAACTGATCCATGTCCTAAACTAAAGACTTGAAATCCACCGCTATCCGTCAACATCGGCGCATTCCAACCCATAAATTGATGCAATCCTCCCATTTGTGCAATCAAATCTGCCGTTGGTTGCAACATCAAATGGTAAGTATTTGCTAAAATAATATCCGCTCCTACATTTCTCAAATCTACGGGAGAAGCAGCTTTAATTGCCGCTTTAGTTGCACAAAAAATAAAGGCGGGCGTTGTAATACTTCCATGCGGCGTTGTCAAATGTCCTAAACGTGCGTTAGTTTGAGCATCTTGTTTTAAAATTTGAAACCCAAAATTAGGATAATCTGTCATTTTTAAAAATCTCTTTTAAGCATAAAAAAAGGAGCACAAAATTAAGTTTTGTACTCCATTGTTTTTAAAGTAAAAAAATCAATCATCCTCTGATTTTTTCTTCACTTCAGTTGCGGAAGGATTAGGATCAATACTAATGAAGGTATCCATTAAATCTTCATCCACATCATAAATGTCTTTGAGTTTCTGCAATTCGCCATTTTGATCAAACCACAACGTTTGATAAGTCAAATAAACAGGCACTGGTGTTGCTAAAGGATAATAACGGGTTTTCGTGTCAGTATCCAAATAATCTGCAATCTTTTCAACTTTGTTTTCATCTTTGATTAGATACATGAGCAAATCAAAAGGTTCTTCTAAGCGAATACAACCAGAACTATAAGCCCGTGCAGGATTTCCAAACAAATGTTTTTTAGGTGTATCATGCAAATAAATGTTATGCCCATTTGTTAAGGAAAATTTAATTCTACCTAACGCATTATTATCGCCGGGTGGTTGACGCATTCTAATGCCTTCTCCAACCTTAGAAACTTTGAATCCACGTTCTCTCATGTGTTCACTCATTAAACTCGGCGGTACAAACCAACTTGGATTAATAATAACTTGCGTTATTTTATCATTTAAAGTTGGAGAACGACGATCAGGTCTTCCCACCACCACTTTCATATTTAAAACGCTTTTCTCGTTCTCAATAACATCTAAACGATAACTAGGAAGATTAACCATAATGTAGTTATCACCTAATTCTCTTGGCATCCAACGCCACCGTTCTAAGGTTGCTTGGATATGACGAAAGGTTGCTTGTGAGAAACTTAATCCTTGATTTAAAAGCTGACGAGTTTGTTCTCCCATCAAACCATCGGCTTTTAAATGATTGCGCTTTTGAAATGTTTTAACGGCTTCTTTTAATTCTTCATCAAATTCATCGCTGTTGTTATCCGTTGACAAATCTCCTGATTTAAGCAATCGTTGACGTAAAATCTTAACGGCTGGAGATTGCATTCCAATACGCAAATGTCCTCTGGGAATTTCAGCTTCGGCATTACCTTTCTTCTTCGCTAACATATTATTAAACATTTCACGAAATTTAACATATTGTGAATGTTTTGGCGGAGAATCTTCTAATACCTCTTTCATCTTGCCGTTCTTTAAGGTTTCTAATAAAACTTCCACTGCATTCCAAGTCGATGGTTTCATAAACCAATCTCCATCAACTGTGCGCGGTTTGAAACGCCCCTGTCTTAAGTGTGTGGTGTAATTTATAAATGACTCACTTAGAAGAACATCGACATCTTTTTCTTCACATTTGCTCACCTGATTGAAACAATTTTCTAAAAAGGTCACGAAATAATCATTGGGTTCTAAACCTTCATTTTTCGCAGTTTTGGTAGACTCGACCAAAGTTTTCGCTTCTGGGATAAGTCTTTGATTTTGATACCAAACAAGCTGGTAATTTTGTTTAATGTACAAATCCCGTAATTGGGGTAAATTTTCCAAACGAATATCTTTATGAATCAAGACTTTACCCTTTTCCAAACGCAATGCCCACTCTGAATCGGGCGCAATATATGGCGGCGGCACAGGTTTGGCGGGCTTAACGGGTTTTGCTGGGACGACTGGTTTTTCAGGTGTGGAAGGAGAAGTTGTGGGAGGATTGTCCGCATAACTATTTAAATTGATTAACAATATTAAAAAAAAGATTAAACGCATATTTAGCTATCTCGCAAAAAATGGCAAACACCGATTGAAATGACAAATACTGGCTATTCTATCGCAAACAATTTTTTTGTGCTGAATTTTTAGTTTTTGTCTTAAAATGTGGGAATACGGGGCGGTTTTAAATAAATTAAATGAATTATCTATATTATAAAAACTAAAGAAAAAGGTCATTTTTCTAACCTTTTCTTTAAATTTTTCTTATACGTTAAAACGAAAGTGCATTACATCACCATCACGAACAATGTAATCTTTTCCTTCTAATCGCCATTTACCAGCTTCTTTCGCACCTTGCTCACCTTTATAAGTGATGAAATCTTCATAACCTACCACTTCAGCACGAATGAAACCTTTCTCAAAATCGGTATGAATGACGCTTGCAGCTTGCGGGGCAGTTGCTCCAATTGGAACTGTCCATGCTCTTACTTCTTTAACGCCCGCCGTGAAATAGGTTTGCAATCCAAGCAATTTATAACCAGCATGAATCACTCGATGCAATCCAGGTTCTTCTAAACCTAAATCGTGTAAATATTCAGCTTTTTCTTGTTCATTTAAGGCGGTTAATTCCGCTTCAATCGATGCACAAATGGAAACAACACCCGCGCCTTCTTGGGTTGCGAGGTCTTCAACTTGTTTCAAAAACGGATTGTTTTTAAAACCATCTTCAGCAACGTTTGCAATGTATAAAGTTGGCTTAATTGTCAACAAATGTAAAGAATAAAGATCAGCTTTTTCTTCAGGCGTTAATTCAAGCGTTCTAACTGGCTTTCCTTCATTCAAATGCGCAAGCACTTTCTCAAATAAATTCTTTTGAGATAACGCATCTTTGATACCACTTCTTGCGTTTTTGTTTGATTTAAAAATCGCTTTCTCGACGCTCTCCATATCTGCAAGTGCTAATTCGGTATTAATGACTTCAATATCAGAAAGCGGATTGACCTTTCCAGAAACATGAATAATATCATCATTTTCAAAACACCGAACAACGTGTGCAATCGCTTGGGTTTCTCTAATATTTGCTAAGAATTTGTTACCCAGCCCTTCGCCTTTTGACGCACCCGCCACCAATCCCGCAATATCGACAAACTCCATATAGGTTTGAATGGTTTTTTGCGGTTTGACGATTTCAGCGAGTTTGGTCAATCTTGCGTCTGGCATCGCAACCACGCCGACATTCGGGTCAATGGTGCAAAAAGGATAGTTTTCTGCCTGAATTCCCGCTTCAGTCAAGGCGTTAAATAACGTCGATTTTCCCACATTCGGCAAACCGACAATCCCACATTTAAATCCCATTTTTTTAACTCTAAGTCTTCGTATGTAATTGATTCATCGCCTTTGCCATGTCGCCACTTAGAATAAAAGGCAGCACTGCAAATGCTTGATCGATAGCTTGCAAAAGTGCAATTTGATCGTCGGCAGAGGGGTTTTTGAGCACATAATTGGCAACTTGATTTTTATTACCCGGATGCCCGATTCCTAAGCGTAACCTGTGGAATTCATTGCCAATTTGCTGAGAAATATCTCGCAAACCATTATGTCCGCCATGACCGCCGCCGGTTTTTAGACGTGCCGTGCCCGCTGGCAAATCCAAATCATCATGAATAACAAGGAGTTGCGAGGGCGTTAATCGATAAAATTGCGCAAAAGCAATTACCGCACGCCCGCTTTCGTTCATGTAAGTATTTGGTTTGAAAAGCCAACAATCGGTTTTGGCGAGTTGTCCGTGAAATTTATGTTCTGGCTTGAAATTGGCGCGGTGTTGGTCAGCAAGACGGTCAACAAACCAAAACCCGACATTGTGTCGGGTTTGAGCATATTGCGCGCCGGGGTTTCCCAGCCCAATGATCGCTTGAATCAAGGTTATGCAGCACCTTCAGCAGGAGTTTCGTCTTCAGCCGTTGCGCCGCCGTGACCTTTATGAATGGTTACAACAGGTAAATCGTGTTCTGCGCCGTGTGCTAAGGCGGGGATTTCTACGCCAGCAGGTAAGGTTAATTCAGATAAATGAATGATTTGACCTAATTGAAGATTTAACAAATCAACAGAAATAAATTCTGGTAAATCTTTAGGTAAGCAACGGATTTCAATTTCAACCATTTGGTGAGAAACCACACCGCCACCTTGTTTCACACCCACACAAGCCGTTTCATTTAAGAAATGTAAAGGAATGTGCATGATGATTTTCTCGGATTCACTCACGCGCATGAAATCGGCGTGCATAATGATGGGTTTTGCTGGATGACGTTGCAAATCTTTTAAAACAACTTTTTCAACTTGATCGCCGATTTTCAAACTCAAAATGTGAGAATAAAAAGCTTCGTGCTCTAAATGACGCAACATTTCAGAGTGACGCAAGGTTAAAGAGGTAGCTTCTTTGCCAGCGCCATACACAATAGCGGGGACTTTTCCAGCGCGACGAAGGCGGCGGCTCGCACCTTTGCCTTGGTCTTGGCGCACTTCGGCGGTAACTTCAAATTGATTCATCGTATTTCTCCCTATTTCACAGTTAAAATGAGCCGAGTCCGCGACCAGACTTCAGCAACTAAACATTTAATTATAACGGCTTTTTAAAAATTTGTCCAATCTGTTATTTAGATGCTAAAATATTCTTCAATATTTACAAAAACTAGCATGGAGGAAAATAACAATGGAAAAGGTTTGGTTAAATCGTTACCCGCAAGACATTCCCGCAGAAATTAATCCCGATCAATATCAATCGATCGCGGAAGTATTTGAAGAAAGTTGCCAAAAATATGCAACTCAACCTGCTTTTACAAACTATGGACATACGCTTTCTTTTAAAAAACTCCATGAGCAAAGTTTAGCTTTTGCGGCTTATTTACAACAAGAATTACAATTAAAATCTGGTGAAAGAATTGCTTTCATGATGCCGAACATTTTGCAATATCCGGTTGCTTTGTTTGGTGCATTAAGTGCAGGATTAGTTGCAGTGAATGTCAATCCTTTATACACACCGCGAGAATTAGAGCATCAATTAAAAGACGCAAACGTGAGTGCCATTGTAATTTTAGCCAATTTCGCCCATGTGTTAGAAAAAGCATTGGATCAACTCACAATAAAACATATTATTATTACCGAATTAGCGGATTTGCATCCTTTTTTTAAAAGAGTAGCAATTAATTCAGTAATAAAATATATCAAACGCTTAATTCCAAGCTATCATCTTCCAAATGCAATTTCCTTTAGAACAGCATTACAAAAAGGATCAAAATTACCTTTTCAAAAACCTTTCATTAAAAACACCGATTTAGCATTTCTACAATATACCGGAGGAACGACTGGCGTAGTGAAAGCAGCGATGCTCACACATCGTAATATGATTGCTAATATGCAACAGGTTGCAGCGTGGGTAGGAACTAAAGTTAATTGGGGTAATGAAATTATTATTACTGCCTTACCTCTTTATCATATCTTTTGTTTAACGGCGAACTGTTTATGTTTTATGCGTTTTGGGGCGTTAAATGTTTTAGTTACAAACCCACGCGATTTAAAAAATTTCTCAGAAGAATTAATGAGATATAAATTTACGGTCATGACAGGTGTAAATACTTTATTCAATGCAATTTTAAATCATCAAGCCTTTCAAAAAGTGGATTTCTCTAGTTTAAAATTAACCGTTGGCGGTGGTGCTTCTATTCAACAAGCCGCTGCAGAACATTGGGAAGAAAAAACGGGTTGTCCAATTTTAGAGGGTTATGGTTTAACCGAATGTTCTCCAGTGGTTTGTGTGAATCCTTTTGATATTAAAGAATTTACGCATAGCATTGGTTTGCCGATTTCTTCTACAGAAATCTCTTTGCGTAATGATGAGGGAGAGGAAGTCGCAAAGGATCAAGCGGGAGAATTATGGGTTAAAGGTCCTCAAGTCATGAAAGGATATTGGTTGCGCTCCACTGAAACCGCAGAGATTTTAACTGAGGATGGTTGGTTAAAAACAGGCGACATTGCAATTATGGATGAACAAGGATTTCTACGCATTGTTGATCGCAAGAAAGATATGATTTTAGTATCAGGGTTCAATGTTTATCCAAATGAAATCGAAAATGTGATTGCAAAACATCCCGCAATATTAGAATCGGCGTGTATTGGTGTTCCCGATGATAAAAGTGGCGAAGTAGTGAAACTTTTTGTCGTTTTGAAACCCAATATGAAAGCAACTGTTGAGGAACTTCGAGAGTTTTGCCGTGAATCTTTAACGGGTTACAAAGTGCCGCGTTTCATTGAATTTCGTGCAGATTTACCTAAATCAAATGTCGGTAAAATCTTACGCAAAGAACTACGCAATCTTTGAACTAAATAATTTAGAGAATTGTTCTATAAAATGTGCATCTGGTTTATCATAGAAAATCCCATTATGTGGATAATCTGGATGCATTCCTCGTAGAAATAAATAAAACACCCCACCAAAATGTTTCTCATAATCATAATGTTGCAAACGTTGCTCTAAATAACGATGTAATGCAACGCAATAAATATGATATTGCAAGAAATATTGATGTTCTTCCATTGCCAAAGGTAATTTATCGGGTGTGTAATCTTTCAAATGATTTCCTAAACGATTTGATTTGTAATCTACTAAGAAATATTGCCCATTATGCTCAAAAATTAAATCAATAAACCCTCGCATAAACCCTTGCCAATCAAGAAAAAATGGTTTTCTAAAGTTAATATTCCAACGTTGTTGCCAATAAGGAACTAATAACCCATTTAATTGATGGGCAGTGAGCATATCAACCGGATAATAAAACTCTAATTCATTTAATCTATGATGATTAGAAATATCTGCTAAACAAACGCCATCTTTTAAGGGCGCATTTAAAACATTTTCTAATAATTTTTCTAAGGTTGGTTGTAAATTCAAATCAAACCGATGAAATCCCATTTTCATTTGAATAAGATTTGAATCAACGGCTTGAAAATCTAAATCTTCCAATATTTCATGCAATAAATTTCCTACTTTTGCTCCCGCTGGAAAATTAAAAATGTCATCCATTTCATCAGAAATATCATTTTCTTCCATTATAACCTGTTGAATTATATCAGTATCTAAACGTTGAGCACGATTATCAATGCTATCTTCGGCGTGTTGAAGTTGTCCCGATAATGCGCTAAAACTATTCACATACCAATTTTTCTTTAATTTTTTGCTTAATTTTTTTACAGTTAGCTGTTCTATATTTTCATCGGGATTTTGAAAAGGTAATGTTCGCTTAGATTCTATTTTTGAAACCTGAATAGTTTGTTGTGATTGTTTAGATAGTTCTTCTAAATCATTTAATAAATTTTGATCTGATTGGTCTGAAAGTTTCTCTTGTCCTTTAAATAACAAATAAGTCCATGACGCATTTTCAACTTCATTAAATACACCAAACATCGCATGACACGCTATTTTCGCTCTAGTTAATGCAACATATAACAAACGTGCATTTTCAGCTTTTTCTTCAGTAATTATTTGATTTTTATCAATATTTTTACCATCTAAAGCAAAAGTTAATTTATTATTTTGTTCTGGATCATGAAATACAAATTCTTCCGTACTTTGTTTGCTTAGTAAATAACCATCCCAAATAAATGGAAGAAAAACAATAGGATATTCAAGTCCTTTGCTTTTATGAATGGTAACTAATTTTACGGCTTTTTCATCACTTTCTAATCGCAATTCGTGCTCTTCTTTGTTCTCTTGATGAACAATTTTATCCACTAACCATTTATATAATTCATGCGTTCCTAAATGCTGTTGTTTTTCAATCGTATGTAATATTTCAGATAAATGTAAAAAATTAGTGAGTTTTCTTTCACCATTTGGAAAGGAAAGCAAATGAGAAATGAGCTTTTTTTCAAACAAGCTATTATTTGAAAATAACAAATTACGAAACATTGCCATGAAACCTTTTGTTTTCCACAACATCGCATATTCTTGAAAATACTCTAAATAATTGCTCCATTGGTGTTCATCTTGAGATAAAAGGTAAATTTGCTCGACATTTAATTCAAAGAAATCAGTAATTAAAGCGGTTTTAATTGCGATTTCATTGGTGGTTTCTAAAAGTGCCGCCAACAAATATTTCATTGCGAGTGCTTCATCGCTAGAAAAAATGTTTTCATGACTATATAAAACTGCTGGAATTTTATAATGTTGCAAAATTCTTTGTATTAAATGTGCTTCTTTATTTTTACGCACTAAAATAGCAATATCACCCGCGTTGGTTTTATTATTTTTATCATTTAAAAGCGTTGAAATTTGATGTGCAACAAAGTAAGCAATATTTTTTCTACCCGTTGGTTTAGATAATGTTTTCTGCTGCGTTTGTCGTTCTAAAAAATGGATATGTAATGCGGGTTGAAATGCGTTGGAGGTTTCTTGCGCAGATTTTGCATTAGAAAAATTAATTTCCTCTAAATAAAATGGTTTCAAATGGTTTTGAAATACCGTATTTATCGCTTGAATTAAACTCGGTGTTGAACGCCAATTGGTGGTTAAAGTATAGGTTTCAGTTGCTTGTTTTTTTGCTTCAATATAACTAAAAATATCTGCACCACGAAAACCGTAAATCGCTTGTTTCGGATCACCAATAAAAAATAAGCATTTTTGCTCAAATAATTGATAAAAAATTTTATATTGTAAATTATCCGTATCTTGAAACTCATCAATTAATGCTGCTTTGTATTTATAAGTGATGACATTAATTAATTTCTCACGCTCTTTACTTTTCTCTAACGCATGATATAAATCAATTAACAAATCATCAAAACTTTGAATATGTTGTTGTTGCTGACGTTTCTTCAATTCTTGATTTGCATAATTTAAAAGCCGATGTTTCAATTGGAGAATATGTTGTTGATAATATTCTAATAATATATTTGCTTGAACAAATAAAATCTGACTTTCTTTAAAAAAAGAATGCTCAAACACTTGGGTATTTTTAGCATTTTTGCTCAATTCATTAAAGGTAAATTTAATAAATTTTTCTGGTAAAATCGGCGTAATTTGAGTGCTGCGAGCAAATGTACTTAACTCATTTAACCACTTAATCATCCAATCCTTTCGATAAGCGTTACCCTTTAAGTTGTTAGTTTCAATGGCATTAAAAATAAGATCATGAATATCTCGTTGATATTGTTGGTATATTTGTTGTGTTTTTTTAAATTGTATTTGATAGTTTTCTTCAGAAAAAGGTAAAGTTTTAATATCAATTTTAGGAATTAAAGTTAAAAAATTCCAATTTGTGTACCAAGACGGTTTATTAAGCAAAGAAATAAAATTTTCTAAGGTAAATTTTTGAGCAATTAAATAATCTAAAAATAATGGATTGGCATGATAAAGATTTTGTCGCCAAAAATCTTGAGCAATTTCCTCTAACATTGCAGATTGATCGCCAGCTAATTCAACATCAAATAAAGCGCCACTTTCAAATGCAAATTCTTGTAAAGTTTTACGACAAAAACTATGAATAGTATAAATGGCTGCTTCATCAAATCCATAAATCGCACTTTTAATTTTTTCTAAAGCGATCGATAAGGTTTCTTGATGTTGTTGTGCGATTTCTAAAAAAACATCAATATTTTCTTTTTTCTCAAAATCAAGAGGTTCTGATGCTTCTAATAAATAATAAGCAATTTCTAATAATGTTTTAAGTTCTTTACGTTGTTTATCATCAAATTTTAAAGTATGATCTTTCTTTAATAAAAAAAGAAAAATTTGACGAATTTGTTCTAAGCGTTTTCGAATACGGTCTTTTAATTCAGTGGTTGCTGCTTCGGTAAAAGTTACTACTAAAATTTGATTAATAGTCAAATCATTTTCTAATAATAATCTAATCACCAAGGTTGCAATGGTATAAGTTTTACCTGTGCCCGCACTTGCTTCAATTAAATTGATCCCTTCTAAGGGAGTTGAAAGTGGATTAAATTCCATAAATAATTAAAACCTTTTTTGACGTTTCTTAGAAAATTGCTTAAAATAGTCTTTTTTACTTCTAAAAGTTGTTATGACGCAGTTAATTCGCATTCATCCTGTTAATCCTCAGCCGCGTTTGATTAATCAAGTTGTTGATATTGTTAAAAATGGTGGTCTGATTGCTTATCCAACTGATTCAAGTTATGCACTCGGTTGTTATATGGGCGACAAAGCGGCAATGGAACGCATTCATCGCTTGCGTCAATTGGATAATTCGCATAATTTTACGCTAGTTTGCCGTGATTTGTCAGAAATTGCGACCTATGCAAAGGTAGAAAATCATTATTTTCGTCTAATGAAAACCCTAACTCCAGGGGCTTATACCTTTATTTTAAAAGCCACCAGTGAAGTTCCTCGCCGATTACAAAATCCTAAAAGAAAAACCATTGGAATTCGTGTTCCAGATCATATCATTGCTCATGCTTTATTGGAAGCATTAGATGAACCTTTAATGAGTTCAACTTTGATTTTACCGACTGAAGAAAATCCTGAAACTGATCCAGAGGAAATTTTTGAGAAAATCGGTAAATGTTTAGAAGCTGTCATTGATGGTGGAAGTTGTGGATTTGAACCCACGACCGTGATTGATTTAACCGAAGAAGTTCCTACCATAATCCGTCAAGGAAAAGGTGCAGTTGATATGTTAGATGTTGAGTTTCGTTCATGAATATAGAAATGTCGCTGGTGCAATATCTTAGTATTATTATTCTACCTTTATTATTAGCCATTACATTGCACGAAGCAGCGCATGGTTGGACAGCGTTACAATATGGCGATTCAACGGCTTATTTGTTGGGTAGAGTAACATTAAATCCGTTGAAACATATTGATCCGATTGGAACTGTGATTTTACCGATTAGTTTATTGCTCATTTTTATGTTTGCAGGTGTGCAAGGATTTTTATTTGGTTGGGCAAAGCCGATTCCAGTAAATCCCGCTTATTTGAGAAATCCCCGTCGAGATATGGCAATTGTTGCCGCTGCCGGTCCAATTGCTAATTTAATCATGATGTTAGGTTGGCTATTTATTGCAAAGATCGGACAACTTTTCTTAGAAGAAGATTATTTAGGAATTGCTGAATTTTTATATTTGTCAGGAATTTTTGGTGTTACGATCAATTTGATTTTAATGGCGGTGAATTTGTTGCCCATTTTGCCATTGGATGGTGGAAGAATTTTAAATGCGTTATTACCGATTTCTTTAGCAAAAAAATATGCAAAAACTGAAGTTTATGGATTTATAATCGTTTTAATTTTGTTAATAAGCGGTGTTTTAGGAAAAATGCTAACTCCGCTCTTTATTTTTCAAGCGTTTTTATTTCAATTAGTTGGTATCTAAAAAAGATGAATTTTTCTACAGCACAGAAGGTACTTTCGGGAATGCGTCCTACGGGGCGTTTGCATTTGGGACATTTGCACGGTGTTTTAAAAAATTGGGTAGAACTCCAGCATCAATACAAATGTTTTTTCTTTGTTGCAGATTGGCACGCTTTAACCACGCATTATGAAGAAACGGCGACCATTGAAGATAACATTTGGGAAATGGTGATTGATTGGTTGGCGGCGGGTGTAAATCCTAATGATGCGACCTTATTTATTCAATCTCGAGTGCCAGAGCACGCTGAATTGCATTTGTTATTGTCGATGGTAACACCGTTGAGTTGGTTAGAAAGAGTGCCTTCTTATAAAGATCAACAGAACAAATTGCAAGGAAGAGATTTAGCAACTTATGGTTTCTTGGGTTATCCATTATTGCAAAGTGCGGATATTTTAATTTATAAACCGATGTTTGTTCCAGTTGGAGAAGATCAGGTTGCGCACGTTGAATTAACTCGAGAAGTTGCTCGGCGTTTTAATCATTTGTTTGGAAAAGAACCCGATTTTGAGGAAAAAGCCGAATCCGCGATTAGAAAAATGGGTAAGAAAGATGCGAAATCTTATAAAGATTTGCGTCGTAATTATCAAGAGAAAGGTGATGGTGAAGCATTAGAGAAAGCGCGTATTTTGTTAGAAACTCAACAAAACATTACATTAGGTGATAAAGAACGTTTATTTGGGTATTTGGAAGGACAGGGCAAAATATTATTGCTTGAACCCCAACCGTTATTAACAAAAGCGTCAAAAATGCCCGGTTTGGATGGTCAAAAGATGTCAAAATCTTACAACAACACCATCGCATTACGGGAAGCACCTGATAATATTACAAAAAAACTCCGCACGATGCCGACCGATCCTGCTCGAGTGCGTCGAACCGATGCTGGAAATCCTGAAAAATGCCCCGTTTGGCAAATGCACCAAGTTTATTCGAACGAAGATATAAAAAGTTGGGTACAATCAGGCTGTTGCAGCGCATCGATTGGCTGTTTAGATTGCAAACAACCCGTCATTGACGCAGTTTTACATGAACTCGCACCGATTCGAGAACGCGCAAAAATGTATCAAGAAAGCCCCGACATCGTTAAAGGTGTGATTGCAGAAGGCTGTGAAGAAGCGCGCAAAGAAGCAGTAGAAACCTTAAACGAAGTTCGTCAAGCAATGGGTTTGTTATACCGTTAAAAAAAGATAAAAAAATACTTACCCCCTTACATTTCTCAAACGATAGTATTACAATGGGACTTACTTGTTATATTTAAGGGTAACAAGTATGTTGATAAGCAATGCTTGTCAGGTTATTTATTAAGTTAATTGAGGTAAAACAATGCGAACCGGTACTGTAAAATGGTTCAATGAAACAAAGGGGTTTGGATTTATTGCGCCGCAAGATGGGGGAGAAGATGTGTTTGTACATTTCTCTGTCATTCAGGGAAAAGGTTTTAAATCTTTAAAAGAAGGACAAACCGTCCAATTTGAATCAACAAAAGGTCAAAAAGGATTTCAAGCAACTGCGGTTGAGGTTTCAGATGAGGGCGGTGGTCAACCAGAACGTCCAAGACATCCAAGCAAACGCCATTCAAATCACCATCAACACTAAGATTTCAATACAAATCATTTCCTAATGATTTTTAAAGAACCCGCTTCCCATTGACGCGGGTTTTTTTATTACAAAATCGTTTTAACTGCACACGATTGCTTTATAATTGAAATATTTTTAAATTCCTTTGAACCGAGAATCCACCATGTTGCATTTATATAATTCACTGACTCGCCAAAAATCACCGTTTAAACCCCTTAAAAATCAAGAAGTTAAATTATATGTGTGCGGAATGACCGTTTATGATTTTTGTCATGTCGGTCATGCGCGAGTGATGGTGGTTTTTGATGTTTTAGTGCGTTATTTGCGGTTTTTGGGCTTTAATGTCATTTATGTACGAAATATCACCGACATCGATGACAAAATTATTAAACGCATTCAAGAAAATGGTCAAGATTTCAAAGAGTTAACGCAACGTTTTATCGATGCAATGCACGAAGACGCAGATGCACTAAACGTTTTACGTCCCGACATCGAACCGCGTGCCACAGAATTTATTCCGCAAATCATTGATTTAGTAAATACGCTTATTGAAAAGGGTTTTGCGTATTGTGGAGAAAATGGCGATATTTTCTACGCCGTCACGAAATTCAAGGATTATGGCAAATTATCTGGCAAAAACCTCGACGAATTGCAGGCGGGCAGCCGTGTCGATATTCAAAATGCTAAACAAAATCCCTTAGATTTCGTGTTGTGGAAAATGGCAAAACCCAATGAACCGAGTTGGGATTCTCCTTGGGGAAAAGGTCGCCCTGGTTGGCATATTGAATGCTCGGCGATGTCAACTCATTGTTTAGGCAATCATTTTGACATTCACGGTGGCGGAATGGATTTACAATTCCCACATCATGAAAATGAGATTGCCCAATCCGAAGCTGCAACGGGCGAAACTTTTGTAAATACTTGGTTACACAACGGTTTTGTCCGCATCAATGAAGAAAAAATGTCTAAATCGTTAGGAAATTTCTTTACGGTTCGAGAAGTTTTGGCGACCTATCATCCTGAAACTGTTAGATATTTTATTGTCTCAAGCCATTATCGAAGCCCGTTAAATTACAGCGATCAACAATTAGACACTGCACATCAAGCACTTACTCGACTTTATACCGCATTGCGTGATTTGCCGATTGTCGAAAACAATTATAACGATTTGAAATATAAAGAAAAATTCTGCGCAGCTTTAGATGATGATTTGAATACGCCCGAAGCTTTAGCAGTGTTATTTGAAATGGCGAGAGAAATCAATAAATTAAAAGAAATCGATATTTCTCAAGCCGCGAGTTTAGGTAATGAATTACGGCGTTTGGCAAGCATTGTGGGTTTATTACAAAGTGAAGCAGAAACTTTTTTACAAAGTGGTTCAAATAATGATGAGGAAATTGAGCAACTTATTAAATTGAGAAATACCGCTCGTCAAAACAAAGATTGGAAAGAATCTGATCGAATTCGTGCAGAGCTAAAAGAAAAAGGAATTGTGTTAGAAGACAGTGCTGGAAAAACTACTTGGCGACGTGAATAAAGTGAGGAAAAAACTATGATCAATAACGAATTTGAAGCTCCCCGCGTCACGCATTTAATTTTGTGGTTGATCATTGTTTTAATTGGAACTTTATTAGGATGGGCAGCGTATTTTGAAATCGATGAAGTTGCTCGCGGCGATGGCAAAGTCATTCCTTCTTCACAAATCCAAGTCATTCAAAATTTAGAAGGAGGAATTTTAGAGGAATTATTAGTAAAAGAAGGCGATATTGTAGAAAAAGATCAAGTCTTATTAAGAATCAATGATACTCGCTTTTCTTCACCATTAAGAGAAAGTCAAAGCCAACGGGGTGCATTACAAGCAAAAATTGCACGTTTAAATGCTGAAGCAGAACATAAAGAATTTGTGATTTCAAAGGACATTTCAGATCAAGATAAAGAATTTTGGAAAAGTGAGAAATCTTTATTTCTAGCACGCCAACAAGGTTTGCAAGCAACGGTTAATATTTTAGAACAACAAAAAAACCAAAAAAGCCAAGAAATTCGTGAATTAAAATCAAAACAAAATCAATTAGAAAAAAGCCGTAATTTAGTGCAACAAGAATTGAAAATCACCCGCCCTTTAGTAAAACAAGGGATTATGTCAGAAGTCGAATTATTACGTTTAGAACGCCAAGCCAATGATATTCAAGGAGAAATGGAAACTACTCGTTTAGGAATTCCTCGTATTGAATCCGCATTAGAAGAAGTCAAACAAAAAATAGAAGAAGCGGCGGTTAATTTTCGTTCATTGGCACAAAGCGAATTGAATGAAAACAAAGCAAAATTATCAGGTTTATCAGAGTCTAACGTTGCCTTAGAAGATCGTGTCAAAAGAACCGCCGTGCGTTCTCAAGTGAGAGGAACAGTAAAACAAATCAAAGTAAATACAGTGGGCGGCGTAGTGCAACCAGGTATGGATTTATTAGAAATAGTTCCATTAGAAGATAATTTATTAATTGAAGCAAAAGTACGCCCTTCAGATATTGCATTTTTGCATTCTGGACAATCGGCAATGATTAAATTTACTGCATACGATTTCTCAATTTACGGTGGTTTAACCGCAAAATTAGAACATATTAGTGCAGATAGCATTACAAATGAAAAAGGTGAACCGTTTTTCTTAATTCGTTTGAGAACAGATAAAAACTATTTAGGAAATGTCAAACATTTGCCAATCATACCAGGAATGATGACAACGGTAGATATTTTAACGGGACGTAAAACGATTTTAGATTTCTTAATGAAACCCCTCAATAAAATTAGAGAACGTGCCTTTAGAGAACGTTAAGGAAATATACAATGTCAAACTTGCAAGTTATTCGTGAAGAATTTATTGATTTTAATCAAAAAAATCAAAATATTTTCTACTTAAATCCAACTTCAGAACTTTATAAAGATTTAGAAGATATTGCTCAACGTAAAATTTCTCAACAAATAAAATTGTATTCTCATCAAGAGGTTTGGACTAATGAAAGAAGTGCTCAGTTACAAAATTGAATAACCCATTGAAAAACATGGGGTTTTTATTTCTTTGCGCATCACGTTTTTTTATATGATTCACCGTTAAATAAGGAGTTTATTATGAGCGAACTTATTCCATTTGCTTTAAGAGCATCAGATGATCAATATATAGAAGTTTCAGAAGTTCCGCGAGGAAAAAATTGTAATTGTATTTGTCCTTCATGCGAAATGCCTTTGCAAGCTCGACAAGGAGAAATAAATAGTTGGCATTTTGCTCATCACTCATTTGGTTATAAAAAAGTAAAGGAAGAATGTGAATATTCCAGATGGGTATCAATTATCGCAATGGCAAAACAAGTCATTGAAAATATGGATAACATTAGCACTCCAGAATATAAAAAGACTAGTTCAGTAACGGGAGTAGTTGAGGTTATTACAAATCAAAATTCTGTAAAATTAAATGCGGTTAGAGTAAAGCCAAAAATGGAATATAATATGCCTGTTAATGCGATGTTAGAAGTAAAAGGAAAAACGAAAGGTGATATTTATTCTATTGGAGTAATTTTTACTTATCCTAAAATGGAAAATAAAGAAATATTGCGCGCAGATTTAGAAGAAAAGAAAATGGGTATTTTAGAAATATCTTTAGAAAACTTCGACTATTGGTTTCCTGATGGAACTAAAAGCTATAAGTCACTAAAAGATAGAATTCAATTTGATATTGATATTAAAAAATGGTTATATCATCCAAATGAAATAAATGGCAAACAAACCCCGTTTGGAGAAATAAATTATCGAGAATTTGACAAGCTCGATAATAATTCACAATATATTACTTTAATTTGATTCTCTAGTTCCCACGCTCGAGCGTGGGAACTAGATTAATTGACATAGAAAAGGTTTCTTTGTGATTGCACAACGTGGTGATTTGGTAATTATTTTAAACGATAGCAAATTTCAACTCACTTTTTGGTAAAACCAGAGGAAAATGTTATGGGCATGATTACTGTAGAAATAGATGATGATTTAGCGGCTCAAATTATGGAGATTGCTGAGATTGAAAATAAAACCGTCGAGCAACTCGTTGAAGAGTGGTTGCTTTTGTACATAAAAAAACAAGAAACATTAATGGCAGAAAATAATCTACCAGAAACATAAGAAATAATAAAAGGAATGATCTAAAAGAAATGAAATTTATTATTGTGAGTGGATTGTCGGGCGCGGGGAAAACCATTGCGTTGCATAGTTTGGAGGATTTGGGGGCGTATTGTATTGATAATTTGCCCGTGAATGTTTTTCCAAGTATTGCAACGCAAATCATTGAATCTGCTGCAAATTATCCGTGCATTGCGATTGGCGTTGATGCACGAAATATGGCGTTGCAAGATATTCCGCTTTTATTACAAAATCTAAAGAAACAAGAATTGAATTTTCAGATTTTGTTTTTAGAAGCCAGTGATGAAATTTTATTGAAAAGATTTAGTGAAATTCGGCGGCGACATCCTCTAACTTCGCAAAATATGTCGTTGGTCGAGGCATTATTACGGGAACGTCAATTGCTTACGCCGCTGTCGGATTTTGCGGATATTCGCATCGATACGAGTAATATTAATATTTATCAATTGCGTGATTTAATTCGGTTGCGGACGGGTTTGCAATTAACCCAACAAATGCCGTTACTGTTACAATCATTTGGTTTTAAACGCGGGAAACCGTCGGAAGCGGATTTTGTGTTTGATGTGCGATGTTTGCCAAACCCTTATTGGGAAAGCCATTTGCGGGGTTTGACGGGAAAAGACGCGCCAGTGATGGAATTTTTGGCATCACAACCGCAAGTGATTAAATTGATTGAAGATTTAAGAGATTTTTTGGCAACGTGGATGCCTGCGTTTGAAGCAGAGAATCGCAGTTATTTGAGTGTGGCAATCGGCTGCACAGGAGGTCAACACCGTTCGGTGTATGTGGTTGAACGGCTGGCTGAATATTTTCGTACGCGCCGCGACACGGTGTTGGTACGCCATCGAGAACAAGCATGAGCATTGGGATTTTATTAGTGACGCACGGCAAAATTGGCGATACTTTTTTAGAGTCGGCACGCCAATTGTTAGGAGAACCGCCGGTAAAAATAGCCAGCTTGGGAGTGTTAAACTCTATGCGACCCGAGCAAATATGTGATTATATTCGTGAATTAACCGATTCGGTAAATGGCGGCGACGGGGTGTTGATATTGTCAGATTTGATTGGCGCAACGCCTAGTAATAATGTTCACCGTGTTTGTCACGGATGTAACTTAGGGTATCCGTTGCGAAATGTGTCGGGGCTAAATTTGCCGATGCTGCTGCGAATATGGAATCACTTGATGTTAAATGCAGAAATGGACTTAGCGACGGCGGCAAAAACCGCGCTTGAAGGCGGACACAAAGGGATCATTGATCCAGATAATGATCAGTAATTTTTAAAAAATGTAGGAAAAACAACGTGTTATCGCAAGAATTAACCATTGTCAATAAATTGGGACTCCATGCGCGGGCTGCCGCTAAATTGGTACGTTTAGCGTCGACCTGTAAATCCGACGTATCCATCGAGCGGGGATCGCGCAAAGTCAACGCTAAAAGCATCATGGGCGTGATGTTGCTCGCGGCGGGAAAAGGTACGAAAATCAGCCTAGTAGTCGACGGCGACGACGAAAATGATGCCATGAAAAAACTCGCAGATTTAATCAACTGTGGGTTTGGCGAGGAGGACGACGAGTGAGTTTTTCGCTGCATGGCGTTGGGGTTGCCAAAGGCGTGGCGATTGGACCCGTCCATATTCTGCGCCCGCAAGTCGAAATCAACGAATTTTCAATCTCGGATAATCAATTACCTGAAGAAATCGCCCGTTTCAAAAGCGCGCTCGACTTAGCGCAACAGGAATTGCATCGAATTCGAGAGCAAATGCCATTGATTTATCCCGTCCGCGAACATCACGACACTGTGCTGGAAGACTTTGAAATCGCTTCATTTATCGACCCGCATATGTTGATGCTCGAAGACTCCATGCTAACTCAAGTCCCCATCGACATTATGCTCGAAGAGAAATGTAATGCCGAATGGGCGCTTCAAATTCAACGTGAACGTTTGGTAAAAGTCTTCGAAGCTATCGATGACGCTTATTTGCGCGCACGAAAAGATGATATTATTCAAGTCGTTACGCGCATTCAAATGTGCTTGTTAAGGCAAAAAGGCTTGCTTGAAGAAAATCCTCTTCCGCCGCCCGCTGGAAGTATTGTGTTAGCCGATGATTTAACCCCCGCCGACACCGCTTTAATGCTGCATCAAGGCATCAAAGGCTTTATCACCGAGTTTGGCGGCGCGACCTCACACACCGCCATTGTGGCGCGTAGTTTAGGGATTCCTGCGTTGGTCGGCGTTCGTCATGCGCGGCGTTATATTCGAAATACCGATACGCTGGTTATCGACGGATATCGCAGCACCGCCATTGTCAATCCAGAACAAAAAAGTTTGCAGTTTTACAAAGCATTACAACTAGAATTAAAACGCCACCGTCATCAATTAGGCAAACTCAAAAAAGCCCCCGCCATTACACAAGATGGGGTTGATATTAATTTAGAAGCTAACATCGAATATCCCGCTGATTTAACTGCAGTTAATCGAGTCGGCGCGCAAGGAATTGGTTTGTATAGAACCGAGTTTCTTTATATGCACCGCGATAACCAACAACCCCCAAACGAAGAAGAACATTACCAATCTTATTTGCAAGTCGTGAAAGCTCTCGACGGCACGGTTACTATTAGAACTTTAGATTTGGGCGCGGATAAACAAGTGGAAGGCATTTCTTATAAAAAAGGCGCGGCTTTAGCAACCAATCCCGCATTAGGATTACGCGCCGTGCGTTTATGCTTAAAAGAACTAAAACTATTTAAACCCCAAATCCGAGCTTTATTACGAGTTGCTGTTGAAGGCAAAATTAAAGTCATGATTCCAATGGTATCTGGCTTGCAAGAAATCCATCAAGTGAAACGTTTATTTGATGAATGTGCGAGAGAACTTTCTCAAGAAAACATTCCTCATAATCGTGATTTAGAAATCGGTGCAATGGTAGAAATTCCTTCAATGGCATTATGTACGGATTTCTTTCTGCCGCACGTTGATTTCTTATCTATTGGGACAAATGATTTAATTCAATACACTTTAGCAATTGATCGGGTCAATGAAGATGTGAGTTATTTGTATAATCCCTTACATCCTGCGGTGTTGCGTTTGTTAAAAATTATTTTGCAACACGCTGAAAAAGCTGCAAAACCTGTCAGTATGTGTGGAGAAATGGCGGGTGATGCGCGTTATGTAAGGTTATTGTTGGGTTTGGGATTGCGTAATTTTAGCGTGAGTCCCGAAATCTTGTTAGAAGTCAAGGAGATAATTCGTCATAGCCACGTTAAACGCTTAACAAAATTGGCGGATAAACTTTTAAAAACCGCCGATCCCCAGACTATTGATGCGATTGTTTCTGAAATGAATAACCCCGCATGATTTGGCTTATTTTTTTAGAAAATGCGTTGTTAATCAGCGATCAACAGCATTTGCCCGCCAATCCAACCGAATTTGGTTTATTGATCGAAGAATCGCACGAAATTGGCGAATGGCGCGGGATTTCTTGTTTAGTTGCCGAAGTTCAACAGCCTTTGCCAACTTTACCGACTGGTTGGTCATTTCAATCTTTGCGTTCTTTAATGCCAGTATTGCAAGCAGAAATGTTTCAATGGGCAAGCAAAGGATTTCAAATTTTGCAATGGGCAAAAAACCATCGTTTTTGTGGACGATGCGGCGGAAGAACCGATACTAAAATAAATGAACGCGCAAAAATTTGCTCAAAATGTGGTTTCATTCAATATCCTCGACTTTCTCCCGCTGTAATTATGCGGATTCGTAAAGGAAAAGAAATCCTTTTATCACGTTCTCCGCATTTCAAAGAAGGGATGTATAGTATTCAAGCGGGATTTGTCGAAGTCGGAGAAACTTTAGAGGAAGCTGTTAAACGAGAAATCTTTGAAGAAACCCATTTAGAAATCAAAAATATTCGTTATTTTGGAAGTCAATCGTGGCCCTTTCCTCACTCATTAATGGTAGGATTTACTGCCGATTATTTGAAAGGAGAATTAGCCGTTCAGAAACCCGAATTAGAAGATGCGCGCTGGTTTCGTCGCACCGACAAACTTCCTCAATTACCACCCCGTTTGAGCATTGCTCGACAATTGATAGAGGACTTTTTAAAAATATGATTCGGCGTTTGCTCGATGCTATTTTTGCAAATACCCACGATGGCATGATGCTCACCAATAAAGAAGGAACTATCCTTCAAGTTAATAGCGCATTAATTCACCAATCAGGTTATTCTTCATCTGAATTAGTGGGACAAAATGCTCGCTGTTTGAAATCTAATCGACATTTGCCAACCTTCTACCGTCAAATGTGGGCTGCTTTAGATTTAAAACGTCAATGGCAAGGCGAAATTTGGAATCGCCGTAAAAATGGCGAAGCCTATAAAATATGGTTAAAAATCATCGGGATAGGTAATGGATCAAATCTGCATTATCTAGGTATTTGCTCTCCCACAACTTCTAAATCTGAAGAATGGCTAGAAACCATTTTTAATCACTCTTGTTATGATCCTTTAACGGGATTACCTTATTGGTGGTTATTTAGAGAAAAGTTAGCCGCTTTATTTGCCATCAGTCGACGTTATTCAACACACGTCGCGTTGTTATATATTTCCTTAGATGGTTTCAAACCAATTAATCATTTGTTGGGTTATCATGTTGGTGATCAGTTTCTTCAAGAAATTGTTGATCGTTTGCAAAGCCGTTTGCGGGGTGCAGATATGATGGCGAGAGTCAAAGGAGATTGCTTTGCAATGGCATTATCGGATTTGAAAGAAATCAACAATGCAACTAACGTTATTCAAAATATTTTGCAATGGCTACAAATGCCTATTTCAATAGCGGGTCAAACCATTACAATAAAAGCTCACATTGGGGTCACTTTCTACCCAGATTATCATAGTGATCCAGAAATACTTTTAAAACAAGCACAATCTGCCGCCGATCAAGCAAAACAAATGAGCGAAGGCGGTTTCTGTATTTTCAAAGACAATTAGCATCATGACTTATCAAAAACTACTAATTTTAGGCGGCACTGGAAATGCGGGTTTTTCTATTGCTCAGAAACTTTTACAAGAAACCAATCTTTCTTTAATTATTTCCTCTCGTGACGCAGAGAAAGCGCATTTCACAGCGGGCGAATTAAACGCGCATTCCAAAGATGAATGGAGTTATCGCGTCACGGGAATTCAGCTTGAACCAAATAATCAAGTTGAATTAAAAAGCGTTTTAAATCAAGTGGATGCAGTGATTATTGCGGCATCGGGCATTGATACCGCCAAATTAGCCGAAGCGTTGATTGAAACTCGTAAAGATTGCATCGATATTCGTGAAAATTCCGATAAACAGCGCATTTTACAACATTATCATTCGCAATTCGTTGAAAATAATGTCTTTTATCTTTCTGAAAGTGGATGTTTTCCAGGTTTGCCGACGCTTTTAATTCGTTATTTGTTAAAACAAATGCCCAATGCGGATCACGCGATTGCAAATATTTCAATTCAAATGGATTGGAAAAAGCATCCTTTCTCTAAAACAACAATTGAAGAATTTGCCGAAAATTTGCAATATTTTCAAAGCAAAGTTTGGTATAAAAATCATTGGAAATCGGTTAATAATTGGCGTGATGTTGCAAAGATCAAATTTGATAAGAACTTGGGTTCAAAAACTTGCATTCCGATGGTTTTACCAGAAACCGCTACTTTAGTTGAAAATTATCCAAATTTGCAATACGTTAATACCAGAATCGCTGGTTTCAATCCAGTGGTAGATTATTTAATTATGCCAGTATTGCAGTGGACAACTTTGCCTTTGTCAAGCGCATTGGAATGGGGTTTGAAGCGTTTTAGCAAACCACCGTTTGGGACGTATTTTCAAGCGGAAGTTTCTCATTCAAGCGACCGCCGTCAAACGTTAAAAATAAGTGTAAATCATTTAGAAGGTTATGAATTAACGGCGATTTCAACAACCGCCTTAATTTTGCAATGTTTGAAAACAGAGCAAAAAACGGCGGGGTTACATTTACAAGGTTTGTGGGCAGAACCCATTAATTTTATTGAACAATTGAAACGCATGGGTGCACAAGTTCAAATCTGATTTATTTTAAATTCTTAATTAAATCATGAATTAATGGAACGCCTTGATAAATAAAGCTGGTGTAGATTTGAATTAAACTTGCACCGGCTTTTAATTTGGCTTGTGCTTGCTCAACATTTGAAATCCCACCCGCTGCAATAATCGGGATTTTTCCTTCCAAAACCTTGCTCAATTTAGAAACCACTCGCGTCGACATTTCAAATACGGGCGCACCACTTAATCCACCCGTTTCTGTTGAAATCGGCAAATGCTCTATTCCAATCCTCGATGAAGTAGTATTCGTTGCAATCACCCCGTCTATTTGATGTTTTAATAAAGTTTGTCCAATTTCCTCTATTTCTGGATCGGTTAAATCAGGGGCAATTTTTAAAACCAATGGTACATATTTATGATGCTCAATTTTTAATTGAGATTGCGCATTTTTCAAATGCTCTAATAAACGATTAAGTTCTTCCCCATGTTGTAATTTACGCAAATTAGGCGTATTGGGTGAAGATAAATTAATCGTAATGTAATCAGCAAAAATATAGACTTTCTTTAAACAAATCAAATAATCATCTAATGCTTTTTCTAAAGGTGTGTCAAAGTTTTTTCCAATATTAATACCTAAAATCCCTTTGAAACGACTTTGCGCCACATTTGCTAACAAATAATCTACGCCTTGATTATTAAAACCCATTCGGTTGATGATTGCATTTGCTTCAGGCACACGAAATAAACGCGGTTGAGGATTTCCAGCTTGCGGACGCGGGGTAATTGTTCCCACTTCGACAAACCCAAATCCTAATGCACCTAACCCATCAATGCAATCCGCGTTCTTATCCAAACCCGCCGCTAAACCAATTGGATTTTTAAAATCTAATCCCATGATTTTAATGGATTTTCCAATTGGTGGTTTTCCAAAAAATAATGAACTCAAATGCAAATTTGCAAGCATTTCTAAAGTATTTAAAGTTACCGCATGAGCAGTTTCTGGAGAAAACTTAAATAAAATCTTTTTTGCTAAATTATGAGAAATAAACATGAATAAAATCCTAATTTCAACGAAGAAAAGTCATTTCATACAACCCACCTATCACAAGATATTCATCCTCACCTTGCAATAAATTAGGCAATAAACCACTATAACAAAAGATTTTTGATAAAGGAACATCGGTAGTTAAAACTAAATCTCCAAATTCATCTGCCCGTTCTTTATTTGCACTAAAAGAATTTAAGCTATTCAATAACATCCAATAAGTACCTTTCTCAGTTTTTGCAAGAATTTCTTGATTGTCTAAATCATTGATTCCACGATATAAACGAATATAATCTTGTTGTTGATAAACTAATTCATATTGTGCATAAGTATAAAGTACATCTAATTGTTGTTCTAACGCATTTGTTTCATATAATGCAGCTGCCCGTTGTACTAAATAATCATGATAAGCAGAATCATTGGTACTACGAATCTTTCCTCCATGATAACGTGGTAACAAACCAAACCTTGATTCTACCCAACCTTTCAAACCCGCACCTTCACGTTCATTTGCATTAAAACTCCAACCACGAATGATTTGTAAATAATTGGCTTTTGCACGCTGTTTCTTATCGGGATTTAAACCCATTTCTTCTAAAGATTCTAAACAAAAATGCACTGTCATATAATCTTTAAAATAATCTGCACGATGCTTTACTTTAGAAAAATTTTTTAATCCACGAAACAAACGATGGTGCAATTCATTTACACTATCTAATTTCAACGGCATAGGAAAATGTTGATAAGTTGCACTCCCTAAAATGCGAGCAGGGAGATTACAACGGTTTAATCCTAGAAATGCAGTTTGGGGTAATGAAGGTAATACAACTTGCATTTTAACGCCATAATTGGAAAGCGCGGCTACTTTTACTAATGAATTGATCGCCTTCTTTAATCAATAAATACATTGCAATATTTTCTCGATCTGCGAGAGCAAGTGCTTTTTCTGAACCCATTACAATAGGCACTTTTGCCCACGCATCGGCAGTCATGCAACTCTTTGAATCTAAAATAGTTGCAGAAACCACATTTGTTTGCACGGGTTCTCCCGTTTTTGGATCGATAATATGAGAGAAACGCCGCCCATTCAATTCAAAGAAATTACGATAATCACCCGACGTTGCAATACCCGCATCATGCACTGGAATAACGGTTTGTGCTGCTCTAATGTTTGGGATAGGTTTTTCTACCGCAACTTTCCACGCTTCGCCTTGAGGATTTGATCCTTTTGTACGCAGTTCACCGCCGATTTCAATTAAATAGTTCAAAACACCTTGTTTTTCTACAAAATCTGCAATTACATCAACCCCATAGCCTTTTGCAATTCCTGATAAATCAATATAAACATCTGACTTGGCTTTTTTAATGGCGGGAGGATTAGTTTGAATGCTTAAATATTGATAATTAACTCTTTGTTTAGTTTGATAAATTTCTTCTTGAGAAGGGATTTTTTCTTCTGTCCATTTTGCTCCAAATCCCCACAAATTCACCAATGGACCGACCGTTATATCAAATGCTCCCTCGCTTAATTCGCTCACGCGCAAGGCTTCTTGAATGACCGTAAATAACGCTTTTGAAATAGGAATCCAATCAGTCGACGGGTTTTGATTTAATAAAGAAAGTTCTGAATCTTTCTTATAAGTTGACATTTGTTGATTGACTTCTGCCAATAATTTATCAATTTCTTTTTTCAAATCATTTTCTTTTACTTTTACTAATGTAATATGGTAAGTTGTTCCCATTGTTGAACCTTCTAAAAATAAAGGTTTAGTTGCTTGATCACAACCCAACAATAAAATAACAATCAAAACTGCAAATAATTTACGCATTTTTTCTCCTAAAGTTAGGTTTCACTGGCATTGCAAGCCCTAAATGTAAAGGTGTAAATGGCATTGTTTTAAATCGCTCTTGTAACGCGGACAATTTCTTCAGGAGTAGTGACACCTTGATAGAGTTTCTCTAACGCATCTTGACGTAAAGTTCTCATGTTTTCTTTTAAGGCTTGAACACGAATTGCATTGGCATCTCCTCCCGAACCAATCACATGGCGAATATCATCGGACATAATTAATAATTCATAAATTCCTACCCGTCCGCGATAACCCGTTGAACCACATCGATCGCAACCTTTTCCTCTTTTTATTTTAATCTCTGATGAAATACCCAATAAACGACTTTCTTCTTCGGTTAAATCAACTTCATGAGAGCAATGTTTGCACACTCTTCTTACCAAACGTTGCGCCATAATTCCTAACAAACTTGAACTAATCAAATACGAATCCACACCCATATCTTGTAATCGGGTAATTGCTCCCGCCGCATCATTGGTATGTAATGTCGAGAAAACCAAATGTCCCGTCAAAGCAGATTCAATTGCAATCGACGCGGTTTCGTGATCGCGGATTTCTCCAATCAGAATCACATCAGGGTCTTGGCGCACAATCGACCGCAAACCCGCCGCAAAAGTTAGCCCAATCTTAGGATTTACATGGATTTGAGTGATCCCAGACATTTGATATTCGACGGGGTCTTCGACGGTAATGATTTTTTGCGTTCCCGTATTAATTTTTTCCAAAGTCCCATACAAACTGGTGGTTTTTCCCGAACCCGTTGGACCCGTCACCAAAATCATTCCGAACGGTTGACGAATAATATCACTATATTTTTCAAGCACATCCGATGGCATTCCGAGATGTTCGAGGCTAACTCCCGTATCGCTTCGATCCAAAATCCGCAACACAATCGATTCGCCGTGAACACCCGGCAACGTGGAAACCCGCATATCGAGGGCGCGTGTGCCGATGTTGTATTGAATGCGCCCATCTTGAGGAAGGCGTTTTTCGCCGATGTCCAATTTTGCCATCAATTTCAAACGAGAAGCCACCGCTGGCGTGACTTTTGACGACAACCGTTCGATTTCGACCATCACCCCATCGACCCGACAACGCACGACTAATGCGGTTTCTTCGGGTTCAAAATGAATGTCGCTGGCGTTCAAATCTAATGCGCGTTCCATTAAATGATTCACCATTCGAATCACGGGTGCTTCGGAGGCTAAATCCTCTAAATATTCATTATCGACATCAAAAGAATCTGCACCACTTTCTAATTGCGGTGTTAATTTAGATCGCCAAAGTTTTGTTAAGCGTTCGACTTCTTCTTCTGTGCCGGATACAAATTGGACTTGTTTTCCCAATAAGAAACGAATTTTTGCTCGATCTTCGATGCTGGGTAATAATTTAAAAACAATCCGATTTTCTTGAGGAAAATGCTCAACTGGCACAATCCCTTTATTCACTAATAATTGCGTAAAAACCGATCTCAACCGATCATTATCCATTTTCTTTGTCCGTTTTATAAGTTAGTTTTCTAATTGAGGGTTATTTTCTATAAATTGATGTAAAATTATCCACTCATTATAGACTCAAAATTTTTGGAGTAGTTTCTCATATTCTCTGTGAGAACCAATCCAAAACCATACAATTTCATTATTATCAATGATTCCAACCGCTCTGTAATCAATATTGATTCGCACTGAGTAAATAGGTTTGCTCGAATGAACTCGTTTAAATTGTAGGCTTGGGTAATAGGGATTATTTTTGAACTGTGAATAAGCCATTTTTGCCTGTTTTTGAATGTCCACAGGTAAAGCCAGATATGTTTTCCAAAATTTTTCAGTGGCGTGTGAAATCACAATTTATCCAGCATTAAAGGCTTGGTTTTTCCTGCCCGATGTTCTTTTAGAGCTTCATTTGCAAGTTCCTCTAATAAATTCTCAGATTCTGCAAAACTAGAATCCCATTTTTTCTCTGCTAATAATTCACCCATTAACCATTTTGCAAGCCTATTTTGCTGTAGGTCTGGTAATTTCGCAGCTTCTGCAAATGCTTGTTCGAGTAATTGCGTCATTGGTTATTCCTTAAAAATAAATTTTCATAATTGAAACACTATACAAATCTTGTAATTTACCTTCAAGTTTATGCAATCTGAGAGTTTGCGCTTTTCTCAGATATGAATCAGGCGTGATGAGTTGATAAGGCATCGTGTAATCTCTGAAGATGTGCATCAACTGATTCTATTGCGTAATGTCCAGCAACAATATCTGCTTTTGCTTGAGTTAAGGCAATTTCTAATTCAAGTTCTTGTAAATTTTGATATTTTTCAATATCCATAACCACAAAACGTTGTTTTCCACTAATTGAAATAGCGATTTCTGAGGCTTTTGCTAAAGCGGTTTCAATAATAGAAATGCCGTATGTTTTTAAATCATTTGCATCGATAGCATTCATGGTAATGTCCTCTGCTTAGTTTCTATGGTGTTAAGTTTTAAAATTTACTTATGGATTTTGAAAGGAACTTTAATGCAAAGATGAATTTCAAGGTAAGTTTCGGGGGTATTTTATAGGATTATTTGTAATAAGTAAAGACATTTTTAGGTTATCTATGGGGAGAGGAATATTTAAAGAAATAGAGGTGCTTTTTCTATAACCATTTTCTTGTAACCACGTCATAATATCTTGCCAATTATGTATTTTATCATGTTGAGTTAGTGTTTTAACGTAACGATAAATAGTATTAGAAATATCGACTTCAATTGATCCACATTCTCTTTGACGTTGATGAGCAATTTCACAGGGGCTTAATCCACACAAGAGACCTCTTAAATGAATTTTCTCTATTTTAGTTAATGATTTTCCTTTGATGCCTGCTAAATCCTGATAAAGTTGTTCAACATCCCAACACACACAAGCCTCATCAAAAAGTTCCATGTTTTTTCCCTTTAATTTCCTAATCAAAACCTAATGCTTTTCCTAAGCATCTTAGCTTCTTTTTCGTTCATAATTAAGATTAGTTTAAGTTTCATAATTTCACGAAAAAAAGGAGACTCAGATGTTCACCTCAAAACTTTTAGCGGTCGCACTCGCCGCCACTTTCACGCTAACTGCTTGTAATTCTAGCACAACTAAACCTGAAAATCTTGGAAAAGCGACTGGTCACGGACCGGAGACGGGTACCGTCTCTGATTCGTCCCCGATTGCAGAGCCGAAAAAAATTAAAAAAGTCAGTCATCAAGAATCTGATTTTTCAGTGGTTTATTCGAAATTTGATCGATCGACGCAAGAAATTACCGATTTAGCAGAAGGAGATCGTTTGCGAGAAGGTGATCTCTATAAAATCAAAATTACCGCTGCAAAAGATTGTTTTGTCTATGTTTTTCAAATTGATGGTAAGGGTAAATTTTTCAATTTGATGGAGCACAATGATAAAAGATTCAAATTTAAACAATTAGACGCTGGACAAGACCTTAATTTACCAAGAGATGATCGATCTTACCGACTTGATGGCACTAAAGGCATGGAAAATATTTTTGTGGTGGTTTCTGATAAAGAAGACCCTAGTTTGGAAGGCTTTTATAGAAAACTTTCCACAGAAATCGCCCAATCTAACAAAAGATCATCTAAAGACATTAAAGAAACAACGGCAAGGAAAAAAGGACCTGCCGATGGACTTGTTTCAGATAAAACGGGAACTGTCATTAAACATAGTGAAGTTAATTTAGAAGGAAAAGTTTCTGAACAAAAGATTTCTTGTGAAGAACAGCGCGCTTGCGCAAGTAGTATCGCTTTTTATAACAATATGTAGTTTCTTTTCTTCCGATTTACCTATAGAAAAACTACGTTTAACCTGATTTTTACTTAATTTAATTATTTTCTTTTTTTAATCATAAGGATTTAACCATGAAACTTTTTTCTAAAACGCTTTTAAGTACCGCTGTGCTTTCTTGTTTTTCTCTCCCTTCTCATGCTGATATTTATACGATGGGCATAGAGTATTGCAAAAATAATTTAGGGGGGTGTGGTCTTGAAGAAGTCGCTGAATTTGCTTTTGATGACAAAAAATGTGACAACCCAACTAAAGAACCTTTCACCACCCTTTGTAGAAACTTTAAAGCTAAATTAGATGCTTATCGACCACAGGCTGGAGATGTTGTTCAAAGGAACGATGTAAAAAAAGATATATCAATGTGCATGAATTCCACAAATACATCAGATACTTATTGTGTTGGTATTCAAGAGGCTGTTAAAAACTCAATAAAGGGTAAATATCTGGAAATAACTGCTGTTGAAAAATGTATTCAAGATGGTGAAACCACTTGTAAGCAACCTGTAGTAAATAAAGTGAATGACTGCGTTAATTCTACTGATACAACAAATAATTATTGCAACGATATTAAGGCTAAAATAACACCTAAATATACCTTAACAACTAGTTGTGGTACTAGCAGCAGTAGTGCTCCTTCTTCATGTTCCAATACTGACATACAAAACAAAGTGAAGAAATGTATTGGTCTTACCAATGAAACTCCGTCTATATTTGATAATAAACATTCAGAGAATAGTGAGTGCAATGCTCTTAGAGATGGTGTGATAAATCAAAAATATATTTGGAAAGATAATGCCAAAAGTTATGCTTTCTTAGCTTCTACAAATCCTGGAGATGACGCGCTTTTTATACCTAGCATCGATAGTGGTGCTCTTACACTGGAAAACTCTCCTCTTACCCCAATAGATTTTAATAATAGAAAGCAAAATAGAATACCTTTCAAATGGGTACTAAAATCTGACTCCAAATGTGGAACTGTTATTGGATTGGTAGATGGTGATAAACCAAAGGTGAGTAACATTAAATGTGATCTTGATTAATAACCTACTCATTGGGGTTTTCACTCCAACGAGGAAAGTTAAGAAAATTACTTCCCCTTTAGATAACAAAAGGACATGAACAAGATGAGCCTGTTTAAACAGTTAGTAGTGTTGGTTATTTTTTGCAATAGTTCATTAGCAAATGCTGGATATGATGATAATATTATCACTGATAAAGATAATAAGCTGGGTGATGAGCTAATTTTGCCTAAAAAAGAATTGGAATGGAGCATTACGCCGCGTTTATTAACGGGGGTTATGTATTTCAAACATATTACTCTCAATAGAATGAATTTAAGCAATAAACCCGTTGCATTTGGGGGGCTGGGATTAAATGTTAACCTCGATAAATGGTTCTTATATGGATATGGTTTAGATACGGCTAAAACAAGTGACCATATTTTTGAACCAGAAGAACGAAATTTATCCGAATCAAATTATGTTTTTCAACGCCAAGATTATGCAGTTACTCTTGGGAGAGAAATTAGTGATTTATTCAGTGATTCTAAAATTTGGAGTATGTCTTTATTTGCAGGCTATCGCTACGGTAAAACAAAAGTACAATCAACTGCTGTAACTTTTAATAGTAGTTTAGCTGGTATTTCCGATTCTTTATTAGTAGGTTCAATACAATATTCAGCACAAGGTCCTTTGGCGGGAATAGGATTAAAAATGAAACCTTTTGGTGAAAAATCTACTAGTCAACTAGGTTTAAGTGTGGGTTATGGACCATTAAAAGGTAAATATCTTCGTGTTGATAGTAATATTTTATTAAACACAGTTGTTAACAATGATAATAGAACAACTAACACAGGAGCATGGATTGTAGGATTAAGTTGGGAAGGACAATTTAAAAATAATCCTCAACTAAGTTATGGTTTTGTAGTGGATTATTATGCTTACAATGTGGAGGTTGCGCAAGATAATGACCTTACTGCAAATTTAAAAGAATCTGTAGGAAGTTTGAAAGCATTTTTGAATTATCATTTCAAGTAAAAAAGGAGCGTATCATGTGTAAGAAACCGTTAGTATTAGCGACCTTATTTTCATTAGGTTCAATAAATCAAATAGCGATTGCAGAAGATTTAAATTGTAATCAATATCAAGCGGCAGAAGAATCGATTAAAAATCTATCTTCAGTTGAGAATTTAGCCGTTGTTATCGGCAATGGTAATTACGAACAGGAAGGTAAAAAATCTGTTTGGGGAAACTTAAAACTTACCAGAACAGATTCCCAAAAAATGCGAGATCAATTTTCTAAAAATAACTTCCATGTTCTTTATAAAGAAGATGCGACTAAAAATGATATGGATAGCTTAGTTTGTAAGATGGGTTATTTTTTAAAACATCATTCTTCTATAAATACGGTTGCATTTTATTTCTCTGGTCATGGAACAAGTGATCCAGTAAATAAAGATAATTTATTAGTTCCAACTGATATGGATTTCATTCCTATGTATTCGGGGGCTATTAATTGTAATGGTGAAGAAAAAGGCAACGAAATTTGTAAAAAACTTTTTGAAGAACGTGATTGTGATAAGGATACTTGTAAAATTGAAGGTTATGAAGGAAAAGTTTTAAATGTTGAGACAATTCTTCAAACAATGAAAAATTACTATCCTAAAGATTCAAATGGAAAACCATTAACAGAATCTAAGCGTAATCATTTAGTGCTTTTAGACGCTTGTCGATCAAATGGAATTTCAGAAGTTGCTAAAGATAAAGCAATTCAAATTGCTGAAAAAATTACTAAAGGATTAAAAAAAGGTCCAATAGACATTATTCCTACTTTAGCGATAACTAAATCTACATTAGGAACAATGGGTGTGGCTTCTTCTGCAACAGATTTACCCAATTCACTAATTGGTTTTGCAGCAGGTATTGGAAAAAGTGCGATTGAATTTGAGAACGCTGAAAATAGTGTTTATACGCAATATTTACTTAAACATATTTTTGATAAAAGCGTCACCTTGAAACAGGCTTTAGATCAAGTGATTGTGAGTGTAAAACGACAAACTTCTATTCTAAAAGAAACCCAAGTTCCTCGATATGATGCTTCGTTAGAAGATGAAATTTACTTAGGCGGGCAACAAAAACTAGATTTTGCTCCTGGTGGTTAAATTTTTGCTAAACTTGAGGCGGAATAAAAAGTCCGCCTTTTTTATTGATTTCTTTTTTTGTGTCCGATACGAATTGGCGTTGTTTTGCCAATAAGAAACGAATTAAAGTAAGCCTTTCAGACATTGTTTAGTCATTTTTAGAAAGCGTCATTTCAAGTATTTTTCTTAATTGCAAGGCATTATTTGATATTCTTGTAATATTTTTGTTTCTCAAGATATTGATGAAAAATCTATTCTCCTGATGTTTAAGTGAGCATTGCGGTAATAACGCTAATATTGTCGCAATACATTCCGCCTTGTTTGACAGATCGAACAACTTCATTTGAAAGATTGGTTTCCAACGTGGCGGGATTTTTTAAAAGTTCTTCCATTTGTTCAATTGTTGTTTGTCCCCAAAATCCATCGCTGCATAATAAGAAACTATCACCGTTTTGAAGACGGGTATGTTGGATTTCTAGTTCTAATTCTTTGTTCTCTCCGCCTAATCCTTGATATAAACTGTTTTGATCTCGATGTGAAGCCATATCTTCTTCTTTAACTTTTCCTAAATCTACCAACATTTGGACAAAAGAATGATCTTTGGTTCGGCGGAGAAATTTTTGTTCACGAAAATGATATAAACGACTGTCACCCAAATGCGCAAACCAACCTTCTTTATCGGTTAAATACGCCGCCACACAAGTGCTATGTGGATCAATATGTTGGCATTTGGCGATTAAATTAATGTTATGTTGTGCGGTCGTGAAAAATTGCCACAAAAACGCCGGCGGTTCATCGATGAGCAAACCGTCGTTGCTGGCGTTCCACAATTGAATACCCGTGTCGACAATCGCTTGCGCAGCCATTGCGCCGCCGCTGTGTCCGCCCATGCCGTCGGCAACGACTAACCAGCAACGCTTTTTATCGTGGCTGATCCGCGCCAAACATCGATCTTGTTGTTCGCGGCGACCTCCAATGTGTTCCGCTTGTGCAATTATCCAGCTCATGTTTCGATGCAATGTCGTTTCAAAAGAATTGCTATAGCATAGCCTAAAAAAATATCTTTTCACAAGTTAATGCTGCGCGCTTGTAAAATCATGAAATTACACTAAAATGTACAAATAAATACTCTTTTTAGGAGGCGTTATGTCATTGGGCGCAGTTATGTTGGACATTGAGGGGCTAACTCTCACCGATCAAGATCGTCAAATTCTTAAACATCCGTTAGTTGGCGGCGTGATTTTATTTAGCAGAAATTATAAATCAATTCAACAGCTTACAGAATTAACCCATGAGATTCATTCTCTTCGATCACCCCCGTTATTAATTGCGGTCGATCACGAAGGCGGACGGGTTCAACGGTTTCGAGAAAACTTTACGCAACTTCCTCCGTGCGCAGTTTATGGCGATTTGTTCGATAAAAACCCTGATCGGGCTTGTGAAATTGCCGAAGAAGCGGGTTGGCTTTTGGCGGTTGAATTGCGAGCGGTGGGGATTGATCTAAGTTTCGCGCCCGTTTTAGATGTTCATCACGGCGTGAGCAAAGTCATTGATAATAGAGCCTTTCATCGACATTCTGACGCAATCACGCAACTTTCCAATGCAATGATGCAAGGCATGAAACGCGCAGGAATGGCGGCGGTCGGCAAACATTTTCCTGGGCACGGCGGCGTGATTGAAGATTCGCATCATGAATTGCCTGTCGATTCGAGGAAATTTGCGGATTTGTTATTGGATGATTTAATTCCTTTTGAACGATTAGTGCATTATGGTTTGCCAGCGATTATGACTGCGCATTTGAAAATCCCTGCGTTTGATGATCAACCCGTGAGTTTCTCCGAGAAATGGCTCAAAAAGGTTTTACGCGGTAATTTAGGCTTTCAAGGGGCGATTTTCAGCGATGATTTAAGCATGGGTGGTGCGATTGGGATGGGTTCGATTGTCGACCGAGCGCGAGCGGCTTTGCAAGCGGGTTGTGATATGATCTTGGTGTGCAATGATCGCCCTGCGGCAATGGAAGTTTTAGTGCATTTAGGGATTTGGGAATCGCCCGCGTCACAAATTCGTTTATTACGTTTGCATGGGCGCGAACGTTGGGATTGGCAGAAACTTCATCACAATGCCGATTGGCAATCCGCTCATCGTTTGATTTCCTCTCTCGAAACTAATCCCGAATTAGCTCTTGTTTAAAGGAATTCATTGAATGAAAAACTTTGAACAATGGGAAACACAAGATATTGAGATTGCTTTAGATTTTAAGCAAATTTGGGAAAGCCATTTATTAGATGATTGGTTAGCAGCGCAAACTGAGTTTAATGAAATAGAACGTCAGCAAATTGAGAAAGTCCGCAAACGCATTTTACACTTTGCGGATTATTGGAATGAAGATGAATTGAAACTACAAGCAATTAGCATTATTTTAGATATTGTTGATTATCAAATTGACGATTATAATATATTCTCGCAACGTTATTTATCTTCTAAAATCAATGAGATAGAAATTGGTGGGTGGGTCGATTTTATGTTAGCAAAAGGTCGCCAAAAACCCATTACACCGTATTTCTTTATTCACGAATACAAACAAGAACGCAAAGGCACTTCCGATCCCAAAGGACAATTACTAGCTGAATTAGCCGTTGCTCAAGTTTGTAATGATTACAAATTCCCGATGTACGGTTGTTATGTAGTTGGAAGAAATTGGTTTTTTATGGTTTTAAAAGATAAAGAATATGCGGTAAGTAATGCTTTTAATTCTTCCGATGAAGATATTTATCGAATCATTGCAATTTTACGCAAAATAAAAGATTACATTTTGAAATTAAAGGAAGCATAACAATGGATACAGTTGAAATTGATGAGCAATTAGTAGATTCTATTCAACAACTCAGTGGTTTAAAAACATCTCAAGAAATAGTTAATTTAGCACTGCAAAAACTATTACAATATTATATGCCAGAAACACTTCATTTTAATCAAAGTTGGAAACAACATTTGCGTGATCTAAAAGGTATTTGGGAAGATCGCCAAGATACAGAAACAACATTTGAACAAATTCGTGAGGAATTTGAACGAGATACTAATTTATGGCAATAATGTTAGATACTTGTATTTTGATTGATTATTTCCGCAATAAAACGCCAGCGATTATTTATTTGGAATCTTTAGAAGAAGTTCCTCTTTTATCGGCATTAACTGTAGCTGAACTTTACGCGGGCGTTCGTGAAGGATCAGAGCGATTAAAACTCGATCTTTTTGTGCAAAGTTGTTCTATTCAGTCTATTATTTTTGAAATAGCGCAATTAGGCGGTTTGTATCGTCGACAATATTACAAAAGTCATGGTGTTGGAATTGTTGATGCAATCATTGCAGCTACCGCAAAAGTTACCGATATAACTCTCGTTACTCTCAATCAAAAACATTTCCCCATGTTAAATAAACTTGTTGTCCCTTATCAATCATAATTCAGAGGAAAATATGAAGAAAATCATTTTGTTAGGCGTTTTAGTATTGCAAGGATGTGGATTTCAACTGCGAGGAAGTTTGGATATTCCAGAACAATGGCAACCCGTCTATGTGTCATCAGAAAATGCCAATGAAGTCGCCACTGCATTAAAGCAAAATTTAGAAACCGCCGACATTCAACAAACGCTTGATTCAACGCAAGCAAAGTTGATTTTAAAAGTGCATAATCAGAAATTAAATAATCGGATTTTATCAGTTTCAAGCACTTCTGCAAAAACCCAAGAACGCGAATATACCAGCGAAGTGGAATTTGAAATCAATGATGCGCAAGGAAATTCGCTTTTAGCAAAACAAAAGTTGACGGTTCGACGTGAATTAAGTATGGATGAACGGGCGGTTTTAGCGAAATCAGAAGAAGAGCAACTTTTATTACGCGATTTGGATCAAGAATTGGCTGGAAATATTGCTCGACGTTTGATGTTTTTACGCACTAAGAAATAAAGAAAAATTCTCATTCCCGTGCTCGATCATCAATGGCATTAAACTTAGAGCAAATTCTTTAACTTAATGCCGCTAATAATCGAGCATGAGAACGAAAAAATTTTAGTGATCAGCCCAATAATTTTGTAACCATTTCAAAGGGGTTCGTTTGCCGTTAGTTTTCTCAACATCTTCCCAAGTTTTATAAGGGCGAGATTTAATAATTTTCTCGGCAGTTTTTTCTTTGATTCCTTTAATCGTGGTTAAATTAAAGGCTTTGTCGTTTAAAATTGCCATGAAATTTTGTTTCATTTGATCATCGACAAACATATCATTAACTTTCAATAAATCAGGTAATGAGTGCAACATTTTCAAAGCATCTGCTTTAGGTTTTGCAATCAACATCACCCACATTTCTTTTAAGCCAGCTTTTTCTGCTGCTTCAATAATTGGTAATCCTGCTAACAAAGGATAATGATCTTCTTGATCCGATAAACACACGATTGGTAAAACGAGATTAGTTTCTTTCAAACTTTCTGCGAGTTTCTCTAATGTCTTTTTAGAAACATCTGATTTCAATCCATCCGTGATAATATCTTTTAATGGAATGAAATAAGGTTTGGTTTGAACATAATCAGTAAATTTAGCCATAATAAAGCTCCTTTAAAAGTAAATAAACATTAGTTTCTTTCAAGTAAATCAATACGATTTACAATTTGAACAGTCAAATCAATAAATTGTTGAGCTGCTCGTTGTGCATTCGGATTATTTCCTTTCTCTGCATGAACGGACATGGGTTTTCTCAAATGTGAGGCATTTCCAATATGAGTAGAACCTTTTATTTCTTGTAATAAGGGAACATCAGGTATCCATTCTTCAAGAAACTTTCTAATCGTTTGGTGTAATGTTGTATTTTCTATCATGGTTGGAATAATGCCTAATGGCTTACCCCGTAGGTTATTATTCATTTCCTGAACATCGCCAAGATTTTGTAATAAATTCTTAATCCCAAAAACAGATAAATACTCCATTTGAGAAGGAACAACTACATATTGTGTCGCATACAAACCATTCCAAGTAATTCTATTCAAATTTGGAGAAGTATCAACAATAACATAATCATAGTCTCCTGATAAACATCGTAATCCTTTATCTAATAATCTATAAGCGGAGGGAGATTCAGTTATTTCTGCGGGTTTAGTTAGGTAACTACTGGGTAAAACGTCAATTTTTCCTTTTTCTAGTTCTCCACAATTAAATCCTCCCATTGCAGGGTAAATGTGTTCTCTAAATATAGCATGATCAGTTTCTGTAGCTGCACTTTTCATAAAACCGATAACCTCCTTTCTTCCTTTGAATGAGTCAAGCAATTTTTTGTATTGCTCGGCAGTTTTAGCTCTTTCAAATTCTTCGGCTTTATTCACACCAAGCGTTAAACTTGCATTCGCTTGATCATCTAAATCTACCACTAAAACACGATTACCCATTCGAGCAAGTTCATACGCAATATTAACCGTTAAAGTGGTTTTACCAACACCCCCTTTTGAAGCATTGATTGCAATTGTTCTCATTTTTGTCGACTCCAGAAAATGATCTAAAAATAACACAGCTGATTCTACATCGGTTGGATCAGTAATTGAATAAGTTGTTTTTAACGTTATTTGTCCATTTAAGAACTCGTAGATTTCTATGCTAAAAGGATCAATCAATAATCCATAACGCATTTTAGCATTTCTTAAATATTCGCCTAACTGAAATCGCGCTGCTCCATCTATTTTTGTTTTAGCAGATTTTACTTCAATAAAAAACTCTATGTTTCTTAGACGATCCTCAATGTAGAAATCCACCTTTTTATTTCCCATATTAGGCACTTTATATTCGGGTTGCCAAATATAATGAGGCTCTCTTTTGGGCATTAATCGTTCAAATATCTCGTTCACTAAATGTGCAGAAACATAGGCTTCATTATCCCAATACGTTGGTGAAGACATGGTTTCTCCTTTGGTTTCAAAAAAAATGATTTTATACTTGCTAAGAATGATTTGCAAAATTTTTTAATATTTTTAAAAGTGCCTCAATAAAAACAAAAAAACCTAACAAGTTTTAATGCTTATTAGGTTTTTAGGGGTTTGATTTTTAAGGAGGTTTTAAATCTGAGGATTACAATGCTAAGGCAGGTTGGAGAAAAATGTTTAATTCAGCGGCGGTTTTTTCAGTGTCAAAAGAAACGATTTCATAACTATTTTGATCGGCTAATAGAGTTCTTAATAACAAATTATTTAATTCGTGTCCAGATTTATGACCTACAAATGCGCCAATTAAACTATGTCCTAACAAATACAAATCGCCGACTGCATCTAATACTTTGTGTTTAACGAATTCATCTTCATATCTTAAGCCATCTTCATTTAAAACGCGGTATTCATCCATGACGACGGCGTTATCTAAACTTCCACCTAACGCGAGCTTTTGTTCTCTGAGCAATTCTATTTCGTGCATGAAACCAAACGTTCTGGCGCGACTGACTTCTTTAATAAAGGAAGTTTTGGAGAAATCGACTTCAACTTTTTGAAAGCTACGTTTGAAGGCGGGATGATTAAATTCAATGCTAAAACAAACTTTAAACCCTTGATAAGGTTCAAATTTTGCCCATTTATCGCCGCTTTTAACTTCAATGGGATGTTTGACTCTAATGAAATATTTTGGGGTGTTTTGTTCTTCAATGCCAGCCGATTGTAATAAAAATACAAATGGTCCCGCACTTCCATCCATAATGGGGATTTCTGGGGCGGTGACTTCGATATAAGCATTATCAATTCCTAAACCCGCTAATGCTGAGAGCAAATGCTCAACGGTTGAAATGCGCACATCGCCTTTACAAAGGGTGGTCGACAAACGGGTATCACAAACATTTTCTGCACGCGCTTGGATTTCAACGGCGGGTTGCAAATCGACGCGCCGAAAAACGATTCCAGTATTCGCGGGCGCGGGTTTCAAGGTCATATAAACTTTTTGACCTGTATGTAACCCCACACCAGTAGCTCGAATGGTATTTTTTAAGGTTCGTTGTTTTATCATTATGGGCATCTCCGCCAAAGAAGTTGAAATAAAAAAGGGAAGAATGAGAATGCAAAAAATGATTTCTGCATTCTAAAAAATTGATTTAATCTGCTTGGCGGCGTAAGAAAGCCGGAATGTCGAGAATTTCAGGATAATCGTTGCTCATATCCTTAGCGTGCGCGGGTTCTTTGGGCGAGTCTTGATGGCGACGTAATAAGGTGGGGCGTTCTAAGTGGACATAATCGAGATCGGCGCGTTCACGTTTTTGAGGCGTTGGGACTGCGGCAATCGGCGGAACGGTTGTTGAGGGGGGTGCTGATCTGTCTCGGGATTGTTGTTGTGGATGCTGTTGATTTTGAACGATTTTTTCTGGTGTTGATGCTTTTTCTTGACGTTTATAACCCCGTTGAACACCCGTTGCAATAACGGTCACACGAACTTCGTCTTTCATTTCTGGATCGATCACCGAACCTACGACAACCACCGCCTCGTCGGACGCAAATTCTTCGATAATGTCGCCCATTTCTTCCAATTCGCCAATCGTGACATCTAAACCAGCGGTTAAATTCACTAAAATACCGCGAGCCCCACTTAAATCGATGTCTTCCAACAAAGGACTGGAAATCGCTTCTTGAGCCGCTTTACGAGCGCGATCTTCGCCAGATGCTCGACCTGTGCCCATCATCGCCATGCCCATTTCTTGCATCACTGTCGAAACGTCAGCAAAATCAACGTTGATCAAACCTGGGCGGGTAATTAATTCAGAAATACCTTGCACCGCGCTGTATAAAATATTGTTTGCGGCTTTGAATGAATCTAATAGAGAAGTCGCTTTGCCTAAAACAAGTAAAAGTTTTTCATTGGGAATAATAATAAGAGAATCAACGTGTTGGCTTAACCGTTTAATGCCTTCTTCGGCGATTAAAGCACGACGTTTGCCTTCGAAGGGGAAAGGTCTAGTCACAACCGCAACCGTTAAAACCCCCATTTCTTTGGCGATTTGAGCGATGACGGGAGTTGCGCCCGTGCCTGTTCCGCCGCCCATTCCCGCGGTCAAAAACACCATATCAGTGCCTTCGAGGGCGCTGATGATGCGTTCACGATCTTCGAGAGCCGCTTGTTCGCCGACATCGGGATTTGCCCCCGCGCCGAGTCCTTTGGTGACATCTGTGCCGAGCTGCAATACGGTTCGAGCGGAAGAGTTGCGTAAAGCCTGAGCATCGGTATTTGCGACAATAAATTCAACGCCCTCGATGCTACCAGCGAGCATATGTTCGACCGCATTGCCGCCACCACCACCGATACCCATGACTTTAATCACAGCGTTTTGGCTGTAGGTATCCACTAATTCAAACACGATTGAGAACCTCCTCTGCGCATTGCCGACCGTCGGCGTTGTTTGCCCTAAGCAACTATTTTGCCACACTTAGCAAACTTGTTCACCCAAAAACAATTAAAAAATTATAACCCTTGTGGATCATTATAAACGATTAAAAGTTTCCTTGAAACCAGCCCTTCACTTTTCCAAACAGGGATTTGTTTCCAACGGTGTGATGAACCGCCAAATCGTTGCGGCGTTCGTGGCGATGTTGGTTGCCAAATAACAACAAACCCACACCTGTTGCATGGATTGGGCTGCGCACCACATCAACCAATCCCGCAATATAACGTGGTGAACCTAATCTCACGGGCATTTTAAAAATATGCTCGGCTAAATCAATTGCACCGTCCATTTTTGACGTTCCGCCCGTTAACACGATCCCAGCCGCGATTAAATCTTCATAGCCGCTTCGCCGCACCACGCTTTGGACGAGTTTTAAAATTTCTTCGTAACGAGGCTCGACCACATCGGCGAGGGTTTGTCGAGACAGCAATCTTGGCGGACGCGCCCCGACGCTTGGAACTTCAATCATTTCATCGGGATTGGTTAATTTCACCGACGCGCAAGCATATTTTATTTTAATATCTTCCGCGTATTGAGTGGGGGTTCGCATCGCAACCGCAATATCATTCGTAATTTGATCGCCCGCAATCGGAATCACCGACGTGAAACGTATTGATCCTTCGGTAAAAATGGCAATATCTGTCGTTCCGCCGCCAATATCGACCAAACACACGCCCAAATCCTTTTCGTCAGGCGTTAAAACCGCCGAACTCGAGGCGAGTTGTTCCAAAATCAAATCATCGACTTCCAAACCGCACAATTGCACGCATTTGATAATGTTTTGAGCCGCACTCATTGCCGCGCCGACAATATGGACTTTCGCTTCGAGACGAATCCCCGACATCCCAATCGGTTCACGAATCCCTTCTTGACTGTCGATGATAAATTCTTGGGGAATAATGTGGATAATTTTCTGATCGGCGGAAATCGGAACAGCGCGAGCCGCATCAATCACTCGATCCACATCGTCTTGAATAACTTCTTTGTTACGAATGGCGACGATCCCATGAGAATTCATGCTTCGAATGTGGCTGCCCGCAATTCCCGCATACACCGAATGGATTTCACAACCCGACATTAATTCAGCTTCTTCGACGGCGCGTTGAATCGATTGGACGGTCGAATCGATATTAACGACCACGCCCCGTTTCAAACCCCGCGACGGATGTTGTCCAATACCAATAATTTCTACTTCATTATCAGAGACTTCCCCAACAATCGCCGCCACTTTTGACGTACCAATATCCAATCCAACAATTAAATTTTTATCTTTTGCCATTTCCTAAAATTCCTTAAAAACCAACGGCGATCCTGTAAGGATACCGCAAATCGAGGTTCACTGCATGAAGAGAGACACCCCTCGCAATTTGAGAAACCATTTTAACAGGCACCGCAAGCGTTGCGCCCGAAAATCTTCACGCACTTTTTTTGAGACGCAAATTTTCTTCTAATTTATTGACTTTAATTCTTTAATTTTTAGTAATCGCATTCATCATATTCTCCTTTCTTAAAAAAATACGATGACACTAAACTACCTCTATGATAAAACCGTGAC
>DYRG01000017.1:47551-52829 GCA_020718845.1 Thiomargarita sp.
TCCTTTCTTAAAAAAATACGATGACACTAAACTACCTCTATGATAAAACCGTGACATTCTTTGTTTGCTGACATTAGATTTAAAGTTAAAAAAAAGCCCGATATTTAGAGTATCGAGCTTTTATTTTGATTTAGTTGGTGTTTGATTACAACTTGCCGATTTTACCGCGCCATTCTTTAGGTCCAGAAATATGGACGGATTCGCCCGTGCAATCAACCGCAACTGTGACGGGCATATCTTCGACTTCAAATTCGTGAATCGCTTCCATGTCCAACTCATTCAAAAGTAGAAGATGGCGTATTAATTGTGGATAACAAACTTTCAAAATCACGAACCCCACCACTACTGCCATATAATTCAATAGAACGTTGGTGAGTTTTTAGAATTTCCTCTATCGTTAGAAAAATAGGTTCTTTCATTTGGTTGCTAATCTTTGAAAGGTTTTTTGATATTTTTTATCCATCCATTGTTCTGCAAGTTCTAACGTTTGTTCACGTTTTTGAAGTTTTTCTTCTTTGCTTGCAGAAATGTATTTTTGTAACGTTTCTAAAAACTGTTGATGATCATAATTAGCGTGAATTGTTGTTTCTCTTTTTACAAAATGCACTAACTTTGATAAATCATTCACTATTAGCTTAGGCAATTCTTTTACATCTTGATAGATATTTTCGGCAATGTCCATATTTTCTTCCTTCTTGGTTAATTATAAAAAAAAATCAAAAATTTCTCGCAAATGAGAATAAATGATACAGTTACAATAAATCCTTACAGGTTAATAAACATCTTCATGTGTTCCTATGTCAATTAGTAAGATAAATTCTTTATTTTTAGCGATTTCTTTTTCTACACTAAAAACAATTCTGCAATCATAACCACAAGAACAAGCAAGTAATCCGTTTAATTTACCCGTTAATTTATGTGTTTGTAAAATAGAGGCATTTACATCTTGCTCTAAAGTTAAAATGGCTTGATCAATTTTACTTTGTAACCAAGGACAGCGGCGAACTATTTTTCTATAAGCTCGATCAAAATGAGGTGTAGAAACTAATTCCATTATTCCTCCGATTTCAAAGAACTATGAAGTCTTTTTAATAACTCAGAAGCAGTTTCTAAAGGTAATTGATTAGTCTGGTAAGCTAACTTTGCTTCAATTGCGGCTTGGGCAATTTGTTCGCGTTTATTTTCAATATGACGACGTTGCAAAAGATTAAGTAATAACTCTCTTTGCTCATAAGAAAATGTTTCAAACGCATCTAATACTTCATTAGCTGTTGTCATTATATATTCTCCTATAAAAAATAATACGGTTTTTATCGCACATCTTATGCTTTAATAAGCATCTTTTCTGTAATCAATGGTTATTAAAGAAACAGTCTTGCTGTTCTCATCAATTAGATAAAATAACCTAAATTTTCCAATTCGATAACGCCAAGTTTCAGGAGAATAATTACGCAACTTTTTAATATTAACACCATAATGGGGTTCTATTTTAAGTTGTGGTGCAACGTATTCCTTTATTTTGCGTTCTAAAAATAACCGTTCGTTTTTAGAAAATTTGTCGAAAGCATTCAGATATTCGTTAGTTAAAAAGATTTGGTATATTAGAGAAAATGTCCGCGCTTATTTTGAGCATCGGCAATGCCTCGTTGTAGGCTGCTTTGTAAATCTGAGTTATTATTGATTTCTGCCGTTTCAAATTCATCAACATATTCAACAGATTGCAAATAACGTAAAATAGCAGTTTCAGCAAAATTAGATAAAGAACGGTTTTCCTGAACCGCTAATTGTTCAAACAAGTGATAATTCTTGTCTTCTAATTCAAGTTGAACAACTCTTAACATAAAAACCTCGCAAATGAAAATAAAAAATTATTTGAAATATTGCCAGCCTTTCAAATAGAAATACCAAATTAAAAAAACATAGCTTGCAATGAGTAAAATTAAAAGAAAGCGGTTGAAATAAGAGGGTTTGCCTGTTTCTAGGCTTTTATTGAAAAAGAACACAGCGACTAATTCGACAAAGAGCGCAACACCGCCCACAGTAAAGAACGCGACACCGACCACAACAACGACCATAATAACGATCATCGCAACACCGCCCGTAGCACCGACCGCCACGCTACCCGCAACACCGACCGCAACAAAGAATGCAACACCGACCGCAACAAAGAATGCAACACCGACCGCAACAACGCTCGCAACAGAGGACATAACAAGAAATCCAATAAAGAACGCAGCAAGGAACGCAACAAACAACGCAGCAACGCTCGCACCATAGTGTTCAATATATCCGAAGATACCCGCTAGAAACCAAGCGATTGTCACCACAGCAATAGCATTTTGAACTACACTTGGCTTTAATGATAAAGAAATTAAGGCTAAAGCAGGTGCAAGAATCGCTAAAAATAGCGGCAACCACGTTAAAGTGCTAACTAACCAACTCCCGACATATTTTTCGCTTTCTTGACCAAATTTTTCTCGATGAACTTTCAAATAAGCAGGCGACCATAAAGCCCAAATTAATAAACGCCACCAATCGAGAGGATTCCAAGCTGATAATTCTCCTCGTTTTAAGAAATATTGATTTAATAAATATTGGTTGGCTTTTTCTTCACGAATTTTCGCTTTTAATTGCTGCTGTTCTTCATTATTTGAACTTGAAATGGTTCGCGTAGGCGTAATGATTTCTGGACGTTGAGGAACATTGAACAGCAAATCCTCAAATTGACAATCAAAAACAACGGGTAATAAACCGCGTTTGAGCCAACCTAAATATCTAATGCTTTGATGTTCAAAGATAATTGGCACTTTGTTGGGAGCATAATGGGGACGCGCCAAATTGACGGGAGAAATGTCTTCTAAGACTTCCCAAGGGTTTTTGCCCATTGCGTGACGCATTCTATCTGGGGTTAGAATCATCGCCGACGCAAGCAAATCGCTATTTAACGCCCGTTGCAACGGATCAAGCGATTCGCGCACTTCGGTGAGTTCAATTTGCCGTTGCCGCGTTTGCGTAATGTCGCGCACACTTTGAATGCTCGGCACTTGAACAATGTGCTCACTTAACCGAACCACTTCTAATTTATTATTAATGTTTTCAAGATGTTGTAATGCAACGTCGATTTTATCGGGTTCGCCCCGAATAATCGCAGCAACTCTTTTGCAACTTTCATAGGCTTTCACCGCCGAACTAAACCCATCAAATAACGAAATAAGCGATTGAAATTCAATCATTTTTATTCCCCTTTAAATTTTTATTCTTCTCGTGTTAAATCCAATAAAAAAAAAGCCCGATTTCTACAATCGAGCTTTTATTTTGATTTAATTCGCGTTTAATTACAACTTGCCGATTTTACCGCGCCATTCTTTAGGACCAGAAATGTGGACGGATTCACCCGTGCAATCAACCGCAACCGTCACGGGCATATCTTCGACTTCAAATTCGTGGATTGCTTCCATGCCTAACTCATTGAATGCAATCACTTTTGCGGATTTAATCGCTTTCGACACCAAATACGCCGCGCCGCCGACTGCCATTAAATACACTGCTTGATGTTTTGCAATTGATTCAATGGCTTGCGCACCCCGTTCTGATTTTCCGATCATTCCAATTAAACCTGTTTGGCTTAACATGGTTTCTGTAAATTTATCCATGCGGGTTGCTGTTGTAGGTCCAGCAGGTCCGACCGCTTCGTCGCCAACCGCATCGACAGGTCCGACGTAATAAATAAATCTTCTTTTAAAATCAACAGGTAACGCTTCACCTTTTGCCAATAAATCACTAATCCGTTTGTGGGCGGCATCGCGTCCCGTTAAAAGTTTGCCTGTTAATAACAAACGATCTCCCGCTTTCCAAGTACGGGTTTGTTCGGCGGTGATGGTATCCAAATTCACTTTTTTAGTCTGCGCGTCGGCAGACCAGCTAACTTGCGGATAATCCTCAAGTTTTGGTGCTTTTAATACCGCCGCGCCACTTCCATCGAGCGTAAAATGCGCATGACGAGTCGCCGCACAATTGGGGATCATCGCAATCGGTAAAGAAGCTGCATGTGTCGGATAATCAAGGATTTTTACGTCGACGACGGTGGTTAATCCCCCTAAACCTTGTGCGCCAATGCCGAGCGCATTCACTTTTTCGTATAATTCTAAACGCAATTCTTCAACGCGATTTTGCGCGCCGCGAGCTTGAAGTTCTTGAATATCAACGGGTTCTAACAAGGATTCTTTCGCTAAAAGCATCGCTTTTTCAGCCGTGCCACCGATCCCGATCCCTAAAATACCTGGGGGACACCAACCCGCGCCCATCGTTGGCACGGTTTTTAAAACCCATTCCACAATGCTATCACTCGGATTTAACACGGTAAATTTGGATTTGTTTTCCGAACCGCCGCCTTTCGCCGCGATGTGCACGTCGACTTTATCGCCTTTCACCAATTCAACATGAACAACTGCGGGGGTATTGTCACGGGTATTTTTGCGCAAACCAGCGGGATCGCTTAAAACGGAAGCGCGTAAGATGTTGTTTTGATAGGAATTATAGGCTTGACGCACCCCTTCATCGACCATTTCTTGAATGGTTTGATCGGTGTCCCATTTCACGTCCATCCCGATTTTCAAAAACACCATTGCCATGCCAGTGTCTTGGCAAATTGGACGATGCCCTTCGGCGCACATTCTTGAATTTACTAAAATTTGTGCAATCGCATCTTTAGCGGCGGGAGATTGTTCGCGGTCGTAGGCTTTGGCGAGGGCTTGAATGTAATCTTGCGGATGGTAATAAGAAATAAATTGAAAACCGTCTGCAATACTTTGAATAAAATCAGATTTTTTAATCGTGGTCATGTTTGAAATTCCGTTTATGAGGACATCAAACTATTTTAACGGATTTTTGGTGCAGTGCGGGATTTTTTGGTTTGGAATCTGAACATCATTAGTAAATCTTAATTGCATTGCTCAGAAATCGGTTGACCATTTTGAATAATGACGCAACCTTTTTCAAGATAAAGGTCTTTCTCTACTTTTCCTTTATTGATTTCGGTTTCAACTTTCTTTTCAAGTCGACCATGATCACGGATTTGATCGCGCCCTTTTTCCATTTCAGCTAAACGTTTCTGTTCGTAATCTGAAATTTGAGCAGGTTTAGTTTCAACTTTGGTTTCTGTTTTCGTTTCTTGTTTAACTTCACAAAAGAAACACGGATTCGAAAAGTCAAAATTAAAGTTCGGACTAAATAACGTTATTTTTATACCAAATGCAAACACTAAAATAAAACCTAACCA
>DYRG01000074.1 GCA_020718845.1 Thiomargarita sp.
TCCTCTGCTCGTTAATCTCTCCTATTATATCACCACAATATGCACCTCTACCAACAAGTGTATTGTTATTTCTTAACGATATTTTATTTGCTAATGAATCTTCGCCTTCTCAGCCTCTTCTTATTTCTGAGATTTTGAAAACTGGAATTATTAATGCGTTCATTGATAATTGGAAATATTTTTCCTTTCTCTTTGTTGCATTTATTATTGTGTTATATCTTAAAAGTTGGGGTAAAAAACTTGATTTTTATGCTTACTTACGACATAAAGATAAAGAAAAAAAATGGAAGGAAGAATTTGAAGAGAAAAAACGTCAAAAAGAATTAAAGAAAATTATAAAAGATACAGCACCACATTGGACACCCGAAATTTTACAATCTCTTGATTCTAAAGCATTTACTAAATTAATTATAGAATATTTTGCAATAAAAGGTTTTCTAATTGAGTATCCTACATCTATTGATGAAAACACAGTAGATGTATTTTTTTTACATCAATATGAAGACAATATACCATTTATGATCGTAAAGTGTCGAGCGATTGGAGGGGATTTGGTAAGTTTAGCAACAGTTAAATCACTATATGATTTATCTAGGCAATATGGTTTGAAGAATTTGGCATTAGTTACGACAGGAGGGTTTGTTTATAATGATGTTTTTCAAAATAGAAAAGAATTTAACTTGATTGGAGCGCAGCAATTAATTCCAATGCTAACGGCTTTGCCAATTGAGGAACAAACGTATTTGTTTGCTAATATGATGATTAATAAAAATTGAGAAAACGGTTCCGTAAAATAACCGTAAAACAATTTATTAAGGTCTTGAAATTAAAGGGAATTTTTCAGAAACATTCAAACACTATAAAAACCGATTTAAATTTTATAAGTAATTGAAAGTATTAAAAGAAATGCGCGCCCGGAGAGATTCGAACTCCCGACCCTCTGGTTCGTAGCCAGATACTCTATCCAACTGAGCTACGGGCGCGTGTAAAACTGGATATTCTTTGGCGGAGAGAGAGGGATTCGAACCCTCGATAGAGTTTTTTGACCCTATACTCCCTTAGCAGGGGAGCGCCTTCAGCCGCTCGGCCATCTCTCCCTGTGGGCGAGGAACTTCTCGCAATCCACCAGAAAGGCGAATTATACCCATAATCCTTATCCCTTGGCAAGTCCCTTCAACAAATTTTTTCGTTGTCATTTGGATCAAAAATCTATATAAACGCCGCTATGAATAATTTAATCCGCATAGCACTGACCGCTGGCGAACCGGCGGGAATTGGTTTAGATGTCGCGTTACAGTGGGCGATGTCAGCGCAACAGGTTGATTTAGTTGCTTTTGCTGATCCGAACGCATTACAGCAACGCGCCGAATTGTTGAATTTACCGATTCAATTGGACGTGCGTGAATATCATCCGTCCGCGCCGCATCAAGCTGGGGTGTTGAAAGTGCGCCCGTATTTTACTGCGCAACCCGTCACGGCGGGACAATTAAATGTTGCAAATGCCTCGTATGTGCTTGAATGTCTTGAACAAGCCTGTCGATCGTGCCAACGCGGGGAATTTGATGCGATGGTGACTGCGCCCGTCCACAAAGGTGTGATAAATGATGGGGGAATTGCCTTTACGGGGCACACCGAATTTTTAGCGAAATTAACCCATGCGAGATGTGTGGTGATGATGTTGGCGACTTCGCAATTGAGAGTCGCGTTGGTGACGACGCATCTTCCGCTGTCGCAAGTCCCCAAGGCGATTACCCGTGAGCGCGTAGAGCAAGTGCTGCGCGTTTTAGAGCGGGATTTGCGGCGTTATTTTGGGTTCGAGAAACCTCGGATTTTGGTTTGTGGTTTGAATCCTCACGCGGGAGAAAATGGGCATTTGGGACGTGAGGAAATTGAAATCATTAATCCAGTATTAGAGAAACTCCGTAACAAAGGATTTGCTTTAATTGGAGCGATTTCTGCCGATACCGCTTTTACAGAAAAATCATTGAGTTATGTTGATGTCGTATTAGCAATGTATCACGATCAAGGATTGCCAGTTTTAAAACAACAAGGCTTTGGAGAAGCGGTAAATATTACCTTAGGATTGCCGATTATTCGGACTTCTGTGGATCATGGAACAGCATTGGAACTTGCTGGAACAAACCAAACGAACGCTGGAAGTTTAATCCAAGCGATTGAAATAGCTAGAAAAATGGTAAAAAATCATCGTCATGTCGCACACACCCCGTAAGCGTTTTGGTCAACATTTTTTGCACGATTCGTTGGTGATTCAACGCATTGTGCACGCGATTGATCCGCAACCTTCTGAAATTATTATCGAAATTGGACCTGGACTCGGCGCATTAACTTTGCCACTTTTGAATACCAAGGCTAATTTGCAAGCCGTTGAATTTGATAGAGATTTGATTTTATTTTGGGAACAAAAATATCCTCAATTACAAATCCATGCGTGCGATGCGTTACGCTTTGATTTTGCTAAAGTTTCTCATGATCAAAAAATCAAAGTCGTGGGAAATTTGCCGTATAACATTTCAACGCCGTTAATTTTTCATTTATTAGATCAAATTAGCGCGATTTCAGAAATGGTTTTTATGGTTCAAAAAGAAGTCGCGGATCGGCTAGTTGCAACCCCAAATGAAAGATCAGATTATGGGCGTTTGTCGATAATGGTGCAATGCTTTTGTGAGGTAGAAACTTTATTTGAAGTCGGCGCGGGTGCGTTTAATCCTCCTCCCAAAGTTGAATCGGCGGTGATTCGTTTAGTTCCTCACCAACAACCGTTGTTAAATGTAGAGGAAGTTTCTCATTTTAGCCGTTTTATCACGCAAGCATTTTCTCAACGCCGTAAAACCTTGCGCAATAATTTAAAAGGTTTAGTCGATGAAACCATTTTTCTCAACGCCCACATCGATCAAAGTGCCCGTCCAGAAACCCTAAGTCTTCACGATTTTTTACGTTTATTTAGAAAGCTATCTTAAAAAGGAATTTTATAATGGATAACACATATCATATTGATGTAAAAGTAAAAACACAGTACGTTCCAGAACAATCTCAGCCTGAATATCAACGTTATTTCTTTGCTTATACGATTACAATTCAAAACACCGGACAAATCGCCGCCCAATTATTAACCCGCAAATGGTTAATTACTGATGCAAATGGCAAAATTCAAGAAGTGTATGGAAAAGGCGTAGTGGGAGAACAACCGTATTTGAAACCAGGTGAACAATTTCGTTACACCAGCGCAGCAATGTTAGAAACACCGGTTGGAAGTATGCAAGGCAGTTATCAAATGAAAGCCGACGACAATACTTTATTTAATGCGCATATTCCAGCCTTTAGTTTAGCGTGGAAAGCGGTTTTGCATTAGCGATAGAAAAAATAAGAAAAATTGGAGCAATTTCACTCTAGTTTTTTATAATTCATGATGTTATTTTCTTCATTTCTATTGTTCGAAATAAATATTATCGAATGGTTTAGTTAAATCAACGGTTTTAATGCTTACAGTTTGTTTATTAAAAGCAATAAAAATCTATAAAACTTTAACTTAATGTCAGTGACGATCGATCGGGAAATGAAAATAAAAAAAACCTTCTAAGTTTCTTAGGCTTAGAAGGTTTTTATTTTGGATCATTTTTAAATCAAATCGCCTGCATTGGCGAGGTAGGTTGCAACAAAAGAATTTAATTCATATAGTTCACCAAAATTTGATGTTTCAATCGCCTGCATTGGCGCGGTTGGTTGCAACTGGTGGAATAATCGCATAGGATTCAAAGTATTGCAAGTTATTTTTTGCATGACATTTTTGCAACACAGATAAACGCGGATAAACTAAAAAAGAAGATAAACACTGATAAATCAAATAATTATTCGTGTTTATCATTTTTTAATCCTTCTGTGTTCATCTGTGTTATTGATTTTAAAGGACTTTTTTTGCAACACAGATAAACGCGGATGAACCAAAAGAAGATAAACACTGATAAATCAAATCATTATTCGTGTTCATCTGTGTTATTGATTTTAAAGAATTTTTTGGATTTTACCACACATTAAAAAATCTCCCTATCCCTTTTGAAAGCGGGCTAAGCTATTCGGATTTTTTTGCGGGTTCTGTCGATTTGGATAACTGCCATGTGGGTAACTGTTTATCCGTCATGTTGCCCCCTTTATTGAACATTAACTCCATCAATTTATTACTAAATTCCATTTGTTTAGTCATCGCCTGCATCAGCTCCAACATGGATTTTTGGGTCAGTTCGATGTTCTTGGCTTGAATTTCTTGGGTTTTTAAAATTCGTTCTGCCATTTCTCCGATACGATCTGCCATTGTCCCAATCCGATCCGCCATTTTGCCAATATCATCGGACAATCTGAGGGTGGTTTGTTCGGAACTATCGATACGATCATTGCTACTTTTAATTGCTTTATTGGGCATACTTACCTCTTACAAATTGCAGTTAATTGTCTAAAAAATAACATATTCCAAAGGGAACAATACAAACCAAATTCATCGCAGACAACCGCCCCAACCCGATTTGCAAGCCCGCGCAGGTTGGACTAAAAGTCCAACATTATTTCTTAGATCATTGGAAAAATTGTTGGGGTTTGCACCTCAACTCACAGAGTGGAAATTGTCGCATTATTGTCTATTCGCCGCAATTAAAAGGGATGCCCCTAGTTTCCGCGCTTGAGCGTGGGAACTAGAAAAAATTATATTTTTCCCCTAAATATTGCGGTTCTGGAAACTGATAATTGAAATAATTGTATTCTTCAAAAAGCGACATTATTTTAATCCTTTTTCTAGGTTTGAATTAATATAGTCGATGGCGGTTTGTTCGTTGGTTTCAATGGCGATTTCTACGGCGCGTTTGGCGGTTTCTAAGAGTTTCTCGCTTTCGGATTTTAAAACAAAACTTTGTTTAACTAAATCGGCAATTTGCGTTTGGGTTTCTTGAGAAAGAATAGGAATAAGAATATCTAACATATCATTAATAGAAAGATTTGTTTGAACTCCACCTGTTCCAACTCGTTCAAGTTGTATTTGCCCAATTATTGAATTTATTAAAAGAGCTAAAACATCAGCGTTATAATTCTGAGGCGTAATTTTTAAGATTCTTTGATTAATAATAGCTCTATTAATACCATAAGGGACTTTACAAGCATTACCAATTGTGCCAGACATAGAAATCAATATATCGTTTTCTTTTACAATGTCCTTGGTACTTTTTTTAACATCAGATAACGAAATTTTAACTGCATTGTCAAGTTGTAAAACTCCTTTTTTTATATTATTAATTCGAATTAAATCATAACCATCGTCAGTATAACTAGAACTATCAAATGGAAATCCAGTGGAGTACGATTGTGTTAAATTTCTTAGACTTGTATAGCCCAACACATCATTCTAGTTCCCACGCTCAGCGTGGGAACGAGAGGGAAGATAGTTTTTAATCTTATTTTCAATTTCTTCATATTTGGGTTGGTAATATTCAGCATCTAAACGCCCAGAACTCAAAAATGAATCCTTAAATGATTTGATATTAATGTTTTGTTGTGACGGTTTAAAATCCTTTAATCCTAACTCTTCTAATAATAGATTCTCTGCGGCAGAATAAATCGCTTTACTTTCCTCTAATTTTTGAAATGATAGATCAACTATATTTTCAATTTTACATTGGAAATAAAGCGATACTTTAGGTATAGGAAGGGATTTAATAGCTTCTTTATCTATTGTTAGAGGAACTGTACCATTAACTTTTCTGTATATAATAGATTGTCCCAATTTACTATTAAAAAATGCCCATAAATATTTTTCCCTATATTCAGTGTTTGGCTTTAATCTAATCATAAAAAGATTCATTCCAACTGTGGCAGGTTTATTTAATTTTGGCATTAAATAAACATTACCTGGATTTCCTATCTTATTTATTAAAATTTCCCCTCCAAATAATTTTGTTTTATTCAAATAATTATAAGCGCGTTCATCCACATACTTTACATCATTTTCAAAATCTAGTTTCTCCAAATCAGTGCTTCTTATCATATAAGCATAATCTTTCTCATCAAGTATAGAAACATTATTACGCAAAGTTTCATAGCTACCATTTGCATGATAATCCGTTAATATTTCAATTATTTCTCTAAAATAACAATGAGAAATGCTTTTAATTTTCTGATATGCCATTACATATTTTTTTAAGAAAAATTCATCATCAATTCTAAATTTTTCGTTGTCCAATTTGAGTTCACTTAACATCAAAACTGAAATCTCCAATCTTTCCAATAACGATTGATATTTGATTTGATTAAAAGGCTCAGCATAAAGACCTTCTAGGTTTTTG
>DYRG01000040.1 GCA_020718845.1 Thiomargarita sp.
GCTTGAATTGCATGATATAAAAATACGGAATGAATTGCTTCACGAACAGGATCATTTCCTCTAAATGAGAAAGAAACGTTTGAAACACCGCCAGAAATCAAAGCGTGTGGTAAAGTTTGTTTAATTTCTTTAACTGCTTCAATAAAATCTAATGCGTAGTTGTTATGTTCTTCAATTCCCGTTGCAATCGCAAAAATATTTGGATCAAAGATAATATCTTCCGCTGGAAAATTAACTTGCTCAGTTAAAATCTGATAAGCGCGCTGACAAATCTCAATTTTTCTCTTTTTAGTATCGGCTTGTCCTTGTTCATCAAATGCCATTACAATTACGGCTGCACCATATCGACGAACTTGTTTAGCTTGCTCGATAAATTTTTCTTCACCTTCTTTCAAACTAATTGAATTAACAATCCCTTTTCCTTGCAAACATTGTAATCCAATTTCTAAGACTTCCCATTTAGAAGAATCAACCATAAACGGGACTTTTGAAATATCTGGTTCGGAAGCACATAAATTGAGAAACTTGCTCATCGCTACTTTAGCATCGAGCATTCCTTCATCCATATTTACATCGATGATTTGCGCACCGTTTTCTACCTGTTCTCGAGCCACTGCTAAAGCCTGATCATAATCGCCAGAAATAATTAATCTTTTAAATTTTGCAGAACCCGTGACATTAGCGCGTTCACCCACATTGACGAATAAAGATTCTTCAACAATATTAAAGGGTTCTAAACCAGACAAACGACACGCGGGTTTTAAAGTTGGTAAAGAACGCGGCGGGTGTTTTGAAACCGCTTGAGAAATCGCTTTGATATGATCTGGCGTTGTGCCACAACAACCACCAATAATGTTTAATAAACCACTTTGCGCCCATTCTGCGATTTCAACTGCCATATCTTCGGGTGTTTCATCGTAACCACCCATTTCATTGGGCAAACCCGCATTTGGATGAACTGAAATAAAGGTTTCAGAAACTTTAGATAATTCCTCAACATATTGACGAAGTTGTTTCGCGCCTAATGCACAGTTTAATCCAATCGAAATAGGTTTTGCGTGGCGTAAAGAATTGTAAAAGGCTTCGGTGGTTTGTCCAGAAAGGGTTCTTCCCGACGCATCGGTAATTGTCCCAGAAATCATTATCGGACGTTTTTTGGTCGGTTGTTCTTCAAAAAGTTTCTCTAACGCATAAATAGCAGCTTTTGCGTTTAAAGTATCAAAAATGGTTTCAATTAATAATAAATCTGCACCACCTTCAATTAAACCTAATGCTGCTTCAGTGTAAGCATCGACTAATTCTTGAAAAGTAACGTTTCTCGCAGCGGGATCATTGACATCGGGAGAAATAGATGCGGTACGATTAGTGGGTCCTAAAATGCCAGCGACAAAACGAGGTTTCTCTGGGGTTTTAATGCTAAATTCTTCTGCGACTTGTTTTGCTAAACGTGCCGCCATGAAATTCAATTCATACACCAAATCTTCCATTTGGTAATCAGCCATTGCAATGCGCGTTGCATTAAAACTATTGGTTTCAATAATATCCGCGCCCGCTTCTAAATATTCACGGTGAATGTTTTCAATAATTTGAGGTTGAGTAATTACTAATAAATCATTATTGCCTTTCAAATCACACTGCCACGCTTTGAAACGCTCTCCACGATAATCCGCTTCTTCCAAGCCATGTCGTTGAATCATAGTGCCCATTGCACCATCTAAAAATAAAATTCGGGTGTTCAAAAGCGAAGAAAAATCAAGATAAGACATAGAAAGCCCCATATAACTGTGCAATAGGTAAGTTTTAATCAAATTTTGGATTATAGCTAAATTTTTAATATTGTATAGTCATTTATGAACGATCTAAAAAAACACTTGATATTTTTCATAAAGTTTGGCAGGCTTAACCAGTTTTATAATTTATGTTAAAGTCCATTTTAATGAAAATCTCTAGTGTTATTGAAGAGTTACTTAATCCCATTAGCGCAGAAAAGCCTAGCGGCGATTACTTATTGTACGAAAATATTTATGACACGATTAAAGAAGCGCGTCGTCAAGAAGAAGATTTGCCTCAAGGTGATTGGCAGCGCGACATTAAAAAAGCCGATTGGAAAACCGTTCAACAACTTTGTTTTCAAACTTTAGCTAAACAAAGTAAAGATTTGCAATTAGCCGTGTGGTGGATGGAATCTAAAATATATCTTGAAGAATTTCAAGGGGTTATTTTAGGTTTGACCCTAATTAATCAACTATGTGAACGTTTCTGGGAATCTATTTATCCTTTGCCAGAAGATGGGGATTGGGAAAACCGCGTTTCTCCTCTCATTTGGATGGATGAAAAGATTTCAATTTGTTTAGGAATGTTAGCAATTACTTCCCCTCAAGATGTTGAGCAACCCCGTTATAGTTTCTTCGATTATCAAAAAGCAAATCAACCTCATTTAAATCAAAACTCCGATTTGAATATGTCGCAACTTCAACAGAGTGCAACACTAACACCAACAACCTTTTATCAAAACTTAAATAATCAACTAAATACGAGTTTGCAATTACTTAAACAACTAAATGCTTTTTTAGATAACAAATATCAGCGACACGCCCCAAGTTTAATTAAGTTTCGTGAGATTTTAGAAAACATTCAAGCATTTGTATTACGAATTTTAAAAGAACGTGCTTCCGATATACCTATATTGACTCACGAAAATGATCAACAAAAACATATAGATAATACAGGGAGGGGTGAAATTTGTAGTAGAGATGAAGCCTATCAAAGATTAGCTCAGGCGGCGGATTATTTGTTACGCACAGAACCTCATAGTCCTACCCCTTATTTAGTAAAAAGAGCGGTTTCATGGGGCAGTTTGCCTTTGCAAGAATTGTTATTAGAATTAGTGAATGATCGTTCTGATTTACGAGCGCTTTATACCTTATTAGGTATGCAAGCAAAAAATGATGATTAATTTAGTTTTCAACCACCCTAAATTTAGGAGGCAACATGGCTGACAGTACGCAGCAAAAACTTAACCGTATTCGTCCACCCCGCGTTCAAATCACTTATGATGTAGAAACTGGCGGGGCTGACGTTAAAAAGCAATTACCTTTCGTTGTGGGTATTATGTCTGATTTGTCGGGCAAACCTGAAAATCCTCTCCCCCCTTTAAAAGAACGCAAATTCGTTGAAATTGATCAAGGTAATTTGAACGATGTAATGGCTTCTATTCAACCACGCTTAGCATTACGGGTAAAGAACCGCATAGATGAAGAAAGCGATTCTTGGATGAATGTAGAACTAAAATTTAAGAACATGGATGACTTTCATCCAGCGCAATTAGTTAAGCAAATTGAACCCTTGCGTAAGTTATATGAAGCGCGGGTACGTTTAACTGATTTGCTTGCAAAACTCGACGGTAATGATGATTTAGATAAACTCTTGCAAAACATTGTTAATAATACAGAAGGCTTGCAAGAAATTCGTCATCAAGTTGAAACAAATCAACCTGAATAAGTTCATTTGTTACTTTTAGGAGACTTTACCATGCAATTAGAACAAACTGAAAACGCCACCTTATTAGAAAAAATAATCTACGAAGGTAAAATGGCACGCGATGACAGTCAAACACCGCACGCGCGTGATTTGATTGGAGAACTTGCTAAACAAGTCCTCGAAGGAACGATGACCATTAGCAATGATACTGTTGCAATGATTAATCGTCGAATTGCTCAAATTGATGAGTTATTATCAAATCAATTAAATGAAGTTTTACACGATCCCGATTTTCAAAAATTAGAAGCCTCTTGGCGTGGTTTGAATTATTTGGTTTCAAAAACTGAAACTAGCACGATGCTCAAATTGCGTTTGTTAAATGCAAATCGTCAAGAATTACAAAAAGATTTAGAAAGAGCTACTGAATTTGATCAAAGCCAACTCTTTAAGAAACTGTATGAAGAAGAATATGGTACTTTTGGTGGACATCCTTATAGCTCGTTGTTATTAGATTTTGAGTTTGGTCGTCATCCTCAAGACATTGCATTTTTAGAGAAAATGTCAAATGTCGCCGCTTGTGCACACGCCCCTTTAATTACGGCAGCAAGTCCGCGTTTATTTGATATGGATGCGTTCACTGAATTAGCTAATCCGCGTGATTTAGCAAAACAGTTTGAAAGCACCGAATTAATCAAATGGCGTTCTTTTAGAGAAAGTGAAGATTCTCGTTATGTTGCAATGGTTTTACCTCGCACTTTAAGTCGTTTGCCGTATGGTCCAGAAACCTTGCCAGTTGAAGAGTTCAACTTTGTAGAACAAGTCGATGGAAAAGACCATAGCAAATACCTTTGGGGAAATGCAGCATGGGCATTGATGGAACGTATTACAAATGCGTTTTCATTATATCAATGGTGTGGTGCAATTCGTGGCGTTGAAGGCGGAGGAAAAGTGGAAGGATTACCTGCGCACACTTTCCCAACCGATGACGGTGATATTGCTTTAAAATGCCCGACTGAAATTGCAATCACAGATCGTCGTGAAATGGAATTAAATAACTTAGGATTTATTACGCTTTGTCATTGCAAAGGCACTGATTATGCTGTATTTTTTGGCGGTCAAACGGCTAATAAACCTGCTTTATATAGTACCGATGCAGCTAATGCAAATGCGCGTTTGTCAGCGAATTTGTCTTATATGTTAGCTTCCTCACGTTTTGCGCATTACATCAAAGTAATAATGAGAGATAAAGTGGGTTCTTTCATGTCACGAGATGAAATTGATCGTTACTTAAATAGTTGGATTAGTGATTATGTGTTAGGACGCGATGATGGTGGACAACATTTGAAAGCGCAATATCCTTTGCGTGAAGCAAGAGTAGATGTAGCAGAAATCTCTGGCAAACCAGGTTATTACACTTCAGTCATCTTTTTACGTCCTCATTTCCAACTCGAAGGTTTGAGTGCATCTATTCGCTTAGTTGCTCAATTACCCGGCTAATCAAAGGAGATTTTAATTATGGCTAGTAATATTTATTTGAAAATTGCTCCCACTGGTAAATTAGCCAGTGATTTTTTTAAAGGAAGTAGCGTTGCAAGATACCATGTTGAACATATTGAAGTTTCAGCTTGGGGAACGGGTTTTGAACAACCCATTAGTGCGGTAACAAAAAGTAGTGATTTAGCACCTTCTGCTCGTTGTAATCATAAAGAAGTTACCTTCTCCAAATACTATGATAATGCAACCGATGATTTAATGAAAGCAACATGGATCGGTCAATGTTTAGATGCGTGTTTTTATTTGTATCGTCCTTTAACACCAGAGCAAGGGGGTGAGAAAATCTTAACAGATAAAACTAATCGTTATCTACAAATCTTTTTAGGTCGTTGCTTTATTAAGGGAATGGACGTGAAAGGTGAAGCAGAGGATTTATCAAAAGAAGACCTCACATTAGTGTATAACTATATCCAATACGGTTTCTTAGAATCTGATAAGAAATTAGGTAAATTAGATAATGCGGGTCGCAAGATGATCGATTGGTCTTGGAATAATACCACGAATAATCAAGCATTTGCGGGCGATTTAGAACCCAAAGATGGTTAATCTTTTGCAAAGATTGATTTAAATAGTATTGAGTAAGACATTGATCTTACTCAATATTTTTATAGGGATTTTAAACTAATTATGACAAAACATTACAGTTCTGCCTCACTTCTTGATCGGTTAATTGATTTAAAACCCAAAGAAAAAACTGAGAAAAATGTTTTTAGAGCTTATTCTAAAACAGAGTTTCAAGATGCTGTTTTAAGAGATTTGACATGGTTATTAAATACACGTTGTCCAATCAGTTACAAAATCTTAGAAAAAAGAGAGCAACGTTCAGTTATTGATTATGGTATTCCAGACTTTGGTGATTTATATACTCAAAATCCTGATGATCGGGCTATTTTAATTGAAGCAATTGAACAAGCAATTCATATCTATGAACCGAGATTAAAAGATGTAAAAATAATCCTTGATAAAGAACAAGATCAACGCCAATTAATGGGTTATATAGAAGCGAATTTAATTTTTAATCAAACCGTTGAACCGCTAACCTTTCCAATTACCATTAAAACTCAAAAACAATGGATGATTTCATTTAATGATGAAAAAGGTAACAAATGACAACAAGTTGTTATATGACTATTAAAGATAAAAAAGGACAAGTTTATAAAGGAAGTTCTCAAGCAAAAGATCATGAAGATACGATTGAAATATTTGATTGGAATTTTTCAGTAGATCAAGCACAAACTGGAAATGTACAAGGTGATCAAAAAAAAGGAAAATCAGCCTCTTTACCAAGTCATTTCAAATTTAGTAAATTTTATGATTTGTCTTCTGATGATTTGCTCTCCGCTTGTTGGCAAGGGTTGAGATTAATTGAATGCAAAATAGAAATCTATAGAAGCACTTATGAAATGGCAGAAACTAACATTGCACCAAAAGATAAATGGTATTTGTGCATCATTTTAAAAAATGCTTATATCGTTGCTTTTAATTTCGATGAAAGTGAAAGTGAAATTCCTAAAGAAACTATTGAGATTTATTTTGAAGAAATCGAATTTACTTACAAAGAAGATCGAATGAATAATATTGGAAAACGTCAAATTACCAATATCCCAATGAAGTTTTCGTGGCAAGACAATAAAACAAAATAATTAGGTGGAATTATGGCAAGTCATGCTTATTTGTTTATCAAAGGTGTTGAAGGTAGTTGTAAAGCCGAAGGTCATGAAAAAGAAATTGAAATTACCAAATTAACTCAAAGTTTTTCATTTTCTAAAGAAGATATTAAAGTAGGAAATATTGATAATATTATTAAACAAAATATGAGTTTTGCTAAAAATTTTTTAGATACCGATAAAAAAGCCATTAATGAAATGACAAATAAATTAATTGAGGAATTTCGGGAATACAAAAAACTTGCAAGACACGGAATCAGCAGTGATTTTAAAAGTGAGATGTTGTCAAAAATCAAAACCGAAGCAAAACATAATCTAAATAAAAGATTAACTGGAAAAATTAAAGAAAAATCTGAACGAGAAATAAATAATGAAATCCATCAAATGAGCAATGAAGCGGGTTTGGGTTTAGATTTTTTATTTGGTGAAAGTAGTCGTTATTTTCAAGAAGAACAAAAAAAATATGACGACTTAGCAAGAACAACGGAACATAAATTAAGAAGAAATATGAATGAACAACTTGGTGGAAAAATTCAAGATAGACATCAAGAAATCTTTGGAAATTTTGAAAACAATATAGAAAATTTAATTAATAAAATCAAAAGTTCGGTTTCAAAACGTGAGCCGTTAGAATTTACGAAAGAATTTGATAAAGCATCGCCTAAATTATTAGAAGCCTGTTGCATTGGTCAAGTATTTGATGAATGCCGTTTAATGATTTATCGTTCTGTTTATCCAACAGGTTCTGGAAGGGTAACGTTATCAGCAGAATTGTTAAACAACTTTGTTCATGTTAAATTTTATAATGCGTATGTAACTTCTTATAGTATTTCTCATTCTGGTGATGACCTACCTGTAGAAACCATTAAAATGAATTATGATAAAGTTGAATTTAAATTTGCACAAGGCGATCCCAAAACAGGTAAGAAAGGGCAACAAAAAATCATTAGTTGGGATTGGACGACTAATAAAGCAGAAGAGAAAGGTGAGTAAATTATTCCCGCAAAAGAACGGGAATAAAGTTGAAATAAAAAGTTATTTCACGGGTTGAGTAATGGAGAAAGCACCACGTAAATCACCAAGTTTAAAACCAGTGGCTTTGTCGTCGGGATAAAGTTCTTTAATTTTAACGGCAAGTTCTGGCTTTAAATCTTCACCGTGACACGCTAAACAACCTTCTGAAATAAAAATAGATTTCATGTAGCGAATAGCTTTAGAACCATCGGAATTTTGAACGGTTTCAACGTGCTCTAATTTGGTAACATCTTCACCGTTTGCTTTACGTTTTTCAAATTGTTGTAAAACTTGGGTTTCCCAAGCATCTGGGGCGTTTTTAGAATTACGAAGTTTTGAGCTGGTGCGGGTAATTTTCCAACCTAATTTTTGAGAATGTTCTTCTGCAATAGGCATTGCTTCGGTATTACAAATTTCAATCGCTTTGAGAGAACCGCCCTCTTTAACTGCGACTTCTAATTTGGATTTCAAATTACCGCCGAATGCTTTGATGGCTTCGCGGAATGGTGCAACATCAGTATCTGATGCAAAACAAATACTTGCACTACAACACATTAAAGCAATAAAGGTTTTTTTCATGAGTGGATTTCCAATGGTTAATAAAATAGGAATTGTAAAGAGTTTAAAACGTAGCGTCAATTTTTGGCTATTGTTTTTGTTAAGCATTACCGTTCATGCCGCTGATTTGTCGATGAGCGTAAGTGTGCAGCCTGCGCAGGGCGTTGTCAATCAAGAATTAATTTATATCGTCACTTTATTTCCGGTGCGCGTCGGAACGTCAAAAGTCGTGAATGCCGTGTTTTTTAGTTATGGCGTGCCGTCGGGATTGTCTATGGTTTCCGCAAAAACCAGCGCGCCGTCGGGCAAATGTACGTTGGGGAATATTGTCGAATGCGAATTGGGAAATCTTGATACAACTCAAACAGTTACGTTAGTCGTTAAACCTACCAAAACGGGCAGCATTAACGGAACAATGTTCGCGTCGGGCACAAAATTAGATGAAAATACGGGGGATATTACCTCAACTAAAACCAGCGTGGTTGTGACGACCGCTATCGCCGATCCCCCTCCCATCCAATTAAATTTCTCGCAAGATATTTACCAAGCTAAAGAAAATGACGGCACAACCACGATTACGGTTTCTCGTACGGGCGACGATGATCGGGCGATTTCAGTCGATTACAGCACGACAAACGGCACGGCGATCGCGGGTCAACATTATCAACCTGCGCAAGGCACTTTACGGTGGACAAAAGGCGATAAGTCCGCAAAAACCTTCATAATTTCTTTAATTGATAATCGGGTGGTTGATCCACAAAGAACCATTAATTTGGTATTAAATAACCCTACCGATGCAACCTTAGACCGTAAAAATGCGGTGCTAAAAATCATCGATGATGAAACCACCGGACAAATCGAATTCAGCACGGTTAATTATCGCGTCACCAAAGATGCGGGCAAAGCGGTCATTACAGTTATTCGTAACGGCGGCGCGGACACCGCAGTGACTGTAAATTATAAAACCAGCGACGGATCGGCGGTCGGCGGTCAAGATTATGAAAAAACTACCGGAAGTTTGTATTGGGAAGATCGGGATAATGCACCAAAAACCTTTGAAATCAAAGTCTTAAATAACGCTGGCATTCGAGGAGATCGCAATTTAACCCTACTTTTAAGCGCGGCGGATGCGAATATATTAGGGCAAAGCACCGCTACCTTATTGATTGTAGACCAATTTACTACCGAAGATGCAGTGAATGCGCTCACCAAAGTCGCAGGAAATCCCGTCCAACGTGAAATCGCACAAACCGTCGGGACATTATGTCAAACTGGCAAAGCGGGTGTGGATTTACAAGCGCGGTGTCGAGAATTGGTAATAAATGCCGAACTCGATCCCAATAATGTTTCCAATGCTTTACAACAACTTGCGCCCGAAGAATACGCTGTGCAAGGTCGAATGGCGGTTGAATATCCGTCACGACAAGCTCGAAACATTAACTCTCGTTTGGTGACATTAAGAGGTAGCCAAGCCCCTGAATTAATTGATATTTCTGGCTTACAAACCACGATTTCAGGTACGCCATTGCCGACCAGTTTGGGCGTTCCTTCGACGCAGGCTTTGCCGACTTCCTTACCTTCAGATATTGCTTACAAATATGGTTTGCAAGAATTCGGTTTATATGTCAATGGGGATTTGACAATGGGTTCTCGTGATACCACCGATCGGGAGAACGGTTTTGATTTGAACAGTTCAAATGTGACGATTGGATTGGATAAGAAATTCCAGAATAACTTGATTTTAGGCGCGGCATTTGGTTATGGAAGTAGCAAAGCCGATTTATTAAACAACAGCTCAATCAAAAATACCAATTCAAGCATTTCTTTGTACATGACATTTTATGAAGCAAAGAAATTCTTTGTCGATGCGATTTATACCTATTCACGTCATGATTACAAATCGGCGAGAAATATCTATTATCAAATCGCTGACACAGTTGTAAATCAAACTGCCAGCGCATCACCGAGCGGACAAACAAATTTTCTAGGAATTACAACAGGTTATCAATTCCAATACGGCAAATTTAACATTACACCAACCTTACGTTTAGATCATGTTCAGGGTTCAATAAATAGCTTTCGTGAAGGTTTGTCACAACCCTATGCGATTGGAAATCAATTAGGGGTTGAAATGGATAGCCAAAGCCTTTCTTTAACAACATTAAGTGCGGGAGCAATCTTTGCGTATCCTGTTAAATTAAGTTGGGCAAAATTATTACCCGAATTACATCTCGAATATGTTGGTATGTTAGGAAACAAAGAACGCACTTTAAATGGTCGTTTTATTTACGATAATAGTGGTCAATTATTTAGATTGCCCACCGACGCATTTGATAAGAATTATATGAGTTTAACTTTGGGAATGAATATGGATTATGGAAGTGGTCAAATGGGTTTCATTCATTATCAAACCTATTTGGGAAGACAAGGATCGACCTATTCCTCCATTATGGGTGGTTTGAAATTGGAGTTTGATTAAATGAAATTTGCGTTAATAATGCTTTATTTGGGATTGGTTTCATGTGGAGGAAATGTTTCCTACGATGATCCTAAACATAGCAGCGTGAAAACGCGATTAATTGCGTTAGATGTTGCACCAAAAGCCAATCTAAATCATCCAGTTGCGATTGATTTGCTGGTAATTTACAATCGAGCCTTATTTGCAGATTTGCTCAAAGTTCCCGCCAGTGAATGGTTTGAAAAGAGAAATCAATATAAATTAGATTATCCGTCCGCTTTACAAACGTGGGAATGGGAATTAGTGCCAGCGCAAGTTGTTCCGTTTTTCAAATTACCCATAGAAACACGGCGAGCGGTTGGTGCGTTGATTTTTGCGAATTATGTGACACCCGGAATGCATCGGGCGAGAATTGATCCGTATGAAGGCGTGGTGATTCGTTTGCAGGAATTAGAATTTATGCTATCGCCATTAACTGAATAAGCGATTAATTTTGAAGAGAAAATTTGGTCGGAGTGAGAGGATTTGAACCTCCGACCACCACCACCCCAAGGTGGTGCGCTACCAGGCTGCGCTACACTCCGTCCATAAGCGAGCAAGTATAAAAGATTTTCGGTGCGTTGACAAGACTTTTAAAATCCCTTTCTTCTTTTTAAAAAACCACACTCAAAAATTTTCTTATCAATCAATAGATTTTATCTATAATTGAATTTGTGCATTCTCATATAGGAATGAGTACAATAGTGCAACAAGTATCATAACAATGAGAAATTACCAATATGTGTAACAGTTTGAAAAATAAAGTTTTTTTTAGCGCACTATTTTTAAGTATAATGCTAATAAATTCAACAGCTTGGGCAGAAGTTCGTGTGGGCGTGACGGCAATTCGAGGTGAATTACAAACCTTGAAACGGTGGGAAGCCTTAGGAAAATATTTGAGCGAAGAAATCAACCAACCCGTTAAAATTATTGCATTAACAAGCAATTCTTTGATAGAAACTGCATTACAAGGCAATTTAGATTTTGTTTTAAATACGCCCGTTGGAACGCTTTTATTAATAGAGAAAACTCAGCACATTCCATTAGCAACTTTAAATACATTAAACGGAACACAATTTGCGGGTGTGATTGTTTCTAAAAAAGGTAGCGGTATTAAAACAAGTGAAGATTTAAAAGGTAAGAAAATTATTTCAATGCAGCAATCCACAAGTGCAGGAGGATATTTATTTCAACTGTACCATTTAAAAATGAAAAATATTGATCCACATAAAGATTTCTCATCGTTTAAGGAAGGTAAAAACCAAGATGATTTGATAATGGGCGTAAAAATCGGTTTATTTGATGCTGCATTTGTTCGATCAGGCATTTTAGAATCTCTTGAGAAAATGGGAAAAATTAAAATGGAGGATTTTGAAATCGTTGATCAACGTAATGATGAAGGATTTCCTCATTTGCATACGACGATTTTATTTCCTGAATTTTATTTCTCTGCAAAACCTTCGCTCGATCCTCAACTTATTTCTACAATGAAGCAAGCGCTTTTAAAACTCACACCAAAACATCCAGCAACCACAACGGCTGAAATTAAAGGATTTGTTGAACCGATTTCTTATGAACCGATTAAAATACTTTTACAAACGCTTAAAATTGAGCCCTTTAATTAATCACTTGTAGGATAAGAAAATATGCGTTTTGGTTTGGTAGGAAAAATCCTTATTTCAACGGGTAGCATTTTGTTTTTACTGCTGTTTTTTGATGCAGCAGGATTTCTTTATTTTCAAAGATATGCTTCAGAAAAGCTATTAAGTTCTACACATTCAATTGTTGATCAAGTATTAGAACAACAAACCGCCGATAATATGTATTTGGATAACTTTAAAATCCAACAAACTATTAAAATTTTAGTGGAACTTACGCCACCGTTAATTGTTTCAACTGAATTAACCACTTTGCAACGTTTGGCAGATGTAACAACTGAAGACCCTGATATTTCTTTTGTGGAATTTAAATATGCCGAAGGACAAACTTTGGTGAGTGCAGGTGATAAAACAAATATTGATCCGAAAAACTTTATTGAAAGTTCCATTGTTCACGAAGGAACATTGTTAGGAAAATTAGTGGTTGGATATAATCATAAGAAAGTTAAAGAATTAATTCAACAATCACAATATTATACTCAACAGCAATTGCAACAAATGGCGGAAGAACGTAGAAATTTTTTAAAACAAATTGCGGTGAGTTTAACGGTTGGATTGTTGATTTCACTATTGATTGGATTGGTGATTTTATGGGTATTGGTGCGTTCTATTACCCATCCGATTGTTAATTTGGTTGCATTTACGCAGAAAATTGCTCGAGGAGATTTAAGTGGAGGCATTCAATCTATTGAGCAAAATATTCGCAATAAACGTACATTTAGAATCTTTGGTAAAAATGAATTAGACATTTTAATTTCCTCAATGCAAGACTTAACATTGAAATGGCAATTCATTGTTAAACAAGTCAAAAATTCTGCACAAATGATTGCAAATAGCAGTCAAGAAATGTTAGAACATTCGGAAGCAATTTTAGCGGGAGCAAATCATCAAACTACTGCTTCAGAAGAGGTTTCAACATCAATGAAACAAATGACTTTAGATATTAAACAAAACAGTGAACACGCAATGCAAACTGAGAAAATTGCTTTACAATCCGCGCATCATGCTACAACTAGTGGTGAAATTGTAAATGAAACTGTGAAAGCAATGCACGAAATTTCTAGGAAGATTATCATTATAGAAGAAATCGCCAAACAAACGAATTTATTAGCTTTAAATGCGGCGATTGAAGCAGCGAGAGCAAAAGGATATGGAAAAGGTTTCACGGTGGTGGCTTCAGAAGTGAGAAACTTAGCCACTAAAAGTAGTTCTGCTGCGGTAGAAATTAAACAGTTTTCAACTAATACTTTACACATTGCAGAACAAGCGGTTGAAAGTTTATTAACTTTAGTCCCAAATATTGAGAAAACCGCACAATTAGTTCAAGAAATTAGCCTTTCTAGCAGTAATCAACATTTAGTTACAGAACAAATCGTGGCAGCAATACAACAATTAGATAAAGTCATTCAAGAAAACGCGCTTTTTTCTCAAAAAATGTCTTCAACTTCTAAAGATTTTGCAGAACAAGCTGCTTATTTATTAGAAACCATGAATTTTTTCACTGATGTTAAAAACATTTAAAACTTCTTTGGAAAAAATAGTACATACATTAGAAGAAATCTGGAAAATAATTACCCTACCCTCATGCTTTTTTAAATCTCTTTCAATTACCTAGTTAATTTAATAAATGAAATTTTTATTAACCTCAAAAGGAGAAAAAACCATGAAAAAATCGTTATCTATCATGGCGTTATTAGTACCTGCGTTTGTGTCGGCGGGTTCTTTACGATATGAAGGATCATCAACGATTGGAAAAATCATCGATGATGCGAAAGCAACTTATAAAAACTCGACGTTTTCAGTCGATGTGGTTTCCGAAAGCAGCGGCGGCGAACAATGCGCATTACGCAAAGCCTGCGATTTGGGCGGCGTGGCGCGTGAAGTTGAACCAAAAATCTTAGCTCAAGGCGTGGTTTCAACTTTAATCGCCAAAGATGCAATCGCCGCCATTGTCCATAAAGATAATCCAATCAATGGGTTAAATACGGAACAATTACGAGGAATTTTTACGGGTAAAATTACCAATTGGTCACAAGTTGGCGGAACGGATTTGCCAATTCAACCTTACATGGTGAAAGCGGCTTCCGCAACCCGCGATGTGTTTGCAAAACACGTTTTAAATGGTGAGAATTACGGAGAGAATGTGAAGGTTGCAACACCCGACGCAACAATGGTAACAACCGTTGCAAAAGAAGTGGGTGCAATCGGACAGATAAGTTTTTCATTTTTCTCAGATTTTTCAAATGTCAGACCGTTAATTATCGATGAGCAACAACCTTCTGTTAATAACCCAAATTATTCAATCAACCGACCTTTATTTATGGTTACAAATGGTTCACCTTCGGGTGAAGCAAAAGCCTTTTTAGATTGGTTACTTTCTCATGAAGGTCAAGCTATTGTTAAAAAACGTTTTGTTGGCGTAAAATAAATTATTTCGTGTAGAATATTTCTCTTTTGAGATGTTCTACTTTTTATTTTTGGAAATAATCCTATGTTTCTTGGCATTCAACACAAGTTTAATCTGATCATTACTAGCTTTGTGCTATTTATGGTTTTAGCAGCGAGTAGTGTGCTGGTATTGGTAAATGCACAATCATCGGATGCAATTGTGATTGGAATTGCGGCGCGTCAACAGATATTGTTGATTAAAATAACACAACAAAATCAAGCGCTTATTGCAGCATTAGAAAGCGAATCAGATACCGATGCGAAACGTAAAGAATTAAATCAAAATATCGATCTTTTTGATCATAGTTTGCTCGCGCTTAAACGGGGAGGAAGTGCATTAGATATTGATGGAAAAGTGGTGGTGTTACCGCCTTCAGATTCCTCTACGCTGGTGTTTTTAACGCAAACCGAGCATTATTGGATTAGTGCTCATGCGGCTTTGAAAATTTTGCTCGATCCTAAAATAAAACCCGCCACCGATCCTTTTTACGATGCACAACATGCTTTGCCACATCTTTGGAAACCGTTAGAAGAAAATAGTGCAAAAGTCGCTACTTTATTAAAAGAAAATTCTCAAGCAAAAATCTTAAATTTAAAAGGCGTAATGTTGTTAATTTTGTTATTAACTTTATTTCTCGCAATGGCAGCTTTTGGGTTTGGAAAAAGTTACATTATTAATCCCATTAAAATCATGCGTAACGCTGTGAATGAATTACGCGATGGCGATGGCGATTTAACGCGGCGTTTGCCGTCTTTTGGAAATAATGAAATTGGTCAAACCGCCGATGCTTTAAATGGTTTTTTAAACAAAATTCAACTCACTTTATTAGAATCAAGTAAAACATTAGAAATCGCTTTTAGTGCAGCAAGAGAAATCAATGAACAGGCTTCTACTTTAAGCCAAATTGCAACCAAACAGGCAGCAAGTTTAGAAGAAACCAGCGCCTCATTAGAACAAATCAGCAGTACAATGCACGAAACTAGTCACGGGGCAATTCAAGCAGAAACCTTAGCAAAAGCAGTTTCTAATCAAGCTGAAGAAAGCCTTGTTGTTATGGAAGAAACCATTAAAGCATTAAATAGTATTTTTCGACGAATTACAATCGTTGGCGAGATTGCATCACAAACCAATTTGCTCGCAATTAATGCTTCAATTGAAGCGGCTCATGCTAAGAAATATGGTAAAGGATTTACAGTTGTTGCAAATGAAGTTCGAACTTTAGCAGAACGTAGCAAGCGTGTTGCACAAGAAATAAGTCAATTAGCAATTAATAGTATGGATATTGCTAATAAAACCAATGGGTTAGTCAGTAAAATTGTCCCGTCTTCGCACGAGGCATCAGAATTAGTTGCTCAAATTCAAATCGCCGCCAGAGAAGAATTTACTGGTATTGGGCAAATTAATCTTGCAATGAATGAATTAAGCCAAGTTGCTCAACAAAGTTCCGCAACATCAGACAAACTTGCTGAAACCGCTTATTTAATGGAAATGCAAGCCAAATTACTTAAAACAACCATGAGTTTCTTTAAACTCCAATAAATCAACAGGGGTTGTGGTGAAATATTTTATGTCATATCGCTATATCACTTAATATAAAAAATGGTTTTATAAATTTTCTTTTATTTTCATGAAATTATAAAAAATACCTTTCTGAATAATTGTTCGCCATTTATACATTTAATGTGGGTCATAGAGACCTAAAAACCTTATAAATAAAAATTTTTATCATTTAATTATTTGATTATTAAAGAATTTTAAGTGTTTGCGGGAGATAAATTAAAAAATAAGTAAATTAGAACTTGCTAATATACGAAGCCTATAGTACACTGGCTTCGAAGCTTGAGTAACACCTCAAGAGAGTTTTGAGAAACTAAACACTAAATTTAAGGAGCATTATCATGAAATTAGCAAAAGCACTCGCTTTAGCGGCGGCAGTAGGTTCTGCAGCATTCGCAACAACCTCCGTCCAAGCATGGGGCTGGGGTCCTTGGGGCGGCGGTCCAGGCGGTTGGGGTGGCGGTCCTTGGGGTGGCAACAACAATAGTCGCGGTTACGGCGGAAGCGATTGGGACGGCGACGGTTTTGGAATGGGCGACATGGATTTCAGCTTCGGCGCAAGCGGTCGCGGTTCTGGTCGTGGTAATGGTCGTGGCTATGGTAATGGCTACGGAAATGGTTACGGTTACGGCGATGGTTATGGTCGCGGTTATGGTTATGGCGCACCTTATTATGGATATGGTTACCCACCACCTCCTCCTCCTCCAGCATACGCACCACCTGCACCTCCAGCTCCACAAGCTGCACCTGCAAAATAATTTGTTAAGTGCTTGAATAGACTTAGAAAAGAGTAGTGATTCAGTCACTGCTCTTTTTTTATGTTTCTTTTAAGAGGCTGAAAAATGTTAAAATAAATCTAAAATTAAGTGAGTTAGGCTTACCCAGAACAGTGAACATAACATTTGAAGTTTTCCCGTGGAATAATAGTTTTGAAACAGGGATTCCACTAATCGATGAACAGCATAAGCGATTGATTAATTTACTCAATTTATTAGCCAGCCATTTAGCGTATCAATCTGATATGCTCGTTTTAGATAATATTTTCAAAGAATTAGCCGAATACACCATTTATCATTTTAAAAGTGAGGGGGAAATTTGGAAGAAATATTTTGGAGAAAATGACGATTGGGAACTTCAACACCAAAAAGAACACGCTTCCTTTATGGTCGAAGTATTGAAACTCAAAGCAGAAGAACAACACAAAACCTTTAATGATGTAGTAGAAGACCTCCTTTCTTTTCTAACCCATTGGTTAGCATTTCATATCGTCGATAGTGATAAAAGAATGGCAAAAGCTGTCTTAGCAATAATGAATTCTGATTCGTCATTAGAACAAGCAAAGCAAACCGCCAAACTTGAAATGAGTGGTTCAATTAAAACACTCATCGATATTATTCTCACGATGTACGACAGCCTTTCAAATCGAACATTGCAATTAGTTCGTGAAGTCACTGAACGTCAAAAAGCCGAAGAAAAATTACGTTTGACTGCTAATGTTTTTAATAATACTTTAGATGCGATTTGCATTACCGATCATGAGTTTCAAGTGATTGAAGCAAATCCTTCTTTTTATCAAGTCACGCACTTATCTGAAATCGATGTCATGGGGAAGAACTTATGTTTGTTGAAATCGGGATTACTTGAGCAAAAAGAAATCGATATGTTTTGGGAAAGTTTAAATAAAAGTGGACATTGGAGCGGGGTTGTCCATAGTCATCATAAAAAAGGTAAAGTTGAAATAGAATGGCTCACCCTTTCTGCGGTAAAAGATGATTCAGGAGTAATTACAAATTATGTTGCAATTTTCTCAAATGTTTCTCACTTGATTAAGAAACAAAAATCTTTAGAAAAAATGGCGCATCATGATATGTTGACAGGCTTACCAAATCGTTCGTTATTAAATGATCGTTTGAAAATGGCAATTGCTCACGCCGACCACACCCAAACTCTTTTAGCAATTTGTTATGTTGATTTAGATGGTTTTAAAGAAGTAAATGATCAATTAGGTCACGTTGCGGGCGATGAATTATTGCAAGAAACTGCGCAACGTTTTCTCAAAGCAATTCGCAGTCAAGATACGATTGCGCGATTGGGCGGCGATGAATTTGTTATTTTATTGGGTGATCTGCAACATCTTGAAGAATATAAAAAAATTTTAAATCAGATTTTAGAAGATATTTCTCAACCTCTAAAAATAAAAGACAAAAATGTCACGATTTCTGCGAGCATTGGCGTAACCCTTTTTCCTCAAGATAATAGCGATCCTGAAATGCTATTACATCACGCCGATCAAGCAATGTACGAAGCCAAAAAACAAGGCAAATCAAGATATTATTTATACGCTTAATAAACAATTACATTTGAAATTACCTCATAAAAGGATTTTCTATAATGACATCAACTATTAAAACACGCTTTGCCCCAAGTCCAACAGGGTTGGTACATTTAGGCAATGTGCGAACTGCACTTTTTAATGCACTTTACGCGAAAAAACAACAAGGTACGTTTCTTTTGCGCATCGAAGATACCGACGCTGAACGCAGCCGTGATGAATTTACCCAACAATTAATGGCTGATTTGCGTTGGTTAGGATTGGATTGGCAAGAAGGTCCTGAAATTAATGATTCAAATGCCCCTTATTTCCAATCTCAGCGCGCCGATATTTACGCCCGCTATTACACCCAGCTCGAACAACAAAATGCCGCTTATCCGTGTTTTTGTTCGGCACACGAATTAACCATTTCTCGCAAATTACAACTTTCCTCTGGACGAGCGCCTCGTTATTCAGGGACTTGCTCACATTTAACGCCCGAAGAAATTCAACATAAATTAGAGGCTGGATTACAACCTACATTGCGGTTTCGTGTTCCTAAAAATACAACCATTGAATTTAATGATGTGGTGCGTGGTTCTCAACGTTTTCAAGCCGATGATATTGGTGATTTTATTATTCGTCGTGCCGATGGAACGCCCGCATTTTTCTTTTGTAATGCAGTTGATGATTCTTTAATGGGAGTTTCTCTGGTTTTACGCGGTGAAGATCATTTGACCAATACGCCTCGACAATTACTTATTTTACAGGCTTTAAATTTGCAAGCGCCTGATTATGGACATATTTCTTTAATTGTTGGCGATGATGGTTCTCCACTTTCAAAACGTCACGGCAGTCAAAGTTTGAAAGATTTGCAAGACAAAGGTTGGTTGCCGCACGGGGTTGCAAATTATTTGGCGAGATTAGGACATACTTATAGTCAAGATCATTTCATGACTTCAGAGGAACTTGCTCAATATTTTGAACTCTCTCGTTTAGGAAAAGCACCTGCTCGTTTTGATGCGCAACAAATGCACCATTGGCAACAAATTGCGGTTTCTAAATTAGATCATGAAAATTTGTGGAATTGGCTTGATAAAAATACCCGTTCTCAAATCCCCGTTTCTCAAAAAGAAGCATTTGTCACTGCGGTTCGTCCGAATTTAGTTTTTCCCAAAGATGCCGATCAATGGGTGACAGTTTTGTTTAGTGATTTGATTTGTTTTGAAAGCGAAGCAACCCAAGAAATTCAAACGGCTGGAAAAGCTTTTTTTGAAATGGCATTGCAAGCGATTGAAACCAGCGGCACAAACTGGAGTGAATTAACCAATTTGCTCAAAATTTCTTCTGGAAAGAAAGGTAAATCTTTGTTTATGCCATTACGTTCGGCATTGACGGGAAAAACGCACGGACCAGAAATGGGTAAATTATTACCTTTATTAGGAAAAGATCGCGCCATTCAACGTTTGAAAAATGCTTATTCTTTAACGGAATAACCGTCACTTTTCAAAGGCGTTTCTTTCTCTAAATAATCCAAAATATCCACCGCGCTGCTATACCCTGTTGAAATCGTTCCGTCTTCAAAAAGTAGCGTCGGTGTTCCTTTTATATTTAATACATTTCCTAACGCATTTCCTGCATTTAAAGCAAAAGTTTGGCAATCTTCTAATCTAAAGCGTTGATTTTGAATGGCTTTTTCAAAGGCATTTTGACGATCTTGATTACACCACACTGCGTGCATCTTCTTGAAACTTAACGATTCTTCATCACCGCGAGGCAATGGTAAATAGAGGATTTCCACCCCTTCAGCACTTAACCATTCGATTTCTCGGTGCAATGTTAATGAATAAGGGCAGGTAACGTCTGTTAACACAATGATTTTAAAACGATTATTTTGATTTGTATTAAAAGAAATAAAATGTTTTTCATCTAAAGCATTCACGGTATTTTTGATTTGAAGCGGGGACGTTTTTAAAATAGATTCAAATAAAAAAATTCCATTATCTGTGAAATGAAATAAGAAAGCCCCGATGTCGGTTTGATAAAAGGATTCTTTTTTGGTTATTTTTAGGGTGGGGATTAAAGAAGTTCTCAAACCAGTTTCTTCAAAAGCCAGTATTAAAGTTTGCTTTGCGGCGTGAGGTAATTCGACGGCGAAAGCGTTTGTAATAAAGAGCCCGAATAAAACAATAAATGTTTGCATATTTTTAAAAATCACCAAACAAGGGGTTAAAATTTTCGAGTATTATCGACAAACAAAAACCCAACATTTTGGGGGTTGCCTTGAAATGTTGAGTTAGTTTTATTGATCTTTAGGATTTAGCAATAAGGTATTGGGTAATGGTATTTATATTTCAATAAATTAGCCCTAAATTTTGCTCACCTTTACATCATAACGGAATATTACTCACAAACTTTCTTAGCGGCTTTTAGTTGGTCGGAGCTGCAATTGGTGCGTTTCGTGCCGGGACACCATTGTTGGCGTTTATCCCACGCGGAGATTTCGCGTTTTTTGCCATCTGAGCAAATGACGTTGTAAATGTAATATTCGCCGCCGAGCATATTGCTTTGTTTTGAGGCGTATTTGATGTCTTTGGGAGAGGCTGCGAAAGAGGAGGTGACACTGCACAACACTCCTACCATGCCTGCGATAGTTATCATTTTCTTCATTGTTTTTACCTTCTCTTCTCCAAAAAAAGTTATTTATTTGCTGCAAGCCTGTTTGGCGGTTTTTAATTGATCGGTGGTGCAATTAGTGGATGTGTTGACGCACCATTTTTTACGATTATCCCACGCGGTGATTTCACGTTTTTTACCGTCGGAACAACGCACGGTGTAGGTTGAATAAGGAGTGCCCAAAGCAGTTTTACCTTTTGCGCAATAGTTAATGTCAGTGGGTTGAGCGGCGAACACTTTGCTTCCCAGTGCGATGACGCTAATCCCTAATAAATAAGATGTTTTCATGGTCTTTCCTTGCATCATTTGATATGCGTGCGTGTTAAAGTCTAGCGCTATCGTTCACATAGTACAAGCAAATGACTATACTTAAGCGCATGATGCCCACTTATTCAAGCCGTTCAAATGTCAAGCAACTTTAGTGCCCAGCCCCAGACCGCGACGCAGATTCGCTTGCGGCGGCGCAATATTTATATTTTACCCACTCGACACGGTCTAATGCTAGGTGTCATTCTCATTACGATTTTGTTAGGCTCAATGCAATATAGTAATAACATGGGGTTTTTATTGGCATTTGTGCTGACGGCGATGAGTTTGCTGGGGTTATTTTACACCTATTACAACCTAGTGAGTTTAACAATTTCTGCATCGGCGGGCGAATCGGTGTTTGCGGGCGATCTTGGGAACATTCCACTGTGGTTTGATAATCGAGGATTTTCCGCTCGTTTTGCGATCAAAATCCAATCTTTTCAAGGTGTTACAAAACCTTTGACTTTTCGTGATCTGTTTAATTTAAATCATCAATCTGCCACACAAACCACGACTTTTGATTTAAATGCCGATCAGTTGCAACGCATTGATTTGCCTATTTTAACAGACAAACGCGGACTTTTAAAAGTGGGAAGAATTACTTTATCGACGACTTTTCCGCTTGGATTGTTTTATGCGTGGACGTATTTAGAATTGCACAATGCGCAACTTTTAGTTTATCCGCGTCCGCAAGGCATTTTGCCATTTCCGCAGGGTTTGGCGAACGAAGGGCACAGCGCGAGTTTGCATGGCGATGGTGAGGATTTTAGCGGCTTTCGCTCATACATTTTAGGAGATTCGCCGCATCACATCGATTGGAAAGCAGCGGCGCGTGAACGGGGTCTTTTGATCAAACAATTTAGTGGCAATGAAGGCGCTCAACAATATGTCTTTAATATTCAAGATGTTGCGAGTTTAGGCGATTTGGAATTAGCGTTGTCACAACTTTGCGACTGGATTATTCAAGCCCATCGGCAAGGTTTGCATTATGGTTTAATTTTACCGACACTTTCTTTATCGCCCAACAATGAAGAAACGCATTATCATCTTTGTTTATCCGCATTAGCGAATTTTGAATCTACATAAGGAGAACAACAATGGACATCAAACCGAAAGTTATTTTAAAACAAAAGGGTGATTCAACTGAAATCGCTCAAAAATTAACCCGTATTCAAGTTCAAATGACTTGGACAAAGGGCGTTGATTTAGATTTGCACGCTTTTTATAGAACAAAAACGGGTAAAACGGGACAAATTTACTTTGCAAATAAAGGTAATGCAGAACAGTTCCCTTTTATTGCATTAGATCAAGATGCTGGCGTAGGAAATACCTCTGGAAAAAACGAAGAAAATTTAACGATTGCTTCATTAGAAAATATGGAAACCATTTTAATTGCAACGAATATTTTTCGGTTTTTTGGTTTTCTTTCAAAAGGCGAGAATTTTGCGCGTTATGATGGGAAAGTTTCTTTAAAAACAGACGCAAGCGATCATATTGAAGTGCCTTTGACTTCAAATGAAATTGGCAAATGGTGTGTGATTG
>DYRG01000018.1 GCA_020718845.1 Thiomargarita sp.
AATTCAATTTAAGCAAATAAAAAAAGGCGTAGAAATGAAAGTTTCTATGCCTTTTTTATTTGATCCAAATGAAAGGGGAGAAAAAATCTAACGGGGTTTCTTTATTTATTTAGCAACGTTATTTGTTTGAGAAATTTTCTTTTTTCCAACCATAACGTAACCAAACTTCCATCATTTCAGTTGCACTTAAATCTTCCATTTTTAGTTTGTTTTTTAGCAAACTTGCAATCATGCCTTGGTCATCTTTTGGAATACCTAAAAACAAAGATTTTAATATATCAGTTGTTTCAAAAGGTGATGAAATAGCAGTATCTTTTTCTACCTTGAAATTATCTAACATATTATCAACTAAAGTCATACTCACAACTAATTGCTTTTGCCCCGTCATTCCTTTGTAATCAATACTAAGGTTGATTTTATTTCCTGAGAAAGTAATTTGAGAACCAACCAATGTAGATTTAACAGGGTGAGCTGCTTTTAAAATTTCTTTGGTATGTTTCTCAAAAAATTTCTTAATGACTTCTTCTTGTTCAGCATTAAATATAGGAACTACTTGTGTGACGGGTTGCTGAGTTTTATTCTTATCCGATGAATCAGAACAACCACTCATAAAAATACTTAAACTTGTTACTATTAAAAGTGAACTTAATTTAAAAAAGTTCTTTGACATGATATTACTCCTTAATAAATAAAAAATTACTCAGTTCCTTTGATTCTTTCACAAGTTGCTTTCAAGTGATCATGTTTATTATGACGAGCCATAATATCACTGGTAGTTTTATTCTCAGTGAAATAAGCTATGTATTCATCTTTCGCTTTAATTTCAGCATCTTGCGATTTACTTGCATAGATAAAATGATTATGAGAATGTTTAAGAATTATACAAGCATCACACCATACTTCACATTTGTAGGTTGGGGCTTGATCATTAGGTGTTTTGACAGTGAGTTCTTTTTTAATACAGTTAGCTTCATCAAAATAACTTATTAATAATTCTTGTGCACTGTATTTTCCTAAAATACCACCTAATACACCTCCAATAGTTCCTCCTACTGCTACTCCTGTTGCTGTTCCTGCTGCAATTGCAGTACTACAAACACCAATAGAAAGCAATGTAGTTGCTCCAAAGCTCGCCGCCGTTAAACCTATAGAAGCCAAACAAGAAGTTGTTGCTATCGTAGCACCAATATATCCTCCTAATGCACCAGCACCTGCTGCTGCTCCTGCTGAAGCTGCTGCTCCTGTAATTGAACTTACAGCTGTTGTTGTTAAACTTGGACGGCAGAGTACTCCAGCCTCTGTTTTATCCCCTAATTTTACTAACTCAGCTTCCATTCCTTTACCAATAAGAGTATCTTTTTGCTTAATTTGCCAAACGTACTCATCATTAACACTGAGATTGATGTCTTTATCAAATAAAAATAAAGAACTATCTACAATCCATTGACCATCTTTTAAAATAGAACTTATTGTCCATATCTTTTCATCATGAGTAATTACTTCAATAATGTATGGCACTCCTTTTACAATAGCTTTTAAAATTAGTTTTTTACCAATTTGTTTGGCAGCTTCAATCACAGGCGGAGAAAGAATAATTGGATTAGCATAGACGGGCTTAGAAATAGTAAAAGTTGAGGAAATAAGCAAGCAACTTAAAGCGGTTGCAGTAAAGTAACGTTTCATAAAAGAATTGTCCTTGTTTTTTTAGTTGAAAGATCGCATAATACGCAATCAAATGTTCTTTGTATGAGTATTTTGTGCATTTAGCGAGTTTTTTATACATTAGGGGGTGATAAAATGGATAGTGAAATATTAAAGAAACAAGTTGGTCTTAAAATTAAAGAATTACGTCAGAAAAAAGGTTTGTCACGAAAACAAATTGCAGGCAAATTAGATATATCTGAGAATGGAGTGGGTCATATTGAACGGGGCGAAGTTGATATATCTTTAGCTCGGTTATTTGAGATTGGACAAGTGCTTAATGTAAAAATAAATATAGAAATAGATGAATCATTGGATTCAAATGAAAAAAATATTTTCAATTTTAATAAAGCTAAAATAACTAATACCAAATATTTAAATGTAGAGATAACCTCATTAGAAATTAATGAAATAAATTTAAAACACGAATTAGAGAAAGCGTTAATTTTATTACAAGAACGCGAGAAAGAAGTTGATTATTTAAAGAGAGAAGTCACTTACTTATCAGAAGAAAATTCTCGCCTTAAACATAATATCTATGATTGAATTTTAACCTTATTTCAATTGAGAAATTTTAAGTTTTCCTTTTATAATTCATTGAAAAATATGCGAAAAATATGTATTGCACCAATGTTGGATTGGACAGATCGCCATGAACGTTTCTTTTTAAGATTGATTTCTCGGCGGGTTTTTCTTTATTCTGAAATGGTAACAACCGGCGCAATTTTGCATGGTGATAAACATAAAGTTTTGGATTTCAATTTAGAAGAACATCCGATTGCATTGCAATTAGCTGGAAGTGATCCAAAAGCCTTAGCATTATCTGCTCAAATTGGAGAAAGTTGGGGTTATGATGAAATCAATTTAAATGTGGGTTGTCCGAGTGATCGCGTGCAATCTGGGCGATTTGGTGCGTGTTTGATGGCAGAACCTAATTTAGTGGCAGATTGCATTTCTGCCATGCGAGAAACTGTAAAAATTCCAGTAAGCATTAAACATCGTTTAGGTATTGATGATTTAGATAGTTATGAATTGCTTTTTAAATTTGTAGAAATTATTTCAAAAACGGGTTGTCAGTTATTTATTATTCATGCACGAAAAGCCTTTTTAAAAGGTTTAAATCCTAAAGAAAATCGTGATATTCCACCTTTAATATATGATCGCGTTTATCAATTAAAACAAGATTTTCCATATTTGACAATTATCATTAATGGTGGAATTAAAACGATTGAAGAAATTAAAGAAAATTTAAAATATGTAGATGGTGTAATGATTGGTCGAGCAGCGTATGAAAATCCTTATTTTTTAGCAAATATAGATCAAGAGATTTTTGGTGAGAAAAATCCAATTAAAACTCGCTGTGAGATTTTAAAAGAATTTTTACCTTATATTGAGAAACAACAGCAACAAGGTGTGCATTTGAAACATATTTCACGGCATATTTTAAGTTTATTTCAAGGGCAAATAGGTTCTCGTGCGTGGCGACGTTATTTAAGTGAACACGCCCATTTAGAAAATGCGGGCATTAAAACGATTATTGAGGCAGCGAAATATGTCGGTTGTGATTTGTGAGGAAATATCGGGCGTTATTTTAGCGGGTGGATTAGCGCGAAGAATGGGAGGAATTGAGAAAGCCTTAGTGGAATTTCGGGGAGAAACTTTGCTTTCTCATGTAATTAAAAGAGTTCAACCGCAGGTTAAAACTTTATATTTGAATGTAAATAAAAAACTTGAGCAATATCAAAAATTTAATTTATCTATTTTAGAGGACGAAAAAAAAGGATTTTTAGGACCGTTAGCGGGAATTTTAACGGCATTTAATAAAATTGAAACCCATTATTTATTAGTCGTTCCTTGTGATGCGCCGTTTGTTTCTTTGAATTTAGCAGAGACACTTTTTAAAGAAATGCAATACCAAAATGCTCTCGGTGCAGTGGTGCATGATGGAGAAAGATTGCAACCGACTTTTCTTTTATTGCACAAACAACTTAGAAATGATTTAGAAATCTATTTAAATAATGGTCAACGCAGCATTGAATTGTGGTTAGAAAGACATTTAATTGCAAAAGTTGACTTTTCATCACAACTAGATGATTTTATTAGTTTTAATACATTTGAAGAACTTAATTTAAATGCAACGAAATATTAGCTTTTTAGTATTTGCTGAAATGCTAAAAATCAATTTAAACGACTGATATTCAACTATTTGTTGCAACGCAGCATGAAGGATGTTAATCTTTGCAAATTCTTTCTTGAGGAGCTTTTTATGAGCCAAACGACTCCCCCGTTGTTTTTCAATGCTGAATGGTTGTCGATGCAGCAACGTTTTTGGGAAAATACCTTTAAATTCAATCCACAACAACCCGCGATGCCCGACGTTTTGGGTTTGTGGAACGGCGTGCTTGACAATATGCGCAAACAAATGAGCGGCTGGATTGAATCGCCTTTGCAAAAAGTTGAAGCTGATGCGCAAAATTTTTCAAAACTTTTTGAGCAATTTCAAAGCTATATGCAACAGTTTCCAACTTGGCAAAATCAATTTCAAACCGGTGCGCAACTTTGGCAAAATCATCAACAAGCTCAACAAGCTGCATTACAAATGGTTCAAAAAATTGGTTCTCGCGCAATTTCTTTGTTAAATCAAAGGCTTGAAGAGTTATCCAATCAACAACCTTTGCCGCCTCAAGCATTATATACGGCGTGGGTTGAATCGGGCGAAGAAGCCTATGCAGAATTTGTGAGCACCGAAGATTATTCTAAAATCACTGGCGAGCTAATTAATAGTTGGTTGGCGTGGCGACATAATGGAAGAATTGCGTTAGATGAAATGTTAGCAAGTTTGCATTTGCCAACCTATGCGCAAACTCAAAAATTACAAACCAAATTAGCTGAACTACGTTCTCAACAAGCTGCATTGCAACACGCTGATAATACTGCGGAAATTGATTCATTAAATTCAGAAATTTCTCGTTTGCAAAACATCATTTCTGAATTACAAACTGCGAAAGCAACTCCTGTTGAAATTGTGGTAGAAAAACCAGTTGAAGTGATGGTTGAAAAAATCGTTGAAAAAACAAATGATGCAGAAATCATGCGTTTGCAAAAAATGATTGCCGAATTAGAAGAAACGGTGAAAGCAAAACCCACTGAAGTTGTGAAAGAAGTGATGGTTGAAAAAATTGTTGAAAAAACTAACGACGTAGAAATCGTTTCTTTAAATGCAGAAATCGTGCGTTTGCAAGGAATTATTGCTGAACTTCAAACAAAAACAGCAACCGTTGAAACTCACACAGAAATTCACATAGAAGAACCTGTTGTGAAAAAGAAAACTACCCGCAAAACCACTTCTTCACGTTCTACCACTTCCTTTAAAACCCGCTAGCAATAAAGGGCGTACTTTTTAAAGCACGCCTTTTATTTTTCTTAATTAATTGAAGGGGTTGCGTTTGATGATGGTATCGTTTCTTTCTGCACCCGTTGAAATGATGTCGATAGGAACGCCCACTAATTCCTCGATTTTTGCAATGTAGGTTTTTGCATTCGCTGGCAAATCATCAAATGATTTCACGCCTTCAGTTGGTTCTTTCCAACCCGCCATTTCAATATAAATCGGTTTGCACTGTTCAAATGCTTCTGCTGCAATCGGTGGATGTTCTAAGGTTGTTCCTTTGAATTCATACCCCACACACAATTTCAAAGTTTCTAGCCCATCTAAAACGTCCAATTTGGTTAAACACAAACCCGTTAAACTGTTTAAAACCGCTGAACGTTTGAGCATCACAATATCTAACCATCCACAACGGCGTTTTCTGCCAGTTGTTGCGCCAAATTCGTGCCCTTTTACGCCCAAATATTCGCCCACGTCGTCAAATAATTCGGTTGGAAAAGGTCCGCTTCCCACACGAGTTGTGTAGGCTTTGGTGATGCCGAGCAAATAATCGAAATTCGCAGGTCCGATGCCGCTACCTGTTGCTGCGCCGCCCGCCGTCGTATTTGAAGACGTAACAAAGGGATACGTTCCATGATCGATGTCTAAAAATGTGCCTTGCGCACCCTCAAACATGATTTTATTGCCCCGTTTTTGATGATCGACCAACAAAGCCGTCACATCTGCAATAAAAGGAGTCAATTCGACAGCCATTTTGAGGGTGTTTTCTAAGACTTCTTCAACATCTACTGTCTTGAAATGATAGAAGTTTTCGAGCACAAAGTTATGATAAGTTAGCAAATCACGCAATTTCGCTTCAAAAAGGGCGGGTTCTAATAAATCGCCCATTTTGATTGCTCGCCGCGCAATTTTGTCTTCGTAAGCGGGTCCAATTCCCCGACCCGTTGTGCCAATTTTATTGTTGCCGCGAGCGTGTTCTCGAGCGTTATCTAATGCAATGTGATACGGTAAAATTAATGGGCAAGACGGACTAATGAAAATGCGGTTTCTAACCGATACGCCGTTGCTTTCAAGTGTTTGAATTTCTTCAAGTAATGCTTCTGGTGACAACACTACGCCATTACCAATAAAACATTGCACGTTGGGGTGCAAAATTCCCGAAGGAATTAAATGTAAAACGGTTTTTTTGCCATCGATGACAAGGGTGTGACCCGCGTTGTGACCACCTTGAAAACGCACGACTGCGCCGGCTTGTTCGGTCAATAAATCAACGACTTTGCCTTTTCCTTCGTCTCCCCATTGCGTGCCGATGACAACGACATTCTTACCCATTGATGCAACTCACTGTTTATGTTGAAAAATTTAGAGCGGAACAACCGCCCATGCCTGATTTTGCCAAACTAATTGATGCGTGCAATTTAATGCTTTTGCATCGCCAACTTGTTGAGGTAATTCACAAATTACCGTTTCACCTTGTGATCGCAAGGTTAAAATTTGTTGTGCTAATTGTACGGGATCGCCTTCTTTGATTTCAGAGGCAAAAATTCTTTTAAATTCAATGGGTTGCGTTTGAAAATCCAATAACGCCATCAAATCCGTGCTAAAACCCGTCGCGGGACGCGCTCGCCCAAACGCTTCGCCCACATGATCGTAACGTCCGCCGCGAATCAACGCCGCCCCATGTTGCGGCACATATCCCGCAAAAATCAATCCCGTATGATAACTATAACCACTTAATTCCGCTAAATCCAAATGCAGTTTCTCTGTAACAAAACTCGGCATATTTTCTAACATAAATTCCAAATCTTGTAAGGCATTTTGAACCGTTTGATTAGCATTTTTAAGGATTTTTTTAGCGTGATCTAAAATAAAACTATCGCCTTGCAAATGTACTAAGTTTTCTAACATTTCTTTTAGATCATTTGAAAGGGTAGTTTGATTTAAAACTTGTGAAATATCGGAGGTGGATTTGATTTGAAGTGCGTCGAAGAGTTTTTGCTCAGTTTCTTTCGGTAACTTTGCTTCTTCCATTAAACCGCGATAAATCCCTACATGACCCATATCGATAGAGAAATTTGCAATGTTTGAAATACGCAAAGTTTCAAGCATTAAACTAAAAATTTCCATATCCGCAGAAATCCCCGCATAACCATAGAGTTCTGCACCCGTTTGTAATTGGGCGCGAGTTCTGGAGAAACCATCGGGTTTGGTGTGTAGAACCGTTCCTGAATAACATAAACGGGTAGGTTCTTCGCGTTGTAATTGGTGGGCATCAATTCGAGCGACTTGCGGCGTAATATCAGCTCTTACGCCCATCATGCGACCCGTTAATTGATCAGTTAATTTGAAGGTTTGTAAATCTAAATCTGCACCCGTTCCACTTAATAATGAATCCAAAAATTCAATAAAAGGAGGAAACACTAATTCATATCCCCAAACTTGATACAATTCTAAAAGTTTTCTTCTAAGTTCTTCTAAGCGTTGTGCTCGGTTGGGTAATAACTCGTGAATGCCTTCAGGTAATAACCAACGATTTGCGTAAATGCTCATTTCAACGTACCCAATATAATAAGCCCAAACCCGCTAACATACTAATCAATCCAATGGATCGCAGCGAACCATTATCCATTTCAGCAAGTTTGAGCATTGTTTGACGTGAGAAATCAGGATTAAGGAAGGGCATGATCCCTTCCATCACCATTACTAAAGCAACCGCTGCCCACAAATCATTAGAAATATCTGACATTTGATTATTGTGCGGGCGTTAAAGGTTGAGGTAAAACATTAGTTGAAACGCTTCCAAGATCAAATGGTTTCATCGGTGTTTTGAAATATTTGAAGAAATCTGAATTCGGTTCAAATACTAACAAATCATTCTTATGTCCAAAGGTTTTCTTATAAGCCCCTAAACTACGATAAAAGTTATAAAATTCAGGGTCTTGCGAAAATACTTGAGCATAAATATCAGTTGCTTGTGCTTCGCCTAAACCACGAATTTCTTCGGCTTTACGTTGTGCTTCTGCTTGTAAAACAACCCGTTGGCGATCTGCATCGGCACGAATTCTCACTGCTTCGGCTTCACCGCGAGAACGCAATTCTTTCGCAACTCGCTCACGTTCGGCTTCCATTCTACGATGCACCGATTGGCTAACTTCCTGAGGTAATTCAATGCGTTTGATGCGCACATCGACCACTTCAATACCTAAAGGCTTACCACGTTTATTTGCTTCTTCAGTAATGCTTGCCATAATACTTGCTCGATCGCCAGAAACCACTTCTTGAATGGTTCTGCTCGCAAATTTGCTCCGTAATCCATCGGCAATAATTTCAGAGAGCCGTTGATTTGCAACTTTATCTAAACCACCTACCGAAATGAAATACTGTTCTACATTGATAATCTTCCATTTGATATAGGAATCGACAATGAGGTTTTTCTTTTCACTGGTTAAGAAACGTTCTGCGGGCGCATCTAGGTTTTGAATGCGGCGATCGAAATAACGAATTTGATCGACCATCGGTAATTTAAAATTCAAACCCGCTTCAAAATCAGAACTGACCACTTTTCCTAAACGGACTTTTAAAGCATATTGCGTTTGTTGCACTGTGAATAATGAAGACGAAATCATCACAACAAAAAAGCCAACGACAATTAAAACTAATGTTGATCTATCAGTATTCATAGTTAGCGTCCTTTTCTTCCAGAACGATCTGGAATATTGTTGTTTGTTTCTTTACTGTTATCATCCGCGTTGTTTTGAGTTGATTGCACAGTTTCTTGGGTATTTTCTTGAGGAAGTGTAGCGGCAGATTGTTTCACCGATTCATTACCAAATAACTTATCAGTTGGCAATACAATTAAGGGGTTTCCTTGTTTTACATCCACTAAAACTTTACCCGTATGTTGCAATACATATTCAACGGTTTCCAAATACATTCTTTGGCGAGTAATTTCTGGAGATTTCTTATACTCAGCTAAAATGCTGTTGAAACGGCGAGTTTCACCAAGCGCGTGTTCAATGACTTGAGCACGATAAGCCTCTGCTTCTTGGGTTGTTTTATCTGCGCCACCGCCTGCTTTTTGAACAACTTCATTACGATATGCATCGGCTTTGTTCTTTGAACGTTCTTCATCTTCGCGGGCTTTAATTACGTCTGCAAAAGCACCTTGAACTTCTTCTGGCGGTTGCGCATTTTGCATATTAATACTTCTTACCATTAAACCTGTTTTATAACGGTTCAATATTTCTTGCGTAGAAACCTTGGTATTTTGAGCAACGACATCGCGTCCACTGGTTAAAACGTCATCCATTTTGCTATTACCAACCACTTCACGCAACGCGCTTTCTGCCGCATGATGCAAGGTATCATCAGGGTTTTGCACATTAAACAAATAATCTTTTGCATCGCCCACTTGATATTGAACGACTAATTCAACTTCAACGATATTTTCATCTTGAGTAAGCATGACGGCTTTATGTCGAATTGCTCGAACTTCTTCAACGTTGACTTTAACTACATCTTCAATGGGATAAGGCAAACGCCAATTCAAACCTTGTGTAGTAGTTTGAGTGTATTTTCCAAAGCGAGTTTCTACCCCTTGAAATGCGGGTTGAATAGTATAAAAACCGGTCGCGCTCCAAAACAAAATTCCAAGCACAACAAAAGGCAAGATTCTCTTAAACGAGAAATCACTGCGTCCCGACGGTTCTTTAGGTGTATTTCCATTACCACCACCGAAGAGTTGATTTAATTTTTCTTTAATTTGATCAACCACTTCATCTAAATCTGGCGGTCCTTGATTTGGACGACGACCCCAAGGGTCTTTGCCATCTTTCCCAGGTTCATTCCATGCCATTCCTTAACTCCGTTAAGTTTCTACAATTATGAATAAGTGATTATAGCGCATTCTTATCAATAAAAACCATAACACATGATTTTTAAAGTAGTTGCAGTACAACAAAATGCCCAAAAATCAACAATTTTCAGGCATTCTAAAGCCAACTTTTAAGGACGATCCGCCGCATTTTCTTTAGGTGTAACTGGCATTAAATCCGCTCGTTTAATACCCAACCACAACGCCGCCGCACTTGCAATATAAATAGAGGAATATGTACCAACTACAATCCCAATAATTAAAGCAAGTGCAAACCCGTGAATTAAATCTCCCCCTAAGAAAAATAATGCTAATACTGTTATCAATGTTGCCAATGAAGTCATAATCGTTCTAACTAGGGTTTCATTAATGGAAATATTCATGACTTCTTCAGTTGTTTCTTTGCGTATTTTGAGCAAATTATCACGAATCCGATCAAATACTACAATCGTATCATTTAACGAATAACCTACAATTGCTAGAATTGCAGCTAAAACGGTTAAATCAAATTCCAATTCAAATAGCGAAAAGATACCAATAATTAAGATCGGATCATGCAACATTGCTAAAATCGCAGCAGCAGCAAATCGTTTCTCAAATCTTACCGCAACATAAATCAAGATTCCAATGGTTGTATAAAACATTGCCCACAAACCACCTTCAATTAAGTCTTTACCGACTTGCGGTCCAACAAATTCTACCCGTCGGACTGTCACTTGATTTTGATCGGTATCTAACAGCTTAATGATTTCATTGCTAATCGTTTGGCTATTCTTTTCTTCACGCATTCCTAAACGAATAAGCACATCATGACTTGAACCAAAATATTGCACCATTGCATCTTTATAACCATTACCGTGTAATGTTTCACGAACTTGATTTAAATCAGCGGTTTGCACATATCGCAACTCTAACAATGTTCCGCCTGTGAAATCGATTCCTAACACCATTCCTTTCGTTAAAAAAGAACCAATTGAAATCAAGGTTAATGCAATACTAATCATTGCCCAAAGGTTACGGCGACCCTTATCCATGAAACGATAATTAAATTCATGGTACGACGACATCCGTAGGATTTCTAAAATGCCTTTCATTATTTCTGCTCCTATATCGATAATTTGTCGATTTTTCTATTACCATAAAACCAATTGGTCATCCCTCTACTTACCGTCACAGCCGTGAACATCGAGGTTAAAATACCTAAGCATAAGGTAATTGCAAATCCTTTCACAGGACCGCTTCCAAAACTAAATAATGCTAAGCCACCAATTAAGGTCGTAACGTTAGAATCTAAAATCGTTGCCCATGCTTTTTCATATCCTGCATAGATACAGGCTTGTGGACTGTTTCCGATTTTAATTTCCTCACGGATTCTTTCAAAAATTAACACGTTTGCATCAATCGCCATACCAATGGTTAATAAAATGCCCGCCAAACCAGGTAAAGTTAAGGTTGCTTGCATGATCGATAATAAAGAAACCAACATGATTACATTAAGGAACAAAGATGCATTTGCAATAATTCCAAATTGTCTATAACGAATAGAAATCATGATCACCACTAAAAGAAAACCGACAAGAATAGAATTAACGCCCTGTTTAATGTTTTCTTTTCCTAAACTGGGTCCAATCGTGCGTTCTTCAACAATTTCCATTGGGGCTTTTAATGCGCCAGCTCTCAATAATAAAGCTAAATTAATCGCTTCGTTATTTGCTAAACCCGTAATTTGAAAGTTTTGACCAAAGGCTTCTTGAATGGTTGCAACGTTAATGACTTCTTCCACTTTCTGGCGATTTTTAACTTCTTTACCGTCCACAACGCTCGTTGTTACCTTGTTTTCAATAAACAAAACTGCCATTGGTTTCTTCACGTTTTCTTTAGTTGTTTCATACATTCGTTTAGCGCCTTTTCCATCTAAACGAACCATGACTGCGGGACTACCAGATTGTTGATCAACACCCGAAGATGCATTACTAATTTGATCACCCGTTACAATAACACTTCTTTTCAACCAAACGGGATGTCCGTCGCGGTTTTTCATTTGTTGAGAACCCGCCCCTTCTTCACCAACTAAACGAAATTCTAAGGTGGCAGTTGAACCCAAAATTTCTTTTGCGCGAGCGGTATCTTGAACCCCTGGTAATTGAACTACAATCTTATCTTCACCTTGACGTTGAATTACAGGTTCTGCAACGCCTAACTCATTGACACGATTGCGTAAAGTTGTTAAATTTTGCTCAATTGCAGTATCTTTTACTTGTTTCAATGCTTGAGGCGTATAAGTAAAAGTTGCACTAAAGTTTTCGGGTTCGTCAGCGGTTTTAGAAATTAAATCGGGATAACGAGTTTTGATTAAATTAACTGCTTTGTCGCGTGTTACCAAATCTGTAAAGCTAATAAAAGCCCCGCCTTGGGTATTACGTTGAACTGTTTTGTAACGCATTTTTTCTTCACGAAAAAGATTACGAAACTCTTGAGAAAAACGTTCTTCATCTTGGCGAATCGCGGTTTGCATATCAATCGCCATTAAGAAATGAATTCCTCCGCGTAAATCTAAGCCGAGATACATCGGTTTTGCACCAATTGCTAACAACCAATTAGGCGTTGTAGAAGCTAAATTTTGAGCAACTACAAACCCTGACAAAGCATTTTTTAATGCGGAAGAGGCTTTCAATTGTTCATCAGTATCATTGAAACGAATGAGCATTTGTTTGTCATCACGTTCAATGCGTTTTGGAGCAATTTGGAGGTTTTTGAGCGTTTCTTCGACAGTTTTTTGAGTGTTGTCGTCGATTTTAACATCACGAGCATAAGCGGCGGAAATTTGCACCGCAGGGTCTTCCCCAAATAAATTTGGCATTGCATAGAAAGTTGCAAGCAACAACACGCCTAAAATTGCTAGATATTTCCATGTAGAATATTGATTCATAAGGTTTTCATCGTTCCTTTAGGCATTACAGCACCGATTGCTGGGCGTTGCACTTTTACTTGAACATCTTGAGCAACTTCAATAATAACAAAATTATCACCTAACTCTATGATTTTACCCAATAATCCACCCGATGTAACGACTTCATCACCTTTTGCTAAACTATCAATCATTTGTTTGTGTTCTTTCACACGTTTTGTTTGAGGACGAATCAAAAGAAAATAAAACACCGCAAACAGAACAATTAAGGGTAAGAAATCAATTAAATTAGGCATTTGTGCGGCGGCAGGTGCTGCGCCTTCTGCCCACGCTTGTTGGATTAAAAAATTCATGGTCACTCCGAAAAAGGACTAAAAAATAAGCCCGCTATTATGCCATAATCTTGCTTGCACTGACATTTTTAAGGCAACCTTTTATCATGAACGCCATTCATTACGAGATTATTCCTCAAAATCCTCACGCTCATTTATTTGAAATCCGTTGCCACGTCGCGCATCCCGATCCCAACGGTCAACAATTTTATTTGCCAACGTGGATAATTGGAAGTTATTTGATTCGGGAGTTTGCTCGCCATATTGTGGAAATTCGAGCGGAAGCGGGTGGAAATCCTCTCAAACTCACTAAAATAAATAAAAACACTTGGCAAGCCGTTCCTACGCAAGAAAAAATTACCATCATTTATAGCATTTATGCTAAAGAATTATCGGTAAGAACCGCCTATTTAGATGCGCAAAGAGCCTTTTTCAATGGGGCAAATGTCTTTTTAGCCGTTAAAAATCAAGAATCCCAATCTTGTACAATAAATATTGATTATTTACAAACACTTACAAAACTCAACATCGCAACCACTTTACAAAAAAATGATCATTTTTATTACGCAGAGAATTATTTGGATTTAATTGATCATCCCGTTGAAATAAGTTCTTTTGTAAGTGTTGATTTCAACGCGGCAAATATTCCTCATCAAATCATCATTTCTGGACAAACCAATATTGATTTGAATAAATTAGCAAATGATGTAAAAAAAATTTGCGAAACTGTGATGGCTTTTTGGGGAGGAAATCCGCCTTTTAAAAACTATCTTTTTTTAGTTCACGCGACTAATGATGGTTATGGTGGATTAGAGCATCAGGATTGTACTGCGTTGATTTGTAATCGTGAGGATTTGCCTATTTTAAATCAACCTTTAAAATCAGAGAATTATCAACGCTTTTTAGGTTTGTGCAGTCATGAATATTTTCATGCGTGGCACGTTAAAAAAATTAAACCTATTTCTTTTCAACTTATTGATTTAAATCAAGAAATTTACACGCAACAATTATGGATTTTTGAAGGAATTACCTCTTATTATGATGATTTGTTATTATTAAGAAGTGGCTGTATTTCTGAAAAAGATTATTTAATGTTAGTTGCTCAAAATATCACACGAGTTTGGCGAAGCAATGGACGTTTCAAACAATCGATTGCCGACGCAAGTTTTGACGCATGGATCAAAGCCTATCGACCTGATGAAAATACCCCGAATGCAACCGTGAGTTATTATGCAAAAGGCGCAATGGTTGCTTTAGCCTTAGATTTAAAATTACGTTTAGAATCAAATATTTCCTTAGATCATATTATGAAATATCTTTGGCGTGAATATGGGTTAAAAAACAAAGGATTACAAGAAGGCGAATTTGAAAACATTGTTGAGCAATTAAGTGGATTAGATTTGAAAGATTTTTTTGAGCAATATGTGTATGGAATGGAAGACCCAGCATCAAAAGAACTCTTTGCAGAATTTGGAATTTCTTTACAAGCAAGAGTCGCTGATTCTCAACAAGATAACGGAGGAAAACCCAGTAAAATCAATAAAATAAGTTCTTTAGGTTTGCGTTATAAAGTTGAAGGTGATTTTTTGAAAATTACCCATGTTTTTAGTAATGGCGCAGCAGAACAAGCGGGTTTGTCAGCAAATGATTTGATCATTGCAATTAATGGCATTAAAATAACGGCAAATCGATTAGAACAATGTGGTTTATTAGAAACAAATACCTCATTAGAAATTCACGTTTTTCGTCATGAAAATTTGCAATTACATCATTTGATTTTGCAACCTGCGCCTTTAGATACTTGTATTTTAAATTTAGAAAATAAGGTTTCTCAAACGATTGAAAAACGCCGTCAGCAATGGCTAATATCTAGTAAATAAATTATTTATTAGTTATACTATCTTTTTCTTTTTTACAACAATGCACAAGGTAAGCATTTATGAAGTTTTTAATTGATTTATTTCCCATTATTTTGTTTTTTCTGACATTTAAATTTTATGCGGTATTTTATCCCGCAGATACTAATTTATGTGTTATGAATTTCTGTATTTCTGGCGGCGATAATGGAGCAATTTATGCGGCAACATTAGTTGCAATCATCGCGGGTATTTTACAGGTAGCATACGAATGGTTTTCACGCGGTAAAGTAGAAACTATGTTATTGATTACTTTAGCAATGATTATTGTTTTAGGTGGAGCAACTTTAGCATTTCAAGATGAATTGTTTATCAAATGGAAACCAACCTTAGTTAATTGGGCTTTTGGCATTGTATTTATAGGAAGCCAATACATTGGAGAAAAAAACTTAATTCGACGAATGATGGAAGGAAATGTACGTTTAACCGATGAAACAATTTGGAGCAAATTAAATACTATTTGGGCAATCTTTTTTATTGTTTTGGGATTTGTTAATTTGTACGTTGCCTATTCCTTTAGCACTGAAATCTGGGTTAATTTCAAATTATTCGGATTATTAGGTCTAACTTTTGCATTTGTAATTGGGCAAGCCTTTTATTTAACCCGTTACATTGTTGAAGAAAACGAATCATGAAAGAAACTTTTTCAGCGGATGAAATCCAAATTTTATTAGTATCCTTGCGTTTTTCGTCAGAGAAACATCGTAATCAACGTCGTAAAGACCCCGAAGCATCGCCTTATATCAATCATCCCATTCAAGTGGGAGAAACTATTTGGAGAGTGGGCAAAATTTATGATATTACAACAGTGATGGCGGGTTTATTACATGACACGGTTGAAGATACGCAAACCACTTTAGAAGAAATTGAGGAACATTTTGGATTAGAAGTTGCGAATGTTGTTAAAGAAGTGACTGATGATAAAAGCCTTCCTGCCGCTGAAAGAAAACGCTTACAAATTGAACACGCGCCGCATATTTCACCGCGTGCAAAATGGGTTAAGTTATCGGATAAAATTTGTAATATTGCAGATATTACTCATAATCCACCCAAAACTTGGTCATTAAATCGACAAATTGCATATTTAGATTGGACAGAGCAAGTTGTCAAAGGTTTAAGAGGATGTAGTGTAGAATTAGAGGCTTATTACGATCAAGTTTTAAAAGAAGGTCGACATTTATTAAAAATACGGGAGAAAAATTGAAATGGCAATTCGCATGAAAACCCATTGGCATAATGATAAAGAACGTTCATTGGAAGAATTATCATCAGCGTTGGGTTTAATGATTTGGAAAGTGAGTGCAAATCGATTGCTAGAAATGGAAAATACGGGTTTCATGACTCATAGCAATATGCAACGTTTAGCGATTATAGGAGAGTTTCTGGCTTTTTTATTACAAGCGACCGATCGATTGGCATTTCAACGTTTAGAAGATGATCAAAGAAACGCTTTCATTAATGCGTTAGCAAAACATTTGGTGCGTGCTTTCAGTGAAAATCAAACTGATTTGTTAGGAAAAGGTAATGATTATGAAGGATTTTTTACGGATTTTTTAAATCAACGGGCGGAAGAATATGCAGAATTAGGTTTTGCAAATGATGAAGCTCAATTAGATTTTCTCCGTCATTTTGGAACACAATTAGAGAAACTGTTGAGCAACAGTGCTGAAAATAAACATTGGATTGTTCAACACGTTATTGAATTAGATGGACCGCAAGCGATTAAAAGCATTCGTCAAACTTTAGACGGTTTATTAACTTCATAACTTAGGCAATTTCAAGAACATATTTGATCCTAGCGTTACATTATCGATATGACCTGTTGCTTTGGTTATATTTGAAACAAAATGAATGTGAATGTTGTTTTTAATCTCTAATTTTGGTTTAACGTCGGGAGAATATTGACTAATAAAAATACCTATATGATGTTCTGAATAAAAACCTAAAATATCAAATGGTTTGTCCATTGGTATGATCTGCATTAATGTGCCATTTGATTTCCTTAGGTATGCCAGAAAGCAAAAATGGAAAAGGTTTATTGGTATCAATCCCGATTTGATTTGCTTGAGTTTTAACAAAATATTGTAAATCAACATAGTAAAGAGATAAAACTTTACAACATTTGCAGTAAGATGTAAAATGGAAACAAATTATTTCAAGCCACCTGTTCGAACGGGTGGTTTTTTTATTTGACGCTTTGAGCAAAAAAAGGTTTTAATGTATGAAAATCGATAAAGAAAGTGCTTTGTATTATCACCGTAATCCAACGCCCGGAAAATTAAGCATTCAATCCACAAAACCGCTTGCAAATCAATGGGATTTGTCATTGGCATATTCTCCTGGTGTTGCAGCAGCGTGTGAGGAAATCTTACGCGATCCGAAAGAAGTTGCAACCCTAACTGCGCGGAGCAACTTGGTTGCCGTAATTACCAATGGAACGGCGGTTTTAGGGTTAGGAAATATTGGTCCGTTGGCGGCAAAACCCGTCATGGAAGGAAAAGCGGTTTTGTTTAAGAAGTTTGCAGGCGTGGATGTCTTTGATATTGAAGTCAATTGTAATGATCCAGATTTATTAATTGAAATCATTGCGGGATTAGAACCCACTTTTGGGGCAATTCAATTGGAAGATATTAAAGCGCCCGAATGTTTTAAAGTTGAGAAAGCGTTGCGTGAACGTTTGAAAATCCCCGTTTTCCATGATGATCAACATGGTACGGCGATTTGTGTGGCGGCGGCACTTTTAAATGGTTTGCGGGTTGTTAATAAAAATATCAATGAAATCAAAATGGTAGTCTCTGGCGCAGGCGCAGCGGCGTTGGCGTGCATTGAATTATTAATTGATTTGGGCTTAAATGCTAACAACTTGATTATATTAGATATTAAAGGCGTGGTTTATAAAGGTCGCACCGAAGAAATGGATGAATATAAAGCGCTTTATGCTGCCGATACAAATGCGAGAACATTAAGTGATGCAATAGAAAATGCAGACGTTTTCTTAGGTTTATCTGCACCCAATGTTCTCACATCAGAAATGGTCGATAAAATGGTAGAACGTCCTTTAGTTTTTGCATTGGCGAACCCCGTTCCAGAAATCATGCCAGAAGACGTTTTGAAAGTCCGTCCAAATGCCATTATTGCAACAGGACGTTCCGATTATCCTAATCAAGTCAATAACGTATTATGCTTTCCTTTTTTGTTTCGCGGATGCTTAGATGTGGGAGCAACTAAAATCAACCGAGAAATGGAAATTGCTTGCGTTTATGCACTAGCAGATTTAGCAACAACTTCAACCTCAGAATACTCCGCTGCTGAAGCAGGAGATGTTTTAACTGCTGCGTATGGAAATAGTCACGAATCTAGTTTTGGTCCGAAATACATTATTCCTAAACCTTTTGATCCGCGTTTAATTACAACAATTCCTCCCGCGGTTGCAAAAGCTGCAATGGAAACAGGGGTTGCAACTCGTCCAATTACCGATTTCAATTTATATCATGAACAATTAGGGCGTTATGTTTCTCGGTCGGGAAATATTATGCGAAGTATTTTCAATTTAGCGAAAGAAAATCCTAAACGAGTTTTATTTGCAGAAGGTGAAGATATTCGGGTTTTAAGAGCAGTAGAAGTTTTAATTCATGAGAAAGGTGCAATCCCCGTTTTAATTGGGCGTGAAGAAGGGGTTTTACGCAGAATTGAAGAAGCGCATTTACATATTCGTCCGCACGTTGATTTTGAATTAATTGATCCGAGAAATTTTCATTTAAGAAAAAAATTATCTCAAGAATATCATGATCTTATGGGTCGCAAAGGTGTTCGACCCGATGAAGCACAAGTCATTATTAGAACGAATCCAACGGCATTAGGTGCTTTGCTGTTAAGAAAAGGTTATGTGGATGCAATGTTGACTGGACCTTTGGGAATATTTCAAGAGCATTTGAAACACATTACTGATATGATTAATTTGCGCCCGAATATTCGTAAAATGGCAGCCATGCAAATGCTCATTTTAGATAAAGGAACGTATTTTATTTCTGATCCGTATGTCAATGCTGATCCCACTGCGGAGGAAATTGCGGAAATTACTTTGGTTTCTGCAAATGCAATTCGTTTGTTAGGATTAACGCCCAAAGTTGCTTTGATTTCACATTCTAATTTTGGAAGTTTAAAAACGCCTTCTGCCATTAAAATGAGCACCGCATTACAAATTGTGAAAACAAGAGCACCAGATTTAGAAATAGATGGTGAAATGCAAGCCGATGCCGCGTTGCTCGAAAATGTGCGTTCACAGTTGCTCAAAAATTCTCCCTTAAAAGGTGAAGCAAATTTATTAGTTATGCCAAATGTCGACGCAGCAAATATTACCTTTAATGCTTTAAAAGCCTTAGCAAATGGGGTTTCTGTGGGTCCTATGTTATTGGGATTAGAAAAACCGGTTCATATTTTAAGTCGTTCAGTAACAACGCGGGGCGTAATTAATTTGAGCACCATTGCAGCGTATGCAGCTCACGTTCTTCCAAAAACGCCTTATTAATCTTTTATAAAAATGGAGCATGAAATATTTTTATGCTCCAAAGCAATTTTCTCTATTTGGCATTTCAAAATTCTATTTCTTTTCATTCAAATGGCTTGTTTAGATTCGAAAAAAGTGGCGTTTTGCAAAAGTGGTATGTTTATTTTATGACTTAAATGCTACAATATGTTGTCAAATAACGACAGTTTTTTTATTTCCATCTCATTTTAGTGGCTATTTGTTATGGCAATTTTAGATATTTTACATTTTCCCGATCCGCGTTTGCGCACGAAAGCAAAGCCCGTCAAAGAAGTCGATGACAAAATTCGTAATTTAATCAAAGATATGTTTGAAACCATGTATCACGAAGAAGGCGTGGGTTTGGCGGCAACACAAGTGGATGTACATCAACGAGTTATCGTAATCGACATTTCAAAAGGGGGTAACAAACCTCAACACTTTATTAACCCTGAAATTATTTCTACGGAAGGCATTTTTGTTCGAGAAGAAAAAGAGGGTTGTTTATCTGTCCCAGAAACCAACGCAGAAATCCCTCGTTTTCAAAAAATTAAAATCCGTGCTTTAAACAATAAAAACGAAACGTTTGAATTAGAAGTCGATGCAACATCTGGAAAAGAACAGGCTTTATTAGCGGTTTGTATTCAACACGAAATGGATCATTTGGAAGGAAAGTTGTTTATCGATTATTTGTCGCCGCTCAAACGCCAACGCATCAAAGATAAATTGAAAAAACAACAACGAGAAAAAGCATGAAATCCTCAAAAATCATTTTCGCTGGAACGCCCGACTTTGCCGCCGCAAGTTTGCAAGCGTTGTTGGATAATGGCTACAACGTTTGTGCGGTTTATACGCAGCCCGATCGTCCCGCCGGTCGAGGTCAGCAATTACAAATAAGTCCAGTAAAATCATTGGCTTTGCAACACAATATCCCAATTTTTCAACCTCAAACTTTGAAAAATCCTGAAGCACAAACGCAACTTGCTGATTTAAAAGCAGATTTAATGATTGTCGCCGCGTATGGTTTATTGTTGCCGAAAGCGGTTCTCGATGCCCCAAAACTGGGCTGCATTAACGTTCATGCGTCGCTTTTGCCGCGTTGGCGGGGTGCTGCGCCGATTCATCGGGCGATGTTGGCGGGCGATCAAATGACTGGCATCACGATTATGCAAATGGACATCGGGCTTGATACGGGCGCGATGCTGTTGAAAATGGAGTGTCCGATTCTGCCAACTGACACGGGCGAAACCTTGCATGATAAATTGGCGGCGATGGGTGGTAAGGCATTGATTTCAAGCCTCAAAAAATGGGAAACTTTAAAACCAGAGGTACAAGACGGCGATTTGGCAACTTATGCCAAAAAAATCGATAAATCCGAAGCGCAGATCGATTGGAATTTATCGGCGGTTGAAATCGACCGTCAAATTCGGGCTTTCAATCCGTATCCTGTCGCACAAGCTGAAGTCAATGGTTTATTGTTGCGAATTTGGAAAGCGCAACTTCTCGATGTGAAAACAAAAAATCAAGCTGGATCAATTATTTGCGCAAACAAAAACGGACTCGATATTGCGACGGGCGACGGCGTTTTAAGACTTTTAACGGTTCAACAAGCGGGAAAACGCGCACTTCCTGTCGGAGATTTCTTAAATGCCCATCCCGACTGGCGCACCTAATGCGCGGTTAAGTGCCACGCTCGCACTTACGCAAGTGATTGGTTTTGGACGATCTTTAAGCGATTGTTTAGAACCCGCGCTTGCAGCTTTAAAAGATTCACGAGATCGTGCATTAGCACAACAATTATGTTATGGCGTGTTAAGATTTTTTCCAAAATTACAAGCACTTAGCAACGAATTGTTATCAAAACCGTTCAAAAAAGCCGATCAAGACATCGAATGCCTTATTTTAATAGGTTTGTATCAACTTTTAGAATTACGCATTCCGCCTCACGCCGCAATCAGCGCGACCGTCGATGTCGCCAAACAATTACACAAATTATGGGCGGTTAAATTAGTAAATGCTATTTTGCGTAATTTTCAACGCCAACAGCTTGATTTAATTGAAAAAGTTTTAAAAAATAATCCCGTTGCGCAATTTTCGCATCCGCGCTGGATTTTACAGCAATTTCAACAAGATTGGTCGGATGATTGGGAAAAACTCGTTGAAGCCAATTTACAGCAAGCCCCGATGAGTTTGCGGGTTAATCTTCAAAAAGTTAGTCGAGAATCCTATTTAGAATTGCTTAAAAATCAAGAGATTACTGCGCAATTAATTCCAAATACTTCCGCAGGTTTAATGTTAGAAAAAGCGGTCGATGTTGAAAAATTACCTTATTTTTCAGATGGTTGGGTTTCTGTGCAAGATGGATCGGCGCAATTTGCCGCAGAAATTTTGGATGTTTTTGAAAATGCTCATATTTTAGATGCGTGCGCTGCGCCGGCGGGGAAAACTGCGCATTTGTTAGAAAAAAATCCTCACATTAAAATGTGGGCGCTTGATAAAGATGAAAGTCGTGTTTTACAAATTCATAATACCTTGAATCGCTTAAATTTATTAACAAAAAATGTAAAAATACAAGCCGTTGAAGCGCAAAATGTTGAAAAATGGTGGAATGGAGAACTTTTTGATCGAATTTTGTTAGATGCGCCGTGTTCGGGTTCAGGCGTGATTCGACGGCATCCAGATATAAAATTACTCAGAAAACCTAAAGATATTCAAACACTTGTGGAAAATCAAAAACAATTATTAGAGGCTTTGTGGCAAATATTAACGAAAGGTGGCAAATTATTATATGCAACTTGTTCGGTGTTTCGACAAGAAAATGATCTGCAAATTCAAAGATTTATTCAACGTCATCATGATGCAAAAGCATTAGAACTCCCGTTTGAAATTGGAAGAAAAATGTCAGTAGGAAGACAAATTTTATCAGGGCAAAACAATTTGGATGGTTTTTATTACGCGCTATTGCAAAAGGATTAAAGAAGTGCGTTATTTTTTATTATTGTTTATGATTGCAATCTCAACTCAAACAATTGCATCAGAAGGTTTATTTGAAATCAAATCTGCTCAAACCTATTTAGAAGATGAGCGTTATTTTTTGAATGCAAATATCAATTATGAATTAAGTGAAGAAAGTATTAAAGCATTACATAGCGGTATTGCTTTAACTATTGTGCTTCAAATCGAGGTAATTAAAGAACGTTGGTATTTGTGGAATGAAAAGATTGCAACTGCAACATATCATTCTATTTTACGATTTCATCCATTAAGCAATTATTATGTAATTACTTATCCTGAGAAAGATAAATCGTATGCGTTTGCAAATTTAACTGAATTATTGCCTATTTTAGGAATGGTTCGAGATGTTCCTTTATTAGAGAAATCCCAATTGAGCAACGAGGATTTGTATCAAGTGCGTTTAAATACTTATTTAGATATTGAAGCATTGCCGCCTTCATTACGAACAATTGCTTATTTTTCAAAGGAGTGGAAAATGTTTAGTGATATATTTAGTTGTCCATTGAGTTAAGTATGCTAAATAAATATTTGAGAGTTGGATTAACGTTATTATTATTTGTCACCTTATTAACTTCGTTTGTAATGTTAGCGGATGTTTTAGAAGATTCGTCACGTTTTGAGCATTTGTATTCTACCTTATTAATGGTGAGCTCGGTTGGAGTATTTATCATTGGAATTTTGATTAGTTTAAATCTCCATGATTTAATTCAACAAATCCGAAGAAAACGTTCAGGTGCTTTTTTAACTGCTCGCTTAATTATCTTATTTATTGGATTATCAATTACACCCGTGTTAGTTGTTTTCTATTTCTCGTTAGGATTCATTAATCAACGCTTAGAAAATTGGTTTGATACACAAATCGAACAATCTTTATCTTCCGCATTACAACTCAGTCGCGCAGCATTAGATTCAAACTTACGCGAAGCCTTAAACAAAACTCGTAAAATGGCAACCCAATTAAGCTCATTAGAAGATGAATTAATTGCCAGTGAATTAAACGCACAACGCCAACAGAGCAACGCCTCAGAATTATTAGTTTTTGCACCCACACGCGGCGAAATTATCGCGGTAAGTAGCGACGACACGGGAAAACTCTTACCCAAACGCCCCGAAAAAAACCTCAAATTGCGCCATCGTGACGATCAAGTGAGCTTACAACCTTTAACAGAGCATGGTTTATTTGTGCAAGCGATTGTGCGTTATCAAACCAGCGCGCGACCCGATCCGACCGAACGTTATTTAGTCGCATGGTTTGCAATTTCCTCTGAAATCAGTATGTTAGCCAATAATGTTGAACAGAAAGCTAATAACTATCAACGCTTGGCTTATCTAAGGACTTCATTAAAAAGCAGTTTTTCGTTGGTTTTATCGCTAATTATGTTATTGACGGTGTTGAGCGCGATTTGGGCGGCGTTTGTGGCGGCGCGTCAATTGGTTCGCCCGATCCGAAATTTGGTCGAAGGCACGAAAGCGGTCGCCGCTGGTGATTACGATAAACAGTTACCGATCAGCCACTTAGATGAATTAGGCTTTTTGGTCGAATCATTCAATCAAATGACCCGCAAAATCCGTGAAGCCCGCAACGCCGCCCATCGAAGCCAACATCGAGCCGACGCGCAACTCACTTATTTAGAAATGGTTTTGGCGCGAATGTCGTCGGGCGTGTTGTCGTTGGATAGCGAATTGTGTTTGCGAATGAGCAACAATGCCGCCGAGCATATTTTGGGAATATCGTTGGCGGATTTGAAAGGAAAATCTCTTTTAGAATCATGCGTTAATTATCCACCGTTGCAAACTTTGTGTGAAGGCGTGGCGACCCATTTAAAAGCGGAAGCCATTGATTGGCAAGAACAATTAGCGTTTTTTGGAACAGGCGGACGAAAGGTTTTATTGTGTCGAGGCGCGAAATTACCCGATTTAGACGGGCAAGGAATCGGGCATCTGATTGTTTTTGATGATATTACACAACTTTTACAAGCGCAACGTGACGCGGCGTGGAGCGAAGTTGCTCGACGTTTAGCGCACGAAATTAAAAATCCTTTAACGCCGATTCGTTTGTCCGCCGAGCGTTTAAAACACAAATATCTTGCTAATTTTTCTGAGAAAGATGCGCAAACTTTTGAAAGAATGACGCACACCATTATTCAACAAGTCGATGCAATGAAAGAAATGGTCGATGCGTTTTCTGAATATGCGAGAACGCCTCAAATGGTGATTAAACCTTTAGCATTAGATAAATTAGTGAATGAAGTATTAGATTTGTATCCTTCAAAAAGCATTCAACGCCAATTAGAATCGGTGCAAATTGAAGCCGATGCAGGGCGGTTGAGACAAGTATTACATAATGTTTTAAAAAATGCACTCGAATCAAATACAAATGATCCTAAAATTATCGTGAGCATTGTAACGCACGAAGAAAACCAATTACGCTTTGTCGAATTAAAAATAAAAGATAATGGACATGGGATTTCTGAAGAAATGTTAGGACGCATATTTGAACCTTATGTCACCACTAAAACAAAAGGCACAGGTTTGGGTTTAGCAATTGTGAAGAAAATCATTGAAGAACATGGCGGCATCATTTGGATGGAAAATAACCCTGACGGCGGCGCAAGCGTGGTAATTAAACTACCCGAGTTAAATTAAAATCAAAGGTTTTTAATTTTCTCTAACTCCAATTGAGAAAATCCCGTTGTTTTGATAATTAACGACATTTCTAAACCCGCCGCTAATAAGTTTTTTGCTATTTCTAAACGGGTTTCTTCTTTTCCCTCTTGTTTTCCCTGAGAACGTGCTAATTCAATTGAACCTTGCTGTAATCTTATGAAATCATGACGTTTTTCTTGGAGTTCTAATTCTGCACGACTTAAACTCGCAGTATTTGCAATCGTAAAAGCCTGTTGAATTTCTTGATTATTTTGTAGAGTTTCAGGAATATATTCTAAACTTCCTGCATTTTTAACGAAATAAATCCATTTGTCGGTAATGTTAGTTAATTCTTGATCGGTTTTGAGAAACTTAGGTAATTCGACAAATACCAATTGAATATCATCTGAATAATTAATTAAATGATTTTTCTCTAATAATTTGAAAGTGCTCATAATGTCTTTCAAATCGTCAAACATGACAAAATCCGTAATCGTTAATGCAACCACTGGATTAAGCAAATGATATTTCTCACCTTTTAATAATTGAGTTGAATAGGATTTTGCTGCATTATATAAAATTCTCTTTTCAAATCCTTCCACATTTAAGACTTGCATTTCAATGATTACTTTAGTTTGATTTGAAAGAACTGCTTTCACATCGACAAAGGTATCTTTCATGCCTTGTAATAAAGGAATTTGATAGGGATCGACAATGGTTAACTCAGTGATTTTCTCACCATTGAAATCGAGCAACGCATTTAAGAAGCTGATTAAAATTGATTTAGATTGCTCACTTCCAAACACTTTCTTAAACGCATAATCAGTTTTTACATCTAAAAATTGCATAATTTTTCTCACAAAAAACGTGTTTTGTAATTAGTGTAATGTGATGTTTTTAAGTATGCAAGGATTTAGTTTGTCAAATTTCTAAATTACCCGCATTGCCGTGAATCAGTTATAATTTGGAAAATATCGTGAAATCGGAGAAAAATAATGAAACGAATCTTGATGGGTTTATGTGTGTTGTTAGGCGGTTGCGCGGCGATTCCGCCAGAAAGACTTTCTCCCGAAGACCCTTGGGAATCCTTTAATCGCGGCGTATTTGAATTCAATCAAACCGCTGATCAGTGGGTTTTAAAACCTGTTGCGACGGGTTACGCTGAAATCATGCCGTTAATGCTTCGTAAAAGTATTTCTAATTTTTTCAATAACTTAGATGATTTAAATGTTTTCATCAATGATTTGTTGCAACTCAAACTCGAACAAGCGGGAAATACCACTGGACGATTGTTGTTAAATACAGGCGTTGGATTTTTTGGATTTTTTGATCCCGCAGGCGAATATGGATTACCTAAACGAAATCAAGACTTTGGACAAACTTTAGGTTTTTGGGGAATTGATCAAGGTCCGTACTTAGTGTTGCCATTTTTGGGATCGAGCACGTTGCGCGATGGCGTGGGGTTGATTGCCGATTCGCAAGTTAAAAAATTACCTTTTGAGCAAATTGAGCACGATTCAACCCGAGATGCGATTTATTATGGTGGTTTAGGACTTAACATCTTGAATTTACGCGCAGAATTATTAGGGGCAGAAAAATTATTAGATACCGCTGCGTTGGATCAATATGTGTTTATGCGCAACGCTTATTTGCAGAAACGTCAATCACTTATCAATGGTGATACGCCTCAAAAGCCCGCTGTGAGCAATAAAGAATTGTTTGATTAAGATGGACATTCAATCCTTAGAAGCGAAAATTGATGCTTTAATTGCATTAAACGCAAAATTAACCAACGAAAACCGTATGTTGCGTGAACAACAATCACAATTACAAGCGGAAAAAACTGCGTTGATGGAAAAAACCACGTTGGCGCGGCAAAAAATCGAGGCGATGATTGATCGCTTGAAAACTTTAGAGGCGCAGCAATCATGAAACGTCCAAAAAACGTCACTTTACATATTTTAGACAAAGATTATGTTGTCGCGTGTCCCGAAAGCGAACAGGATGATTTGTTGGCAAGCGCGCACTATTTAAATGATAAAATTCAAGAGGTTAGAGAGCGCGGCAAAGTATCTGGATCAGAGCGTTTATTAGTGATGACCGCGTTGAATATTGTGCATGAACTTTTACAACACAAAAACGCAAAAAACCGCTATACTAACCCCAACAGCGTCGATTTACAGCGTTTAGAACAAAAGCTTCAAGCCGCCCTCGATGCAAGTGTTTAAAGATTTTTCTAGGAGAATAGTGTTGTGGCAACAGGTACAGTAAAGTGGTTTAATGACGCAAAAGGCTTTGGTTTTCTTACTCAAGATGGAGGTGGACCCGATGTTTTCGTTCATTACACCGCCATTAATGCCGATGGTTTTAGAAGCCTTGCAGAAGGGCAAAAAGTGGAATTTGAAGTGACTAAAGGTCCAAAAGGTGCGCAAGCTCAAAACGTTCACCCTATATAATTCATTGATTTAAAAAAGTTTTTTCTGGCGCTTCGCATAATATTCGTTCATTGCTTGAACCTTAAATGATGGTCTAGGGAACTGAAAAGTTGCATGGTGTGCAAGCCCATTTTAAATGGGAAGCCTGATGTGTAACATAGATGTGCCCACATTGAAACAAACGGTTTCAAAGCCCGTCCGATTATTATGATTACCGAAGCGCTTTTATTTTCCCCGTAGAAACCCACTTCCTTTCCTAATTGTTCGAAAAATTACCTAAGTCCTCAAAATCGACGTATAATTTTAGTTACTTTATATCCCCAAAACAAAAGGAGATTTTTTATGAGTATGTCAGAAGAAGCGAAACGCCAACTTGGTGAATTTGTGAAGTTGCAAGTGTATGATGACAAATACATTGATCGCAAAGAAGAAAAGAAAATCTTAGAAGAAGCCATGAAAAGAAACATTTCTATCGATGACGCGCTTGCGGTAATGCGGTCGATTGCTTCCGCGCATGATTATGTGGTGGAACGCGATGTAGAAACTCGTTGCAAAGAAATGTTAGAACAGTTTGCTGGCGACGGCAAAGTCGATAAGAAAGAATTTGAAGATGCAGTTGGAATGTATAAAAAAGGTTCTCGTGGTCGCGTGCCTGAATCAGAAATCCGTCGCCGTTTGAAAAGCGTGATGATCGACCAAGGTTGGAAAGCTAAAGAAGGTGGTTTATTTAGTTCGAAATGGTTCTCTGAAATCTCTTAATATTCAATGAGTTAAAAGCCCTCTTCGGAGGGTTTTGTTTTATGGAGGAAGGTATGAGTATGTCCGATGAAATGAAACGCCAATTAGGCGAATTTATCAAATTACAAGTGTATGATGACAAATACATTGATCGCGCCGAAGAAAAGAATATTCTCTCTGAAGCACTTAAAAGAAATATCCCCATCGATGAAGCATTAGCGGTGATGCGTCAAATCGCTGACACAAATGATTATGTCGTTGAACGCGACGTTGAAAATCAAGCCAAAGAAATGTTAGAACAATTTGCAAACAACGACGGCAAAATCGACAAAAAAGAATTTGAAACCGCATTCGGTATTTATAAAAAAGCTACTCGCGGACGAGTTTCTGATATTAAGGCAAAAAAATGCTTAAAAGACATTATTTTAAGTAATGGCTGGAAAGTCAAAGAAGGCGGTTTGTTTGGCTCGAAGTGGTTTTCTGAAATTTAATCGAACAGTTGGCGAATTTATTGCACCAAAAATCAGCAAAAAGTTGTATATTATCAAACTTTAAAGTATGCTTATTTGAAGTAAATCATCAACTAACTTGTCTAATACGCTGATTTTTAAGGTGTAAAATGTTTTTCAAAAAAGCAACGCCATCGCGCGCCAAAACTAAAAATACTCGTGCGCCCGCGCCTAAACAGCCGTCGCCCTCTAAAAAATCCAATACATTCATGCGGATATTTCGCTGGGCGTTAGCGTTCGTTATTTTAATTCCTAGCCTTTCTTATACGATTTCTTTAGATACCGAAGTGCGCAACCAATTTGAAGGCAAGCGTTGGGCGTTGCCTGCGCGGGTGTTTGCGCGACCTTTAGAACTTTACCCTGGTTTGAGTTTGAATCCAAAGGATTTCCAATACGAATTAGAAAGCCTTGAATATCACTCGCAAGAAGAAAAACCTCAGCAAACGGGCGAATTTCATCGTAAAGGAAATGATTTCTATTTGGTGACACGTTCCTTTAAATTTTGGGATAGCGAAGAGCCCGCGCGTAAAATCCGCATTCGATTTGACGGCAATAAAATTGAAACCATTGCAGATTTAGAGACTCGAGAGTATTTGAACTTAGTTCGACTCGATCCCGTTCTGATTGGAAAAATCTATCCCACGCATAAAGAAGATCGGATTTTAGCCAAACTAGATGAAGTTCCTCCGCATTTAGTAAAAGCCTTATTGTCGATGGAAGACCGCTATTTCTACGATCATAGTGGAATTAGTTTGCGAGGCTTAGGACGTGCGATGTTTGTGAACCTTAAAAGTATGTCGTGGTCACAAGGCGGAAGTACCTTAACGCAACAGTTAATCAAAAACCATTTCTTAACTTCTGAAAAAACCATTCACCGTAAATTAAAAGAAGCATTAATGGCATTATTGCTTGAGTTTCATTACACCAAAAAAGAAATCTTAGAAGCCTATTTGAATGAAGTGTATTTGGGACAAGAAGGCGATTATGGCATTCACGGAATGGGTTTGGCGGCACAATTTTATTTCGGTCGTCCTTTAAATCAACTCACACTTCCTCAATCGGCATTGCTAATTGGATTAGTGCGTGGGGCTTCAAAATACAATCCCAGAAAATATCCAGATCGGGCAATTGAACGTCGTAACCTTGTGTTATCACAGATGTTTTCGCAAGGTATGATTACCAAAGAACAACACGATCAAGGGCATTCTGCACCATTGGAAGTGAGTGAAGAAGCACCGAAAAGTTCCTCTCCATATCCCGCATTTCTGGAATTAGTAAGAAGACAATTAAAACGTGATTACAAAGAACAAGATTTGCAATCAGAAGGATTACAAGTTTTTACGACACTTGATCCTATTCGCCAACATCAAGCGGAGAAAGCCTTAACTGTTCAAGTTAAGAAATTAGAACGAGAGAATGCACATTTGAGAAAACGTTTAGATTCAGCGATAATTGCAACCTCACCATCGAGTGGAGAAATTCTCGCGTTAGTCGGTGGAAAAAATACTGAATTTGAAGGTTTCAATCGTGCATTAGATGCGTTGCGTCCGATTGGTTCATTGATTAAACCCGCAATTTATTTGACAGCCTTAGAAAATAGCAAAAAATATTCTCTAATTTCACCGTTAAATGATCGTAGTTTAGAATGGAAGATCAAAGAAACCAAACAAATTTGGTCGCCGAAAAACTATGACGGTAAAGAACACGGCACGGTTACTTTAAACAAAGCGTTAATGAATTCCTATAACTTGGCAGCAGTGCAACTGGGTCGACAATTAGGATTGGAAAAAGTTAAAGATACCTTATATCGTTTGGGTATTGAACGCGAATTATCTACTTATCCGTCGATGTTGTTAGGAAGTCTTGCGTTGACACCAATGGAAGTCACCCAAATGTATCAAACGATTGCGAGCGGCGGATCGAGAGTGCCGTTGCGAGGAATTCGAGAAGTCACCGCGCACGATGGAAAACCTTTGTCGCGTTATCCGTTAAATTCTGAGCAAGCCTTTGATGCTGCGAGTGTTTTTGTGTTAAGTTACGGAATGCAAAACGTCATTCGATACGGCACAGGGCGCGATGTCGCCAAAGAAATGATCCCCCGTGACTGGCGTTTGGCGGGCAAAACTGGCACAACCAACGAATATCGAGATAGTTGGTTTGCGGGATTTGGGGGCGATGTGTTGGCGGTGGTGTGGATGGGGCGCGACGACAATAAATCAACTGGCTTAACAGGCGGCGGCGGCGCGATGCGAGTGTGGGGCGAATTTATGAAAAACACCCGCCCGCAATCTTTAAGCAATCAATTACCCGAACGCACCGAATGGCGTTATGTGGGGGCGAAAGCGGGACGAGGCAAAATTCCCATCATTATCAATCATGAACGCGACAGCGAAACCGTCAAAGCGGCATTAGCGGCGGCTGAAGCGGCGGAAGAAGAAAAAAATTCCCAAAACAGCGTCGACGATGATGAATCCGAAAAATCCGAATAAAATATGTTAGTCGTTATTTTGCATAATCCATTGATTTTATTTGATTTTTTAAGAGGAGGTTAAAAATAATGAATTTATCGATTGAGGAACTCACGACAACTTTTTGCAGTTTGCCAGAGCAAGATCAACAGGAAGTTTTTGATTTTATGTATTTTCTAAAAACCAAATCGGCGAGAGTGCAAACGAAACATTACAAACCATTAAAATTAGGTTTGTTCAAAGGACAAATAAGAATGAGCAATGATTTCAATGAACCCTTACCCGATAGTTTTTGGTTAGAAGGAAAACTGTGAAATTATTGCTCGATACTCATGCTTTTATTTGGCTTAACGATAATCCATTGCAACTCTCTGAAAAAATCATTGCAATGTGTTCTTCAGGAGAGCATAAATTTTTCTTGAGTATTGTATCAGCATGGGAAATGCAAATTAAATCTCAATTAGGAAAGCTAGATTTATCTATGCCAGTTAGAGAGTTAATAGAAACGAATATTAATGAAAATAATATTTATTTGTTACCAATTACGTTATCAGATATTGAACAACTAGAAAAGCTACCATTACATCACAAAGACCCGTTTGACCGTATAATAATTGCTCAAGCAATGCTTGGTGATTTTACAATTGTTAGCATAGATAGTGCTTTTGCTAATTATGATGTTCCTGTGATTTGGTGAATTTAATAATGACGAGTGAAATGTTGAAATGAAGAAGAAAAATTCTCAAACAACTCAGAAAAGCCAGAATAAAATATGCTTAAATATCATTTGCTTATAATGTGGATGGGGATATTTTCCCCCCAATGGATCAGTGCCGAACCATCAAATGCGGTGTCCGCGCTGCTCAAAGAATCCCGCGACGAATACGCCCAAAAACGCTACGAACAATCGGCGGCATTATTAGAGCGGGCGTTGCGCATCGAACCTCGCAATTCGATTTTGTGGCATGATTTGGCGGGCGTGCGGTTGGAACAAGAAGAATGGCGCAAAGCAATGAGTTTGGCAGCGCGTTCAAATGAATTATCGGGCGATAACAAATGGTTACGCATTCGAAACTGGACAATTATCTCGTTGGCGTGCAAAGGTCTCAATGATAAAAATTGCGTCAAAGATGCTCAAAGTCGTGCGCAATCCATCGCTAATGGTATTAATAAGTAAATGAATTTATTGCGTTTTCCGCTATTTACCCTCAATCTTTTCTTAGCAGTTTTGTTGGGTTTTTTTGTGACGCGCTTGTTTTTGCCCCAATTGCCTATTTTCCCAACTGCCCCGCCTGTTTTAAAAAACGAATTAAATCAACGAGTTAAAATAGATATTTCTCCGCTTTTAAATCGACGGTGGTTTGGACAATTGCCTTCAAACCCTATAAAAAACGTTCAACTCCCTGAAACTGCTCTAAATTTAACCTTGCAAGGCATACTTTACAGCGACGATCCGCAACAAACAAAAGCAATCATCGCGGGATCGGACAATAAAAGTGCCTTGCATCGAATTGGACAAACTATTCAAGGTGCTGTTTTACAAGAGATTTTCCCCGATCGGGTGATTTTACAGCGTAATGGAATTCAAGAAACGTTAAAACTCAAAAAAGAAACCACGACTTCTTCTGAAAGTTCCTCACAAGTTTCTCCCGCAGTTTCTCAACCACAAATTAACTTAAAAGATTACCGCCAACAACTCATCGACAAACCCACCAATTTAAGCAAAGTTGTTCGCATCAAACCATCCGAAACCAATGGAAAATTAGCGGGTTATGAATTAAATGCGGGTAATGATCCTCAAATATTTCAACAGCTTGGCTTTCAAAATGGCGATATTGCGATTAAAATCAATGACATACCTTTAGATGTGCCGACCCAAAGTTTCAATGCTTTGCAACAATTATCCTCTGCAAAAATGCTCAAAGTTGATATTTTACGCAAAGGCGTTCCTCAAACTATTTCAATCAATCTCAATTAAATGTTGCTCAAAATTCGTTTTCTGTTAGCGTTATTAAGTTGGCATCCTTTTGAAACCGATACCGAAGAAGGAAGATCAAAAGAACGTTACCGACGAATTCTTTGGACAACCCTTGCTTCAGCCTTTGCAAAATTTACGGGTGTTCTCACTTCAATTGTAACTATTCCTCTCACTTTTAATTATTTAGATGTTGAGCGTTTTGGTTTGTGGATGCTCTTTAATACGTTGGTTGCGTTCTTTACTTTTGCGGATTTTGGCGTGGGTTATGGTTTATTAAATTCCATTGCCAATGCGAAAGGAAAAGATGATAAGAATGCAATTCAAACTTACATTGCAAGTGGAATCACTATTTTATGGGTAATTGCATTTCTATTAATACTAATCTTCTTAGCACTTTATCCCTTTATAAAATGGGAAAAAGTCTTTAATGTTTCCTCTCAATTAGCAATCGAAGAAAGTTATTCTGCTACTATTGTTTTTGCGATGTGTATTTTTTTAGCAATTCCATTGAATATTATTCAAAAAATTCAATCTGCTTTACAAAGAGGATTTGCAGCAAATCTTTGGCAAGGTATTGCAAGTTTGGCATCATTTATCGGGATACTTTCAAGCGTCTATTTGAAATTGAACCTTATGTGGTTAGTTTTTTCTTTATTAGGATTACCTCTTTTAATTAACTTATTGAATAATTTATGGTTTTTTTATTTAAGCCGAAATCGTTTAGTTTTAAATATCAAACTATCGCATTGGAAAATAATTAAAGAAATTTTAAGCAAAGGAAGTTTATTTTTTGTATTATATTTTTGTGGTGCATTTGCAATATCGATGGATAATTTATTGATTGCCCAATGGTTAGGTGCAGCAATGGTAAGTCATTATGCGGTGACTGAGAAACTTTTTAGTTTTATTAGTTTGATTATTTTGTTATTTATTTTGCCATTATGGGCGGCGTACACTGAAGCCTTTTCGAGAGGAGATCAAACGTGGATCAGAAAAACTTTAAAACGTTCAATTGTAATGTCGTTAGGGATTTCTAGTTGTTTATCATTGTTATTAATTATTTTTGGAGAACAATTGATTTGGTTATTAATGAATAAAAACGTTGAAATTCCTTTGATGTTATTAATAGGTTTTGGGGTATGGAAAATCGTCGAAGCAATGGGGATGACATTATCTATTTTCCTCAATGGTGCAAATGCAATTCGTGAACAAGCAATTGTTTCAATATGTTGGGCATTTGCTTCGGTCACAATTAAAATAATTTTAATCAATTATATTGGGATTATTGGCGTGATTTGGGGGTCGTTTATTGCTTACACTTTATTTATGTTATTTCCTTTCATTTATTTCACAAAAAATATTTTATATCATCAGACATTAAAGAAATCTTAAAAACCAAATGTTTAAAAGATTTCTTTAGTTTAAAAAGAGCTTAGTTTCTACGCATCACTCCACCTGATTCAGGCGCACCGCCACCATGCGTGAACGCACAACCCAAATAATCTGGCGGTTCAACGCCCAATAAATGGTACAAAGTCGCTAATTGCAAGCGAAAAAGCCGCTCAAAATCACTCACCGAATGCGAGGGATTGTAATCCCCAAACCACCAAAACCAATCCGATCCTTCACAAATGGCTAATTGACGTTCGGCGGCAAGTCGTTGTTCTTTATCTAATTTATTGATTTTTTTATCAAAAGCGCGTTTTGCTTCGATCAACATTTCCCACCCACGATTTTTGTCACGATCGCCGATCCACGTCGAAAATGTTCCATACACCCAACTTCCTGCGACTAACATCGGCAACGTGGCTTTTGGGACGGGTCGTTTTAAGCATTCGGAAAAAGTCGTTAATTTCAAATATGGACTTGCTGCAAGTCTTTGATATAAAACGCTTAAAAAATAAAACCCATTTTCTGGATAATATTCCCACGCATTTTCGCCATCTAAAATCAAAGAAACTACTTTTTGTTGTGGATCAAAATGACTGCGCGCAATGTCTTCTAACTGATTGATTAAATTAGTAACTGCATCATCAGCGTGCCATTTTGAGTATTCAAACCCAATTAAGTCTGATAATTTATCATCTCTAAAAAAGCAGGCAATTTCAGAGTTTTGCAAATGAAAGGCTTGATGTGCCGATAATTGTTCGGTTTTGGCTTGCGTGAAACTATGACGCAACACACTTTCGCCAGATGCAACCCATTGAAAATTAACCTTTTCTAAACTTCGAATCGTCGCGTCGCTAATTCCACCTTCGGAGGGCCAGCAACCCTGCGGTTTAATCCCAAAACATTTCTGAAAAACCTCTAAACCGGTTTGAATATGCCAATTTACCCGCGTTTCTCCGCCGTCGTATTTCTTATATTTGGGGAGATGAATATTTGGCATCGATTCTTTCGCACTTTGAACATCTAATAATAGAGGAAGAATGGGGTGCGCATACGGGGTCATTGATAATTCAACTTGACCTTTCTCAGCTAAGGCTTTGAAACGAGGAATCACGCTGCTGGTTAATTCACAAATGATTTCTAAAAGCTCACGGCGTTCATGTAATGTAAAGCTATGACCTTTGCTCATTAAACGTTGAATATTTGGATTAGTACGACGAACCGTTTCTCCTAACCACGCCAAATGATACCACATCAAAATATCTACTAAAAACTGATGGTTAAGATAACGCACCGCGTCGATGTTGTGTTGCAACCAATCGGAGATTTCCGCTAATCTGCGAAAAGCTGGAAATCGATCAATAATTCGTCCTTTATTAGCTCGTAAACAGGCTTTAATTAAAGAAAGTCGTTGCTCAGTTTCTACCGGTAAGGCGGGATTAACTAACGCATAGAGAAAGGGATCGCGCAAACCCTCACCATTTTGTAAGAACGTGTGCATTTGTTGTGAATAATCTTGCAATTGTTCTAATAAAGTTGGCGCGAAATTAACCACCGCCCGCGCTTGGGGTTGATTTTCTAAATGCGCTGCCATATCCACATAATCTTTAATGGCGTGCAAATACGCCCAAGGCTGTTGATATTCCCCACGATTTCCGGCTCGATATTCGGGTTGGTGCATATGCCAACATATCACCACATTTAAACGGTTGTGGTTGTTTTTATTCAACATTTTTTTATCCCCTCTCGGTGTATTTGTGCAACAATGTGAGTTATTTGGTAATTTTGATACTATAAACACCTGTGTGGCTAGAAACAAGCGTATTTTCTAATAAATGGCATGGTAAAATAGCTCGATAACTAACCATTTGGAAGAGCTTATGAATTTTTTTGAGAATGATTTGAATGAGTTACATACTTTGCGCGATTTTGTGCGATGGGGCGCGAGCCGTTTTAATGAGGCAAATTTATTTTTTGGACACGGTACGGATAACGCTATCGACGAATCAGTTGCTTTAATTTTGCACGCTTTGCATTTAAATCAAAACTTACCCGACAGTTTGTGGGCTTGTCATTTAACTTCAAATGAAAAACAACAAATTTCTCAATTATTTCAACGACGTATTAATGAACGCATTCCCGCCCCTTATTTGACCAACGAAGCATGGTTTGCGGGTTTGAGTTTCTATGTTGATCAAAACGTTTTAATTCCACGTTCTCCGATTGCAGAATTAATCGAACAACAATTTGATCCTTGGTTAGAAACTGATCACATTCAAACCGTTTTAGAAATCGGAACGGGCAGTGGTTGTATTGCAATTGCAACTGCGTTAGTTTTAACTGATGCTCACGTTGATGCGGTGGATATTTCTTCTCAAGCGATTAAAATAGCTCAAAAGAACATTGAAACTTATGATTTAATCAATCGCGTCACTTTATTGGAAGGCGATGTGTTTGAACCCGTTCAAAATAAAAAATACGATTTGATTATTTGTAATCCGCCGTATGTTGACGCATTTGAAATGGAGAATTTACCACCTGAATTTCAACACGAACCGCGTTTAGCATTAGAAGCTGGAAATGATGGTTTAGATATTGTCAGAAAAATTTTACAGCAAGCGCGTAACTATTTGAATGATAAAGGATTATTGATCGTCGAAGTCGGTGCAAGTCAACCTACTTTATTAGAAACCTATCCCGACGTTGATTTTATTTTCCCCGATTTCAAACGTGGTGGCGACGGCGTATTTTTACTCACCAAACAACAATTAGAAACTTATTCATTTTGAAATTGAGGAACACAAAATGGGACTTGCATTAGAACTTATGAGTGAAAGCGCGTATTTAGCATTTGAAAAAGTGAGCAAAATCAAACACGAATATGTATGCGGTCGGGTTTTTGCAATGGCGGGAACAAGCAAAAAACACAATAAAATTTCTTTAAATGTTGGTTTTCAATGTCGACAAGCCGCTAGAAATACAAATTGTGAAGTGTATATTGCTGATGTTAAACTGAAAATTGCACATCGAGAAAATTATTATTATCCCGATGTGATGGTCGGTTGTGAAGAAGAAAATAATGATTATTTTATAGAGAAACCGTGTATTTTAGTTGAGGTAACTTCTAAATCCACAGAAACCATTGATCGGCGAGAAAAATTAAGTTCTTATAAAAGCATTGAATCATTGCAAACGTATTTAATTGTTTCTCAAGAAATAATGTTTATAGAAGCATATCAACGGCAACAACAAACTTGGTTAATGACACATTACACGCAACCCAATGAATTTATTGAATTACCTTGTTTAAATACAAATATATCTGTTGAAGAAATTTACGAATCAATCGATATTTCTAATCATCAATTTAGCAGTGAAACATAAGACAAAAAAATGCAAATAAATGCAACAATTACTGGGATTGAATATAAGCCATTATTGGTTAATGAACTTGAGAATATTGAATTTCAAAGTTTTGATATTAATACTTGCCCAACGTCGTGTGTAGTTTTTGATAAAAATATGAAATTTGCAATTTCAAAATGGGTTTCTCCGAAACGTACTCGTTCTTATCCTTATGAAAGAATTTATAATACATTAGGAAGTAGTAAAAAAATTACTATCATTCCCATTATTAAAGATGAAGGTTTAGATGGAGATCGTGATTTTATTCAATGGGATACATTATCTTTAATGTCTTTATTAGACGTATATGTCATTTTAGCTTATTATGATAATGCAGAGAAAAACATAAATTATAAAAATAAAATTACTAATCAATTTTTTGATAATGAATATGTTTTAAATAAAATCCAAGAAATTAGCACTTATCATAGTTCTGCTTTGCATTGGAATTTAAAAGAATTAAATGAAAATTTCGTTCCGCTTATTCTTAAAGTTAAAGAAAATTATCATAAAATAAGTCAAATGTTTAATATTCAAATGCACAGTGAAAAAGGAATTGAAACTTTTCAAGAAAAAATTAATGAGAATTTGAATGCTTTTATGGTTTTTTCTCGTCAAAAAGCTAAAGAAGCCCAAAATAGAGAATTTGTTACCCAACAACCTAAAGAAAGTTTGCAAACATTAACTAAAGCTAAAATTACAATTACTAATTATTTAGGCGGGCAATATTTTTTCACTGTGGACGAAGTTGAAATAAATAATTTAGAACTAAAATTAATTGAAGCAAAACATTCTAAATCAGCCATTTTACCAAGTATGAATGATATAAAAGATGGTTTGTTAAAAATGATTTTGTACACTAATTTAAAAGAAGTGCAAATCAATGATCAACAATACAAAGTAAAGCCTACTTTATTACTAACATCTACAGACTTAAGAACCGAAATAAATTCTGATTCAACATTACAAGAAGTTGAATCTTTTTATAAAAATAATAACTTAAAGAGAAAAAATATAGATTTAATCAATAAGTTATTTGATGAAGCAAAAATAAATAATTTCATAGTGAGCATAAGAAATGGTTAAAAGCCCGTTACGTTATCCTGGAGGAAAAAGTAAAGCATTAAAACAAATTTTACCATTAATTCCTCAGTTTGAAGAATATCGAGAACCTTTTGTGGGTGGTGGTTCGGTATTTTTAGCGTTAAAACAACTTTATCCGAATAAAAAATACTGGATTAATGATTTATATGTTGAATTGTTTCAATTTTGGCAAATAGTACAACAAAATATGCCAGCACTTTTAAAACAAGTCGAAATATGGAAAAATGAATTTAAAAATGGTAAATATTTATTTCAATATTTAAAAGAAAATTTTGAAATCTTTGATTTAATTAAGAAAGCCAGCGCGTTTTTTGTTTTTAATCGAATTACTTTTTCTGGAACAACCGAAGCAGGTGGTTTTTCAGAACAAGCATTTCAAAAACGATTTACTGATTCAAGTATTCAAAGATTATCTGAACTAAATCTATTATTGAATGAAGTACAAATAACTAACGAAGATTACGAGCAACTTATTAATAAAAAAGGAAAAGGTGTTTTTATATTCCTCGATCCACCTTATTTCTCAGCAACCAAATCAGCTTTATATGGAAAAAGAGGAACATTACATAAACAATTTGATCATGAACGTTTTGCAAAGGTTATGAAAAACTGTAATTATAATTGGTTAATAACATACGATAATTCTGACTATATTAAAAAACTATTTTCTTTTGCAAATATTGTGGAGTGGGATTTAATGTATGGTATGCGAAATCAAACCGATCATTCAAAACAATTAGGACAAGAAGTGTTTATTTCTAACTTTAAGATAAATTCAAAAATAGACAAAAAAATTTGTGAGCAAAAAAATATGTTTGTTAACACACTTCAGGAAATATTATAGTTATGGCGATATTAACCAAAAAAGACCCGAGCAATTTAGAAGAATATTTTGCGTTGATTGATTTGACGTTGTTTGAAATTAGCGATTTGCGCGCCGCGATTGAATTTGATGGTGAAGGTATGCAAGCTGTTGATTTTCTTGATGATCTTGAACGCGATTTAAACGATTTGAAAGCGCATTTGACCGACGGTTCTCATTTGTATGCGGTGGGGGATTTGCCTTATATGGCGAAAATCAAGAGAGTCGATCATAAAGCCTTACCTTTCAAAACTTTACTTGAAGATATTAACCGCACGCATCGTAACGGAATGCGCATTGATGATGATTAAATGATGAATACTGAGCCGCTGGTTTTAATCGTTGACGACGACGAAAATGGTCGAGATTTGTTGGAAAGTTTGCTGCGCCGCGAGAAATGCCGTTTTTTGATTGCAAAAGATGGTGCGGAAGCGTTGCGACTGACGATTGAGCATTTACCCGATTTGATTTTGCTCGACGTGATGATGCCCGAATTGGACGGTTATGAAGTGTGTCGACGAATCCGCGCAAATCCGCAACTTGCTGAAATTCCTATCATTTTGCTCACCGCGTTAAATGACAAAGACTCGCGGCTCGAAGGTTTGGAATCGGGCGCGGATGATTTCATCACAAAGCCTTTTGATCGTTTGGAATTGCGCAGTCGGGTGAGATCGATTTTGCGGCTCAATCGATATCGACGCTTAGTCGGAGAACGCCAGAAATTTCAATGGGTTGCAGAACATACTCAAGAAGGGTATTTGTTGCTCGACGATAACCAAAAGATTTGTTATGTCAATCCTAAAGCGGGAGATTATTTAAATATTCGTCCGCAAGATATTGAAAATAATGATTTTTATTTTATCGACACCATCGACAAAAATTACCGACGCGCGCCCGATGAATGGAATGATTGGTTGCATCCGTTGCCCAATTCGCCGCAACGCCATTTGGTGCGCCCTGAAACTTCCGAAGCCCGCGAAATGTGGTTGCAAGTTGATGTTTTTAATGTTACTTCTCAACATTTAGTGCGATTGACCAACATTAGCGAACAAATGCGCACGATGCGTCAAACGTGGGTGTTTCAAGATTTGGTCGCGCATAAATTATTGACTCCAGTCAATGGGTTAGCGTTGATCGAGCATCCGCCTTCTTTAGAAACCCTTCCAGAAGAGTGGCAGGAATATTGGGAAATCGCCGCGTTTAGTGCAAAACGATTGCGCAATCAAGTCAGTGAAATTATTCATTATATGCAACATATTCCTAAATTATTGAAACCTGGGAGTTTTTGCACGCTTCACGATTTAAGATCGCCATTAGTAAAATTAGCCGAAGAAACCAAGATTTTGTTAAGAATTAGTTTTGTGCAACCGCTTGAGTATTTGAATATCGGCGCGGACGTGGAGTTGTTATCGTGGATATTTCGTGAGTTGTTCACGAATGCAAAGAAATTTCATCCCACTAAATCTCCCGAAGTGACTGTTTTTGCTGAAAAAATTAACAACGATAAAATCACTTTAATTATCAGCGATAATGGAAGAACTTTAGCGCAAGATGAACTCTCTAAAATCCTCAAACCTTATTATCAAAGCGAGAAATACATTACGGGAGAAATCGCAGGAATGGGATTAGGTTTAACGGCAATCAATTCTTTGGTGCGAGGATTAGGCGGTTATTGCCGCGTTCTCAATAATTTTGAAAGCAACGGCGTGCGCGTTGAAATCACTTTACCATTAGAAACTAATGCCCGTAAATAATAAAATCAGATAGGTCTTTGAAACCTGCAAAATGATTTGTGGAATGGCGAGAAAGCAAAGGTAATAAATCAGTTAGAATCGGGAATAATTTTAGAAAATATTTAGAGAAATAAGAATCGCCCATTTGAATAAACAATTCTCCTTTTTCTAAATCAGATCATGAGATTAAAGAACGATTGATTTCTTCTAAAGCAATAACGGGATCAACGGCAGCGGTAATTGGGCGACCAATCACCAAATAATTTGTTCCTAAATCAAGAGCTTGCGAAGGTGTTAAAATGCGTTGTTGATCGTTTTGTGCGCTACCAATTGGTCGAATACCTGGAGTTACTAATAGAAAATCTTTTCCAATGCTTTCGCGCAATAATTTGATTTCTTTAGGAGAGCAAACAACGCCATCTAAACCCGCTTTTTTGGTCAATAATGCCAATCGTTGAACGTGGGTTTCTACATTTGAGGAAATCCCGATTTCTAACAAATCCGCATCGTTTAAACTGGTTAAAACCGTTACAGCAATTAAAATCGGCGGTTGCGAAAATTTTATTAAGGCATTCCGCGCAGCTTCCATCATTTTAACCCCGCCAGACGCATGGACATTCACCATCCACACGCCCATCGCCGCCGCCGCCTCGACCGCTTTTGCAACCGTGTTTGGAATATCGTGGAATTTCAAATCTAAGAAAATTTTGAAATCAAGTGCTTGTAATTGCTCAATAATTTGCGATCCAGATCGAGTAAAAAGTTCTTTGCCAACTTTCAAATGACAAGGTTGTCCCCGCAAGCGTTTTGCTAAATTTAAAGCAGAATTCGCATCGGGAAAATCTAACGCAACGATAATAGGTTGTTGATTCATCTCATTATTTCCAAAAAGAAACGCCCCACGATTCCGAAGGGCGTTCGCTTAACATTAAAGACCGATTTATTTGATGGACAAAATCCAAGTAACGAGGGTTTTGAGGTCGTCGTCGCTCACGGCGGGGTTAGGTGGCATTGGGATTTGACCCCACGCGCCACTGCCGCCTTTTTTGACTTTTTCAATCAACTTGCCCATGTCTTCCGCTTTGTATTTTGCGGCGACATCTTTGTAAGAGGGACCAACTAATTTAGCGTCGGTTTTGTGGCAAGCGAGGCAGTTGTGTTTTTTAGCCAATTCTTCGCTTGCTTGAACGCCGCCACTCAATAATGCGGTCGCTGCTAACGCGCTGATTAATAAACTTTTTTTCATAATGAAGTAACTCCGATGAATCTAAATGATCAAGAAAATATTATCCCACACTTCACTTGTAATGTCATCTAACCTACATCAAGGCTTGCCAAGATTTTGTAACATTTCCAAAGCGTTACCTTTTTCTTGAACGGTTGCGGGATTAGTTTCTTCGGTTGGAATTTTGAACAATTCCTCACGTTTTTGTAATAATCCTTTCGCTTTGTGATCAGGGATAATATACACCCAGTTGCTCAAATGTTGATTAAATTGCTCAATGTCTTTGTTCAATTTTTCAACCGCAGTTTCTTTATTTTCTCCACTAATTAAATCAGGTTTTGCACTCGCAGATAATTTCACATAATGCTTACCATCTTTGGTTTGTAGTATTAAAGAAATTTCCCAACCATCAAAAGTGTTAAAAACCGCTTGAATAGGATTTTCAAAATTAAACTCATTTGCTGAAACAACATCATCAAAATTCAAATGATCCAACGTTCTCGCAAGGTTTCTCACATTTGATTGTTCAATGTTAGCTTTTTCAGGTAAATCAACAAGTTGGTAATTTTTATCGTCGGATTTTTCTCTAAATGCCCGAATTTGATTCACCACTACTTCACGAATGCGGCTTTCTTCAACATTCGCCACTTGTTTATCTAACCACTCAGCCATTTGTCGAGCAATAGTTAAATTACCTAATGCAACCCAACTTTGTTTATCAGTTGCTTTGCGAACATATATTTCATTGCGAGAAGAATCACCTTTTGAAGGGCGGGTTTTTCCAACAATCACATCTGCAACGGTATCATTACCTTTTTTCAAGGTTACTTGCACTGATTTAGCATTCTCACTTGTGACATCTTCAACGTCGAGTTTGTTATAAAGTTCGGCTTTATCGGTTTTTGCCTCAACGGTGCTTAAATTTGCAACACCATTTAAAACATCAGCAATTTTATCCATTGCAGCAGGATAATTTGCTTTTTCTTTCACGCCCCATTGTTCACCATTTTTGAGCAATGAAACCGCAGATGTTTTAGTTTTAATCTGGATTTCATTCACATCTTTTAAAATGTCCAACAATTGAGGATATAACGCTTGATTTGTTTGCGTTGTTGAAACTGTAGGCGTTTGACTTAATTGACCCGCCAACAAACCCGCTATTACAGTTACAATCGCAAGAATTCCAATCACTTTTCCATTCATGATTTACTTTCTCCTTTAAGCTGTTGCCAATCCACGTTTTCTACGACCACGATAGAAACTCAGTAAAATCCCACCAAATGCAACCAAGAAAGGCACTAATCCAATATTGATCCATTTCAAGTTTCTATCTAAACGTTCAATATCTTTTTGCAATTCGTGTTGCACAGATCGTAATTCTTTACGGATTTTAACTTTCTCATCACGAAACCGAGTAATTTCTTTCTGTTGTTCCGCTGTTAAAACTTGTGCACTTGCACCTTCTTTACGATTACGTTGCAAGTCATTAAGTTTTTTTTCAGTGTCTTGCAATTGTGCGAGCAATTGTTTCTCTTTTTCACGGAATTTCAACTCAGCATTTTTACGAATTTCCTCAACTTTCGTGAAAGGACGGGTAAATGTCCCACGATTTCGCACACTAATCAAATCATTGCTTCCCGTTAAATTATCCAACGCATTGGTCACAAACTTATCATTTGCTGCCATTGGTAAAGCAACTCGTTGACCTAAAAAGTTTTGAACTCTCACCCAAAATTTATCATCTAAAATATCCGTGTCGGCAACTAAAATAATATTAGCTGCTTCTTTAGATTCTTTTAAACTTTCTTCAGTATTTTGAGGAGTTTCTTCTTTCGCTTTATCGTCTTTTTTCTCTTCTTTAGGCTTGCCGTCTGGAAATGCAGTTTTCAATTTGCCCGTTAAACGTGCTGCTAAAGTAAATTTACCTTCTGGTTTGAAACTTCTGACCATTTCTTCGACATCCGCAAGCATTCCTAATTTGCTTCCTTCGATTAAGCTACCTTGCTCAGAAGTTTCTAATAAAGGCGTTAAAGTAGTTTCTGCACCCTCTTTTTTCTTTAATGAACCCGCCGTTGCAACTGCAATTGAATCTAATTTTGCCGTTACAATATCTTGATTATTAAAGTTTTTTTCATGCAGATCAATCCACACAGGATAATCAACGACTAAGGCTTTTGAACCCTTTTGCATTTGGACTTTCTTAGCCAAACTTAAATCACCAATCGCTTTATTATCGATCATTTCAACTCCCCATGCTTCAAAGAGTTTTTTCAAATCAGAATTACGCGGTGCATTTAAACCCGCCATTGGATTATTTGGATCAACTGCTGGTTCATCAGTTTCTGCATACGGATCAACAAAAGCTAATAAACGTCCACCTTTTAAAACAAATTGATCTAAGGCAAATAATGTTTTATCCGAGAAACCTTTAGGATGTACTAACATTAATACGTCAATATCATCGGGAATTTTATCGACGGTTGTTTCAACTTTCTTCACTTGGAAAAGCTGTTTAATTTGATCGATAATCATCCAAGGTTGAGAACCTTCAGTGGCTTTCATAAATGGAGAACCCCCTTTACCTTGAATCGGCAACGTGCTCATAATTCCAACCACTTTTTGTTTTGGATTATCCAATTTGTAAATTAACTGGGTAATATCGTATTCGAGAAACTCTTCACGATTAGGATTAAAGAAAGGCAAAACGGTTTCACCATCAGTGGTATTTGTTCCCACCAAACCAAAATAAAAGGTCGTATTTTCGCTTTCAATCGGCGCACCTTGTAATCCATTTGCAACCGCTTTGTCTTCTTCTTCAGAAAAAGGTTCTGGATCAATGAATTGCAACGTAATTTTACCACCCGATGCACGTTTGTATTCTTCTAAAAGTTCTTTCACACGAATCGTGTAAGCGTTGATACCGGCTAAACTAGGTGCAAGTTTTTGAGAAAGGTATAATTTCAAACTTACGGGTTCTTTCAAATTAGAAACGATATTGCGCGTCCCTTGAGAAAGGGTATAAAATTTGTTATCGGTTAAATCAATGCGCGTTGATTTGAAAGCGGTATTACTAATGATGTTCACCGCTAAAAATAAACCCAATGCTAACCCTAAACCTGCACTCGTTAGTAATAGTTTTTGATTCATTTTTAAAAAACTCCTTATTAATCGGCTTTCTTCATTTCAATAAACACGATATTGGCAAACAACCAAAACGCCATTAATGAAATAAAATAAACTAAATCTCTCAAATCAATTACGCCTTTGCTCATTGCGTTGAAATGCGTCAAGAAACTAAAGGAACTAATCACATCAACAATGGTTTGAGAAGCCCAACCATTAAAGAAATCCAATACCATCGGCAAACCACTTAAAATAAACATCAAACACACCACCACACTAATAATAAAAGCAATGACTTGATTTTTAGTGAGCGCAGAAATGCTTGATCCCATTGCAAGAAATCCACCTGCCATTAATAAACTTCCAATATATCCAGCAACAATTACCATATTATCGGGAGAACCCAAATAATTAACCGTAATCCACATTGGAAAAGTTAAAGCTAATGCAATCCCCGTAAAAGCCCACGCTGCGAGGAATTTTCCTAACACAGCATCGGTAATTGAAATGGGTAAAGTTAAAATAAGTTCAATACTTCCACTTTTACGTTCTTCCGCCCACAAACGCATTGATAAAGCGGGAATCAGAAATAAATAAAGCCAAGGATGAAAGGTAAAAAAGGCTTGTAAATCAGCTTGTCCGCGTCCAAAAAAGCCGCCTAAATGAAACGTGAACACGCCACTTAATAAAAGAAAAATCACAATAAAAACATACGCAATCGGCGTAGAAAAATAGCCGTTTAATTCGCGTTTAAAGATAATATTAATGTTATCCATGATTGAAACCTCACATCGTCATGCTACGAAATACGTCATCTAAACGTTTTTGTGGCGATTTTGCTTCAAGTTGTTCAGGTGTTCCATCCGCAACAATCTTCCCATTTGCAATGATAATTGCTCTCGTGCACACCGCATTGACTTCTTCTAAAATATGCGTCGATAAAATAATGACTTTTTCTTTCGCCATATTTTTAATTAAAGTGCGGACTTCGTGTTTTTGATTGGGATCGAGACCGTCGGTGGGTTCGTCGAGAATTAAAACATCGGGATCGTGCAAAATTGCCTGCGCTAAACCAACTCGACGTTTGTAACCCTTTGATAATGTGTCGATTGATTGATGGGCGACATTGCCTAAATTGACTTTTTCAATGACTTCTCGAACCCGTTTTCTTTTAATATCACCCTGTAACCCTCTGATTTCTGCGATAAAATTCAAAAAATCTTCAGGATTCATGTCTGGATAAGCGGGCGCACCTTCGGGTAAATAACCGATTTTCTTTTTAGCATCAATGGGTTGCGACAAAATATCGAACCCACAAATTTTAGCCGTGCCCGCAGTGGGGGTTAAAAAACCCGTAATCATTTTCATAGTCGTGGATTTACCCGCGCCATTGGGTCCTAAAAAGCCCAACACTTCGCCCTGTTTGACCGTGAACGACAGGTCAGCAACGGCGGTAAATCGCCCAAAATCCTTGCGCAAATGCGAAATTTCAACGCTATTCATCTATTACTCCTGTAAGGAAATTCACCGCACAAAAATGGGTACGCATTCACCTTTTTCAAGATATTTTTTGTAACTAATTAAAAATAAAGGGAATTCTTCAAAATTAACACACTAATTCCTACCATTAAAAAAGACCATTTGCTTTTTTTCTTTTAGGAATTAGGCGTTTCTTTTACTAAAACAACAGCAGGTTTTTTTTCAAGTGTTGTAGTTTCTAAATTGCTATTAGTTTGTTGAGAAAATAATTGTTTCATTTGAAGTTTTCTCCGAAAATTTTTTGAAGTTCCATTTCTTGTTCTAAACTGTGAAGAACTTCTTCCGAAAGCATTTCTCCACATTCAGGGCAAGAAATGATTTGTAATGCAGTTTGTTCATCATAATAAGTGGTAAAATAACCCTGAGGAGTTGCTTTGTAATCCACCTTAATCCACCGACCGCAAGCGTGTACTTTAATGTTTTGCATTGTTCAATCATAACGCAACTTGAAAAAATAACAACTAGCCCAACCAATGTCATTCCATTACAAATAATTGAGAAATGCTATGTCCCACCCAGCTTTTAGTTTGAAACGCCGCCAAATTATTCCAACTTTAAACATAGAACTTCAAGAATATCAACATCTTAAAACGGGTGCGCGTCATTTTCATTTGCAAGCCGCCGATAATAATAATGTGTTTTTGGTCGCATTTTTAACCGTTCCTGAAGATTCGACGGGCGTTGCGCATATTTTAGAACACACGACTTTATGCGGCAGTCAACGTTTTCCCGTTCGTGATCCGTTTTTCATGATGACTCGTAGGTCGTTGAATACCTTCATGAATGCGATGACTTCCGCAGATTGGACGGCTTATCCTTTCGCCAGTCAAAACAAAAAAGATTTCTACAATTTATTAGAAGTGTATTTAGATGCAGTGTTTTTTCCTCATTTATCGCCGTTAGATTTTGCTCAAGAAGGTTGGCGTTTAGAATTTGAGAAACCCACCGACAGTTCCTCTCCTTTAGTGTATAAAGGCATCGTTTATAATGAAATGAAAGGGGCGTTAAGTTCGCCAAATCAAAGTATTTGGGAAGAATTAAGTCAATTATTATATCCAAGCATTACTTATCATTTCAATTCGGGTGGAGAACCAAAAGACATTCCGAATTTAACTTACGATCAATTAAAAGCATTTCACGCGGCACATTATCATCCTTCAAATGCGATTTTCATGACGTATGGCGATATTCCCGCCGAAGAACATCAAAACTATTTTGAAGAACACGCTTTAAAGAATTTTGAGAAACTTGAACTAGATTTGAGCATTCAAGATGAGCAACGTTATCAATCTCCTATTAAAAAAGAAGGTTTCTACGCAGTGGAAGAAAGTGAGGAACTTGATGATAAATGCTATGTTTTAATTGCTTGGTTATTGGGTAAAAATACTGATGCACGAGAATGGTTGAATGCGCATTTATTATCGGGAATGTTGCTCGATGATAGCGCGTCACCATTACGCCAAGCCCTTGAAATTACTGAACTTGGAACTGCACCGTCGGGTTTGTCGGGATTGGAATCGAGCACCCGAGAAATGAATTTTTGTGCGGGTTTGGAAGGCTGCAATGCGGAAAATGCTGATGCGATCGAAGCGTTAATTTTTGAGGTTTTACAACAAGTTGCGAATGAAGGCGTGCCGCAAGAACGTTTAGAATCCGTCCTTCACCAAATGGAATTGCACCAACGCGAAATTACGGGCGATCATGTCCCTTACGGTTTGCGGTTGCTTTTGAATTCGCTCACGCCCGCGCTTCATGGCGGCGATCCGTTGTCGATGTTGGATATTGATCCCGCGCTCGAACAATTACGAAAAGATGTGCAAAATCCTGATTTTATTAAGAATTTAGTGAAAACCCAATTACTCGACAATCCGCATCGAGTGCGTTTGGTAATGAAACCCGATCCTCAATTAAATGCAAAGAGAATTGCAGAAGAAACTCAACGTTTAGCGGATTTGAAAGCGCAATTAAATCATGAAGAAGTTTCTCAAATAATTGAACAAACTCAATTACTTGCAGATCGTCAGAATACCCAAGATAATCCAGAATTATTACCCAAAGTGACCTTAAAGGACGTTGCCGATGATTTGTTAATTGTCGAAGGAAGTTTAAAAGAACTAAAAGGAATGCCAGCAACGTGGTTTGCGCAAGGCACAAATGGGATGGTTTATCAAGAAGTCGTGTTAGATTTGCCTGATCTAAACGAGGAACTCCTTGATTTAATTCCTATTTTTTGCGATGCAATTACCGAAGTCGGGGTTGGAAATCGGGATTATTTGGAAACCCAAAGTTGGCAATCGGCGGTGAGCGGCGGGATTCGGGCGGGCGTAACGGTGCGCGGCGGCGTGAACGATGTGCAACAAACCCGTAATTTATTTATACTTTCTGGAAAATCCCTTGCTCGCCATCATGCTGATTTAACTCAATTAATTCACGATACTTTTACAAAAGTCCGTTTCGACGAAACCTCAAGATTGCGAGATTTGGTCGCGCAGGCGCGGTTGGAAGTTGAAAATTCGATTCCGTCGCGTGGGATTGCATTGGTGAATAACACTGCGGTGAGTAGGATTAATCCGTCATCGGCATTGTCGTATCGTTGGAGTGGTTTTGGTGGAATTCGTTATTTGAAAAAGCTCGATGAGGCGTTGAATGATAAAACGCAACTTCTTGAATTATCTCAAAAATTAACCGAATTACGCGATATTTTAATCAATACGCCGCGCCAACTTTTAATTATTAGTGAAGCCGAACGTCAAGCTGAAATTGCGCAAGGTCTTGAAAAATATTGGGATTTTGAACCACAACAAACCGCTTTATTACAATTACCGTCGATTTCTGGACAAACTCGAGAAGCGTGGGGCGTGAATACGCAGGTTAATTTCACCGCAAAGGCTTATAAAACAGTACCTTACGCACATCCTGACGCGCCGATTTTAATGGTTTTGGGGGATTTTTTAAGAAATGGTTATTTGCATCGAGCAATTCGTGAACAAGGCGGGGCGTATGGTGGTTCAGCGGCTTACGATTCAGACAATGGCGCATTTCGTTTCTTTTCTTATCGTGATCCACGCTTAGTTGAAACCCTCGCTGATTACGACCGTTCTTTAGCTTGGTTGCAAGAAACTGCTCACGAATCAAGAACTTTAGAAGAAGCCATTTTAGGCATTATTTCTCGAATTGATCGTCCAAGTTCTCCCGCTGGCGAAGCAAAAGGCGCGTTCTTTGGAAACTTACACGGAAGAACCCCAGAATTACGCCGTGCATTTCGTTCAAAAATCCTTAATGTAAAAATTGAGGATTTACAACGAGTTGCATTAGAATATTTAAAACCAGAATTAGCCAACGTCGCGGTTGTCAGCAACCCTAAATTATTAGAAGAAACTTCCGATAAATTAGGTTTGAAATTAGAAACGCTTTAAGATAGAGGAAAAGCAAATGATCGAAGTTAGCGTCAATGAATTGCACAAAACATTACAACACGAAATCCACCATTGCATTGAAAGCCATCAAGTTCTTCATGTAAAACAATCAAATGGAGAGAATTTTGTTATTTTAAGTGCAGTTGATTGGCGTTCTATCGAAGAAACCCTTTTTCTCAATCAAATGCCTCATTTAGTGGAGAGCATTCAAACTGCCGCTAAAGAACCTCTTTCTGAAGGCACTCAACTTGAGGATTTAGAGAAGAAAAGGTTGTTCACGTCTTGAGAATGTGGACACATTATGAATAAGTCGACTTGATGTAATCATTTCCAATAAAAAACCTAGCAAGTTTTTGAAACCTGCTAGGTTTGAGTTCCCAGAGCGAAATTAACTCATCTCTAAAAATTGATTTTTATTCCGATTATGCTAAACTGAAGCGCGTAGTTAGCCATATTTAGTCATGATTAATTACACACCCAAATAACCCTTAATACACAACACGATGAGGACACCAAATGGGAATTAAAACAAATGCCATTCATGCAACGCAACTTGGCGTTATTGCGGCATTGGTTGATGGTCAAGTTAGCCAAGTAGAGAAGGATACTTTAGTTGCAAAAGTATCAGAACGTTTCAGGGTTGATGCAGAGGAAGTTACCCGCCTTGCGAAAGGAATGATAGAGATGTATCAGGAACTTAATATCAGCACTAGCCCTGCGATAGCACTTCACTATGCTGTCAAATCTTTAGATAATCTATCCACATTTGACAAAAGAACTGCTTTCGATATTGCAGAACAAGTCATTGTGAGTGGTGGGATGGACGGGGTAGAAAAAAGTTTTTTAGCCCAATTAAAAAATTTTGCTAGAGTATAAGGAGCGTTTTTGTGGCTTATGTTATTAACAGAGATTGCATTGGTTGTGGAGCATGTGAATACGAATGCCCTACGGAGGCTATAACGATGACGAATAGGGTAGTGCATAATTTAAGAGGATATGGTATAATGTAATTTTAATAAAAAATAG
>DYRG01000041.1 GCA_020718845.1 Thiomargarita sp.
GCGGTATCAAGTGATCTGCGTGTTAATATACCTGAAACTGGATTATATACTTATCCCGATATTGTGGTGGTGTGTGGAGAACCAGAGTTTGAAGATCAAGAATTTGATACACTATTAAATCCAATTCTAATTATTGAAATCTTATCAAAAGGCACTGAAAATGATGATCGAGGTAAAAAATTTAAAAATTATCGTAGAATCAAATCGTTACAAGAGTATTTGTTAGTTTCACAAGAAGAAATTCATATTGAGCATTATCAACGTCAAGATAATAATGTTTGGACATTTAAAGAATATACTTTACCAGAGGAAAAAATTATTTTAACTTCGGTAAATGCACAATTAACTTTAGCGAATATTTACGCAAAAATTACATTTTAACTACCAAGGAGAAAATCAGTGGATTTAATTGATCAATTGAAAGCATTATCTTCAAAAATAGCAAAACAAAAAAATTTAGTACAAACAGAGGAAGCTACTAAAAATGCTTTTATAATGCCTTTTATTGCAGCATTAGGTTATAATGTATTTGATCCCACTGAGGTTACGCCTGAATTATCGGCAGATATTGGTGTGAAAAAAGGTGAGAAAGTAGACTATGCAATTTTAAAGGATAATAAACCGATTATTTTATTTGAATGCAAATGGTGTGGTAGTAATTTAGATCAAGAACATTTTTCACAATTATGTCGTTATTTTACAAATACAGAAGCACGTTTTGGTATTTTAACAAATGGCATTATGTATCGATTTTATACGGATTCAGAAGAACCCAATAAAATAGATAACAAACCATTCTTAGAAATCAATATGTTAGATATTAAAGAATCATTAGTTGATGATTTGAAAAAATTTACTAAAGCGGCATTTAATTTAGAAGAAACACTTAATTCCGCGATTGAATTGAGATATATGAAAGAAATTAAACAAGTCTTATCAGATGAAATAAATAATCCTTCAGAAAGCCTTGTAAAATTTTTTACTTCAAAAGTATATACAGGACGTTTATCTCAAGCAGTTAAACAACAATTTACCGATTTAACTAAAAAAGCTTTAAATCAATTTATTCATGAACGAATTAATGAACGTTTGAAATCAGCGTTATCTTCAGAAGAAACTACACAAACAACGCCTCCCGTTCAAATTCAGCAACCTGTTGAAACTATTCCAGAAATACCTGAAAGTAAAATCATTACTACGCAGGAAGAATGGGAAGGTTTTTATATTATTAAATCTATTTTAAGAAAAACGATTGATGTTAATAGAATTGTTATGAAAGATACGATTGGATATTGTGGAATTCTTTTTGATGGGAATATAAAGAAACCACTTTGTCGTTTGTATTTCAATAACACAAACAGAAAACAACTTGCTCTTTTTGATGTTGAGAAAAAAGAAGAGAAAATTGCGATTACAGAATTAAATGATATGTTTCAATATGCAGAACGCATTCAAAACACCGTTTTGCAATACATTCAACAAACCAAGTAGTAACAAAACTATTTCACGGAGGAATACAACATGAGTCAGAAATTTGTTTTTAGTTTTCAAGAAGGCGACGGTAAAAATAAGAAACTATTGGGAGGAAAAGGCGCTAATTTGTGTGAAATGACACAAATTGGTTTGCGTGTTCCACCCGGGTTTGTCATTTCAACCGCAGCGTGCTTAACTTATTTAGAGAATCCACAACATAATTTACCAAATGGTGTTTTAGAAGAAGTTAAAACACATATTGCTAAAGTTGAAGAACTCAGCGGTAAGCAATTTGGAGGAATTGATAATCCTTTATTGGTTTCTGTGCGGTCAGGTTCGGCGATTTCAATGCCGGGTATGATGGACACGATTTTAAACTTAGGTTTAAATGAGCAAACCTTAGCGGGTTTAATTAAACAAACGAATAATCCACGCTTTGGTTATGATGCGTATCGTCGTTTTATTCAATTGTTTGGAAAAGTGGCATTAGGTGTGCCCGATGAAAAATTTGATCATCATTTTGAGGCAATTAAGAAACGGAGCGGCGTAAAAGCGGACGTTGATTTAAGTGCAGATGATTTGAAAGAAATTAGTCAATGCTTTTTAGAAGTCATTAAAGAACATACGGGACGAGCATTTCCTAGCGATGTATTTGAACAGTTAGAAATTGCAATTAAAGCAGTTTTTAATTCTTGGATGGGCAAGCGAGCAATTGATTATCGCCATGAATTCAAAATTACCCCAGAAATTGCTAATGGAACAGCGGTAAATATTGTTGCAATGGTGTTTGGAAATATGGGTAATGATAGTGCAACGGGCGTGGGTTTCACCAGAAATCCTGGCACGGGCGAAAACTTGATGTTTGGCGAGTACTTAACTAATGCGCAAGGCGAAGATGTGGTGGCTGGAATTCGCACGCCAAAAGCCGTTTTAGAAATGCAAACTGAAATGCCAGATTTGTATAAACAATTAGAAGAACTTCGTAATAATTTAGAAACCCATTATCATGAAGTTCAAGACTTTGAATATACGATTGAAAAAGGTATTTTATATTGCTTGCAAACCCGCAATGGAAAGATGAATGCAGCAGCAATGGTTCGCACGTCGGTTGAAATGGAAAAAGAAGGCTTAATTAATAAAGAACAAGCCCTTTTACGCATTAAACCAGATATGTTAGAACAATTATTACATCCGCGCCTCGATCCAAGTTCAAAAGCGGTTGCAATTGCACAAGGATTACCCGCATCTCCGGGTGCTGCATCAGGTCAATGTGTATTTGATGCAGACCGTGCAGAATCGTTAGGAAGATCAGGTTTGAAAGTGATTTTAGTGAGAGAAGAAACTAAGCCCGAAGATATTCACGGTTTCTTTGCTTCTCAAGGCATTTTAACCAGTCGTGGTGGTAAAACATCTCATGCCGCCGTGGTTGCGAGAGGAATGGGTAAAGCCTGCGTGGCGGGTGCGGAAGGAATTCACGTTGATGTTAAAACCCGTCAAGCCTTTATTGGTGAGAAAGTTTTGAAAGAAGGCGATGTGATTACCATCGATGGAGGAACGGGTAATGTTTTCTTAGGCGAAATTCCAACTGTTCCTCCAGAATTTTCAGAAGAACTCAAAACACTTTTAAAATGGGCGGATGAAACTGCCAGATTAAAAGTAATGGCAAATGCAGATACCCCCGAAGCCGCGCAAAAAGCTCGTCAATATGGTGCAATGGGGATTGGTTTGTGTAGAACTGAACGGATGTTTAATGCAACCGACCGTTTGCCAGTAATGGTTGATATGATTTTAGCGAAAACAACTGAAGATCGTTTGGTTGCATTGGGTAATTTATTACCTATCCAACGTGGTGATTTTAAAGAGATTTTTGCAACCATGTCACCTTTCCCCGTCACAGTTCGTTTGCTCGATCCGCCCATTCATGAGTTTCTCCCAACTGAACGTGAATTAGAAGAAGATTTGAGCAACTTGAAAGAATTGCGCAATAATGTGCGTGGGGTTTCAAGTTTAACAAAAACATTGCAACTCATTCAAAAAGATGCGCCCGTTTTAAAACCGCCAGTCCCATTTGATGATAATAGTGAAACATTGATTAATGCAGCGATTTCTAAAAAAGAAGATATGCTTGCGAAAGTCCGTGAATTATATGAAGTTAATCCAATGTTAGGGCATCGCGGCGTGCGTTTGGGAATGACGTATCCAGAAATCTACACGATGCAAATTCGAGCAATTTTAGAAGCCGCTGCTGAATGTGTGAAAGAAAACATTGAAGTGCATCCAGAAATCATGGTTCCTCAAGTTTGTACTTCTCAAGAGTTATTGCACGTTAAAACAATGGTCGATAAAGTTCGTGAAGAAGTTGAAACCAAACATGGCGTTAAACTTGATTTCAAATTCGGTACAATGATTGAAGTCGTTCGGGCGTGCATGAGAGCAAAACAATTAGCCGAAGTGGCAGAGTTTTTCTCATTTGGTACAAACGACTTAACGCAAGCCACTTTCTCATTTTCTCGTGAAGACGCAGAAAACAAATTCTTACCCCTTTACAATGAAATGAAAATCCTTCAAGATAATCCTTTTGAAATCCTCGATGTGAAAGGCGTAGGTCAATTGATGGATTTGAGTGTGAAATGGGGTCGTAAAACCCGCCCAGATTTGAAAGTAGGGATTTGTGGAGAACAAGGTGGACAACCCGATTCTATTCGTTTTTGTCATCATGTTGGATTAACTTATGTTTCGTGTTCTTCTCCGCGAGTTCCAGTGGCAAGATTAGCGGCTGCTCATGCGAAGTTGCTCGAAAGTTCTTATCATGTAGATGAATTGCTAGTATAATCCTTTTCTTTAGGAGTAAATCATGCAAATTATTGGTGATATGTTATACCATGATGATGGTACACCGTATCCATACAAAAAATCACCAAATAAAGGCGGTGAATTAACGCCAGAATATTTGGTTTTGCATTACACAGCAAGCCCAAATTTCAACCAAGCATTGACATGGTTGACAAGCCGTCAAGCAAAAGCCTCAGCACATTTGTTAATTGGACGCGATGGAAACATCACACAAATGGTACCATTTAATGAAGTTGCTTGGCACGCTGGTAAAAGCCAATGGCGTAATGTTACGGGTTTGAATAATTACTCAATTGGCATTGAATTGGATAATGCTGGTCCATTGCAAAGGGCTGGAGATACATGGGTTGCGTGGTTTGGCACACGCTATCCTGCGGATGAAGTTGTCGAAGCCGTCCACAAACACCAGAAAACCTCTCAAGGGTGGCATTTGTACACTGCTGAACAAATGTCTGCGGTCTTAGAAGTTTCTACCCTTTTAGTTCAGCATTATGGTTTGAACGATGTTTTAGGTCATGATGATATTGCTCCAGGTCGTAAAACCGATCCAGGTCCCGCATTTCCAATGGATAGTTTTAAAGCAAGAGTCTTTGGACGTATTCAGGAAGAAACCGAATATTTCTATGAAACAACTGCTAATATTAATGTGCGAAGTGGACCAGGTTCAGAATATCCAATATTAGAAGGAAGTCCTTTACCCATTGGAACACCTTTAGAATACCTCCAAGAGAAAGGAAATTGGATTCAAGTAGATGTATTAGATGAGGTGAATGGTGTAATGGATTTGGAAGGCTGGGTTTATTCCCGTTATGTAAAACAAATCCCCGCATAATTCAAATACGCCCTCTATTTCAACTTAGAGGGCTTTTTTGCTCATGAAAAATGTCGATATTTTCTTTGCTTCTTTACCTCAAGATTTTAATGAAAATCTATACTTGTTAAAACTACCTGTTTTTTTACAAAAAAAAATCATTCAAATTACAGATTTAAAAACTAAAAAAATGGCGATTTTTAATAAAATTGTTCTTCAACAAATTTTAAACAATAATTTAGAAGATTTAAAATATAGTGAATTTGGTCGTCCTCATTTGGAAAATTATCCAATTTTTAATATTTCTCATTCAAATCAGATAGTTATATGTGCGATTTCTAAAGATGGTAAAATTGGCATTGATGTTGAAGAATTAAAAAAAATCAATTTTCAAGGTTTATCAAAACGTTATTTTCATTATAATGAACAACAACTTATTAAAAATAAAAAAGATTTTTTTAAAATTTGGACGCGCAAAGAAGCTATTTTAAAAGCGCAGGGTTGTGGTTTAAGAGTTGAATTAAAACAATTAGATACAACTAGAAACCCCGTTGAATTAGATCAAAAATATTGGCTTTATCCAATAGATTTACCGTTTGAAAATAGCGTGTGTCATCTCGCAACTTCTTTTCCCAATGCAACCCTTTCTTTACAGGCATTTGAACTTCCATGTGGTTATTAAAATTACTCGCTCATCTTCCTTTATCAATTTTATATTTGTTTGCAGATTTTGCTTATTTTATTATTTATTATTTGAAACCTTATCGTAAAAAGGTTGTTTTAGAAAATTTACATCGATCTTTTCCTGAGAAAACTGAAATTGAATTAGAGCAAATCGCAAAACAATTTTATCGAAATTTTGCAGATGTTGTTTTTGAAATTTTAAAAACGCATACTATTTCAAAAAATGAATTAAATCAAAGGATTACTATTAAAAATCCAGATTTTTTTAAACCGCATTTTGAGAAAAATCAACCGCTTATTGTTATGTCAGCACATTATTGTAATTGGGAATGGTTACTTTTAGGTGTTGCTGCACAAATGCCGTTTCCATTAGCGGTGATTTACAAACCGTTGCATTACAAACCGGGTGATGATTTTATGTTAAAAGTGCGATCACGTTTCAATGTTGAACCTGTTGCGGTCAAACAAATTTCTCGGACTTTAATTAAACGTCGAAATGAAATGTATGCCTTATGTTTATTAGCCGATCAATCGCCAACAATTAATGAAACCAAATATTGGACAACTTTCTTAAATCAAGACAGTGCATTTCCAACAGGTGTTGAAAAGATTGCTCAATTAAGTAAAGCAGCGGTTTTCTATGCAAAAACGACGCGATTAAAAAGAGGATATTACGAGATTTCCTTTGAATTACTTAATGATTTACCTAATGAAAATGAAGCTATTTTATCAAAATACATTGCAACAATGGAGCAACAAATCAAAGAAACCCCCGAAGATTGGTTATGGTCTTATCGCAAATGGAAATATCCAAAACCTCAAGAATAACCGTCAGTCTACTTGTTTTAACCTTTGGTCATAATTTTTTACAGTTGTTTAGTTAATTCAGCTAAACTGTTAGGCATAGTAATTTCACTTGTAATTATTTTTAAGGAGTATATATCATGCAAAAACAATACGTTAAAAAAATATCCGTTTTAGCAACGGTGAGTTTGCTGAGTTTTGGCATTGGGCAAGCATTTGCGGCTGCCCCTGCGAAACTTGCTTTAACTGCGGATCGTCCCACTATTGAATTGACCCCTAATGATTCGGGTACATTAGTGCATTTGTCGGTGCTTGACGCGATGGGCAATCAAGCAACTACAACGCGAGATGTGACGGTTAGCGTGACTGGTGGAGGTGTATTTGGCAATCACACACTTAGCACAACCTTACCTAAAGACTTTTCGAAAGGTTCTTTCCCAGTTGGCGGTAAAGATGGTTTCTATAAACCAACAGGCGTTGGTAAAGCAACCTTGCAAGCCTCATTTGCAAGCCCCGATTTAATGTCTTCCAATGTGTTAGATATTAACGTGGTGGGTGATGCGGAATGTGACGGGTTAGAAATCGACGATACTAATTTCGACATTAAACCTTCAGACGATCCAAATGCGCGAGCAAAAGTGGTGGGCGGAACATCCGTTGAGGGTAGCAATCCTCAATGCGATGGCGCACAAGTTGCACCCGGTCAAAAAACCTTCACCAAATTAAAACTAAGAGTTGCTCCAAATCACGTTGGCAGAGGTGGAAAAACATTTCTGTTGCTTTATATTGTGAAACCCGGACAAACCCAAGGTCGTTTCTTTGATTTAGGACGTTTGCAATATATCGATTTGAAACCAGGTGCAATCGGAACATTAGGCGCGTGGGGTGGTTTAGGTAAAGCAGGTGATTTTCCTCAATTACCACGAGAAATTGATTTATTTGATTTTGACTCTCAAACTCAAATGATGTTCTACGGTAATAAAATGGTTGATTTCAACTTCTCAAGTGGAACAACTTTAATGTGGATTGGCGGTTATACTTTGAGAGGAACAAACAAATCCTATTTCGGTATGACTTCTTTAGTTATTAAATAATCTTTCTGTTAAGTTAAAACCTCTTCATTTGAGAAAATGGAGAGGTTTTTTATTAAACAAATCCTTATTCAATAGTGATTTCTGTGATTTGATTACAATCGGTCGCCGCTTGCGCAAAACCCGCACTCAATTTCAACCACAATAATAAAATAACCCGTTGATAAATCTTGATTTTTGAAAACATTTGCTGATCCTCCGAAAAAAACAACCTTAAAAGTCGAAAACTATAAACCTAACCACAAACGCAAAGCACGGCTTAATTCAAACAGCGTTGCTTTATCAAGTGTACCGACTTTCTCGTGTATTTTGCCTACTTTAGGAGTTACGCATTGATATAATGATAAAATTGTGAGAGTAATTAGACGAGGGAAAAAAGAGGGTTAATTTAGCGATAACTTCGCGGAATAGAGTGTTTTGAATTTCATAACAATAGAGTTGTTGTTTAGTAGAAAAATAGGTTATCATGTAGAGAAAAAAATGGAGAAGAAATGAGACTAGGAATAGGCGATTTAAGAAATGAAAGAGAATGGAGATTGATGGTCGAATTAGATCGTAGAAGATTTGAGCAACTATTGGTTTATTTTAAGGAAATATTTTATGAAATAAATCATTGTCGTTTAGAAGAAAAATTTCCTAAAGAAACTTATCATCGTTATCGTATTAAAACAGAAGAAGTTTGCTATTTTTTACCTTAGCAAGTGTCAAATGTGAAAATTGTAACCTGCTAATTTGTACTAAACCAAAAATCCAATAAAATTCCAGAGGAATTGTTAGATGAAATATCATTGGTAAGAATTACACAAATCGCCCAAATTTCTAAAGAAAAAATTTATTCTTTAGGTTTGTAAATTTATTAGGAGAAATCAAAGAAATGTCAAAGAAAATAGCGTTTATTGGGTTGGGTGTGATGGGGTTTCCAATGGCGGGTCATTTGGCAAAAGCGGGTTATCAAATGACGGTTTTTAATCGGACTCGATCAAAAGCTCAAAAATGGGTAGAAACTTTTGGAGGAAATCTCGCTGCCACTCCTCAACAAGCTGCTGAAAATGCTAAAATTATTTTTGCCTGTGTAGGCAATGATCAAGATTTAGAACAAATCACAATTGGAGAACATGGTGCATTTCATGGCATGGCTAAAAACACGATTTTTGTTGATCATACGACAGCTTCAGCTCATGTTGAACGTAAATTATTTGAAATTGCTAAACAACGTGGTTTTTCTATGTTAGATGCACCAATTTCGGGCGGGCAAATCGGGGCAGAGAACGGCGTTTTAACTGTTATGGTCGGGGGTGAAGAAAATGCGTTTCAAATCGCTGAATCTGTCATGCAACATTATGCTAAAAAAATCAAACATTTTGGAAATATTGGAAATGGGCAATTAACTAAAATGGTCAATCAAATTTGTGTGGTTGGTTTAATTCAAGGATTAGCGGAAGGATTACATTTCGCAAAAGCGGCGGGTTTAGATGTAAATGCGGTCATAGAAACTATTTCAAAAGGCGCGGCACAATCTTGGCAAATGGATAATCGCGCACAAACCATGATTGAAGGAAAATTTGATTTCGGATTTGCAGTCGATTGGGCGAGAAAAGATTTAGGGATTGTGTTAGAAGAAGCGAGAGCAAATGGGGCGCATTTACCTATTACTGCTCTAATTGATCAATTTTATTCTGAAGTGCAAGCAATGGGAGGAAATCGTTGGGATACTTCTAGTTTAATTACTCGTTTAGAATCACGACGAAAATCAAAATGATAAAATATATCTTGTTGTTTTTATTGATAAATTTAAATGCGTGTGCGGCAACTTTACCGCATTCATTTTCTCCAAAATACGCAAATGGCGAACAATTCATGAAAGTGCGCTTTCATGGTACGGTGATTATTCCAAGAGAAATGGGGATTGGAAAACCTATCACTGGATTATCTGGATTGGCGTGGGATCAAGAGAGAAACTTGCTCTATGCTGTGAACGATAAAGGTATTTTATATTTTTTAAAGCCAACTATTGAAAAAGGTATTTTAAAAGATGTGAGCATTTCAAAAGCAATTCCTCTCTTAGATAAGAAAAAAAAACCATTAAGATGGGAATACATTGATGCGGAAGGATTGGCGTTTATTCCAGCGAAAGAAAGTAAAAGTGGAGAATCTGAATTATTAGTTTCATTTGAGCAAATGCCGCGTATTGTGCGTTATTCTTTAGAAGGTAAATATTTAGAAGAAATTGCCATTCCTGAAGATTTGAAATTTCACGAAAATTATCGGCATAACAACCGAATGTTAGAATCAGTTGTCATTCATCCAAAATTTGGGATTTTAACTGCACCCGAACGCCCATTAGAAATGACAGATATAAATATTTTAAAAATCTATGCAATGGATGGAAGAACTTGGCAAGTTTCGCATTACAACACCGCAAAGAGCGGTTTAACTGAAATAGGGTTATTTGAAGATGGTTCTTTGTTATTATTGGAGAGAGCATTTACGGGTTTGACAGAACCGTTAATTATTAGTTTGCGACGGGTGTGGATTGATGAAAATTGCGAAGGAAATAAAGGTTTCTGTAAAACAGAGCAACTCGCAGTTTTTGATAATAGCCAAGGCTGGGATATTGATAATTTTGAAGGACTTGCGCGTCATCATGGTAATTTCTTCTTCATGGTTAGCGACGATAACAACAATTTCTTCCAGAAAACCTTATTAACTTATTTTGAAGTGTTAGATTGATTGAAAAATAAGTAGTGTCATAGGATAACAAATGGGTTTTAGTAATTTGTATATTCTCTACTTCCTATCCATATTCGCAATGGTAAAAAGAAAAATACATCAGTGATTAATTTAATTGCTTTTTTTATAGACCGAATATTAGGTTGTGTTGCTTTGAAAAACACTTCATCATCGAGAATACTTTCTAATTCAAGATATGATTTAGAGTTTTTATCTTTGTAATCAGGGTGTTCATTTATAAATTTAGTTATTATTTTCTTTTTAAACTCTTCGTCTTCAAAAATAAAATTTTCTGCTAATTCATCACCAGATACAGACATTGCATCTTTAACATCCATTGAAAAGTGAAACATAATAGTTCCTTATTTAAGTAATAAAAGACTACTACAAAGGTAGTAGTCTTTTATTTAAAAAATTAATTTAAATTACTTCAAATGCTCTAAAAGTAGTTTGTTAATTTGTAGAGCAACTTTTGAAGGTTTGCCGTCTTTATCTAATACATCGACTTGGCATTGCGTGGGAACTATTTCAGTTAAGCGAATTTGTAATTCTTGTGGAGGAACTTCTTCACCACCCAATAAAGAATCAAACCAACCTTTCTTCTCTTTTTTGAGTTCAGATTCCACAAATTTCACATAATACAAACCAGTGGTGCGATTGCGATCTTCGATATTAATGCCAGATTTGTCGATAGCTAATCCAATACTGCGCCATGCTAACGGAAACTCCTCATTAATCAACAAGCTATTTTCATATAAGCCAGCTCGAGCTTGTTTTGAAGTGGGCGCACTTGCAACCGTTGCTTTCGCTTGTTCTGGGGTTTCTCCCAAATAAATCATCAAGCGTTGCAACATTTCTGCTTCGAGTTCTGGATCAGAAGGGCGTGATTGCCAAACAAAACTATCGCCTTGACTGACTTCTTCAGCGCCTCGATGGGTGAGGAAAACCTCTGTACCGTTCTCAATTCTTTCTAAGCGCGTGCGAAACTTATCACGGGTAGAACCTTGCCAAAGAAAATCTAAAGCTTTTCCTAAGGTTCTTCTCACCACATCTTGAGGAATATCGCCGCGATTTTCATTCCATTCGGTTTCTAAAACGGCAGTTTTCATATCTTCTTTTTTCAACGTAAAACCGCTATCCGTCCAGAAATTACGAACTTTTGTCCACGTTTGTTCAGGAGTTTGATCGGAAATTTGTAACCAACGTTTATTGCCATCGCGTAATATTTTGATATTATTCGTTTTTGGTAAAACGGGTGTGCTAGTTTTTTGGGCAATGGGTTTTGTGCCAGTTTGCACGTAAGTTGTTTTAGAATCAGGGATTTTTAATTCGTCTTCGATGGTTGCCGACAAATCTGGCGGTAATTCTAAGGAATTGGTGGGTTTGGCAGTTTTGTATTCGACGCGGCGATCATGCTGCGCCAAATAGCTGCAACCCGCCATCGACAAAGCAACTGTTACGATAAAAAGTCTTTTCATTCAAGGACTCCCGCGTCCCGCATCGCTTGTTCGACGGTGCTTTGATGCGCCACATTCAACGGCACGAGCGGCAATCGAATCCCCGCTTTAATTAACCCCAAACGTTGCACCGCCCATTTGACGGGAATTGGATTCGGTTCGATGAATAGATGTTTATGTAATCCAATCAAGGTGTTATCAATCGCTTCAGCAGCGGCACGATCACCTTGCAATCCTAACGTCGCCATGTCGTGCATCGCTTTTGGTGCAACGTTCGCGGTGACGGAAATCACGCCTTGTCCACCTAAGATGATGAAATCTAAGGCAGTATCATCATTTCCACTAAACAACAAAAAATCTTTTCCACAACGCCGACGATGATCTCGAACTCTACCTAAATCACCAGTCGCATCTTTTAATCCGATGATATTATTGATTTTTGATAAGCGTTCAACCGTCGCAGGTTGCAAATCACAGCCCGTTCTTCCGGGTACGTTGTATAAAATAATAGGTAAATCAACCGCTTCCGCAATTGTTTTAAAATGTTGATATAACCCTTCTTGTGTGGGTTTATTGTAATACGGCGTAACGGACAAACTTGCTTTTGCACCAGCGGCTTTTGCGCATTGCGATAATTCAATCGCTTCGGTGGTTGAATTTGCACCCGTTCCAGCAATAATCGACAAACGTCCATTTGCTTGTTCAACAGCAATTCGAATAATCTTGCAATGCTCTTGCTCGTCTAATGTTGCAGATTCACCCGTTGTTCCCACGATTACCAATGCGTCCGATTGTTTTTCGATATGAAAATCAACGAGTTGTCGTAATGCGGCTTCATCTAAACTCCCATCGGGATGCATGGGCGTTACTAATGCTGGAATACTACCTTGAAACATACTTTTCTCCAAAAAAAAATTTAACCTTCAGGAAAGAAATTATTTACTTTTATTCTATTTCTTCAAGATTACATAATAAAATCGCTTGTTGCTGGCGAGAAGAAAAATCTTCTACTGCGTCATATCCTTGTTGCTTTAAACTATGATGACGAATTGCGCATTCAATTAAAACCGCTAAATTACGCCCGGGTGCAACAGGTAAAGTGATTTCTGGAATATCCACGCCCAACACATTAAACAAAGAATAATCTCCATTCAAACGATCTAAGTCTTTCAAACGACTGCTATGCGTGGGATGTAAATTAATAATTAAACGCAAATATTTGTTCTTTTTAACTGCACTATCACCAAATAATCTTTGAACATTTAAAATACCCAATCCTCTCACTTCCAGAAATGGGGTCATATCTAAAGGACAAGTGCCTTCAATAATAGTTGGTGCAATACGACGAAACTCAGGTGCATCATCGGCGACCAAACGATGTCCTCGACTAATTAATTCTAATGCTAATTCGCTTTTTCCAATGCCACTATCACCTCTAATTAAAACGCCCATTCCTAACACATCCATGAAAACACCGTGTAAGGTTAAAGGGGTTAAAGTTAAGCGTTGTAAAACGACGTGCAAATGATTCATAACTTTTTGAGCAGGGTGAATACTAGAAAATAAAGGAACTTGAAAGGTTTCTGCTAATTCTTTCATTTCATCCATGACATCGCAATCATCCGCAAAAATAACACAGGCAATATGTTTAATGTTAAAGAGTTGTTCTAAATTACTTAAATAAAGTTGTTCGGACAAACTTTTCAAATACGCAACTTCATATCGCCCAATGATTTGAATTTGAGGTGGATGAATTAAGCTCAAATAACCGACGGTATGACACAAAGCGGCTGCATTATCAGCAACTAAGCGCACCATTCGATCCGTAAAATCTTCACCACAAACCCACGATAATCCTATTGGCGATGCGTGCGTATCGACAAGGGTATGTAGAGACAAATTCAACATATTCATTTAATCCAAGAAAGCCAGTTAATTTAAAAAAATTATTTCAAAAATGAAACGCCGTTCTCGATAAAAAACGGCGCGATTTGAAAGCTCTTATTTGTAATGATCTTGGAGCTTTTCTTTGTGCTTTTTAACTTGGCGGTCTAATTTGTCAATTAAAGCATCAATGGCTGCGTACATATCTTTGTCTATTGCATCAGCAAACAACTCTCCACCACTTACATTTAAGATTGCTTCAGCTTTTTGCTCAAGTTTTTCTACCGATAGCACCACGCGAATACTGGTAACATGATTAAAATGATGCTCTAATTTTTGCACCTTCGCAGAAACATAATCGCGTAAAGCGGGGGTTACTTCAATATGATCACCTGTAATGGTTAGTTGCATAGCGTACTCCTTGAGTTATTATTTCCCATTGATTGGGAGTTGTGAAAAAATAAAATGGTAATAAAAAAAGATTACATTTGTTTGCGTTCATTAGAAGGCGGTATTTGCATTGCTTCACGATATTTTGCAACAGTTCGTCGAGCAACTTTAATCCCTTGTTCTGAAAGAAGTTGAGCAATTTTGTTATCGCTGAAAGGTTTGGTGGTGTTCTCTGCTGAAATCAATTTTTTAATCAATGCTCGAATCGCAACCGAGGAACATTCACCGCCAGAATCTGTATTAACGTGACTTGAAAAGAAATATTTTAACTCAAAAATCCCTCGTGGGGTATGAATATATTTCTGAGTTGTGACGCGAGAAATCGTTGATTCGTGCATTTCTAGTTCTTCTGCAATATCGCGCAATACTAAGGGTTTCATTGCTTCATCGCCGTATTCTAAAAAGGGCGTTTGATGCTCAACAATGCAACGGGTTACTTTGAGCAAAGTTTCGTGGCGACTTTTCAAACTTTTAATGAACCAACGCGCTTCTTGCAAATGCGATCTCAAACGTTCTGCATCACGTTTTGATTGCACTTTTGAAATACAATCCGCGTAATAACTATTTACACGCAATCGTGGTGCAACATCGGGATTCAAATCCGCATACCATTTGTTATGTATTTTACGAACATACACATCAGGTATAACATAATCTGGCTTTGCGGGTGCAATGTGTTCACCAGGGCGCGGATTTAAGGTTTGAATTAAAGAAATCACCGCTTGCAAATCATCACGTTCTAATTTCATTTTGCGGGTGAGTTGATTAAAATCTCTTCCCCCCAACAAATCTAAATATTTCTCAACTAACTTTAAGGCTTCTTCTCGCCATTGTGTTGTTGTAGGTAGTTGTTTTAATTGAATAATTAAGCATTCTTGTAAGTTTTTTCCACCAATCCCCGGCGGATCAAAAAATTGGATTCGATGTAATACCGCCATTACTTCTTCAAAGGTAATTTCTAAATGTTTTAAACTTTCATAAATATCTTTCGGATCGGTTTGTAAATAACCATTATCGTCGATTGAATCAATAATCAACATTGCAATCGCCCGATCAATATCACTAAAAGGGGTTAAATCTAATTGCCATTTCAAATAATCATATAAAGTTTCACTAGCGCTATTTCTCTCGGTGAAATCACGATCATCTTCATTATTATTACCCGTTCCAGAAGAAAGGTGAGAAATGCTATCAAATACATCTTCCCAGTTTGCATCATTAGGAAGTTCTTCAGGAATTTCATTATGATCATTCAAATTCATTTCTGGCAACGTTGCATTATCATGATCGTCGCTAGTTTGCTCAAAATCAGAAACAAATTCTTCTTTAATTTCAGGGGTATCTACATCGTCCTCCGCGATTTCTAACATCATATTGGAATCAAGGGTTTGCTGAATTTCGGTTTGTAAGTCCAAAGTCGATAGTTGCAATAACCGAATCGCCTGCTGTAATTGCGGCGTCATGGTTAATTGCTGAGAAATACGCAGATTGAGAGATTGCTTCATGCTTACAGTCGATTAAAGGCTGAAATGTTGTCCTAAATAAACGCTTCTAACTTGTTGATTATTCAATATTTCTTCGGGTTGACCTTCCGCAATAATATTGCCATCATTTACAATATAAGCGCGGTTACAAATACCTAAGGTTTCTCTGACGTTATGATCGGTAATTAAAACCCCAATGTCAAGCGCGCACAAATGTTTAATTAATTGTTGAATATCTAATACCGACAAAGGATCAATTCCAGCAAAAGGTTCATCGAGCAAAATAAAACGCGGTTGTGCCGCTAATGCTCTCGCAATTTCTACCCGTCGACGTTCTCCGCCCGATAAACTTAATCCTAAATGATGTCTTAAATGTCCAATATGCAATTCTGCGAGCAATTGTTCTAAACGTTCTTCACGTTTTGTTTTGGAAAATCTTTGTGCTTCTAATACCGCTAAAATATTATCTGCAACGCTTAATTTACGAAAAATCGAGGCTTCTTGCGGTAAATATCCAATTCCTAATTGCGCTCGTCGGTGCATTGGTAGTTTTGTAATATTTTGCTCATCTAAAAAAATTTCACCCGCATCACATTTAATTAAACCTACCACCATGTAGAAACTGGTTGTTTTACCCGCGCCATTTGGTCCTAATAAACCCACCACTTCACCGCTTGAAACCTGCAAACTAACTTCTTTTACAACCGTGCGTTGTTTATAAGTTTTCGCAAGTTTGTTTGCTAATAAAATACTCACGGATTTTCTTCCGTCGTTTTAATATCAGCTGCGGGCTTTTCTTCAATAGGTTCTTCAACAGGTTGTTCTTTTTTGGCTTTCGTTTTTTGAGTGGATTGTTTTTGAGCTGTGGAAGGTTCAATAATGACTTTAACTCGACCTTCACTCGCGGTCACTTGCGCTCTTTTTGAATCATAAACAATATGTTGCCCGCTCACGGTATCTTTTGCTTTCCAAACTTGCGCGTCTTGTTTCAAATGAAGAATTTCGTCTTTTGCAAGATATTCCATTTTTTTGGCTTGCGCACGGACTTCTTCTTTATTATCTAATAGTTGTTTAAAACGCACCATTTGACCGTTACTTTCAGCAATGATCGTTTGAACTTGCTTTTCTGCATTATACGTCAAAGTGACTTTATCAGCAAATAATTGTAATGTGCCTTGATTAACAATCACATTACCCGAATAAATGGTGAAACCTTTTAAATTATCTAATTGTGCTTTATCGGCTTCGATATTTAAGGATTGATTTCGGTCGGTGCTCAATGCAAAAGCTGCATTTGAAATGAGCCAAATTAACCAACTTAATTTAATGATTTTTTTCATAACTACCTTTGACTTGACTTAACAAAGTGGCTTGTTGTGTATTCAAAAATAATTGCATTCCGACACCTGTTGTGTTGCTCTCTTTGGTTTCTATTCGAGTAAAAGCGGAAGTTTCTGCGTAATTTTCTTTGGTTTTATACAAGACATCTTTTGAGGAAATTTTGATCATGTCGGCTTGAGAATTAAAATACCAGAAATGATTATTTCCGAGCAATTTTATCCATTCATTATCGGAACTCATCAAACCTTGTTCTCCCCACACAAACCAAGTGGGCTGTTGATTTTCATAATACACCAAATACGGATTTTCTACCTCAGTTTCTATGATCGGATAATGCTTTAAGGTTTGTCCTTGAAACTGGTATTTTAAAGTCCCTTGAGGATTTGTCGAAACAGTTGAAAAGTCCACTAAAACAAAATCGGGCATAAAACGAGTTTGCTCAAATGCAACGGTTGGCGCGGTTTTTTCCAAATCTCGAACCACCCACGCAACGCCAGCTGCAATTATAAATAATCCTAAGATAATCAAGACATTAACGTTCATAATGCTTGATGTGTTGCGCCCAAGTGCCTTGCGCCTGCATAATTAACTCGCAAACATCTCGAGCCGCGCCTCGACCGCCTCGACTCGGCGTGTGCCAATGCGCATGATGCACGACCAACGGATGCGCGTCATTCACTGCAATCGCCAATCCGACCCGTCGCATGACTGGCAAATCAATCAGATCGTCGCCGACAAACGCGATTTGATCAGGATTGAGGGAAAGATTTTGGCACAATTGTTCGAAAGCGGCGAGTTTATCGAGTTGCCCTTGGAAAACGTGGACGATGCCGAGCGATGCCATGCGGTGTTCGACGACTTTTGAGGTGCGCCCCGTGATGATTGCGAGATCGATGCCAGTGCTTTGGAGCATTTTCATGCCAAGTCCGTCGCGGGAATGGAAGGCTTTGTATTCTTCGCCTTGGTCGCCGATGTAGATGCTTCCGTCGGTGAGCACGCCGTCGACATCGAAAATCACCAAACGAACCTGAGCGGCTTTATCTAATATGTCTTTCATGTGACTATTATAATCTTAATTTTGCCAATTAAACGAGCGTTCGATTTTTTAATCCTCATTTTTACAATCTAATTAATTGAAAAATAAGCTAATTTTGATAATATGACAATTTAACTGTTCATTCAAAATAATTAATGAATTCATTTGATTACAAAAAAACTTATTTGTTCGTGTTGTCGTACGAAAATAGTAACTTTTGAGAAAGAAATTTTTGAAGTGGTTTTGCCCCTTGTGAGTTGATTTCTAAGGGGCATTTTAAAACAGGGCGTTAACGAGGCAAGTTAGAACAACCCATCAAATATTCATCGACGGCGCGAGCGGCTTGGCGACCTTCACGAATTGCCCACACCACCAACGATTGTCCACGACGCATATCACCCGCCGCGAAAATTTGAGGAATTGAGGTTTGATAAGCGTTTGTGCCTTCGGTATCGGCTTTGACGTTTTTACGCGCATCTAATGCCACGCCTAATTCCGCCAATAACCCTTCATAAACAGGGTTCACAAAACCCATCGCCAAAAACACTAAATCCGCCGCTAACTCAAAGTCACTATTAGGAATTTCTTTTAATTGCGCATCGACGCGGGCGAGATGAATTTTAGTGATTTTTCCATTTTCGCCTTCAAAACGTTTGGTGACAACGCTCCAATCGCGGGTGCAACCTTCCAAATGTGAAGATGACGTGCGCATTTTCATTTGCCAATGAGGCCAAACGCTTAATTTTTCTGCTTTTTCGGGCGGTTTGGGTAAAATCTCAATTTGCGTCACCGAAGCCGCGCCTTGACGATTTGACGTTCCAATGCAATCCGAACCCGTATCTCCTCCACCAATTACAATAACGTGTTTTCCTTTCGCAGAAATCGGACTTTCAAATACATCGCCTGCATTTATTCTGTTTTGTGTACGGAGAAAATCCATCGCAAAATAAATTCCTTGTAAATCACGACCTTGCGCGGGTAAATCACGAGGTTGTTCTGATCCACCTGCTAATACAATTGAATCAAACGTTTCGAGGAGTTTCTTTGCGGGAAATGCTTTACTTCCTACCCAAGTATTTGGAATGAAAACCACGCCTTCAGCTTGCATTTGAGCAATGCGTCGGTCGATGAGTTGTTTCTCCATTTTGAAATCGGGAATCCCATAACGCAATAATCCACCGCACCGATCATTCTTTTCAAAAACAACGACTTCGTGACCTGCTCGCGCTAATTGTTGTGCACACGCTAATCCAGCGGGACCCGATCCGACAATCGCAACTTTTTTACCCGTTCGTTGCGCAGGGATTTGAGGTTGCAACCAACCATTTTCCCAGCCTTTATCGATAATTGCGCACTCGATGGATTTAATGGTGACGGGCGATTCGGTCAAATTCAGCGTGCAAGCCTCTTCACAAGGCGCGGGGCAAATCCGACCCGTAAATTCAGGAAAATTATTGGTCGAATGTAAAACTTCTAAAGCCTCTTTCCAATTTCCCTTATAAATCAAGTCGTTCCAATCGGGGATAATGTTATTGACAGGACACCCTTGATGGCAAAAAGGAATCCCACAATCCATACAACGCGCCCCTTGATTGCGGATGGCGGCTTCATCCAAAGGAACGATAAACTCATGATAATGTTGCAAACGGTCGGCAACCGGCGCGTAACTACGATCTTGGCGCGCAATCTCTAAAAAACCAGTGGGCTTTCCCATCGTTGATAACCTCTAAAAATCGGTGATTATAAAAAATTTTAACCTCTCACTATAACACTCCCCTTCCATAAGATAAATACAGAAAACTTACCTCCAATATACGGACACTTCCAAAAATTTATTTATGTGCAATTAGTTTTTATTTTTTAATCGATTCTTAGTCGATGTAATTCCTATTATCTTTAACAAATTGAAAGCCATATTTCTCAAAATTCTTAACAAACTTAAGCGTCTTTTTATCAACTTTTTCTTTTAATGGATTAATGGAAATTTAGCGCCATTAAATCATAAGAGATAGTGAACGGGCGATATGCTTTCATTGAAAATAATAAAAAATCAATAAGTTATTTGTAATTTATAACGCTTGATACATATCAACGAAAGCGCGGGAAGAAATCCTAATAATAGCATTGCATTAACTTGTTAATTTTTAGGGAGACTTCTTGAATGAGTGAAGTATTTACCAAAACGATGGCGCGAAACATTTACTACGGCGGATCGGTGTTTTTCCTGCTGTTGTTTTTTTCGCTGACATTTCACACCATACAAGCATTGCCAAAACGCGATCATCGGGAAAATATTACCGAAAAAGTGATTAATGGCAAACACTTATGGGAAAACAATAATTGTATCGGTTGCCACACTTTGTTGGGCGAAGGGGCGTATTTCGCGCCAGAATTGGGCAATGCCTACAAACGGCTCGGCGGCAAAGAAGGCATTATTGCTTTCATTAAAAGCCGTCCCGTCAATGGGATTCCCGATCGTCGCAGTATGCCGCAATTCAATTTCAACGATCAGCAACTTGATGATATTGCTGAATTTTTAAAATGGACTTCCGAAGTCGACACCGCCAAATGGCCCCCCAACATTCAAGGTTAAAAGGAGGATTTTCGATGCAATATCAATCACAAAGCGTCGCCAAACTTTATTTTATTGGTGCGCTTGGTTTATTTGCAGGTCAAATTTTGTTTGGTCTTGTTATGGGCTTGCAATATGTAATAGGTGACTTTTTGTTCCCTTATCTTCCTTTCAACATTGCTCGAATGGTTCATACCAATTTGCTCATCGTGTGGTTGTTGTTTGGATTTATGGGAGCTTCTTATTATTTAGTGCCTGAAGAATCCGAACGTGAATTACACAGCCCAATGTTAGCAATTATTTTATTTTGGGTCTTTTTGGTCGCAGGGGCATTAACCATTTTAGGTTATTTATTAATGCCTTATGCACGATTGGCTGAAATCACTGGCAATGCGATCTTACCCACGATGGGACGGGAATTTTTAGAACAACCTACCATCACCAAATTAGGCATTGTAGTCGTTGTGTTAGGCTTTATTTATAACATTGGCATGACGATTCTACAAGGTCGTAAAACCGTTGTGACCACTGTTTTAATTACGGGTTTATTAGGCTTGGCGGTGTTCTTTTTGTTCTCATTTTACAACCCCGACAATTTAATTCTCGACAAATACTTTTGGTGGTGGGTGGTACATTTGTGGGTCGAAGGCGTTTGGGAATTGATTTTAGGCGCGATTTTAGCGTTTGTTTTAATCAAAACGACGGGTGTCGACCGCGAAATCATTGAAAAATGGTTGTATGTGATCATTGCAATGACTTTAATTACGGGGATTATTGGAACGGGTCATCACTATTTCTGGATTGGAACGCCCGAATATTGGCAATGGTTGGGTTCAGTGTTCTCCGCAATGGAGCCGATTCCCTTCTTCATGATGACGGTGTTTGCGTTCAACATGGTCAACAAACGTCGCCGTGAACATCCAAACAAAGCGGCAGTGTTGTGGGCTTTAGGAACGGCTGTGATGGCGTTTTTAGGCGCGGGAGTCTGGGGTTTCTTACACACTTTATCTCCCGTCAACTATTACACGCACGGCACGCAAATCACCGCCGCACACGGACACATGGCATTTTATGGCGCGTATGTAATGATTGTCTTAACGATTATTTCTTATGCAATGCCATTATTACGCGGTCGTGCGGCAGCAAATAGTGAGAAAGCGCAAGTCGTTGAAATGTGGGGATTTTGGTTAATGACGGTTTCTATGGTATTTTTAACCTTATTTCTCACGGGCGCGGGTATTTTGCAAGTCTATTTACAACGTGCAACAGAAACACCGTTACCTTTCATGGTTGTTCAAGATAAAATCATGCTTTTCTATTGGTTGCGTGAAATCGCTGGATTGGTGTTTTTAGTCGGTTTGGTGACTTACTTGTGGAGTTTCTTTGTTGGTGGAGATGAAGCAAAAGCCGCTTAATTTTTAATCTTTTCAAATAGTTATGAAACCGTTAAAGCCTGAAAAACTTTAACGGTTTTTTTAATCGGGAAATGTATAAAAATTTATTTTAACTCAATTTCGGTTGAGTAGCTTTCAACTTGTTTTGAGAAATGCAAATCAATTGGGGCATTCACGGGATTATTTGCAACTGGTGCATTGCAGGTTAAATTGGTCATAGTGGCTGGCTTGCCCGCACAATTATTCACCGTGATAGGACTTGCAAAATTGCCTGCTCCTGCAAATGTCACAGGGTTTGTTGCTGTGCCATCTAAATTGAATGTTCCACCAGTAGCTTTTGTAATAGTAATCGAACTATTGATGGTCAAGGTGCGTGGTGCGGTTAAAGGTGTCGCCCATTGCAGATTATAGAAGGTAGTATTGTAAGCGAAGGTATGATTTGCGTCAGTCAATTTCACCGTGCTGGTCTGTGCATTGAAAGTGCCTCCCGAAGGGAAGCGAATTACCTCACCATCACTTAATACGAAGTTGTAACTACCGGCATTGAGTGTGCCACCATTAAACTGAAGCGAAGCCACCGCTACATCCACGTCAACAGTAATCGTGTGGCCACTCTTAATATTAGCAAAATCGCTGTTTCCGGGCACTTGAGCTGTTCCTGTGCCGGGTGTGAATGGTGGCATAGTAAAACACTCCCAAGTTCCCGCCGTATTCCAATTACCCGTACCTACAGAATTACAAATAAGAGCTGATGCTTGAGAAATACATCCAAAAGAAACTATCACGGCAAGGCTTGACAAACGTGCAAAGGTTTTTACGCTATTTTTTGAGGATTTGAGGATTTGAGGATTTGAGGATTTGAGGATTTGAGGATTTGAGG
>DYRG01000112.1 GCA_020718845.1 Thiomargarita sp.
GCAATATCTTAAAACGAGTAGGGGCAGAAAAAACCGGCCATTGGGAAATAACAGGATAATTTGTTTAACATATCAAAGCCATGTTTCTTCATCGCTAATCACTTTTCACTAATTGTCCCTTTAGTTACTTTATGAAACGCTTCAGTTGTTCTTCTAATGTTTAAAGTTACGCTTTGAATCCTTACAGTAACGATTCTTAAGGCCTCAGTAGCTGTTCGAAAGCGTTTCTTAGCAATTTAAACGACTTTAGCAAGCCTGGGTTTTATTACATTACTTTTTGTTGTCACATCAATTGCTATTTTTCATTAGTGTTCCAAAAAATTGCACGCAGATCCCGATAGCTATCGGGACAGATTTAAAATGATGACCGCAGATTAAACCAATCCAAAATAAAATCCAGGCCAAACTTGTCCGACTACTGACAGATCAGCGACCCATTAGCACAAAACCACTGACATTAGCGTTCCATTAAAATGAATCCCCATCATCACCTTTCTATTAGACCCTCAAATTACACATTACTTTGGGTAAAGCTGAATTAGTAATTTACAGAGACACCCAAAATACCGACTTTCAAATCGAAGTCAGGGTTGAGGATGAAACAGTTTGGCTCACTCAGGCACAGATGGTCGAATTGTTCAATGCTACAAAACAGAATATTAGTCTTCATATTAACAATATTTTTAAGGAAGGTGAACTTGATCCAGCTTCAACTGTCAAGGAATACTTGACAGTTCAATTTGAAGGTTTAAGAAAAGTTAAAAGGAAAATAATTTTTTATAATCTCGATGTCATCATTTCAGTGGGCTATCGGGTCAAGTCACAGCGAGGTACACAGTTTAGAATTTGGGCAAACAAAGTCTTAAAAGAATATCTTTTAAAAGGATATGTCGTTAATCATCGTCTCGCTAAAATTGAAAATGATGTATATGTTTTAAAAGGAAAAGTTGATGCGTTTGATTTTCAGCTTAAAACAAACCTCACCCCATCCGAAGGCATCTTTTACGATGGACAAATCTTTGATGCGTACTTGTTTATATCGGACATTATTAAATCTGCTTTGAGGTCTATTATAATTATCGATAATTATGTAGACGAAAGTGTTCTTACTTTACTTTCAAAAAGAAATAACAACGTGGAGGCAATAATATTTACTGCTACTATTTCAATGCAATTGAAACTCGATCTAAAAAAGTTTAATACTCAATATCCCAAAATTGAAGTTAAAACGTTCACCAAATCCCACGATCGATTCTTGATTATTGACGAAAAAACAGTTTATCACATTGGA
>DYRG01000075.1 GCA_020718845.1 Thiomargarita sp.
ACCACTTGACCATTTTCTGCAATCGGACGATCAACAATGTTGTGCATTCCTAAAATCGCACTTTGAGGTGGATTTAAAATCGGAGTCGACATCATTGAACCAAAAATTCCTCCGTTGGTAATAGAGAAAGTTCCTCCGTCTAAATCAGAAAGTTCTAATTTATTATCGCGGGCTTTTGCGCCAAAAGTTGCAATGCTTTTCTCAACATTTGCAAACGACATTTTGTCGGCATCGCGTAAAATAGGAACAACTAATCCTCTCGGTGAACTTACCGCAATTCCAATGTCGTAGAAACCATGATAAACAATATCATTTCCTTCGGTTGACGCATTGATAATTGGGAATTTTTGTAATCCCGCAATCGCCGCTTTCACAAAGAATGACATGAAACCTAATTTAGTGCCGTGCATTTTCTCAAATTGATCTTTGTATTTTGAGCGCAAATCCATCGCGGGTTTCATATTGATTTCATTGAAAGTTGTTAAAAGCGCGTGTTCGTGTTGCGCACTTAACAAACGTTCAGAAACCCGTTTGCGCAAACGAGTCATCGGAACGCGCTCTTGTTTGCGACCTTGCGGATCAGGAAGGGGTGTAGAAGGCACTAATTTTGGCGCAGGCGCGGTTTTAATCACAGGCGGTGGGGTTGGTGCAGCTTGAGGAGGCGGCGTAACGTGCGCTAAAACGTCGGCTTTGGTGACGCGATCGCCACTGTGAGGAATTTGTGCGGGAGAAATGCCTTTTTCCTCTGTAATTTTGCGAACCGCTGGACTGGTTTTTGGTTCTGCGACAACAGGTGCGGCGGCAGGTTTTGAAATAGGCGCAGTCGCAGTTGCACTCGTGTCGATATAACCAATTATTTCATCGCTCACAACTAATTCGCCCACTGCTTTGAGTTGTTGTTGTAATTGACCCGCTTGAGTTGCAACGACTTCTAAAACCACTTTATCGGTTTCAATATCAACGATTTTTTCATCGATATTTACCCATTCGCCTGCGGCTTTGCTCCAATTCATGATGGTGGCTTCAGAAATGGATTCGGCTAATTGGGGTACTTTAATTTCTACTAAAGACATGCAAGAAACTCCTTTATAAAACTACGTTCCCACGCAGAACATAGGAACGAGAGGAAAAATTAATTAAAATCCAAATCAAAAGCTTGATTGAGCAATTCTTTTTCTTGCTCGTGGTGGACTTTGTAATAACCGACGGCAGGTGAAGCAGAAGGCAATCGACCCGCATAACTTACTGAAAAATTAGGCAAACGCATAGTTTCCATTAAACGCGCCCGCACAAAACGCCACGCGCCTTGATTGCGAGGTTCTTCTTGAACCCAGAACCATTGTTTAACGTTGCTATATTTCTTAATGAGTTGCTCAACAATTGAACGAGGGAATGGATAGAGTTGTTCAATACGAATAATTGCAACCTCTTGTTCCAAACCTTTCTCACGACGCGCATCGAGCAATTTGAAATACACTTGACCCGCGCACAATAACACCCGTTTAACACTATCAAGATTTTGAATTCCAATATCGTCAATGACATTTTCAAATTGACCATTCGTTAAATCTTGTAATGTAGAAACCGATCTTTTATCACGCAATAAACTCTTAGGAGTCATCACAATCAACGGCTTACGATACGGACGCAGCATTTGACGGCGAATCATATGGAAGAACTGTGCAGGCGTACTTGGAACACAAACTTGCATATTATCTTCGGCACATAATTGCAAATAACGTTCTAAACGTGCAGAGGAATGCTCTGGTCCTTGACCGTCATAACCGTGCGGTAAAAACACCGCAAGTCCGCATAAACGTTGCCATTTTGATTCAGAAGAACTAATGAATTGATCGAAAACAACTTGAGCACCATTTGCAAAATCGCCAAATTGTGCTTCCCAAATCACCAATGAATTTGGTTCAGAAGACGCATAACCAAATTCAAATCCTAAAACGGCTTCTTCAGAAAGCAAAGAATTAATCACTAGAAAGGGGGCTTGTTTAGGCGACAAATGTTGCAACGGCAAATATGTTCCTCTGCGCAATTGATTATGTAAAACCGCATGGCGATGCGCAAAAGTTCCTCGCCCACAATCTTGTCCCGACAAACGAATAGGATAACCCGCTTCTAATAAACTTGCATACGCTAATGTTTCAGCAAAACCCCAATCCATTGGTAATGTGCCTGCAAACATTTCCTTACGATTTTGCATAATCCGTTCAACGGTTCGATGTAATTGAAAATCATCGGGATACATGGTTAAACGTGTACTCAGTTTTTGGATAGTTTCTATGCTCAAACTGGTATCGCAAGGCTCAGTCCATTTCTTACCGACAAACGGTTTCCAATTCACGCCAAATTCAAATTTATCCAATCGACGTGGTGTAACCATTTCACGCGCTTTCAATGCCGTGCGATAATTTTGAACCATATTATCGTAATCGGTTTGAGAAATGACGTTTTCTTTTACCAGTTGCTCTGCATATAAAACGGGCGGAGTTGCCAATTTTATAATGTGCGAATACATGATCGGTTGAGTTGCAAATGGTTCGTCAGTTTCATTATGTCCGTGACGACGATAACAAACAATATCAATCACCACGTCTTGATTGAATTTCATCCGATAATCAAGCGCTAATTTTGCAACATAAACAACCGCTTCTGGATCATCGCCATTTACATGGAAAATCGGTGCTTGAACTAATTTTGCAATGTCGGTGCAATGCAAAGTTGAACGCGCTTCAAATGGATCACTTGTTGTAAATCCAATTTGATTATTCACAACAACATGAACTGTGCCACCCGTTTTATAACCTCTTGTTTGTGAAAGGTTTAGCGTTTCCATAACCACGCCTTGACCCGCAAACGCCGCATCACCGTGAATTAAGATCGGTAATACTTGATTGTGTTCTTTATCGTGACGGCGTTCTTGGCGTGCTCGAACTGACCCTTCTACAACGGGATTAATGATTTCTAAATGCGACGGGTTAAATGCCAACGTCAAATGCACTGGACCACCAGGTGTCATGACTTCAGAAGAATAGCCTTGGTGATATTTAACGTCGCCCGATCCATTATCTTTTCCACCCACTTTTCCTTCAAATTCGAGAAATAAATCTTTAGTGGATTTGCCCATCACATTTACTAAGACGTTCAAACGTCCACGATGCGCCATTCCGATGACAACTTCTTTAATACCGTGTTTGCCACCACTTTGAACAACTTCATCTAAAAGGGGAATTAAACTTTCTCCACCTTCTAATGAGAAACGTTTTTGTCCAACGTATTGCGTATGCAAATAGGTTTCAATACCTTCAGAAGCCACTAAGCGTTCTAAAATATTCTTTTTAATGGTGGCATCAAAACTTAAACCTTCCATTAAACGAGTTTCAATACGTTTTTGAATCCAGCGTTTCTTATGCGTGTCGATGATGTGCATATATTCAGAGCCAATCGATCCGCAATAAATTTTTTCTAATGCCGCAATAATATCGTGTAGTTTGCCTTCTTTGAAACCAAAAAACGATCCGCAATTAAAGACTTTATCCATATCCGATTCAGTTAAACCGTGAAAGCTCGGGTCTAAATCTTGAACCGTATTGATTTCTTTCATGCCAATCGGATCGATCTTCGCCACTTCATGCCCGCGCACACGATAGTAGTTAATTAAGCGCAACACCGCGTTTTGTTTCTCAACGTCATTACGGCTCACCATGCCATGCGGTAATTGAACAGGGGGAGCGTAATGGTGAGCGGCATACAATGCGGCGGGTGGAGGAGGAACATCTGGAGAGGCAGTCCAATCTTGATTCGCGCCATTTCCTCGGCGGCAGTAGCTCTCTAAAATCGGCAAATGTGGGACATCGTGGGCGGCTTCTTGAGCCTGTAACTGTTCAAAATAGCTGCACCATTCGGGACTTACTTGTGAAGGATTTTCTAAAAATGCCTCATACAAGCCATCCACAAAAGCAGCATTAAATAAATGAGAACTAGGTTGCGTCATATACTCGTAGCAGTTGTGTGTGATATAAAATAGTCTTTTAGTATAACACCATTAAATTTATATATGATGCGCCAAATTTGTTAAACCTTAGACTTTACTTTTAAACATTAGCGTATTAATATTTATTAATACACTCTGACTCATTGATTTTTATATAAAATAAAAACAAAAAACCGCTTCCCCACTTTACTATTAAAAGACACTTTGTTCAAATCCCCTCCTTCTTTTTTGTTCTTATCTATTCTCAAGTTTTCTTTAACACCATCCTGTTTTTGTTTGACAATTTTTTATTATTTTTTGTATGTAATGAGTATTTTGATACATATAACTTCTTGAATTGAATAAAGATTAAATATTTGGAGTTGTGCCAAAATAAGCGTAAAATTAAAAATGTTAAGTTATTTTGGAGGATTTTGATATGAAAAAGACAGCGTTAAATTTAGCGTTAGTTGTTGTTTTACAAGGATGTTCTGGCGAAGGATTGCTGCCGACGCGCACGTCAGTTGATACCTCTCCGCCCGTGCAAGTGGTGACATTACCACAACCGCAACCTGATGAAATTGTGGGGAAACGTTTGGCATTGATTATTGGAAACGGAGAATATTCTGAAATTGGGCGTTTGAAGAATACGCTCAATGATGCAGAAGATATGCGTAAAACTTTGAAAGAATTGCAATTTGATGTGATTTTTGTCAGAGATGTGAAAGACAAACGCGAAATGAAAGACGCGGTGCGGCAATTTGGGGAGAAACTCAAAGGAAGCAACATTGGTTTGTTTTATTATTCGGGACATGGAATGCAAATCGATGGAAGAAACTATTTAATTCCGATTAAAGCGGATTTGAAAAGCAAAGCCGATGTGGAAAGCGAAACCTTAGAAGCGAATTACGTTTTGCAATTAATGGAAGAAGCAAAGAACGACGTAAATATTGTGATTTTAGATGCGTGTCGAAACAATCCTTTTTCAAGAGGTTTTCGAGATGTACAAATGGGTTTAGCAAAAATGAACAATCCAGAAAATCCCAAAGGTTCTTTAATTGCTTTTTCAACTGCACCAGGGGCAGTTGCAGAAGATGGTACGGATCGAAATGGAACTTATACCAAACATTTGTTGCGTTATTTGAAAACACCAGGTTTGACGATTGAGGAAATGTTTAAACAAGTCCGTTCTTTAGTACAAGATGAAACTAAACAACGCCGAACTTCTCAAACCCCTTGGGAGCAATCCTCTTTGGTAGGAAAATTGTGTTTAGCGGGTTGTGAAAATACCCAAAATTCTGCACAACAAGCGATTTTGAAAAAAAACCTTGAAGAACAAGAACAAGCGCGCTTAAAGTTAGAGCAAACTTTAAAACAACGGGAAGCTGAGTTTGCAGAGATAAAAGCCCAAAGAGATGCTATACTTAAAGACACATCTGGAGCTTCTGAGCAAACACGACAACAGCTCAAATTGCTTGAGCAAGAAAAGCAGCGTTTAGAAACCGAAAAAATCGGTCTCGAACAGCAAAAAAAGAAATTAGATCAACAACATTCTGATATGAGGAAGTTAAATTCCAATACTGAAAAACCCCAAGAAACCTTTTTTGTACCTATGCACTAATTTTTTAACTCATTTTTGAGGAGATTTAACCATGAAACCCGTGATTCAACTTGTTGCGCTATCAATGTTAGGTTTAACCGCAACTTGTTACGCTGATGAACCTACGAAAGCATCAGCTGAAGAAAATAATGCAACGTCTGAAGAAACCAACTTTTTACCCGATATGCTCAGTAAATCTCATTTCGACAGAGATTTCTCCGCCTCCGTTGGGTTGCGCCTCTGGCAAAACAAATGGAACTTGCCAAGATGGAATTTTAGTGCTCAATATCCAAGAGAGGTAATAGAGGCTTTTAGAGATGATGTAATTATTTCAAGTAATTCTAGCAATACATCTACAGACATTCCTGCTATTGGTTTAAGATATAAAAATTTTGGTAGAGGTGCATATTGTGGTGATATAATAGGAGAGATTAACGAGCAGAGG
>DYRG01000113.1 GCA_020718845.1 Thiomargarita sp.
CTTGAGGAATGTTTGATTTGTTGGGGTTCAAAAGGCTCAATCATTTGGTGTTTTAAAGCCATTTCACGAATCCACCGATCAGATTTGACACTCATCTAAGTTATCCTTCATAATGAAATAAATAAGCCCTATTATAAAACATTATGATCCCTTTAAGTTTATATATTCATCTCCCTTGGTGCGTGCGTAAATGCCCGTATTGTGATTTCAACTCGCACCCTTTGAAAAGCGAATTACCAGAGCAACGTTATATTCAAGCCTTATTACAAGACATTTCTCATGATTTGCCTTTGGTTAAAAATAGAAGCATTTCTAGTATCTTTTTTGGGGGAGGAACACCGAGTTTATTTTCTCCCGACAGTATCTTTCAATTATTGGCACAATTACGTCTAAAAATTCCTTTTGATAAACATTTAGAAATTACGTTAGAAGCAAATCCCGTGACTGCGGAAATTTCTAAATTTTCTGGCTTTCATGAAGCGGGAATAAATCGTTTGTCATTGGGCGTGCAAAGTTTTAATGATCAATCATTGCAACTTCTTCAACGAGTGCATCATCGTGAGCATAGCATTCATGCGATTGAATCGATTAGAAAAGCGGGGTTCAAAAATTTTAATCTTGATTTAATGTATGGCTTACCAAATCAAACCGTTGAAATGGCATTAGAGGATTTGAAAACTGCCTTACATTTTCACCCAACGCATTTGTCTTGGTATCAATTAACTATTGAAAAAAATACTTATTTTGATCGCTATCCGCCGCATTTGCCAGATGAAGAAATTATTTGGAATATTCAAATTGAAGGAGAACGTTTATTAAATGAAAGAAACTTTGAGCATTATGAAGTTTCTGCCTTTACGAAACATGAGCAATATTGCAAACATAATTTGAATTATTGGAAGTTTGGAGATTACTTAGGAATCGGGGCGGGTGCGCATAGCAAAATTACCCTTGCACCCAATAAAATTTTAAGATTGAGCAAATACAAACATCCCGATTTCTATTTGCAATCAAATAATAAGATTGCAGAACAATTAGAAGTGAGCAATGAACAGTTAGCATTTGAGTTTATGTTGAATGCGTTGAGATTATTTCAAGGATTTGATAAAGCTCTTTTTTATCAACGCACGGGTTTAGATTTGGCGACCATTGAACAACCATTACAACAAGCGATTGAAAAAGGTTGGATAATTGATAAAAATCAACATCTTATTCCAACAGAACTTGGTTTGAGATGGTTAAATGAATTATTAGAACTTTTTTTAAAATAAACTATGGATTTACAAT
>DYRG01000076.1 GCA_020718845.1 Thiomargarita sp.
TCCTCTGCTCGTTAATCTCTCCTATTATATCACCACAATATGCACCTCTACCGACTCAGGTTATACGCAAGATGTTGCTTGGAAAATGGATAATGGTATTCCCGAAGACTTTACTAAAACAGTGATTGGACATTTCTGGTTGAAAAATAACTTACTCTATAATGTAAATAAAGAGTTTGATATTGCAAGTGGTTTTGAAATAAATTACGATAAAACAGTGGATCGATCAGCTACTGATCCTAAAGCCATTCCCCACTTTCATTATTATAGTTTGTTTGTAGAAGGGGATTACAAGTCTGATTTAGGAAGTATTACATTGGGTGCACGCTACGATAATCATAACTTATTTGGCGGTAATCTCGCACCGCGTATTGCGATAACTAAAGTTATGGATAAATTGCACTATAAATTGTTGTATAGTCATTCATTTCGCAGTCCTATGGCATTCAACGTTGCATTCAATCCTGACATTAAACCAGAGAAAACAACTGTTTTAGAAGCCGAAGTAGGTTATCAAATTCATAAAAACATGAACATCACTGTCAATGTTTTTGATAACAAAACTAAGGATACAATTGTTTATGATCTGTTGCCTATTACAAATCAAGAAACTTATTTCAATGCCAATAAAACAGGTACGCGAGGAATTGAAGCTGAATGGCGTTTTAAAGATGATTGGGGGAATATTTCTTTATCTCATTCATATTATCGTAGTGGAATAGGAACGGCTAGAAATCAACAAGTGGTTAATTTTCAAGAAAATACTGAAGAAGCATTATTACATTTAGGATTTCCAGCGCATAAAAGTGTATTTTCTTTTAATTTCAAACTTGCTCCTCATTTTAATTTAAACTCATCAATAGTTTATCAAAGTGCACGTTATGGTTATGATGGCGTTGATGAAAATGGTTTGGCATTGTTAAAAAAATATAATTCCTCCCCCTTAGTGAATACCTTTTTACGTTATCAACCGCCTGAGTTTAAAGGATTAGAATTGGGATTTGGGATATTTGATTTATTTAATTCAAAACCTCGTTTCATTCAACCTTATAGTTCAAGTCATTCACCTTTACCTACCGCCTCGCGTGAATTTATTTTCAAGCTCGGCTATCAATTTTAATTAAATAAAGGGGGGTTCCCTTTATTTCAGTTTATCAAAAAAACTTCAATTCGTAATAAAGCATTAAACTTTGTTACGAATTGAGGTTTTTTTCGTTGCATTTTGAAAAGAAGAGTTATAGAATGCGTAAATTGTTTATTTTATTGCGTTATGCTTTTTCTATACGCGCTCCAGCGTAAGTTTTTAGCGTTAATCGTTTTCCTTTGACCTATTTGTTTTGTTTAACTTTATGACGGTAGATAATACCTACAGTACGCTTGAAGAAGCTAAAATAGAGATTTGGAAACGGTTTAATGACCAATCACTTAGAAAAGAAATTGAAATATTTTTAGGCTCTTCTCTTCTTGCACAACTTCCTTATCAAAATACCCCTTTTGCATGGCGTGCTGTTCATGTTGTAAGTCCTGATATTTCTCTCCACTATTTTGTGAAATTGGCTGAAGAAATTCAATTACCCGCGATGGTTGGAGAATATACAGCAGACCAATTCTGCTTTAATAATAAAGATAAAATGTTTTTAACTAAGTGGTACTTTTATGAAGGAAAAGGAAAGCATGGTGGTAATAAAGTTAGTTGTTTTCCTTTGGTTAATTTTAATTTCTTAAAAGGTAAATCATTTAATGAAATAAAAACATTATGGGGAGAATCCTTTGTTGAATTTAATCATCAAGCATTAATGAAAAGTAAGTTAAATAACCTTAAAACTTTTAGCCTTTCTACATGGTTTAATCAAAATGGGAAAATAGCTTCGAAGTATTATGCTCAATTTTTATCTTTATCCGTATGTCATGCCGTTTTATTTGAAAATTACTTAACCTGCGGTGATTATTCTAGTTTTTCAAATAGTGTTTATTTACCCGCATTTGAAAAAGTCCAATCATTATTTGGTATTAAGCCATTAGTCGTGCGTTTAGCACCACAAGAATCAGAGGAAGATTTGTATTGGTATTGCTATCCAGATTATTTGAAACCTATCGTTTATGAACATATCGCCAGACAAAACCCCGATTTCTCCATCAAGCGACGTTAGTATAAGTACTCGTGTTGTTGAAATTACAACAGGAATCACGATTAATCAAATACTTACAATACTCTTTGATTATATGTTGTACCCATCAGTTATTTATTATTTTGGGGTATTAACTGGTGGTGCAATAATGACAGCACTTTCTTTCTTGATTTGTTTATTGATGTTAAAGTTATACGACTGGTCAAAAAGAGATTGGTTGGGTATTGAAACTATCAAAGAAATAAAACATTATCATGGGCAATCAAGAGTTTTATTGTTTTTGAGCAAGTTACTCAACAAAAGTGATTTAATTGCATTTCTTGTACTTTCAATTAATTTCGATCCATTTGTTGTGACAGTTTATTTAAGAAAAGGCAAATTTAACGGTTTATCAAAACACGATTGGTGGGTTTTTATAAATAGCTTACTTATTTCTAATTTATATTGGATAATAGCTTGTTTTTTAGGCATTACATTAATTGAGTGGTTAATTAATGCTTCTTTTTCTTAAAAAGTAGTGCTAAATACTTTATAGCACTACCTCTATGTTTATATCTTGACATTACGCAGTTGTTCTGCGGCTTGTTCGGGGCTAATCGTATTCACCGACAAACCCGCGCCTAATTCAAAACCCGTTGGAATGCTCGTGCGGGGACAGATTTCTAAATGCCAATGATAACTCGCATTACAATCTTGATATTCTTTTCCTTGCGGTTGAGTGTGCAAGAAATAATTATATTGCGCTCCACCAATCACCGCATCTAATCTCGCCATTGAACGTTGCAATACGTTGGCGAAATCCTCTAAATCTTCATTTGAAACCGTCATAAAATCCGCTTGATGATTTAATGGTAAAATGTGAATTTCCCATTCAAAACGGCTTGCAAAAGGTTTAATTGCAATAAATTTCTTACCTTTTTCAATGACATATTGTCCCACACTCATTTTACGACGCACCGATCCAGAATTACGATCATAAATCGTCGCTTCAAATGTCAACGCTTCATCAATTAATGAACAAAAAATGCAATGATTATTTTTAGTAAAATAAGCTCGGCTGTTCTCAACTTCGTCGTGAACATTTTGAGGAACAACTGGCATTGCAATAATTTGACTATGCGTATGAGGAATACTTGCTCCAGCGGCAGGACCAAAATTCTTAAATGCTAAAACATATTTCAAACGCTGATCAGATTCATATAAAACTTTCATGCGATCTCGGTAAGTTTGAAATAAAAGTGCTAAGTGAGAAACCGACATTTCAAATAACGCAATCCCATGATTTTGATGATCAATGATCACTTCATGACGACCATAACCGTCGATGGTTTGTTGTAATCCAAAAGTTAAATTCGCATCTTGACGATCATCACCGAGAACCGGATAAAGATTTTCTACCATTCTAATGTCCCAATTTGTTTCATTGGGAATGGTAAGAATCGCGGGCGGGGTTTTGTGCTCATTTCCTCGACAAAACGGGCAAGTTTCAACGTGAGAACGGGTATCTCGCGGGACGAGTTCTTCCGCCTTTTTAGGGCGCATACTTCGCGCTGTGGCGACTAAAACCGATTCGGAAGGGATAATCGGGTTAATGCGGATTTCACGCACGCTAGGAGGATTGTCGGCGTTATTCATGAGTATTCCTTTGGTTATTTTAGTTTATTAAAAAATGCTAACATAGCCTATTTAATGCTAAAAAGCGAAAATAACCCTTTAATAACTAAATAAAATCTTTATATCACTTCACAAATTACAACGATAAGCCGAATTTGTGGTATATAATTTCTAACTATTCAGAAAAAACAATGGCTGGGGTTCATGATGAAAATAACCGCGATAGGTGTCAATTCTGCTTTTGCAACAGGCAGTTACGATTCGACATTGACCGTTGCACAAGTCCAAACTTTGCTCGCAGAATTACTCCAAAATCCTGAAGCGCAACAGTATTCAGAAACCGAGCTTCAACAACAGATTGAAACGCTCGCTCAAACCCGAATGCAACCTAAATGGCAATCCAATTTTCTTATCGAATTTGATACCATCGGGAAACGCGGATCAAAACCTTATCGTTTATTGGTAGACGTAGGCGGCGACGTGCGTCACGCTTTAAAAGGCATCGGATTATCTTCTACAGATATTGACGGTGTATACATTTCTCATCCTCACGCCGATCATATTGGTGGAATGGAATATATTGCTCTCACCAGTATCTTTAATCCGTTCTATACGCCAGAAAAGAAAAAATGGTTAGCAGATCAATTCATTGCCGATAAATTATTTTTAGAACAACGTTTGTGGGCGCATCCGCCTGCTAATGCAAAACCTGATTTGTTTGTGCATAGAAAAGTCTTAGAACCCCTTGAAAGAGCGATTGGTCCCGGATTGGATACGTTGCAAGGCGTTCCAGACGTAACAATTCATACTTATTTTGATGTGCATTTGTTAGGAAAAAAAGAAAACGGTTTAACGAGTAGTCATATCTTTCAAGATGGTAATGGCGGCGAATGGAAAATGATTCCAGTATTTGCAATGCACGTTATTTCTAGTTCAGAGGAAATGGCGAGTTATGGGATTTGTTTAGAACATTCTAGCGGTTACAATGTTTTGATGCCCACCGATACCCAACACATGATTCCAAAACAATTAGAACCTTATTACAAACGCGCTAATCGAATTTATATGGATTGCGAAACCAGTCCATTCCCTTCTGGCGTTCATCCGCACATTTCAAATTTAATTAATGATATGTCACCTGAAATTCAAAGAAAATGTCTTTTATATCATTATGATAGCTATCCACAAGTGCCAGAAAATATGTTTTACGGTGTTTTAAATACTGGCGATAGTCACCATTATCCAGAATAATATGCACACTATTGAAAATAATCCCGATATGGCATTTCTCCGTTTATTAAAAATCATGGATGAATTGAGAGAAAAATGTCCTTGGGATAAAGTGCAAACGTTAGAATCTTTGCGGCATTTGACCATTGAAGAAACTTACGAATTATCTGATTCGATTTTAAACCATGATTTAGAAGGATTAAAAAAAGAACTCGGCGATGTATTATTACATATTGTTTTCTATGCGAAAATTGCTTCTGAACAACAGCTTTTTGATATTACAAACATAATCAATACGTTATGTGAGAAACTCATTTTTAGACATCCTCATGTTTTTGGAGAAACTATTGCAGAAAATGAGCAAATAGTTAAGCAAAATTGGGAAAAACTTAAATTAAAAGAGAATCAAAACAAAAGTGTTTTATCGGGCGTACCAAATTCGTTACCAGCGTTGATTAAAGCATGGAGAATTCAACAAAAAGCGCACGGCGTGGGTTTTGATTGGGATCACAAAAATCAAGTGTTTGAGAAAATTCAAGAAGAACTCACTGAATTTCATCAAGCAACAACCGAAGAAAATCGTGAAGAAGAATTAGGCGATTTATTATTTTCATTAGTGAATTATGCACGTTTCATTAATATTGAACCAGAAACCGCCTTAGAAAAAGCCAACCGTAAATTTATGCGACGTTTTCAAGCAATGGAACAAGCGATTTTAGATGATAAAAAAACATTGCAAAACTTATCTTTAAATGAAATGGATCAATATTGGAATCAAATAAAAAAAGAGGAATAAAATGAGCGCGTTACCTAAAACAAAACATTACATAACGCCAGAAGAATATTTAGCTTTTGAACGTGAATGTATCGATCAAAAACACGAATATTTTGATGGTGAAATCTTTGCAATGAGCGGTGCAAGTTTTCGTCATACTTTGATTGCAGCCTCGCTTGGAAGAATGATTAATAATCAATTATTTGAACGTAATTGCAGCGCGGTATCAAGTGATCTGCGTGTTAATATACCTGAAACTGGATTATATACTTATC
>DYRG01000019.1 GCA_020718845.1 Thiomargarita sp.
CTCCTCTTTTCCTTTATCTCCTCTATTATATCATTATAATATGCACCACTACCAATTACCGTTATAATTTACATTTTAAAAGGGAGGAAGTTGTAATGTTGAAGATTGTAATAGGATTAATTTGTTTTTCGACAATGGCAAATGCCGCAGAAGAACTTCCTCAACCCGTACAAGCAATTCAAACTCAAATAACCAGTTTGCATTCATCTTTAAAATATGCGGGCGTGGTGAAACCGCGTTATGTAATTGAGGTAGGATTTCGAGTCGCGGGGAAAATGAAACAACGGTTGGTGAATGTGGGAGAAAATGTTTCTCAAGGTCAGAAATTAGCGGTTTTAGAGTCGACGGATTTTGCTTTAAATGTTCAAAATAGTCGTGCGCAAGTTGCCGCCGCTCAAGCCGATGTCGATAAAGCAAATATTGATTTGAAACGTGCAAAAGAATTATTAGAAAAAAATACCGTCAGCAAAGATAATTACGAAAGCGCGTTGAATCGTTATAATGTTGCTCAAGCACATTTGAAACAGAGCAAAGTTGCTTTAAGTATTTCAGAAAATCAAAGCACTTATGCGGAATTACACGCTGATTTCAACGGGGTCATTTTAGAAACCCTTGCAGAAAGTGGACAGGTAATTAATATCGGTCAAACGATTCTCAAAATTGCCCGCCCTGAAGAAATCGAAGTAGCAATTCAAATTCCAGAGCAACGATTTAATGAAATCACGCCGCAATCAGAAATGCAAATTACCTTATTAACTGCGCCGCAAAACGTGTATCGCGGGAAAATTCGTGAAATCGCCCCGCAAGCTGATCCGCTGACCCGCACTTATCCTGCGAAAATTAGCATCCTAAACCCCGATGCTGGGTTACAATGGGGCAAAAGTGCGACCGTCACACTTGCGCAAAGTGCGACGACTATTATTCCAGTGCCGTTGGGCGCGTTGGTGAACCAAAATAATCAAACAGCGGTGTGGGTGGTTGATTTACAAGGAAAAACCCATTTTACGCCTGTTCAACTTGGTGAGTTTTTGGACGGCAAAGTCGCAATCACCAGCGGTTTGCAAGCAGGGCAATGGGTTGTGACCGCTGGAACGCATAAATTACTTGAAAATCAAAAAGTTAGAATTTTACAGGAGTGAATCATGAAAAACTGGTTTATGTTGGCATTGGTTGGGCAAGATCGCGTCGGGATCGTTGCGCAAATCACTGATGCGTTGTATCGCGGCGGCTGCAATTTGGGTGAAGCGTCGATGTTGCGGTTGGGCACGAGTTTCACGATGATGATGATGGTTAATACGCAACTTGATGAAAATACTCTAATTTCTGTCATTCAACCGACGGCTGAAAAGCTCGGTTTGCATTTACATCTTGATCAAATTGAGGGCGAATTACATCCGCATCCCGAACCTGACGTAAAAATCGTGGTGCACGGCGCGGATCGAGCGGGAATAGTTGCACAAGTGACAGGTGAATTAGCGAATGCGGGTTTGAATATTTTAGATTTAGAAACGGGTGTGGGCGGTTCTGATAAAAAACCCTTTTATTTCATGCAGATAGAAGGCAATGCAACGCAGGGTATGGAAGCATTGCAACTCGCCTTAGAAAAATTGAAAGAAACCTTGCAAGGAAATATTGATATTAACCTGTCGCCATTAGAAACTTTTGATTTATGATGTTAGAGATTTTAACTTATCCCGATCCGCGTTTGAAAGAACCTTCAACAACGGTAGAAACTTTTGATGAAGAGTTGAGAAACTTTTTGAGCAACTTAGAAGAAACTATGCGAGCTGGACCGGGCGGTGTGGGCATTGCAGCTCCCCAAGTTGGACGATTTCAACGTATTGCAATTGTTGATGTTTCTAGTCATAAGAAAGTAACTAAACATCATGGACGTTTAGTTTTAATTAATCCCGAAATTACCGATTGGGATGGATTTGAAATTGCTCGAGAAGGTTGTATGTCCGTTCCAGATTATACGGGAAATGTGATTCGAGCAACCCACATCAAATTAACCGCCCAAAATGAGAATGCTGAAATAAAATATTTTGAAATGGAAGGTTATGAAGCGCGTGCAGTTCAACATGAATTAGATCATTTGGATGGATTGTTATTTCTGGATCGTTTGGTGAGTCGTCGCCATGATTTGTTTCAACGCAAAACCCATCAAAAGAAAAAATGATTTATTTTAGCCTCTTTTTAGTTGGATTTATTTTAATCGGTTATGTTTCTCATCAAACAAATTGGGATCATTTCTGGTTAAAAGTTGTCGATGGTTGGGTTCGGATTTGGTGTCGGTTTTATCATCGGTTTCAATATGCTGTAATTAATCTTCCAGAAAATGGATCAGCAATTGTGGTTTCAAATCATGTTTCTGGACTTGATCCGTTGTTATTAGTGTGTGCAACCCATCGCCCTTTGCGTTTTTTAATTGCGATTGAAGAATATCGTCACCCGATTTTGAAATATTTATATAGAAGTATGGGGTGCATTCCCGTTGATAGAAGTAGTCGCCCCGAAGTTGCATTAAGAGCCGCGTTAAGAGCATTACAAAAAGGAGAAATCATTGCTTTATTTCCTCAAGGAAGAATTGTTTTACCAACAGAGGAAAAAAAGCCCTTAAAAGCGGGTGTAAAATGGTTAGCACAGCAAGCAAATTGTGCAATCTATCCAGTGCATTTGAAAGGGATTACAGGGGTAGGAAAAGTATTAGAAGCGGTATTTGTGCGCAGTCATGCCCAATTAATTGCGCATCCACCATTAAATTGTAATGAAACTATTGACTGTTTAACTGCACTCAAAGAATTAATGTAACCCTTTGAAATATTTAAATAAAGAATGCTGTTGCAGTGCTAAAAGGATGCACACATTATGTTGCGATTTTTCCATAAAATTCCTCTTCGTATTACGCTTGTCGTGCCGTTTATTTTTCAATTGATTATTGTGGCTGGATTAATTGGTTTTTTATCATGGCAAAGTAGTAGTAAATCAGTGAAAGAAGTTGCTCGACAATTGAGAGAAGAAATTAGTATCAGAGTGACTGGACATTTAAGTAGTTTTCTTGAAATTCCCCATAATGCAAACCGTTTCACCGCAAATGCGTTATTAGCAGGAAGTTTAAAAATAGATGATCCGATTGAGCGAGAAACTCATTTCTGGGGAGTATTACAAAGTTTTGATGCGTTAAATAATTCGTTCTTTGGAACAACGCTTGGGGATTTATATGGTGCACGGCGTGTACAAGATCAACTGCAAATCACTTTAAAAAATACTGAAACAGGTGGAGCATTAAATTATTACAACAGTAATGAAATAGGGAGAAAAATTGACCTAATTGATCAAATACAGGGATATGCAGCACAACAACGTCCTTGGTTTCAATCTGCGGTTTCAAATGGGCGAAGTTGGAGTGAGGTTTATGCAGATGTAAGTGGTCGAGGATTAGCTATTACAGCCGTAGAACCTATTTATAAAGAAAATCGTTTGCAAGGAGTGGTTGGAAGCGCTTTATTATTAACAGGAATTGAGGAGTTCTTGAGTTCCGTAAAAATTGGAAAAACTGGGCAAATTTTTATTATTGAACCATCGGGTTTGTTGCTAGCAACTTCTAAAGGAGATTCTTTAATTTCTCAGAGCAATAATTCTCCATTGCATCGTGTGCCAGCAAATGAATCTACAAATCCTTTAGTGGTGAACACCGCTCAATTTTTAGAAACCACTTTTGGTGATTTATCATCAATAGAAAGAACCCATCAATTAGATTTTACTTTTAAAAATGAAAAGCAGTTTCTCCAAGTTACGCCTTTGTCTGATAAATGGGGTTTGAAAGTATTGGTCGTGGTCGTTGTTCCGCAATCTGATTTTTTAGGTGAAATTACTAATAATTTGCACGTTACATTATGGTTAAGTGGAATTGCATTAATCTTAGCATTAATTGCGGGTTTATTAACTGCGCGTTGGATTGCAAAACCTTTATTGCATTTGAATAAATCAGCCAAAGAACTTGCACGAGGAAAATGGGAAGAACACGAGTGCATTCCTTTAGAACGGGAAGATGAAGTGGGACAGTTGTCACAGTCTTTCTGTAGTATGGCGGAACAATTAAAAGAATCATTTTTAAATTTAGAAGATAAAGTCGCACGCAGAACCCAAGATATTGCTGAGAAAAATGTGCAATTAGAGCGTTTAAATCAGGATAAAAATGAATTTCTTGGTATTGCCGCCCATGATTTGAAAAATCCTTTATCAGCGATTAAAGGTTTATCTGAAGAAATTGCTGATTATGGAGCAGAAATGGATCGCAAGGAAATCATTGATTATGCTAATAAAATTCAACGCGCTTCGCATAAAATGTTTCAATTAATTACAACTTTATTGGATGTAAATGCGATTGAATCTGGGAAGATGAATATTTCTCTTCATATTTCTGATCTATTACCGATTGTGAAACTTATTGTTGAGGATTATCAATTAAGAGCACAAGCGAAACAAATTCAATTATATTTTGAATATGATGAACTCTCTTATTTAACGTGGATTGATATTAATTTAGCACACCAAATTTTAGAAAATTTGATTTCAAATGCGGTGAAATATTCATTTTTTGGACAAGAAATCTGGGTGCGTTTGAAAAATCAAGAAGAATTTGTGTGTTGTGAAGTTCAAGATAAAGGACCTGGTTTATCAAAAGAAGATCAATTAAAACTTTTTGGTAAATTTATCCGTTTAAGCCCGCGCCCAACCGGAGATGAACATTCAACGGGTTTGGGTTTGTTTATTGTGAAGAAACTCGCCGAAGTAATATATGCTAAAATTGGTTGCTGTAGCTCACAAGGTGAAGGTTCAACTTTCTTTGTTGCTTTTCGTAAAAAACCTCTAGTTTTGCTATAAAGTATATGATAGAAAGTGGTTGAGAATTTATTGTGAAAAGGATTTTAAAATGTTATTATCAATCATGGTGTTAGGTGGATTAGCATTGATTTTTGGGGCGATTTTGGGATACGCGGCGGTGCGTTTCAAAGTCGAAGGAAATCCAGTCGTCGAACGAATCAATGACATATTGCCACAATCTCAATGCGGACGCTGCGGTTATTTGGGCTGCCGTCCTTACGCCGAAGCAATATTAAAAGGCGAAGCCGACATTAATTTGTGCGCACCGGGCGGCGAAGCAACCATGCTGGAATTGGCGAAATTATTGGATCGATCACCCCAACAACTGGTCGAAGTCGAAGAAACCCCGCCTTCCTTAGCAGTAATCGACGAAAACCTTTGTATTGGTTGCACTTTATGCGTTCAGGCGTGCCCCGTCGACGCGATTGTCGGCGCAGTCAAACTCATGCACACCGTCATCGCCAAACAATGCACGGGATGCGGGTTGTGTTTGCCGCCATGCCCCGTTGATTGCATCGTGATGCAACCTTTACCTCAACCTTTAAGCGCGTGGCGACATCCTTACCCCATTCAAATGCTCAAGGTGGAGAAAAAAGTTGCGTGATTTGAAATAAAATTTAAGGCAAGTTGCAATCGCTTGGTAAATCCAAACGCGCTAACAAAATGTTCTTAAATTCATCTGGATTTTTGGTGTGAGTTAATTCACCTTCACGAGGAAAATGCAAATCATGTAATCTCGACAGCCAGAAACGCAACGCTGCCGCTCTTAACATGACTTTCCAAACCTTGCGTTCTTCTTCTGTGAAAGGTCGCTCATGTTGATACGCATCCAATAACGAATGCAATCGATTGCTATCTAGTTCACCGGTTTCTAAACTACACCAATCATTAACAGTAATTGCAACGTCGTACAATAACACATCATCGCACGCATAATAGAAATCAATCAAACCACTTAAAACGTTTCCATCAAATAACGCATTATCACGAAATAAATCCGCATGAATAACGCCGCGTGGTAAATTAAAATGCTGATACGTTGATTGAAAATGGATTTCCTCTTGTAAGAGTTTTTTCTCAGCATCATTCAAATGCGGCATGACCTTTTCAGAGGTGACTTTCCACCAATGTGGACCGCGTGGATTTGCTCGATACAAATGAAACCCGGGTGCAACCGTGTGTAAATGCCCTAATGTTACGCCAAGTGCTTGACATTGTTGAATATTTGGATTTCTAACATCATGACCACTTAATTTTTTAACTAAAGCGGCTGGCTTATCGTAGAAACGCCGTAAATATTTCTTTTCATTATCAGGTTGTGGATGAGGACTTGGCACTTGATGCTCATCCATATATGCCATTAATTCTAAGAAATACGGCACTTCTTCAGAAGTCATTTGTTCAAAAATAGTTAAAACAAATTCTCCGGTGGTTGTGGTTACAAAATAATTAGTATTTTCAATACCTGCACTAATCCCTTTGTAATCAACAAGTTTCCCCAAATTGTAATGGGATAAAAAGGTTTCTAATTGGTGTTGCTCAATACTGGTGTAGACTGACATAACATACCTTACAAATGTAATAACATATCGCGTTCTTTTGCGGAGGGTTCAAACCCGCGATTCTCATAGTAATCAAAAATAATATTGACTACTGATTTTGCATCATCTACCAACGTCAGCAATTGCAAATCTTCTTCTCCAATTGTTTTGGTACTTTCTAATAATTCTGCTTTTATCCACTCTAAAAAACCTTGCCAAAAACTTGTCCCAACTAAAATGATTGGAATCTTTCTTGTTTTACCCGTTTGCACTAACGTTAGAATTTCTGCTAATTCATCTAATGTTCCAAAACCACCGGGTAAAACCACATACGCGGAAGCGTGTTTCACAAACATCACTTTCCTCGCAAAGAAATGCCGAAATTCTAAAGAAACATCTTGATACGGATTAGAATGTTGCTCATGTGGCAAACGAATATTCAAACCCACGCTCGGCGAAGGCGCTTGAAATGCCCCTTTATTTGCCGCTTCCATTATTCCTGGACCGCCGCCCGTTACCACTGCAAAACCCGCTTCAGATAATTCTTTTCCAATCTCTTCTGCTAATTGGTAATAAGGATTTTCTTCTGTAAATCTTGCCGATCCAAAAATTGTAATGGCGGGAGAAATATTTGCCATTTGTTCAAATCCTTCGACAAACTCCGCCATGATTTGAAAAACCCGCCATGATTCTCTCGATAATGCTGCCGAATTAATGGGGCGTTCGGCGGGACGATTAGAATGTAAAGCCATTTCTTTGTGAACCTCTTTTTTAATTAATGTACATAGAAATAAACGACTGGCGTTTCTATGCTATTTTGTTGATTTTGTAACCACACTTTTGCTTTCACCGCGTGCTCTCCTCTGCTCAAATGCCACGAGAAATAAGATTGCTCAGTAATTGCAATCACTTCATTATCCATAATCCATTGAACTTGTTGCACGGGTAAATGCGCAGGCAAGCGTAATGTAAAGGCTTCTAACTCATCTGGAATTCGCGGATCAAGTGCCAAATGTAATCCATCCACTGGTTGTGCCAATTGAATGGTAGAAGGGATTTCTTTTGGGGTAGAATTCAACGTGGGCAATGTGCCATCGACAAACCATTCTTCTCGACTTGGACAATCATTTTGCACTAATAAACCTGTTACTCGACAAATACTTTTTTTAATCAATTTTGAACTCATTTGTAATGGTTGAGTATTTTGATTTCTATTAAGCTCTGCAAATACACTTCTTAATACCAAAGCGGGTCCTGTTGCTCCAGAAACATTCAGCATCGGACGTTGACTTAAATTACCAAACCACACACCAACCGTATAACGATAATTAAATCCCATTGCCCACGCATCATGATAATCGTTAGAAGTGCCTGTTTTTACAGCAGTTTGGATGGGAAAATCAAATAATCCACTTTCTCCAAATTCTAATTGTCGTGCATCTGAATCTGATAAAATATTTGCAATAATATTGCTAATTTCTGGATCAAAAATTTTCTTTGGATTTTTATCATTTTTATTCAAAATCATTTTTAAAGGTTGAAAAGAACCATTTTGCGCTAAAACAGAATACGCTTGCACTAATTCAAATAAAGTAATTGCACCATTTCCTAACGCTAAACCATCACCATAAAAATCAGCATTTTCGGTTAAACTTTCCATGCCCAATTGATGTAATTTATTCAAAAGATTTTCTGCACCGACAAATTGCACAGTTCTAATGGCAGGCGTATTTAAAGAATTTCCTAACGCATCTCTCAATCTCAACCAACCATAGAAAGTGCGGCTATAATTACGAAAATTATGCAATCCTGTTCCTACCGCTTCTGCTAAAGGATTGTCTTCAATTAAAGTCGCGGCTGTCCAACCTTTTTCTAATGCCGTTGCATATAAAAAAGGTTTCAATGTTGAACCTGGTTGTCGGGGAATTGTAATGGTATCTATTTGATTTTCTTCAAAATTTCCTGCATTCACCCAAGCGATTATTTCACGACTTTGATGATCGACAATTAATACCGCGCCATTCTCCACTTCTTTAGAAGAAAAACTTTGCAAAGTAGTATCTAAAATTGCTTGAGTTTTTGCTTGAAGATTCGCATCTAAAGTGGTTTGTAATCGACCACTGTTTTGTTGAGAAGATTGAGGAAATGTTTTGAATAAATGATTAACAAAATGAACCGCTTGCACAGGTAATTTTAAGTTTTTGAGTTCTAAAGGATTTTGAATAAGTTCTTGATAATCTTGATTTGAAATGATTTGTGCTTGTAATAAACGATTTGCCAAATGTTGCATCGGACGGCGTATTTCTAATGTGCCTTTCTTCAAATCTAAACGACTTGGCGAACGCACTAAAATCGCTAATACAAGCATTTCTTTTAAATTCAAAGTATCTAAATCTCGATCAAAATAATAATAGGCAGCTTGTAATATGCCGCGTCGATTTTGAGAATAAGGAACTTGATTTAAATAAAACTCTAAAATTTGCGCTTTTGAGAAACGACTTTCTAATTGCCAAACTTCAAAAGTTTCTATCCATCTCGACCAAAAAGTACGCGGACGCGGATGTAATATTCTGACGGTTTGTTCAGAAATGGTACTTGCTCCACGCACAATGCGTCGTGCTTTAATGTTTTGATACATTGCTTTGAAACGCGCCAACCAATCCACTCCATAATGTTGGTAGAAATGCTGATCTTCTGTTAAAATGAAGACTTGTTGTAATGCCAGCGGGATTTTATGCAAAGGAAGATAATCATGCAAATTCCACTCATTTTGATAGGTCACATTTAAAGGCTGGAAATGTCGATCAAGGATTTGAACTTTACGCGCATTCATTGCGGTGAAATTCAAATCATCGGGAAAGGGTCGAAGTTCAGTCGATGTTTTAACTGCCAGAAATCCCAGCAGAAATAACAAAGTGATTAAAAGAAAAATTTTTTTCATTGCTTGATTTGTGAGAAATCGACTGAATGGTTAAAATGTGCATTATAAATGCCGCGTTAAAGAGATGCTACTATGCGAAAACTCACGGATGAAGAAATCGCTTTGTTTGAAGAAGCCACAAAAGATGTTAAGCCTTTGAAAAATAAAGACTTTTTACTTCCTAATCCGCCACGCTTAAAACCAATTCCCAAACAACTTTATCGTGATGAAGCGTCCATTTTGCACGATATGTTGTCCGACGATTACGATCCGACCGACGTGGAAACGGGCGAAGAATTGACTTATTTGAAAAACGGCGTGCAACGGTCGGTGCTTCGCAGATTACGGCGGGGTCATTATAGCGTATTGGCGGAATTAGATTTGCACGGCATGACAACGCCCGAAGCGCGCCGCGAAGTTAGCGAATTTCTCCGAGAAAGTCGTTTGGCGAATTTAAGTTGTTTAAGAATCATTCATGGAAAAGGCTATGGTTCTTATCAAAAACAACCCGTTTTAAAAGCAAAATTAAACTCATGGTTACGCCAACATGAACACGTTCAAGCCTTTTGTTCTGCGAGAGCATCCGATGGAGGAACTGGCGCAGTCTATGTTTTAATCAAAACACACACATAATTACGCCTATAAAGATCAAATAATATGGTTGTTTTTAGAAGAAAAATAAAAGAAAAACATCCCGAAAACTCTGTTCGTAAAAAAGAGAAAAAGGGAAGTTTCTCTTAAGAAAATGATCAATTAGATGGCGTAACTGATTTTACTTCAAATGTTAAAGTATTCGGAATTTGTTGTAAAACCACGTCCCAACGATTTTGTGCATTTGTATCATTTGTCAAACCCAAACGCGGAAGAAATACCGATCCACTCTCGGGTTGAAATAACGGCGTTGCATTACAAGTAGAAATATTGCACGCGGTTGGATTTTGTTGACATAATGCAATCCCCGCTTGTAATCCATTTTGATATTCAACATTTTGACTTGATGGAATACTCGTGCTTTCAGCATTTCCACAACTTATTTTTTGCAATTCAAATGGTTTTTCAGGCAATGAATTAAAGGCAAGTTGCAATCCAAATTCAATTTGCTTATTTGGAGCAATAGTTCGATTCCAATCTAAGGGTGATGCAATGTAATTTCCTGACAACAACATACTCCAATGATTACTAATTGTTGCACCCGTTCCTAAATTAAAGGTTATTTGCCAGTTTTTTAAATCACTTGCACCTTTATTGCGTAATATCACATTGATTACCATACCATTTTGCCATTGACTTTGCACGGTATATTTTATTTCACACACATCGTTAGAAACGGGATTTGTTATAGGTGTTGGATTTGTTGTTGGAGGAGGATTTGTGGGGGTTGTTGAAACAGGCGTTGTTATGGTTTTATCCATTAAACGACGCAACAAAGCAACCTTATCATCCCACACGGTTTGCCAATCGTCTTGTAAAATCCCTCCCGTATCACCGCTATTTGGATTCCACGACCAATAAAAGAAATCCCGCATTTCTTTCTTAATCAAATAATTTACAAACGCATCTTGCCACATTTTATCTTTTGCATTTCCTCCATGTCCATAACGCCCACCAAATTCTCCGACAATTACCGCAAATCCTTCATCTCGAAGAAATCCAAAATGCGTTTGCCAAATGGTTTCTAAATTATTAGGAAATGCGCTATCTTGAAAATAAGGTTGTTGATAAACATCAGGTCCATAAACATGAGGTGCAAAAACCAATTTTGTTTTATCAATATTTAAAGGAAAACATTTCGCAGGTTCTAAATTTCCTCCCCACCAATGATTAGTCGATCCGCTACATTGTGTTGCGCTTTCAATTCCTTCGACAAATATTAACAAATTAGAATTAACATTTAAAATAGTTTTTGCAGCTTTTTCTGCGGCAGTATTCCAATCTGTTGCAATGTTATTTGTTCCCCAAGTAACATTCCCATGCGGTTCGTTTTTCAAATCAATTCCAATCAAATGTGCATTAGTTTTATAACGCTCTGCCATAAACGCTAAATCTTTTAACCATTGAGTTTCACTATAAGAATCGGTGTACCAAAGCGTAGAAATTGCATTACAATCAGGACGATGATGATCTAATAAAATATATAAACCTAATTGATCACTTTCAGCCATAAATTTATCTAAGATTTGCAAACTGTTCAAACCTTGTAAATCAGGATTTTTGCTATAATTAATGCTATTCGTTGCAACACCTTGCAAGGTTGCTGGACAAACTGGGATTCTTAATGCAGTGAAACCAAGTTCTTTGATTTGTTTTAACATTTCTTGCCAATTTCTTGACCACAAACCATGCAACACATGATCTTGAGTTTCAAATCCAAACCAATTCACCCCATACAAAGCAATTTGTTGATTGTTGTTATCGTAAATTTTTCCATTAGTTGTTGTAAAAGCGTGCAATGTTGCACTCCATAACAAAAATGAAATTAAAGTGAGTGTTTTTTTCATTTCTTTTTTCTCCAAAGTTAAAATGTCATTAAAAATCTTTTTGCGATAATTTCAATGAGTTGTTTTGCGATTTCTGATTTGGGTGCGTGAGGAAGTTCAATCGAACCATCGCGCCAAAAAACTTGTAACACATTGTTATCACTATCAAATCCTTGATTCGGAATGCCCACTTGGTTTGCCGCGATCAGATCTAAATTTTTTTTATCTAATTTAGAAAGCGCATATTTTTCAACCTCTTGCGTTTCAGCCGCAAATCCCACCACAAACGGACGCGGAGATAATTTTGCCACATTTGCCAAAATATCGGGTGTGCGTTCTAATTCAATCGTCATAATATCTTGATTTTTCTTAATTTTTTGATTTTCAGAACGAATCGGGCGATAATCTGCCACCGCCGCCGTTCCAATGAAAATATTTATTTTTAGTTCCTCTAATTCTTTCATTACCGCATCAAACATCTCTTGTGCGCTATAAACTTCAATAAAATCAACAAATTGTGGTGGCGTTAAATTCGTTTTTCCACTAATTAAAATCACTTTTGCGCCGGCTTGTTGAGCGGCTTGTGCAATCGCGTAACCCATTTTCCCCGAACTTCGATTTGAAATAAATCTAACGGGATCAAGGTCTTCCCGCGTCGCGCCAGCCGTAATTAAAACTGTTTTTCCTTTTAAAATTGTATTTTTAGTATAAAAAATCTCAATTAATTCAATGATTTGCAAAGATTCTAATAAACGACCTTTTCCAGTTTCTCCACAGGCTTGTGATCCGTCGGCGGGTTCAAATATTAAAAAAGATCGTTTTTTCAAGAGGTTAAGATTATTTTGTGTAACTTCGGCTTTCCACATTTGTTGATTCATCGCGGGCGCGACGGCAATTTGAGCAGTGGTCGCCAAACAAATCGTGCTCAACAAATCATCGGCAAAACCGTGCGCTAATTTTGCAATAAAATTCGCAGTTGCGGGTGCAATTAAAATCAAATCCGCCCATCGAGCAAGTTCTATATGATTGATTTGATTTTCGGTTTCTGGATTGAAATCCAAATGCACTGGAAATCCAGACACCGTTTGTAATGTTAAAGGCGTAATAAATTGGGTTGCATTGTTAGTCATTACCACTCGAATTTGCGCGCCGCGTTCTTTCAAACGTCGAACTAAATCTGGGATTTTATACGCCGCAATTCCGCCCGTCATTCCCAATAAAATTTTTTTTCCCATTAACATTTTGCGTTCTCCAAATAAATAGAAAAATACGCGGTTCGGCAAGCATTTTCAAGTTAGTGTTTCCTTAAATACTGAAAATATGCCAAAATAAGACATTTGATTGCTTGCAACGGCGAACTATTCCCATGAATTCCCATAAAACGCCTCTGGTTTTAATTGTCGACGATGACGCAACCATGCGGTTGATGATGCGCCACACCCTCAAAAAAGCGGGTTTCGATGTCGAAGAAGCCGCCGACGGTCTTCCCGCGATTGAACGTTTCAAAGCCTGTCGCCCCGATATTGTGCTGTTAGATGTCATGATGCCGCAAATGGATGGTTTTACCGCGTGCGCTGAAATTCGCAAAGTCGCGGGCGGTGAGCACGTTCCCGTGTTGATGGCGACGGGGCTTGACGATGTTGAATCGATTAACAAAGCATACGAGGCGGGCGCGACCGATTTTATCACAAAACCTATTACTTTTCCGTTACTTGGACATCGCGTCAAATATGTGTTGCGGGCAAGTCGAGCGATTGAGCGCGTCGGAAAAAGTGAGGCGCGTTTAGCGCACGCCCAATCGATTGCGCATTTGGGAAATTGGGAATTCGATACTGTTAATAACAAATCGCATTGGTCAAATGAAGTTTTTCGGATTTTTAAATTACGGCGCGGTGATCAAGAACCTTCATTTGAAACCTATTTGCAATTAGTGCATTCTGAAGATCAAGAAGCCGTAAAAAATTGTTTTGATAATGCTTTGTTTAAAGGAGAATCTTCTAATCTCGATCATCGAATTGTATTGCCCGATGGAACAGAAAGAATTTTGCACCAACAAATCGAGCCAGTTCTTGCAACAGAACCTAATGGAACAAAGAAAACCATTTTGATTAGTGGAACGGTGCAAGATATTACTGAACGCAAACAAATTGAAAATGAATTGCGTCAATATCGAGATCATTTGGAAGAGTTAGTTAATAAAAGAACTACTCAATTAACTGATGCAAATCAACAACTCAGATCAGCAAAAGAACAAGCCGAACAAGCTAATGAATTAAAGGATAAATTTATTTCATTAGTTGCTCATGATTTAAGATCGCCTTGGTCGGGGATTTTATCGGCATTGGAATTTATTTCTACCGATGATGAAAATCCTTTGCACGAAGAACATCTTGAAATCGTTCAACGTCTAATTCAAATCGGTAAATCGTCAGTTCAAATGATTGGTGATGTTTTAAATGTCAGTCGTTTGAAAACGGGTAAAATCGCCGTTAAACCAGAACAAGTCGACGGTCGACAAGTTATTATTAATGTCTTGAATCATTTGAATTATTTAGCGCGTCAAAAAGGCGTTGAATTAGTTAATGATGTGCCTGAAGAAACTTGGTTATTTGCTGATCCCACTTTGTATGTAGAAGTTGTGCAAAACTTAACTTCAAATGCGATTAAATTCTGCCGAAAAGGTGATCAAGTGCGTTTCTATATTCCAGAAAACCGCTCGACGGTAATTGCGGTTTCTGATACTGGGGTAGGAATTCCCGAAGAAAACTTACCTAAGTTGTTCAAAATTGAAGAAAAAACCAGCACCACAGGAACAGCGGGCGAGAAAGGAACGGGATTTGGACTTCCTTTCAGCCAAGACATTATGCACGCGCATAATGGTCAAATTACGGTTGAATCTGTGTTAGGAACGGGAACAACTTTCTTTGTTGAATTGCCTAATGAGCAACCATAGGAAATTAAAAATGTCTTCGATAACACTTGATAATGAATTAGAGAGCAACTTAGTAAAGTATCTTGATATTTCACTTAATCCTCTTGATTTCACAGATCGGTTAAATAAACTTATTGAAACAATTGAAGATTTAGATGACTATCGTATTGCGGTTGAGCGCACTAAAAATTTAGATTATTCCACAACGATTCCTCTTAATGAAATAATGGCTAAATATGTATGAAGTTAGGTTTTCACCCGATGCTGAAAAAGATTTATCTAAATTAGAGCAACAAACCGCCAAAAGAATCGTTAAGTTTCTCCATGAACGCATTGCTAATATAGATAATCCTCGCGCACTTGGTAAAGCACTCAAAGGTGAGGAACTCGGCAAATATTGGCGGTATCGAGTAGGTGATTATCGTATTATTTGTGAAATTCAAGATAATCAATTAGTTGTATTAGTCATTACCGTTGGGCATCGCCGCGACATTTATCGTCATTAAAAATCAATTTAAATTTTTAGGTCATAAAACATGAAAACGATTTTTACCTTTTTTCTAACACTATTTTTCTTCATTTCTGCGCAAGCACGCGAGGATTTTAGCTCGCAAAGAAAAACCTTTCTCCAAGCTAAACAAGCCTTAGAAAATAATGACATTTCAACTTTTAATCAATTAGAACCTGCTTTAAGAAAATATCCATTGCATTATTATTTGCAATATTTAACTTTAAAAGGACGTTCTGCAACGATTTCTGAAGTGGTTAATTTCTTTGATCGTTATCAAAATTCTCCTTTAGCCGATTTGTTATACAAAGAATGGATGACTGAATTACAACAACGTGAAGATTGGCGTAATTTTGAAATCATTTATCCTTATCAAACTTTGCCCGCCGCAGAGTTTCGTTGTCAACACGCTTTGATTCGTTTAAATCAAGAAATGACTCCCGCTTTTCGTGAGGAATTACGGGCTTTGTGGTTAATAGGAGAATCTTTACCAAAAACCTGTAGTGCGTTATTTGAACATTTAGCGCAAACGGGATTTCTCACGCAAGATTTATTATGGCAACGTATCAAATTAGCAATGGCAGAAAATAATCCTAATGTTGCAATGCAATGGTCAAATCGTTTAACTGATAACAACTTGCATCAATTATTTGTGCAATGGCGACGTATTCAACAAAACCCTGAAACGGTGAACAACTTTGTTGCAACGGATAGTGCAGATGCGCGTTTAATTGCAGTATATGGATTAAAGAAACTCGCTAAACAAAATCCTTTGCAAGCCAAACAAGTTTTAGCTAATTTGAAAAGAATTTTTAATTTCACACCCGCAGAACAAGATGATGTAGAAATTGACATCGCTGTGCAAGCCGTTAAAAAAGAATTACCTGAAGCCTTAGCTCTTTTGAAAGCCTTGAATGTTGCGCTGTTAGATGAAAAAACTCAGCATCTTTTCTTACAGCAATTATTAGTGGCGAGTGATTGGAAAGGTTTAATTGCATTTGTGCAAAAATTATCCGTCGGCACAAAAGAACTTCCGATTTGGCGTTATTGGTTGGGTCGTGCATTTGAAAATACGGGCGATCCCGCGATGGCAAAAGGTGTTTGGCAATCTTTAGCGCAAGAGCGTGATTATTATGGATTTTTGGCGGCAAATCGTTTAAATGTTCAGCCCAAATTAAATCATAAACCGATTTCTTTTAGTTCCGATGAAGAACGAGATTTATTTAGTCAATTCAATGGGTTATTACGGGGTTTAGAGTTTCGTTTGGTTGGAATGGAAAAAGAAGCCCGCAAAGAATGGACTGCCGCCATTAAAACCCTCACGCCGCGTCAAATTGAGGTGGCAGCCGCGCTCGCTCGTCGAGATGGATGGTTTGATCGAGCGATTTTTACTGCCTCAAAAGCCGCTTCTTACGATGATTTGGAAGTGCGTTTTCCACTGGCTTATCATGATATTTTTAGCGAAGGCGCGCAAGAGCAAGGTGTTGATTTAGCATGGGTTTATGGGATCGTTCGCCAAGAAAGTGCGTTTATGGATGTGGCGGTTTCTCATGCGGGTGCGAAAGGTTTGATGCAATTAATGCCCGCGACGGCAAAAATGGTGGCGCGTTCTATCGGCTTGAAATTAAACGATATTTATGATGATCGGACAAATGTCAAATTAGGCACAACGTATTTGAAACAACAACTCGATAAATTTGATGGAAATTATATGCTTGCAACGGCGGCTTATAATGCGGGTCCGGGGCGTGCAAAATCGTGGACGGCTTCAAATCCGTGTATTTCTCCTGATATTTGGGTAGAACTTGTTCCGTTCACAGAAACCCGCAATTACGTCAAATATGTTTTAACTTACACCGTAATTTATGAAGGAAGATTAGGTCGTCCAACAACCCCCGTTCGTATTTCTCGAGCGAGCACAAATTGTTCAACTCCTTAATTATTCCAACCTTGTTGTTTTATCCAATTTAATATTTCTAAAAGCATTTCTGGTTTGTTTGCCACATTTGATGCTTTTAGAAGTAATTTTGCTTCAAATGGTTCTTTACGAGTTTTCCAAATTTCTAATAATAACGCTAAAGCCATTTGAGCATCTTCTTTTATTTCTAGTAAAAATAACGCTTCATCAGTGCGTAAACTCAAATTATTGTGTGCTTTTGCTTGCTCAAAAATCTCAATATTTAGAATTTCAGTTCTTCCCAGTTTTTTAGCGGCAATTGCTCGACGAACTTGAATCCGAATATCATTTGAATCATTGGGAATTTCATTTAAGAGTTGCTCATAATTTCCTTGATCCAACAAGAAATCACTATAAGCAATCCACAAAACATGATCACGATACGGCGCACTTAACGCTTTTGTGATATTTTCTTGTGGATTTATTCCAATAAATTGATCTAATTTTACCAATTCCAAATGCAAACGTTGATAGGCTTGAGGACTTTCTTGTTGTGCCGCCATCACAGCACTGCGCAGTTTCTCATAAGCCAAATCAACTTTTCCTTGCCGCGATAAAACATTTGCAAAACAAGTTGCACTATTGACTTTGCTCACACTTCTTTCAGTTTGTAAGCAAATATTTTGCGCTTTTTCATACTCACCTAGTTGTCGAAAAATTACCCCTTGAATGAGTAAAGCGGTCAAATCGTTAGGATTTCGCTCTAAATAAAGGCTAATATCTTGATTTGCTTGAATTATTTGTTGTTGTTTATAACGCAATAATCCTCGCGCTAATAACATCGAATTTGGCACACTTTGGCAATCTAACCAAGGACTTAAATCAGTTTGAGCTTTTTGCAAAACTTGTAAATCTACGCCACTTTTTGCCGATTTTAATAATTCAATGGTATTTTGAGCAATTTCATCTGGATTTACTTTCGTTTCCTCTGCATTAATTGAAATGCTAAAAGCTATTAAAAATAGAGCTAAAAAAGATTTCATGGGGTTGCTCCAAATTGAGAAAACATCAACCATTCCGTTACCATTGTACTTACCCGTTCTGCCATGCGTTCAAATACGTCACGACGCGGGGTAAAATTCACTAATTTCTCAGCTTTAATGACATCTTTTGCAACCGCTTGTGTATTAGAAAGTTCGTCGACTAATCCTAATTTAATCGCTTCCTCACCCGCCCAAATAAAGCCAGAAAAGAGTTTTTCATTTGAAAGTTGCAACCGATCTCCTCGTCCTTCTTTAACGACTTGAATAAAGTTTTCATGTAAATTTCCTAATACACCTTTTACATGATTTACTTCCTCATCTTTTTTAGGCGAGAAAGGGTCTAAAAATCCTTTATTTTCTCCCGATGTAAATAAACGCCGTTCTATCCCTAGTTTCTCAAGTGTATTGACAAATCCAAAACTACTCATAATTACGCCAATTGAACCCACTAAACTTGATTTGTCGACAAATATTTTTTCAGCTCCTACGGCAATGTAATATCCTCCCGATGCGCACAAATCTGTTACAACCGCATATAAAGGAATTTTTGGATATTCTTTTCTCAAACGTTGCATTTCTTGATAAATGTAATTTGATTGCACTGGACTTCCACCCGGACTATTAATTCTAACAATCACCCCAGCGGTTTTCTCATCTTTAAATGCTGCTTTCAAAGATTTAATCACTTTCTCTGCACTTGCTTCGGTATTACTTGCAATAATTCCTTTCACATCGACAACCGCAGTATGGTTTTTAGTTTCTCCAGTTAAATCATCAGCATCCAAATCAAATTTAACCAATGCTAAAATCGCAAATAAATACATAAATCCAAGAAATTTAAAGAAAATTCCCCAACGACGTGCTCGACGTTGTTCGGTTATTTGTGCTGTCGCAATTTGTTTTAACGCATCGCGTTCCCAATTTTCATTATTTTCTTTCATGTAAAAACTCCCATAAATCGTTCATTGAATGCAAGCAAATTATTGGATGATAAGTGAGCAAATGCTCACAACTATGTACCCCATAACTTACCGCCGCCGCATCTACTTTTGCATTGTTTGCCATTTTTAAGTCGTATTCACTGTCACCAATCATTAATGCTTGATGATTTGAAATACCTGTTTTTTCTAAAATTTGATTTAACATTAACGGATCAGGTTTTGAGCAAGTTTCATCGGCACAACGGGTAATTTGAAATAAATGTCCAATCCCCGTTTCTTCTAAAACTCGATCTAAACCCCGCCGACTTTTTCCCGTTGCTAATGCTAAAATAAAGCCTTCCTCATGAAGTTTCTCTAACGTTTCTCTCACACCTTCAAATAAATAATTCGGGGTTTTATTCAAATCTAAATAATACAAACGATACAAATCTGCTAATTGCGTCCAATGGGCTTGATCGCTTTCTGGATATAATGCAATCATCGCTTCGTTCAAACCCAGTCCAATAATGTGTTTGATTTGATCATTTGTTCTCGGTGACAAATCCGTGAGAGAAATGGCAGATTGAAAACATTCGACAATCCGATCCGCCGAATCCATCAATGTGCCATCCCAATCAAATACTAATAACTGATATTTCATGTATTTCCTTCATTCCGACAAAGGTCGGAATGAGTTAAAATTAAAACTTCGGCAAATGATCTAAAGCATCATGAATTGCTTGCTCTGGATATTCGTAATCTTCTAAACCACCTGCTAAGTATTTATCATAAGAAGCCATATCAAAATGACCGTGTCCAGAAAGCGTAAATAAAATCGTTTTGCTTTCACCCGTTTCTTTACAACGTTTAGCTTCTTGAATTGCCGCACAAATCGCATGATTTGATTCTGGTGCGGGAATGATTCCTTGTGTTTTTGCAAAGGTAATTCCAGCTTCAAAAGTGGCTAATTGAGAAACCGCCATTGCTTCCAAAATTCCTTCTTTATATAATTGAGAAACTAGAGCAGAATCACCATGATAGCGTAATCCACCTGCATGAATGCTCGGCGGCATGAAATTGTGTCCTAAGGTGTACATTAGCATTAATGGTGTTAAGCCAACTGAATCACCAAAATCATACGCATAATGCCCTTTTGTTAAGGTTGGACAAGAGGTTGGTTCTACCGCTACCAAACGAATGTTCTTACCCGCTGCTTTATCCGCTAGAAATGGGAACATCATACCCCCAACATTAGAACCACCTCCGCAAGGTGCAAATATAACATCTGGGTAATCACCAACCTTTTCAAGTTGCTTACGAGTTTCTTGTCCAATGATGGTTTGATGCAATAACACATGATTTAACACTGAACCTAAGGTGTAATTAGTATCTTTTCTCGATGCGGCTTCTTCTACTGCTTCAGAAATTGCAATACCCAAAGAACCCGGGTTGTTTGCATCTTCTGCAAGGAGTTTTCTACCTGATTCTGTATAGTTTGAAGGGCTTGGAATAACCTCTGCGCCCCACGTTTGCATCATAGAACGGCGAAAGGGTTTTTGTTCGTAACTTACTTTCACCATATACACGCGGACTTCTAATCCAAACATTTGACCCGCTAATGCAATCGACGAACCCCATTGTCCCGCACCCGTTTCTGTGGTTAAACGTTTAATGCCAGCAACCTTGTTGTAATAGGCTTGTGCAACCGCTGAATTAGGTTTATGAGAACCCGCTGGACTTACTCCTTCATATTTGAAATAAATCTTAGCGGGCGTACCTAAGAATTGCTCTAAACGATGCGCCCGAATTAAAGGAGAGGGTCGCCATAATTTATAGATTTCTCTCACCTCATCGGGGATTTTAATCCAGCGTTCGCTAGAAACCTCTTGTTCAACTAATGCGGGGGCAAAAATTGCTTCCATTGCTTGCGGAGGAATTGGAGAGCCATCAGGGGCTAAATAAGGCGCGGGTTTGTTTGGCATATCTGCAATAACATTATACCAATGGGTTGGCATTTCTGATTCTTCTAATAGAATCTTATGATTACTCATGTATGTTCTCCTAGCTAATTAATCTGTTCTTTAAAACGAAATGTACAAAAAATAAAACATTTTTGAAATCAAAATGAGCATTTTGATTTAAGGAATATTAAACCACAAAATATTAGAATAGTTGCTTTCACCATTTGCATTTAAGGCGGTGATTGCGACATAAAACGCCGCGCCAGACCATAAATCTATAGAAAAATCAGAGGCTTGACCAACATCTAAAAATTGAATGTAATCCACGTTCGGATAAGGCGCGTAATACACACGATAAGTAGTGGCATCGTCACTGCGCGTCCATGCGAGGGTGATATTTTTAGCATTTTGCACTAACCACACAGTTGGCGGTGCGGGCGGCGGTATTTTTCCTTCCGCATAAAATAACACTTTTGCGCTGTAAAGGGCTAAATCAATTGAAGTTTTTAGCATTTGTCCATTTAAATCACGATACACCGTTTCTCCGATCGTGATTTGACGCGGCGTAGGTAATGGATTTATAAAGAGTTTTGATAATATTTGAGGTGAAATGGGCGTTGCAGCAACCTTTTCAAAAGTCACATTATCCAACCAATATTTCGCAGTATCTTGATTGTCAGTTGTCCATAACCATTTGAAAGCATTGGTATTTTGTTTCGCTGGAAATACCCAGTTGTAATCACGGCGTTCAGGCAAAATCGCAAAGAAACGTTCCTCTAAAATCAAATACGGCGTAGGTAACGTGCGATTTCCTCTCAACTGAATATCACCAAATCCCGTTCCTTTGACGCTAAAGGATAATTTATACCATTGATTTTGCTCAATATTTAGCGCATTCGTACCGATATTTACTAACGCATTATCATTAGGATATTCCACTCGCAAACTATTGCCATCTAATTGATTGGTGGTATCGAGAAAACTTTTGATATTTGACCAGTCGCTAATATCTTGATTAAAAAAGGGATTTTTGATTTGATTGGTTTCAATTGGGGTGGTCAAATATTCAGGATAACTCACATTGCACCACTTCGACAGCGCATCAAATCCGAGTTGTTGCCAATGCGTTAAGCTATAACGTTGATTATTTTGAATAACCGCTAAGTCATTGTAAGGATTGCAATAATAGTTGTTTTTATAAGTGCCTTGATTAGTGGTGCTGTTTAGCGATAAGCCCAGTTGATTGGGATGCGTGCTAATAATCGTATTATTTTCAACGACATTGCCCGTCGACTCACCCTTTTTATCTTCTAAAACAATCGCGGGATCATTATTAAATACTAAATTATTGATTACCTTGGTATTTTTGAACGAATTTAAACGAATCCCCATATCAGGATTATTTGCTACCACGTTGTTTTCTATGAGATTATCTTGATAAGTGGGATTCGCGCCGATGCCCATGCCATACGTTGAATGATGAGAACAGGGCGTGCTATTGGTGCTGCTGCAACCATTTGATTCGTCTATATTTCCAAGCGAATTTAATAAAATATTTCCTCGAATTTGATTTCCACTCGCGCCCATCACAATTGCCCCGCCGTCATTTAATAACAGCAACGAATCCAAAACTACATTATTTTCAATGAGATGCGTTCCACTGTCCTTTAAATCGATGCCCGCGTGCGAAGTGTTTTTGATGATATTTTCTTTAACAATGAAAGCCTTACCAAACACCGAAATGCCCAACCCCTGATAAGTGCCCGACGTGCGTCGCCCATAACCCGCAAACATCCCAGTATTCAAAATTATGTTTTTCTCAATCAGCGAATTGCCAACATTAAACCCTGTTCCACTTTGTAAAACAATCGCTTGCATGAGATTATAATTAAAGGTATTTTCAGAAATCTGCACATTTTGCGTATTCCAGACGCTTAAACCGACGACATTCAATTCAAAATGACAATTTTTGACGCTGACATTCGCTGAGTTATTGATATGTAAGCCTTTATCGGTGAAATGGCGAAACACTAAATTCTCAACTTTCGAGTTATCTTCGTAATTGGCAATCGTCAAACCCGTCGCAAACACCGACCCTTCGATCAGCATTTGATTAGGATTTTGATTAAGTGGCGGATAAAAATAGAGTTTTTGGCTCGTTGCCTCATAAAACCATTCGTTCGGCGCGTCTAATTCTTCCAATTTGCCTTCTAAAAAATACCCCCACTCAGGTAATTGATTTCCCAATCCTGTCGCGGTAATTTTACCCGTTGCCGCATCAAACGCCGTGATCGGTAACACCTTGAAAGTCCAGCTATAATCCCGAATTCGCAGTGTCGCACCTTGCCAATAATTCGTGGGTTTGCCCAGTAAATCCGTATCAGTGAACGCATCTGTGCCTGCATTTGCTTTTACTTTCAACCAGTTGCGTTGCAGCGGCGATTCAACATTTGGAAAACGCGCAATCGTCATTAATTTTCCATTCGCAAACAATTGTTGGGGCGCGGTTGCTAAATCGGTTTCCCAAATCCCCGTTCCGCGGGCGCTCGGTCGCCAATTTCCAATTTGAACACTTCCCGCAATCACCGGACGATCTCCATTTCCAAACGCTGAAAAAGTGATATTTTTCGGGAACTTACTGCTATTGATTTCTCCGCGAAAAACCTCGCCGCGTTTAAACAACACCACATCACCATCAACCAAAGCTATCGTATTGATTTTATTGATAGTTTGCCAAGCGGTGTCGGGCGTTTTCCCATCAGCGTTATCGTTGCCGTTGTTCGAAAGGTAATAAGTTGCACTCTGAACAGGCATACTTAAAACGCAAAATATTATAAATATCAATCGCATATTAATGCTCCTTAGTTTCTAGCTAATTAATTGATGAATTTGTTCTTTAAAACGACTTTGTTGATTTTCTAAACGTAAGCGTTGTGATTTGATGATGTTTTGTAAGTCATTGAATGCAATATTAAAATCATCATTAATCACCACATAATCAAATTCATTATAATGTGACATATCATTAACCGCATCTTTTAAGCGTCGAGCAATAATTTCCTCGCTATCTTGAGCACGGTTTCTTAAACGTTGTTCTAAGGTATTTTTGGAAGGTGGTAAAATAAAAATGCTCACCGCTTTGGGCATTTTTGCTCTCACTTGTTGTGCGCCTTGCCAATCAATTTCTAAAATAATATCTTTACCGTTGTTTAGTTGTTGTTCTAACCAAACTTGCGATGTGCCATAATAATTATCAAACACTTTTGCATATTCTAAAAAAGCATTTTGTTCTAACATTGCTTGAAAGTCTGAAATAGTGACAAAATGATAATCTATTCCATTAATTTCTTTAGGACGAGAATTGCGGGTTGTGTAAGAAATAGAAACCTGCAATTGCGGATCATTTTCTAATAATGCTTTAACTAAACTGGTTTTGCCTGCTCCTGATGGTGCAGAAATAATAAATAATGTGCCTTTCATATTTTTTCTCTATTTTAAAATCACTTGTTCGGGTAAAGAAACGGTAAAACAACTTCCTTTGTTAGGTTCGCTTTGGATTTCAATTTTTCCTCCCATCATAATGGCTGCCATTTTGCTAATTGCTAAACCTAAACCTGTTCCACCAAATTTACGAGCGGTTGAGGTTTCTGCTTGCACAAAAGGTTGAAATAATTTCTTTCGTTGTTCATCGGTCATTCCAATCCCCGTATCTTTGACCTGAAAAATTAACCAATGCACATCATCTTTAGGAACACGATAAGCCGCTAATGTAATCGTGCCATTCTTACAAAACTTTGCGGCATTGCTCAATAGATTAAACAAAATTTGCCGCACTTTCAATAAGTCAGCGTACATTAAACCGATTTGTTCATCGATAGTTATTTCAAGTACATTATCATTTTTCTCAATTAAATGTTGCGTTGTTGAAGTGATTTCTTCTAACATTTTTGGTACATCGAAGATTTCTAAATACAACTCCATTTTGCCCGCTTCGATTTTAGAAATATCCAAAATATCATTAATTAATTCTAACAAATGTTTTGCTGCATAATGGATTTTATCTAAGTCTTTTGCAAACTCTTCTTCCTCCATTTCCAATGCCTCTTCATGTAATAATTCACTATAACCAATAATTGCATTTAAAGGGGTGCGTAATTCGTGGCTCATGTTTGCAATAAAACGGCTTTTTGCTAAGTTTGCTTCTTCGGCGGCTTCTTTAGCGATTTGTAATTCTTCCGCAATCACTTTAAATTCTTTATTATTTTTTTCAATTTCATTATTAAAGTGAATATTTTCAATAAACTGGTGAGTGAGTTGTTTAATAATGTAGAAATAAGCAGCGGCTGAAATCAAAACAAATACGCCATGCAATAATGTAATATCTAATCCTTGTCCATAATTATAAATTTTCAAAGGAACGCCAAACAGGGTTACTTCAAAGAATTGGCAATAATTAAATACAATATGATGCACTAAAGTTGTTATCGAACCTGCAACAACGGGAGAATAATCTTTATAACGAATAAGAAAGGCAAGCGCAACAAAGACATGAAAGTGCATTTCTATGCGTCCCAAATGCTGCTGAATAAAGATTGCAGAAAACATCATGAAACTCATGCCCATGATAATTCTGCTATAGATAGTTCCTCTCAAAAATTTATAGGCGGTGAAAGCAATGAGAAATATCCCAGCCCCCCCCACAAAACCCAATAAATAGAAACCATAACTATAAGCAGTAATGGTCGAAGCGACAAACCAATGAATTAACAAAAGTTGCAACATAGTTTGATCAGATTTAATGAAATCTTCTTTTAAAACAAGTGTGAGTTTCTGAAACATAAGTTTTATAAACGACGGTTAATACATTGTAATTGTGATAATAATTGTTCTTCTGAAAAAGTTGATTTAAATAGTTCCTTCATAATCCATTGATTATATTGTTTATTTTCTAACAAATACACATAATCACTATGAATTAATTGTTGATCTGCTTGAGGTATTTTCCAAGCACCAAACGATTGATTTAATTCATTAGAAAAAGCCAATCCAATGAAATCTTTATGAAAGAACTGTGCATATTGCTGCGTTTCATGTGTAGACATTTCCTCCCATAGATTAACAAAAACGACCGCTAATTGTTGAGGATTTGCACAACTTTCATAAATTTTTTGCAAACGCTGCAATACCTGTGAACAAATATCACGGCATCCGGGATAGCCAAAAAACACCAACACATTATGCGATTGAGTGAGCAAATTGGCGGTAATTGTATGATTACTTTTTAGAGGAATAAAGGGAAGAACAAATAACCAACTAAAACTCATTATCATTAGAACAATTCCTACCGTTTTTTGATATTTTTCTATCATAAAAAGTTATTGCAAATCGGTATTTTTAACCCATTCTTTGAATTTCTCATCGTCTTCTAAAACACCAATGACGGGTTCAGCATTTTTGGGAACAATGAAATAATCTCGCGGGTTATTTAACATGGTTTTAACTGTCCCCGATTGTACGCTAATTTGACCATCTAATAAACAGATCAAATCTTTATCGCTTTGTGTTGTTCCCCAAATATCCGTGCCGCGAATGCCCGCCGTAATCGCGTTAATTTTGATTTGAAAATCGTGTTTTGTCGAGGTTTGTGGCGGCGTGGTTAAACGAAATGCCCCACGCAGTAATTCAAATGACCCTTGCAATATATTATTTGCGGGTTTCAAATCGTGAATGGTGAACATTGCAAATTCGCCTAATTTGACCACTGAATTATCGGGTAACTTCAACCAAACGCGCGCATTTTTCCCCGTTCGGATTTGATCGCCCGCTTGCAATTTTTCTTTTAAATTCAAGGCAATAACAACATTGCCTCGAGCAAGCCATGCACGCTCTTGAAGTTCAATAACTTCCGTTTGTTGTGCATAACTATTTGAATATATTAAAAATAACATTAACACTGTCGATATAACTGCTTTAAAAGACATAACTTTCACCAGTTTTTAAATTAAGCGTCAATTTTAGTCTTTTCTTTTGATTTTTTGTAGTTTTTTTATATTTGCTCAATTTAAGATCAGACAAAAAAAATGGATACGTCATTTGACATATCCACCTTTTGAAACACCAAAAATTAAGCAAATAATTTAGCTTTTGTTCACTATCGAGAAACCCCTATTTTTAAAATTTTAAATGTAAAATAGAGAGATTCTTCAAACCAAGTTAGGGCTAATCTTTATTGTTTATGGTGATCTAAAATGCTTGAAAATCAACAGGATTGCTTTCACTGCGTTGAGAAATATGAGAGGTATTGCGTGAAGCGTTAAGATTTCTTTTAGTTTTTATGGTGGTTGTATATTTTTGTTTGACTTTTTGTTTGACAGTTGCTTCCTCTGTTATTGAGATATTTTCACGAATTTCTAAAATATTAAAATACCCCATATTCTTCTGTAATTGGACGGCTTGAGAAGAGAGTTCCTCACTAGCGGCAGCAAGTTCTTCAGAAGCGGAAGCATTTTGTTGTGTAACTTGATTGAGTTGCTGAATTGCCTGATTAATTTGGTGAATATTATTATTTTGCTCTGTACTTGCAAGCACAATTTCTTGAACTAATTCACTCGTTTTCTTGCTTGAAGGAATAATCTTTTTAAGAAATTCGCCCGCTTGTTCAGCAATTTTAACGCTATTATCCGCAAATATTTTAATTTCTTCGGCAGCAATTTTGCTGTTTTCAGCTAATCGCCGTACCTCTTTTGCAACCACATTAAAACCACGTCCTTGTTCTCCCGCTTTTGCAGCTTCGATAGCAGCATTTAATGCTAATAAATTAGTTTGGTAAGCAATATCTTCAATGATAGAAATTCTTTTTGCAATTTGATTCATTGCAGAAATCGTTTCTAAAATAGCTTTTCCTCCTTCTTCAGCCATTTGAGCGGCTTGTGAGGCGGTTTGATTGGTATAAATAGCATTTTGAGTATTTTGAGCAACAGTTGCGGTCATTTGCTCAATTGCTGAGGCAGTTTCCTCTAAACCTGAAGATTGGTTATTGTTTCCAAGAGAAAGTCCTTGTGCAGTTGCGCTGAGTTCTTCTGCTGAATCGGCAACTTGTTCTGCAATATAGGAAGCATCACGAAGCAAATTTTCTAACTTTTCAGAAGTCGCATTTAAAGCATTTTTTATTTGAGTAAATTCACCAATAAAATCACTATCGATTCGCGTAGTTACATTACCTTCTGAAATGGCTCGTGAAAATGTAGATAAATTCCAGATCATCATTTGCCAATTACTTAGCATTTGTCGAAAAGCATCTGCCATTAAACCTATTTCATCTTTTCTCTGTATTGAAATGTCTTGAGTTAAATTACCTTGAGCTAATTGTAATGCAGCATTGGTTATTTCTTGAACAGGTTTAGATATTTTATTAGCTAAAGGAATTCCAATCCCTAAAATGCTTATAAAACAAACACCTATTAAAATAAATAAACCATTTAAAAGATTGCTTATTCCTGCAAATGCTTCATCAACATCTATTTTGGAAATCAAAGCCCATTGTAATCCAGAAATTTCAAGTGAACGATAAGCAGATAATACCTGTTTTCCTCGATAGTCGGTATTTATTTTAGTATTTATTTTTCCTTGAAAACTTTCTTTTGAAGCAGTGGACTCTGTTTTTTGTTGAAGAAGGGTTGAAGTTTCACTTAAACGGGCATTTGAACGCATTAAACCGTCTTTTCCAACTAATAATGATTCTCCTGTTTTACCCATTCCTGTATTTTCTTGCATTATTTCATCAATTTTTTTTGTTGATAATTGAAGTGCAATTACGCCTATTACATTATTTTCATTTAAAATAGGTGCAACTACAAATGAAGCAATGGATTGTGAAGGTTTGTAAAGCGCGTAATCTTTAATTATTGGTTTTTTAGTTGCTATCACTTCACGAAATGCTGCCGCCAAATGAGTATCAGAATAATTACCTGAACGCAAAGAAGTTCCAAAATCTTCTTCTTTCATTGCACTATAAATAATCGTTCCTTGTTCTGGTTCTATGAGCATAAAATCATAATAACCATAAGTGCTAATGTAACTATAAAATAACCCGTGATAATGATTATGAACATTGGAATATTCGCTATTATTAACTATATTTTTTGAATCGGTATTTTTTAAGTAAAGAGAACGATAATTAGGCGTTTTTTCAATGGCATCCACAAAATCTTTAATTGCTTTGTGAGTAAGATGGTTGTTGCTTTGAGTAATAATTGAAATATCCATTAAATGTTCTTCAAAATATTTCTGAATTTGAACCGCCTTAATATCACGAACTGCTATTAGTTTATTTTCGATTTCATACTGAGAATTGTTTTTAATGTATTCATAAGCAATAAAACTTGCCAAAGTAATTGGAATAATAGATACCGCTAATAACGTTAATATCAAACGCACACGCAGGGAATGAAATAACTTGATTTTAATTCTTTTATTTGTAGCAATAGCATCCATGATGTTTTCCTTTCCTAGAAAATATGATGGCACAAATCTAAACTATCTTCGTGACAAAGCCATGACATTATTGAGTTTTATTACATTATTTATGTTTTTTAGCCACAGATTAATATAGATAACTATTTGATTTGTATGCGTTTATTTTATGTTTGTTCGATTTAAGATCAAATATAAAAAAGATGGGCATCTCAAATAATATGTCCATCTTTTAAAATATTAAAAATTAAGCAAATGATTTGGCTTCTAACCATTCTTCAGAAACATTTTGTTCTATGATTTCTGAAACAGATTTAAAATTCACGGGCAAATGCAAAGTAAAGGTACTTCCTCGTTCTAAAATACTCACTACTTGCACATCACCGCCCATCATTTCTGCAAATTGTTTTGTAATCGCCAAACCTAATCCCGTTCCTCCATATTTACGGGTTGTCGAAGCATCGGCTTGTGTGAAAGGTTGAAATAGTTTATTTAATTGATCATCAGTCATCCCAATTCCCGTATCACTTACTTCAATCGTGAAACGGTTTTTCAAACGACTTATTCTTAATGTAATAACACCATTTTCAGTAAATTTACTCGCATTACTTAATAGGTTAAACATCATTTGTCGAACTTTGGTTAAATCGGTGTACACAAATCCTAAATCTTTGGGGTTTGTGTAAATCTCTAAATGATTAGCATTTTTATCAATTAAAGGTTGAACAGTTGAAACCACTTCTTCAACAATATTAGTTAAATTAAAGCGTTCTGGATAAACATCCATTTTACCCGCTTCGAGTTTTGATAAATCCAATATATCATTGATTAATCCCAATAAATGACTTCCAGCGGCTTTGATTTTATTCAAATCTTTGATCATACTTGCTTCACCCAAATCGTCTGCTTCTTCTTTAAGCATTTCACTGTATCCAATAATCGCATTTAAAGGGGTGCGCAATTCATGGCTCATATTTGCAATGAATTGACTTTTATGCTGATTTGCGGCTTCGGCTTCTTCTTTGGCGTGACGGACTTCTTCAATCATTAATGCTTGCCCAGAAGCTAAGCGTTGAATGGTTTTAAGTTCCTCATTTTGAACTTTTAATTTCATAGTCGTTTGCTCGGCGGCTTTGCGGGCTTTTTGAGCAACCTCAGTCATTTGATGCGCCAAACGAGTTTCTTCACTCAATTTATCTAACACTTGATTATATCGTCGTGCAATATAACCCGCGTCTGAAAATGATTCTACGGGAACACGCAAATCCATATCACCAGTTTGTTTCTGAATGTTCATGGTGTTTAATAAATCATAATACTCAGTTTTTACGCCGTGTTCACTATAATTCAAACCCACTTGTTCTTGTTTTCGAGAAATGCGTAAGGGAAGATATTTATTAACGTTTTTTAAAATCAAAAATGAAACCCCAAAACCCCAACTTGCACAAATAAAAATTCCAAACAATTGCGTACTTAATAAACCAATCCGCGTGGTTTCTGGCGAAAAAGCGTCCAAAGGGGCAAAAATCGCCACCGCCAACGTTCCCCACACGCCCCCGCCCGCATGAACCGCCACCGCATCAACCGCATCGTCAACTTTATGATTTTCAAGCGTTTTTGCAATGTATAACATCAAAATCCCGCCGATTCCACCGATAATTAACGCCGACGAAGCCGAGGTTAAATGGCAATTTGCAGTGATCGATACCAAACCCGCCAAACATCCGTTCATCAAAGCCTTAACGTCCGCGTGACCGTTGTAATACCAATTCAACGCCAACGCCGCCAACATTCCGCCCGTTCCGCCCAATAAAGTATTGATCATAATTTTGCCAACTTGTTGATTTAACGCGAAAGTGCTTCCACCATTAAACCCAAACCAGCCAATCCATAATAAAATAATCCCTAAAATTGCTAATGGAATACTGTGACCGATAATTTCACGCGCCGCACCTTGATTGGGAAAACGTCCCGCACGCGGTCCAATCACCAATAATGCTGCTAATGCAACCCATCCACCAATGCTGTGAACCACACTTGATCCTGCAAAATCTACAAATCCCAACTGCCCTAACCAACCATTTGAAGTTCCTTGTGCAATACCATTCCACACCCAATGTCCAAAAAAGGGATAAATTAAACCCGAAACTAATATCACAATGATTAAATAACCAGAGAAACGCATTCTTTCTGCAATCGCTCCAGAAATAATGGTGACAGCCGTTCCACAAAACGCGGCTTGAAATAAAAAGAAAACCGCTTCAGGCATTTGTACAGCCTCAAAAAAGAAGCCATTTGTCCCAATCATCCCAAAAAATGAATGACCAAACATTAACGCATAACCCATTACCCAGAAAATAAAAACTGCTAACCCAAAATCAGCTAAGTTCTTAATCGCAACATTAATGCTATTTTTAGTGCGCGTTAAACCACTTTCTAAGCACATAAAACCCGCTTGCATTAAAATAACTAACAATGCGCAAATCATCACCCAACTTAGGTTTAACATTTCCATTACATTTGCACTATTCATCGTCGTGTTCCTCTGTTTTAAGATGCTTTGTTTTAATATGTTGCACTGCAAAAGTTGATCCATCATGGCGCAAAGTTTATTTGTGATTTAATTCATTTAAACATTTAATATCCCGTTGAATTATATCGCTTTTTTATCTGTAGATTAAAACATCATTTGCAATAAATAAGTGCAAACACTTAGTTTCAATGCTTTATTTTAGTGCATAAATACAACTATTTAATTTTATTAAATATTTAAAAAATATCACACAAAAACTTGCATTGCGAGTTGTTTTTTGATTAAATAAAAACGGTTCTCATTATCACTCGCTTTCAGGAGATGTGCTATGGCATTTTTTAAGAAAAAATCTTTTCAACTCAATGTATTAACGTTAAGTTTGCTTACTGCATTTAACATTCACGCCGCCGAACCAGTGCCTTCGAATCAAAAAATTTTAGATTTGATCGAAGCACAACAAAAAGAACTCGAGGCGTTAAAAGCCCAATTGAAACAATCTGAGCAACGCACCGAACAAAAGGTTGAAGCGGTGAGTACAATGGTTGAAAAACAGCAAACAACTTCTCCATCATGGGTTACAAATAGTCGCTTTGGTGGATATGGAGAAATTCATTATAATAATTTAAAGAACGATGGTGCAAAAGGTGATTTGAAAGAAATAGATTTTCATCGTTTTGTACTTTATTTTGGACATCATTTTAATGATTCAATTCGTTTCCATTCAGAAGTTGAATATGAACACTCATTAATTGGAGAAGGAAAACCTGGTGAACTTGAAATAGAACAAGCCTATCTTGATTTTGATATTAATCCTAATTTAACCATTCGCGGCGGTTTGTTTATTTTGCCGATAGGAATGATTAATGAAACTCACGAACCAAACGTATTTTATGGCGTTGAAAGAAATCCAGTGGAAAATAAAATTATTCCTACCACTTGGTGGGAAGGTGGTGTTAATATAATGGGTAAAGTACCAACGATTGCTGGCTTACAATATGATTTAGCATTACATTCAGCTTTAGCTGTTCCAAAAGATAATTATACGATTAGAAGTGGTCGTCAAAAAGTGGCGAGTGCAAAAGCGAATAATTTAGCAACCACTGCACGTTTGAAATATACGGGTATTAAAGGATTAGAACTTGCAACCAGTTTATATTATCAAAATGATATTTCTCAAGAGCTTGATCCAAAAGCGGGAAGTGGCTTATTATGGGAAGCTCACGCGGATTATCAAATCCAAAACTTTAAAATTAAAGGTTTGTACGCACACTGGAAATTAGATGGAGAAGGTCCTAAAGCAACTGGCAAAGATAAACAATATGGCTGGTATATTGAACCTTCTTATAAAATTTCTGATCAAATTGGTGTATTTGCGCGTTATAATGAATGGGATAATGGCGCAGCAACTGGTAAAGAAAGTCGCTATCGTCAATATGATGTAGGTATTAATTATTGGGCGCACCCAAATGTGGTAATTAAAGCCGATTATCAACATCAAAATGGTCCTGCTGGAAGTGATTTGTATAAAGGATTTAATTTAGGATTGGGTTATCAATTCTTTTAACCATTTAGCATAGGTAGTAATCTCCAATGTTTGCTCCTCTTAATTGAGGAGCTTTTTTTGAGGAAAGATCATGACATTATTTTTGTTTTTAACCTTTTTTATCAGTAATGTAGTTGTTGCACAAGAAGTTTATCAAACACCAGAGGATTTTTTAAAAGAAGCCTTTCAAAATACTGTTCCAGAACCGCGTTTATTGTGGTTGACGGGTGAACGACAAAAAGTGGCTGAACAAATTTTAGGACACAAATCAACTTCTTTAAGAATCCGTTATTGGAAAATGGGAGAAAAAAGCGCGTGGATTTTAGATGAAGTGGGGAAAGACGAACCCATTACAACGGGCGTAATAATTAATCAAGATAAAATTGAGCAACTTAAAGTATTAATCTTTAGAGAAAGTCGCGGTTGGGAAATAAAATATCCTTTTTTTACCGATCAATTTAAAGAAACTCAATTAAAAGCTGATTTCAACTTAAATAAAACTATTGATGGGATTAGTGGAGCAACTTTATCCGTTAAAGCATTACAAAAAGTCGCTCGACTTGCTTTATATTTACATCAACAAACCGCATTAGAAAAACTATGAAATATTACATTCGCCGCTGGCATTATTTGTTAGGATTATTCGCCGCTATCTGGTTCATTTTATTGAGCGTTAGCGGTTTTTTATTGAATCATACTGCTGAATTAAAATTAAAACAACGCTTTATTACAACTGATTGGATGTTAGAGCATTATGGAATTAAAGTATTGCCGATTTTGAATGGGTTTAAATTACGAGATCAATTATGGCTAACTCATTCAAAAAACTCACTTTTTTTAAATGATGTCATATTAGATAATAATATTCAACAATTACAAGGGGCGGTTTTATTTCAAGAGCAATTTATTACAATTTTAGCAGATAATATGTTGTTTTTATTGACGTTAAAAGGAGAATTAATCGAGAAACTTAATTATTTGCCCGCCGATCCTCAAAATATTGGTATTTTTGAAAATCAAGTTATTTTAAAAACCAAAGACAGTTATTTTGTCACAAATGAAACATTTTCTCATTGGAAACCATTCGAAAAAATAGAACAAGTGAATTTGTCGACATTAGAAATACTCCCCATAAATTTAAAAGAAAATATCAATAAAAACAATAAGTTAGGATTGTTAAATATTGAAAAATTTTTATTAGATTTACATAGCGGAAGAATATTTGGTTGGTGGGGCGTGTATGTGATGGACGCTATGGGATTGATTTTATTATGGTTAGCGGGTTCTGGCGGGTGGTTGTGGTTAAAACGACAATCGGCACTTAAAATAAAATGATGCTTTTGATTTTGCAGATTTTTTAGTAATATAAGCAAATACTGATATTTTCAAAAAAAGGACGCAGCAAATGACAGCGGAAGCACAAACGATTATGCGGTCGATTATTCAACGCATTGCAACTGGACCCGAATTAAGTAAGAACATTTCTACCGAAGAAGCGCGCGCGGGAATGAGAGCAATTTTAGAGAAACATATTCATCCTGTTCAAATGACAATGTTTCTAATTGCTTTAAGAATGAAGAGAGAAACTGATGAGGAATTTACTGGCATTTTGCACGCCGTTCGTGATTTGACAGAAACGATGATTTCCTCTGTGGATGAGGTTTTGGATATTGCTGATCCTTATGATGGTTTTAATCGGACGTTGCCGCCATCGCCATTTTTACCAGCAATATTAGCAACTTGCGGGGTTGCGACCGTTTCTCACGGCATGGAAACGCTCGGTCCAAAATATGGGATTACGCATCGACAAATTTTACGCGCTGCGGGCATTCCCGTTGATTTAACGCCAGAACAAGCAAAAAATCAATTAGAAACAATCGGTTGGACTTATATTGATCAAAGCCAATATTGCCCCGCATTGTATGATTTAATGGATTTTCGCAACACGATGATTAAGCGGTCGGCGTTGACAACGATTGAAACGTTAATTGGTCCAATTCGTGGAAAATCAAAGACTCACGTTGTAAATGGCTACGTTCACAAAGCCTATCCGCGCATTTATGCGTTATTGGCGAGAGCGGTCGGATTTGATTCTGCGTTATTGGTTCGAGGCACGGAAGGTGGCATTATTCCTTCATTACGACAACCCGCAAAATGCTTTTATTATCATGAGGTTGGTGAAGAACAAGAAATTAGTGTTGATCCCGTTTCTTTAGATATTCACCAAACAACTCGAGCGATTAGTTTAGGAGAAACTTCTGAGGAAATTACTTTTACAGAGGAGAACAAAGAGATTGCATTACAACAAAGCGTTGAAATGGGTTTGGCGGCTTTAAAAGGAGAACAAAATGCAACTCGTGATGCTTTAATTTATGTGGGCGCATTATGTTTGTGGCATTTAAAGCGTTTCTCTAGTTTAGAAACGGCTGCTGTTCAAATTAGAAAGGTTTTAGATAACGGTTCTGCTTTTGAAACTTTCAACAAAGCAAAATAGCTTAATAAATTATTTAGTACCTAGCGTTTTTGAGGTACTAAATAATGCTTATCTAAAAAATAATAATTTGCCAAAACCACTAATCGGTGGCGTGAGAAAAAATAAAGCAACAATCATTGCTGCCATAATTAAATTGTTTTGAGTATTTCTTCCGACTAATTTAAGTGCTGTGCCAAAGGATTTCTTAATGCGACGATTACTGAAATCAACGCTGTAGATTTCGTCGAGAATTAAATGAATTAAAAAACCTGCGAAAATAAAAAATCCCGCCAACCAAGCAAATGCACTCGAACTTCTGTAAAAATAAAAGGTTAGCACAATGTAAAGAATCGCAAAAAATAATCCCGCCAATAAAGAATGAAAAATCCCTCGATGTGAAGTAAATTTCTTAAAAGTGGGCATTATTGCGTAATAAAAAGCTAAATAAAAAATCCCGATCAAAATTGCTAATTCAATCCACGAATGCGTTTTGAACAATTGAATGAGAAAAAAGCTAAGAATAACAAAGACCAAATGCGAAACAATTCTGACAGGTCGAGAATTATCTGAATCAATATCGGGCAACATCCCGCCCAACGATCCCGCCGCCGCCAATAACAAGGCTTGAATTGCGGACACCGATCCTGTTGCCCAATAAATCAAACCGCCCACCGCACTCGCGCTTGCCGCCACTGTGATGTGCGTTGCAAAATTTGCCATATTTTCTTAAACCTACCAAGGCATGAAGCTTGCCGCCGCTTGCATTGGCGCAGAAGCCTGATTAATGCTGTGATTCATCGTGTACATCGAGTGGCTCATTGTATTAACCGACAACGCCATCGCCCGCATCGTAATATCCATCGTATGAATATTGGATTGCATCGGGTCTAAAGCATTCATTTTCTTAGAAATTTCAACCGTACCCGTTGTCATTGTATCCATTTTTTGGTTAATGGAAACCATTGTGCCGTCCATGTTTGACATATTAACCGTAATGGTATGAATACTATCTGCCATTCGACTGACGGTTCGGGTCATGCCGTCGATACTTTGGGTCATTGACGACACATTGCGCGCCAAACTCGCTACATCGGAGGTTAAGTGATAAATCAGAAAAAAACCATACGATGCCAACACGATAAACGCAAAAAGTGAAGGATAAACAATGAGTTCCCAACGGCGTGCGCTGGTTTCAAAATTACGGGCAAAACGCTCCATACATTCCAAAGAAACGTTGCTCGATGGCGGCGAAACAGGTACTACAGGTGTATCAGACATAAGTTATTCTCCCTTGAAATAGAGACTCCCTTCGGTGCGCTACTTTATCATTGTTAATGAAGTAAAAACGACAAATTTATATCAGAATATTACAAATTAATTATATACGATTTACAACGCTCAAATGGCAAAAACAATTTATCGTACGATTGTATTTATTGATGATCTGAATCTATTTTGAAAAAAGACTTGACACTCTCGCTAAAATCTTTATAATGCCCACTTTACGTTGGTGCGGGGTGGAGCAGTCTGGCAGCTCGTCGGGCTCATAACCCGAAGGTCGTAGGTTCAAATCCTGCCCCCGCTACCACTTTTCAAAAGTCCCTTTCTTCTAAAACTCCTCATTAAATTTATTTTTCAAGTTCTTCAAGCGTTTTATTTTCTTAGTTGTCACAAAACGGTTATAATCTCTCTTAATTTTTGTTTATATCTGGGTAAATTGTATGCCGCTTTCCGTGCCTGTTTCACGTCGCTTGTATCATAATCGGGTTATTCGCTGCATTGGCTATCGGCGCGAGGATGGTTTATGGGATATTGAAGGACATCTCATTGATACTAAAAGCTATTCTTTTCCGAGTGATCATCGCGGCGGAAAAATTTTACCCGGTGAACCTCTTCACGATATGTGGCTGCGTTTGACTGTTGATGATAACTTATTGATTCACGGGATCGAAGCCGTCATCGACTCATCTCCCTTTGACATTTGCCCAACTATAACTGAACGTTTTCAATTACTTAAAGGCATGAGCATTGGTCAGGGGTGGAATCGTCAAGTGCACGAATTGTTAGGTGGAACAAAGGGTTGCACGCATTTAGTCGAATTATTGCGCCCCGTCGCAACAACCGCCATTCAGACCATTTACACCGCCACCCGCGATAAACCTCGTCCCGTTGCCCAAAGCATTCAAGACACCGTTCGCCCAGATATTTTAGAGAGTTGTCATGCACTTGCGACTGACAGCTCGGTCGTTCAAACCCATTGGCCTCAGTTTTATTCTGGCAGATAATTAAAAAACCGCATCCTATGGATTAATTTTGATGAACGATGCCGTTAATTTTCAAATGCAACACTTCTAAACTTTCTAAGCCTTCATTATCGACAACTTTGATTGCGATTTGATAACTTCCTATTTTAAAAGAATAAGTTTGTTTGCCAATTTTATCGATTAAAATGTCGGCTTTGAAACCTTTTTGTTGATCAAAATTGAAATCCCACGCATAAAATTCAATACCCGCTTCAGATTCACCTGTTGCAATAAATTCGATATCTCGAAGTTCTTTTGAATTTAAACCCAAATCATTAAAGGAAACGCTTAATTTAGGTTTTTTCGCAATTAGAACAATTTCATCAACTTTCTTTAATTCAATGATAAGATCATCGTGATTTTTCAAACGAGCAACTTCTTCAATTGCACCGCGTCCAAAAGTGAACGCAATTAAAACCCCAATCGGTTTCTTTTCGATCTGATTTTTCTCAAATAATTTACTATCAAAACGTTCACAAGCGGATTTGAAATTATCAATCACATTTCTTCCGATATTATCCGAGCGTTTCACTTGAATGGGAATGCCTTCTTTGGTTTTTCCATCAATCCCTAAATCGTTGCGTTGTTTGGTATTTGAAATGCCGCCAAATTGTTGAATAATCCAGCTTTCAAATTCAAACGCATTTGAACTGCGCAAAGTATCATAATCGTATTTATGTAATTGAATTGCAAAGGGTTTTGATAATAAATCTTGCTGTTTTTGTAGTCTTAGTTCCGACACTTTAATTGCCTGTACAGATTGATCAATTCCAATCCAATTTCTTTTCAATTTATCGGCGACTGCAACGGTTGTTCCTCCGCCGACAAATGGGTCTAAAATTACGTTGTTTTCATTTGATGCGCACAAAATAATTCTTTCTAATAATGCTTCGGGCTTTTGTGTCGGATAACCTATGCGTTCTTTTGAAGATTGAACATTTTGTATATCTTCCCAAACATTACCTAAAATTTCTCCTTTTTGTTCTTCTAAATAACGTTTTAAAGATAATCTTTTTGAATAATCAGGGCTGCCATCTTTTCTTTTAGGAAATAATACTCTTCCTTCAATATCTAATTTTTCCATCGTTTCAGGAGAATATCTCCAACCATTTTCAGGTGGTTGATAACCTTTATAAATATACCAACCATTAGGTTTTCCTGTTTCTTTATTTATTGCGGACATACCACCACCTAAAGGTGCAGACATATCAGCTAATCTATATTTTCCTCTACCATCATTATCATCATATTTATAAAAAGTGGATTTGTATTTTTCTGAATGTTTTCCATAAATAGGATTATAGGTAAATTTATTAGATTTTGAATAATACCAAATAGTATCAGTTAAAACGGCTAATTTATTTTTAGCATCATTATGTGCATTATGTCGTTTCCAAATGATTTCGCCTTTGAGATTATTTTCTCCAAAAATTTTGTCTAAAATCAACACCCTAATATAAGCATTAGCGTGCCAATCACAATGAAGAAAAATCGATCCAGTTGATTTCAAAATTCGATGCATTTGCTCAACCCGTTCTTTAAGCCATGCAATATAATGATCAATGCCGCCCGACCAACGATCTTCAAAACTGCGAATTTCGCCTTTATCGCCCCAAATCACCTCATAATTTCGATTTGAAAAAAACGGCGGATCAAGATAAATCAAATCAACACTTTCACTGTCGATTTGTTTCAAAATCTCTAAATTATCACCTAAAATCAACTTGTTCATTTTTTCCTCTATTTTGTTATACAGAAATATTATATCGAATACAATTCTTAATACAGATTTAATCACAGATAAATCAAATAATTACCTGTATTGCTTTTTATTCCCACGTTGAATTGCGGTCTAATACACCCCGTCAGAAAGCAAAGCAATGCTGCTTAAAATATCGTTAACTGTTAATTGCATGATTTTATCTTCTTTTAAAATTTAAGTTAGCCTTTATAAACAGTGCTACGATGCCCAACATGATGAATAACAACAATATTTTTCTCGGAAAAATCTCATAAATTACTCGATAATCTCCAATTCTCAGCTTGTAAAAACCAACTAAGTTTTCACTTAATTGTTCTGGTTTAAGTTAAGAAATATTATCAGAAAACCATTGCAATTTTTTAATTATTCGGTGGGCAATTGTTTTATCTAATTGCTTTAAATCTTCAATCGCTTCATCTAAAAAATGAATTTGATAAGCCATTATTATAAATCCAATTGTTTCATTACATCTGACATTGGCACACCATAATGACCATTAGCGGTTGTTTGTTGTTGGATTCGCAAACGTTGAATGAGGGATTCTTGAAGTTTTAATCCTTTATCGCTATCCACTAACAATTCCAAGAGTTTTTCCTCAAAGATAGTTTCAATCATATTTCTGAGTTCTGCTTTGGTCATTTCTAAAGCAATTCCTGTCATATTTAATACTCCTCTAATTTTAAATTACAAAAAAATAAATGATGCGTTTACATCTTATCTTACGGATTACATTTTATTGGGATCATAGCCTAAAAATTTCATATTCTCCAAGTATATTAGTTTTAATCAACCCTTTTCTTTCAATATCTAATAAACACTCATCAATTTTAAATCTTTCTGCTATTTTTTCTTTACGTGTAGACCAAGAGTTTAACTCATACATTAAGTTATCGTATGTTGGATTTTTTAGTTTTTTTATCAAAAAAATAATTGAAGTAAAAAGCTCTAAATATTCATCTGAATTTATTTCATTAACTATGATTGATGCTTTATCAATTAGCATTTTAAATTTTTCTAAGTTTTTATTAAAGTCATTACTAATTAGCGTTTTTTGTGCTAAAACAAGTGAGTCAGAGGTTGATAAATTATGATAGTTTTGAAACTCTTTGATATTGGTACTTAACACGTCTATAGAGTGCGAATAAGGACCATACTTATAAGCATCAAAGACAAAATAGTCGTTACCATTTAAAATATTGATTAAATAAGCAGTTTTCTGAAGCCTAAGCTTTGAAAACTTTGCTAATCTTTTTTTAATTTCCATAAGTACGCAATGCGATAAACTCAATCTTGGGGCTACTTTAGGTTTACTGATGTAATATCTTGATGGTTCATAAAGATACATATCCAAATTTTTAATTGTTTCAAGTTTTGAAACAATTAAACCTTTTACTTTACCCCACTCCAGTCCACCATTACCACACCCTAAAGGAGGAATAGCTATAGAGATGATATTATATTCGGTAATTTTTTCTACTAATTTATCTAATCCTGCTTCAATATATTTATATTCTGACTTTTTTCTCCACTCATCCTTAGTTGGAAAATTAACAACGATTTTGTTTCTTTCTTCATGAATTAGGATATTTCCAGGTCTAAATTCTTTTCTAGCACAAGCCAATTTATAAATTTTATAGTTTTCTGGATATTCTAATTTAAATTGATAAGCGATACCCTTCCCCATGTAACCTTCGCAGTTCACGGTATTAACTAAGGCTTGCGCCTTTGTTTGCAACATATCACCAGTAATATATTCAATCATTTGATTTAACAAACATTTGTGGTTTATTATCTATAAAAAACTTTAGGTTATATTTGGTTTTAAATTCTTTTATAAGATTTTCTGATTCAGAACAGCACACTGCAATTGATTGAAAGTTTATAGCTTGGATTGTGGTTGGTGATAAACATTCTGCCATGCAGGTATTTTTACAGTTTGTGTCAGAGTAATCTCTTTGATTCATTAATTCCCAATCAATTTTATTGAATCCTTCGTCATAATCCAAAATCTCTACTTGATTACCAGAAAGAGGATGATATGGAATAATTTTCCATTTCTGATTTTTTGCAACATCACGATGTACAGCAATTAAGATGAATTTTTTATTGGGATGATTTTTTTGAACTCTACCATCAAATGGGTTTTTTGCAAAAAAGTGAAAAGGCACATAATTTTCTAATGACTGTGACTTTCTCGATTCTAAAATCTCACTGTCCGCAACATCAACAAACTCAGATAAGCTCAAAGAGCTTCTTGATTTAAGCCCATCACGAATAATGCTTTCAATATTTTCCATTGATGTTAAATGATATAACAACTTTTGTGTTCTAATATCTGTCATGTTTGTTAATTACCAAACTGAAATTTGTAAAAAAATCCTGAATTAAATGGCATCCTATCTATAACCCGTAAGATGCGGCGATCTAAAAAGGAAACCGCATCTTTTTCAATAAGTTAGTCCATGCGGTAATTGGGGGCTTCTTTGGTGATTTGAACGTCGTGGACGTGGCTTTCGCGCATTCCAGCGTTCGTGACGCGGATAAATTCGGGTTTGGTGCGCATTTCATCTAAATCCGCGCAGCCCGTATATCCCATGCTCGACCGCACGCCGCCCAATAATTGGTGAATCACTCCCAACATACTCCCTTTGTACGGGACGCGACCTTCAATGCCTTCGGGGACTAATTTCTCAACATCATCAGTATCTTGGAAATAACGATCTTTTGAACCTTGTTTTTGTGCCATTGCGCCTAAAGACCCCATTCCACGATAGGTTTTATACGAACGTCCTTGATAAAGTTCAACATCTCCCGGGGCTTCTTCTGTGCCCGCAAATAACCCTCCAATCATCACGGAATACGCACCCGCCGCTAAGGCTTTGGCAATGTCGCCCGAATAACGAATCCCTCCGTCGGCAATTAATGGAACACCTTGATCTTTAAGGGCTTCTGCAACATTACAAATTGCGCTAATTTGAGGAACGCCCACGCCCGCGACGATTCGAGTGGTGCAAATTGAGCCGGGTCCAATTCCGACTTTGACCGCATCCGCGCCCGCTTCTGCCAACGCCAATGCCGCCGCGCCCGTTGCGATATTTCCACCAATCACTTGAACTTGTGGATATTTTTGCTTGACGCGACGGACGGTTTCGATGACTCCGTGCGAATGTCCGTGTGCGGTGTCAACGACGATTACATCCACGCCCGCTTCGACTAATGCTGCAACTCTTGCGTCGGTTTCTTCGCCCGTTCCGACCGCCGCGCCGACTCGCAATCTTTCTTGAGAATCTTTGCAAGCAAGGGGTTTGTCGGTTGCTTTCTGAATATCTTTGACGGTGATTAAACCTTTCAAATGAAAATCATCATCAACGACTAAGATTTTTTCAATACGGTTGCTGTGTAATAAATAGAGGATTTCTTCTCGATTTGCGCCTTCTTTGACGGTGATCAAGCGTTGTTGAGGAGTCATAATCGAGGTAATGGGCGCGTCGAGATGGGTTTCAAAACGTAAATCCCGATTGGTCACAATTCCTACCAGTTTTTCTCCATCGACAACTGGAACACCAGAAATGCCATGTCGCCGCGTTAAATTGAGCAAATTCCGAATGGTTGTTTGAGGAGAAACGGTAATTGGATCATTAATCACGCCGCTTTCAAATTTTTTGACTTCGCGGACTTGGCGGGCTTGTTCTTCGATGGTCATGTTTTTGTGGATAATTCCGATGCCGCCTTCTTGAGCAAGTGCGATCGCCAATCGTGCTTCGGTGACGCTATCCATTGCCGCAGAAATCAGTGGGATATTCAGACGAATGCCGCGCGTGAGTTGTGTGGATAAATTTACTTGTTTTGGCAATACTTTAGAATAGGCGGGCAACAACAATACGTCATCAAACGTTAGGGCTTCTTGAACAATTCGCATAAAGATTCCTTTCCTGTGGCTTAGGTTTTTGAGAAATCTTTATATCATACCCTATTTTAACCAAAATGACAGAAATCTGTTATATATTAAGACTTTCTTATCCATTGATAATTACTATAATATTCAAGAGGTTGATAATTAGCTTTGTAACTCATTTTGCGGCAGTTTTCTATCCAATAACCCAAATATAACCATTCCAATCCTAAACGTTTCACTTCCTCAATTTCCCATAACACCGCAAACGTTCCTAAACCCCGTTGTTCAAATGCGGGATCAAAGAAAGTATAAACCGCCGACAAACCCGTTGCTAAAACATCCACAACCGCCACTGCTACTAACTGTTTCTCTAAACGAAATTCATAGAAAACCGTATCTGCCCATTGACTTGTGAGAAACTGTAAATAACGTTCTGGGGTTGCATCATCCATTCCTCCTCCTTTATGGCGTTGCATTAGATAGTTGTAATACAATCTGAAATGCTCTGGACGATAAACGGGTGCAACAGGTTTAATGATTAAATCTTGATTCTTTTGCCAAATACGTTTTTGATTTCTGTGCATTTCAAATTCATATACTGGAATTCGCGTCGACAAACAGGCTTGACAACCCTCACAATGCGGACGATACAAATGATCTCCACTGCGCCGAAAACCCTGTGAAGACAATAAAGTATATAATCTTTGAGTTTTCTGAATGTAAGGATCGACAAATACCGTTGTTGCTAAATGTTCTGGCAAATAACTGCATTCATGAGGAGGTGTTAAAAATAAGTTTAATTGGCGTTGTTGAATAAAGGGGCGCATATTAAGTGACGGTTTTTATATTTCATGGGTTAAAGTAAGATTTCACCCGACATCACTCTTTCATTATTTTAGAGGAAAAAGCAACGAAATCCTCTCATTATTTTTATTTGGTTTCTTGAGTGAAAACGGTAAAGTAGCTAATTTGAGTTTGAAGGTGCTCGGCTTGCGCGGATAATTCTTCACTTGAACTCGACAGTTGTTCGGCGGCACTGGCATTCGTTTGCGTTGCTTGATCCAATTGAAGCATGGCTTGGTTTATTTGGTTGATGGTGGTGCGTTGTTCATTGGACGCGGTGGCAATTCCTTGGACTAACGAAGATGTTTTTTTAATGGCGGGCAACATTTGTTCGAGGAAATTTCCTGCACGTTCGGAGATGTTCTGGCTTTTTTCTACTAACGCGATAATTTCTCGAGCAGAAGTTTGGCTATGTTCTGCCAATTTGCGCACTTCGGTGGCAACGACCGAAAAACCTCTGCCATGTTCTCCAGCGCGTGCGGCTTCGATGGCGGCGTTAAGTGCCAACAAATTCGTTTGATAGGTAATATCTTCTATTATCTTGATTTTTTTAGAGATTTCTTTCATTGCCGCGTCGGTTTCTGCGACGGCTTTATAACCATCCGTCGACATGAGAGAGGTTTCTTCAGCGATTTTGTTGGTGTTGATGGCGTTATCGGCATTTTGGGAAATGCCCGCTTCCATTTCTTCGATGGAAGAAGAAACTTCCTCGACACTGGCTGCCTGTTCGCTGCTGCTTTGTGACAATTCCGCGGCGGTAGAACTCACTTGACCAGCGACTGAATTGAGTTGAGATGCCGCATCTGCGACGCTGAGAATAACACTCTGCAACCGTTCACCCATATCATTCATTGCCGCCAACATTCGCCCCATTTCATCGGTTCGGGTTGTCGTGCTGGCACGCGCAGTCAGTTCGCCTTGTGCCAAACGTTCAGATAACCCAACCGCCTCAATCAATGGCTTAGTAATACTGCGAGAAATTAACCATCCCAATAACAAAGCAAATCCAATCGCGCCAAACAGAGCACCCCATAACAAACGTTCGATGTTAATTACTAATTCAGAAGCACTTTGTTTAGCTTCTTGAAAGTCAGCATTTGTTTGAGTGGCAATATTGGTGATCATGTCGTGTATTTTTGAACCAAGAGAAAGAAACTTTTGGTTGTAAATATTGTGTTGTTGATCATGGCTTTGGCGCATTGTGTTAAAACCTTTTACATACAAACCAACTGCCGTTTCAATTTCACTCGCAAATCCCAGCATTTCTCCATTTAATTTAGGGATGATTTCTTTAATAGTTATCTGGACTTTGTTTTGATGATCCTGAAACCGTTTAACTAAGGTTGGATTATCATCGTGAAGGTATCTAAATGAATCTAATCTCATCCAAAGAAATAATGTTTGAGCATTACCTATTTCATACAGATTATCTGCATCGTTGGCGATCAGAAATCCACTACGCAATTGTTCAAATCGATCATCTATTAAAGGACCTTGAATATTAAGGATTTTTTGAACCGTTTCTTCGCGCAGGGAGAGCAATTTAGTGATTTCTTCAAATGAGGCAATATAGTCCGCTAAACTAATCTTGATTTGCTTTAATAATTTAATGCGTTCTGGATGAGTAACGATTTGTTCATATTTTGCAACGAGTTGTTTTAACTGTTCAAACCGCCGTTGCACTTCCGCCAAATCATCCTTTTTCATGGTGGTGACATATTGCAATGAATGCAGACGACTCAACAAAATATCGTTGCGTAAAGTGTTCGTTTCCCACTGATTAGCCGCAACATTGCCAGATAAGTGATTGATTGTATTGACAAGTTGATGAATGCCAACCGCAGTGACAATCGCAGCAATAACCGCAGATAACACGGTGGTCAATAAAAAACCACCAAAAATTTTAGTTCCCACATTAAGGTTTAAAAAACTCACTTGCTATCCCCGTTATTTAAGCCACGATCTAAGGTTTAGTTTTTATACTTAGAGAGGAAATCGTCGGTTAATTTTTTGATTGTTCCGTCGTTGATCATGCTTTTTAGCGCATCATCCAATTTTGGAATAAGTGCCTCATGTTTTTTGTTTAGGTACAAATACATTTTTTCAGAATCGAGCGGGGGTTCAATTGCAATAATATTTTTGAAACCAACATTCTTGAGTATTTCATAACCCGTTAAACGCGCATGAATAACAATATCAACTTTACCACGATGTAATGCAGTAAATAATAGTGACGGATTAGAAAATTTCTCAACAGGTACAACATCAAATTCGGCAAGTTTTTTATCTACCAGCACTCTATCTTGCATTGTCCCCACACGATATGCTTTCAAACTTTTCCAACCCTCAGGTAATTTGAGATCACGATTCTTTGTAAAAGCCACAAAATCATATCCTTCCATTACCTCGCCGGGGACTTTAATCAAATTAGGGTATCTTTTGGTGACACCTTCAGCAATGCGCATAATGTCGCCATCAAGTACGCCATCATTTGCTTGTTCTAATGCTTGAACATTTGAAGTAGGTTGCAATACAACATTCAAACCACTACGCGCAAACCGTTCTTTAGTAATTAAATCAACCAATCCTTTGCCGTCATGTGTAGATAGCGGCGCTCTGTACATAGTTCCAATTACTAAGGATTCCTCCGCTTTGATATTATTCATACCAAATAAAAAAAGGCTTGCAATTACCAACCAATTTCTTTGTTTTGTATAACTATACGATTTCATAAATCAATTCTCCTTGAGTGAAAAAGTGCTTGGTTTTAGTTTCTATATTTAGAAAGGATGTCGTCGGTTAATTTTTTAACTGTTCCATCTTTGATCATATTTTTAAGCGCGTCCTCCAATTTTGGTACAAGTGCCTCATGTTTTTTGTTTAGGTACAAATACATTTTTTCAGAATCGAGCGGGGGTTCAATTGCAATAATATCTTTAAAACCAAAACTTTTGAGCACTTCATAACCCATCGTGCGTTCAAAAACAACCACATCAACTTTGCCACGATGTAGCGCAGAAAATAATTGTGACGGATTAGAAAGGCTCTCAGCGGGTACAATGTCAAATTCAGCAAGTCTTTTCTTTATCAGCACCCAATCTTGCGCAACCGCCACGCGATACGCTTTTAAACTCTTCCAACCTTCGGGTAGTTTGAGATCACGATTTTTTGTAAAAGCCATAAAATCAAACGCTTCCATCACTACGCCTGGAACTTTAATTAAGTTAGGATATTTTTTGTCAGCTCCATTCACGCGCATAATGTCGCCATCAAATACGCCGCTATTTGCTTGTTCTAACGCTTGAACATTTGAAATGGGTTGCAATATAACATTTAGACCACTGCGCGCAAAGCGTTCTTTAGTAATTAAATCAATCAATCCCTTACTATCGGGTGTAGATAGTGGTGCTTTGTAGATGGTTTCAATTACTAAAGTTTCTGCCGCTATATTATTGATTCCAAGCAAAAAAATATTTGCAGCAAGCAACCAACTTCTTTTATAAACATTTGATTTCATAAGTCGATTCTCCTTAGTAAAAAATAAAACGGAATTATAACTGTTTTTTGGATAAACGTAGGTTTTTTATAAAATTTAAAGAACGTTAGAAAAACCCATCGACCAATTTGGGCTTGGTGCATTACAGTTAATTAATTCTCCTAGAAATGCTTGGCGTGAGATTTCCACTGCACCTAAACTCTCTAAATGAGAGGAATGAACTTGACAATCAATTAGAGGAAATCTCCAACGTTGTAATTGCTCACAAAAATGCACTAATGCAACCTTCGACGCATCATTCATTAAACTAAACATTGATTCTCCAAAAAATATTCTTCCCAATGCAACCCCATAAAAACCGCCGACCAATGATCCTTCAAACCACGTTTCTACCGAATGCGCAAAGCCTTTATTATGGAGTCGAATATAGGCTTTTTGCATTTCTAAATTAAGCCATGTTTCTTCACGAGTAACCGCACATTGAGAAATCACTTGCTCAAAGGCTTGATCTAAAGTAACACTAAATCCAACATTATTGATTCTTTTGCGCAAACTTCTCGTAATTCGGATTTGATCGGGAAACAAAACTAATCGAGGATCGGGCGACCACCAGAGGATTTCTCCATTAAAAGAATCCCAAGGAAAAATTCCTCGCCGATATGCCGCTAATAAACGGTTTGTCGACAAATCCCCTCCGATTGCAACTACATCATTAGAACTATGATGTAATAAGGGAGGAAAAGTCTCAGCAGGTGCTTTGCGAGGAATATAAAATAAGCTCATATTATTAGACTTTTTTTGGTGTAAGAAATTCCCAATCGATAAATAAATCAGAAAACAAAGAAACTTGCACAGGTTGTTCCAAAGGATAAATGATAGGTTGATTATATTTTTTTTGGAAATCAAGCAAATAAACCATTAAATGGCATTTTTCTGGATTAATAATCCAATATTCTTTAACACCATGTTGTTCATAAAGTTTTCTTTTAACTTCCATATCCATTAATTTTGAGGAAGGAGAGATTACTTCAATTATCCAATCTGGTGCACCTCGACACCCTTTATCATCTAATTTTTGCTCATCACAAATAATTGAAAGATCAGGTTGAATAACGGTGTCAATTTGCTCATCTTTTTCATTTCTTTTTGGCAAACGTACATCAAATGGTGCGACATAAAATTCACAAGGTTTTTTTTGAAAATAGTTTCTTAATTGACCCGCTAAATCAGAAACAAATTTTTGATGAAGCCGCGACGGTGCAAACATTGCGTAGGCTTCACCGTCAATTAATTCCCAACGCTCATCTTCTGACCAGTTGCAATAATCAGCATAAGTGTATTTGGTTACTAATTTTAAAGCAGCGTTCATCATTTTTTCCTATTTTATTCTAAAGTTAAAATATTTGGCATATATTATCCGAAGACCACAAAATTGGATAAATTTAAAGCATTGAATGTTATCATTTTTTTAAAAATTCTTTTCAATGAACATATTATATTTTAATACAAAATATCATTTTGGAGTATTATAAATTTTTTATTTGGTATAGACAATAAGTTAAAATTACTTTTATAATGTGAATACGCTTGGAACTGTAGCTTAGTGGTAGAGCATTCTCTTGGACTAGGGAAAGGTCGGAGGTTCGAATCCTCGCCAGTTCCACCAATTTTAATTTTGGAAAAAATATGAATAATTGGCATAGTTTCTTGGATGAGATTAATAAAAAAAGAGTAGAATTAAAATGTTCATCCTCTGGTGCTTGGTATCGAGGACTTTCAAATTCTAATTATTCTCTTCTTCCTTCATTGTTTTGCCACCCTCGTAAACCTAATGCAGAAGAAAATCTTTACAAAGCATATATTAGAACTAGAATGGCATCTCATAATCTTAATTCTTGGTTTAATCTTATTGATATGCAACATTTTGGTACTCCTACTAGACTATTGGATTGGACAGAATGTTTTGGTGTTGCTTTATATTTTGCAATAAATAATTATGATCCAATTAATCAAGCACTACCATGTATATGGATACTAAACCCTTTTTCATTATCATGCAGAGCTAAAGGAAATAATAATAAAGAAATAGGAGATTTTCATCTTTATGAAGAAACTGATTATTATAGGTGTTTTATTAAAAAAGATAAAAGTTGGAAATATTCTTATCCTATGCCATTTTATGCTCCAGCTCCAAATGAAAGAATTAGATCACAACAAGGCTTTTTTACTGTGCATGGTTTAGATGAAAGACCATTGGAAATGACTTGTTTAAAGCATATAGTTAAGGTTGAAATTCCTATAGATGTTCACCCTGAAGCAAAACGTTTTTTAGATTTAGCGGGAATTTCAAAAGAAACTATGTTTCCTGATACAGAGGGATGGTTACATAAAATTCAAAAAGATTATTTTTATTAAGTGCTAAAATAGCATTAAATACAGTGTAAATCGTATTTAATGCTATATTTTTAAACCCCTAATGCGTCGAGGAATTTCTCTGCATCTAAGGCTGCCATACAACCCGTTCCCGCAGAAGTAATTGCTTGGCGATAAATGTAATCACAAACATCGC
>DYRG01000114.1 GCA_020718845.1 Thiomargarita sp.
TGTTGTTGCCGTTTACTGTTATTGTTTTGTGTGTTTTACCGCTAATATCAACTATGTCAATTTGATAATTTGTCATTTTGGTTTCAATTATTATATATTCTTCTGCCGGGTTCGGATAAATATTCATTTCATAAAATCCTGTTTCGTTTACAGATGATGTATTACAAAGAATTTCATAATATGAATACAGAATTGTATTGACATTATTAGAGTTTGGCAAGGTGTTGTTATAAGGTTCGTGCAAACCCCAATAGTTTGCGTGGTAGTTCCAAATTTGTCGGCTTAAATTGTATGTGTCAAACAAGGTATGCAGTTGGTTCAGATACACTTCCCAGTTAGAACCTTGTCTTTCTAATACTTCCCTTTTAATTCCGTATTCTCCTATATTTAGCGGGATATTATTGTCTAATGCAAATTGCAAACCTTGGTCGAGCATTTCTTGTTTCAACTGTTCCAAAGTCATGGTATAAGGCGAGGCATTTTCATTCGCAACAAAATCCCATGGATTATAAAAATGAAAGTCAATGCAGTAATTGTTATCCGATATGCTTTGCCATTGAAAGTCCGCATTAAATGCTTCTTCTACGATTATTAAATGGTTAATGTCGACTGTTCTTATTTGGTTGACGGTTTGTTGAATTAATGTCCAATATGAACTATTGTTATTAGGCATAGCTTCGTTTATTAAATCGAACCCGGCAATAATCGTATCATTTTTATAACGGTCGGCAATTTCTTTCCATAAATTTGTAAAACGGGTTCTGTTGTTAATGTCCTGCTGTGAACTCCCCCAGAAATTTCCGGTAAATCCAAAACTCTGATAACCACCCTGAGGCGTGTGCATATCTAATATCAAATAGACATTATTATTTCTTGCCCATAAAATTTTTTCGTCGAGCCAATCCCAACCTGCTTGCATGTAAACATTGGGGTTGGCATCATTCTCGAAAAACCGGAAATCCATATTTAAGCGAACAACATTAAAACACAAGGTGTTGTGAATTTCGCCGAATGATGCTTCATTAAACTCATTGGCATACCAATTATAATCATACGGAAAGTCCGTATTGGGATATTCATCATCATAAGCCCAAAAGTTTAGTCCTTTTAATTCAATTGGATTATAATCTTTGTTAAGTTGTCCGTTGTTGGAATGAATAAAATTCTGTCCAAAAATTGTTAAATTAACAATTAAAGCAAAAAATGTTGTGAAAATTAAATTCTTCATACTGTCGATTTTT
>DYRG01000042.1 GCA_020718845.1 Thiomargarita sp.
TTGGACAAATCATCTCTTTTATTTCCTCTATTCTTTTCTTAATATCACATTATACTATATCATCCTAAATTATGCACTACCTAATTTTTCCACAGGATATTGAAATAATAATTTTCTGCGCTATATCGTCGCTACCCAAGGGAGTGCAATCTCTTTTGAGTGTGTTTCTAGTGTAAGAGGATTGTGTTTATTTTGACTGGTTTTACCTAAATATTTAACTAAAGGGATAAACCATATGAAAACAGATTCCAGATTATCGGCAATAGCGTTCACGCAAGCTTTTACAAAAGTCATTCGGCGTAAGCGAAAAGAAGTGCGGTATTTGAACCGCAAATGGCAGAAACATATTTTAACTATTGAAGATAAGGAGAGAATAATTGAACTGCTCTTTTTTTACAATGGGTTAAGCGGGTTTTACGAAAACACTACTAGTAGAAGCAAGAGAATAAGGAAGACTCTTGCTGGTTTATATATAATTTATAATACAATCAATATGTTATAATAGATTCTTTCTAAACTAGTCAGCTTAGACCACTCCTTACACTAGGTTCTTTCAACCGCCCCCTCGAAACAAGGGGGCTTTTTTATTTATTATGCTTCATGGTTTCAAATATTTGTCAAAATAGAGAATACTTTCGATCTGACTTTTTATATTACCCCTTTTAACTTACTCTCCATATTTACACAAGGTTTTCTTCAAATGTAATGTAAAGCTGAAGGTTAAAAAAGAAAATAAAGGGGCGTGGATTCATTTTACAATAAAACTTGCAAAAAACTCTGGGTATTTTCATCCCTATCACTAACCTGAGTTCGGGATAATTTAATTTATAATTCATTTAAAAACGTAGATTTTAACCAATTTATTTTTCTCATTTTGGTAATGGTGCACAATGGCGTGAAATTCTGTTCTAACTTCTTGAAATATAAAGACCATCACTCAGCAAATGCACCACTACCCTCATTTTATTATCCCAAACTCGGGTTATTATATATATTATACATTACCATTCTTCTCTTATTTCAAGTGGTAAATTTAAGGGACATTCTAACTTTCCTTGCCAACAACCTAATATTTTTGGGTAGTGATCAAAAGCAAGAGATAATTTTACATATTTTGTGTTTATTTTCAGTAAATTATAGATTTAATTAGCATCTCAATTTGATCACTACCCCAAACTTTTTTAGGCAATAAAAAAGGCACTTTCGATGAGGAAAGTACCTTTTTTTTTAATTTTTTGATTTTATTGAGGTTTATTAATCATCAGAATCTTCGGTAGAAACGGGACGATCAACAAATTCAATCATTGCCATTGGGGCATTGTCGCCTGCGCGGAAGCCACATTTTAAGATGCGTAAATAGCCGCCTTGACGTTCTTTATAACGTGGTCCTAACTCATTGAATAATTTGGTTACTGTGCCACGATCACGCAATCTATCAAACGCTAAACGACGATTCGCTAAGCCATCAACTTTTGCTAAGGTCACAAAAGGTTCGGCGAAACTGCGTAATTCTTTGGCTTTTGGCAACGTGGTGGTGATGATTTCGTGCTGCACTAACGCAGCGGTTAAATTTTTAAAAAGGGCTTTGCGATGGCTTGAAGTCCGATTGAGCAGCCGCCCTGAGTTTCCATGACGCATGATTTAATTTCCAGCTTTTAGTTCGTGATAAAGACCTTCTGGCGGGGGCCAACTCTCTAAACGCATTCCTAAAGAAAGCCCATGCGTTGCCAAAACGTCTTTGATCTCAGTGAGCGATTTCTTGCCCAAATTCGGGGTTTTGAGCAACTCAGTTTCTGAACGTTGCACCAAATCGCCAATGTAATAAATGTTCTCAGCTTTCAAACAGTTAGCTGATCGAACCGTGAGTTCTAATTCATCCACCGGACGCAATAAAATCGGATCGACGGATGCGGAAGTGATAAATGCACCCGTTTCGATTTCGATGCGCGTACCTTGTAAATCAACAATCACAGCTAATTGATCTACAAGGATTTTTGCGGCTTGACGAACGGCATTTTCAGGTTCAACCGTGCCATTGGTTTGAAGTTCTAAAACGAGTTTATCGAGGTTAGTCCGCTGTTCAACCCGTGCGCTCTCGACGCTGTATGCGACGCGATAAATCGGGCTAAACGACGCATCCAAACGCAACCAACCAATACTATTCGAATCATCTTCTAATAAACGTTGAGTTGCGGGCTGATAACCGCGTCCGACTTTGACTTTGAGTTCCATTTCCAGCTCGCCCGCTTTGGTTAAGTTGGCGATGACATGGTTAGGATTAACAATTTCCACATCGTGTTCACCGACGATATCTGACGCGGTGATCATGCCGGGACCTTTTTTGTGGAGTTTGAGCACCACTTCTTGGCGACCGGTGAGGCGAATGGCGAGACCTTTGAGATTCAAGAGGATGTCGACCACGTCTTCTTGTACGCCTTCGAGGCTGGAGTACTCGTGTTCGACACCGCGAATTTTTGCTTCGACGACTGCCGAGCCCGACAGCGAAGAAAGCAACACACGCCGCAGTGCATTGCCTAAAGTGTGACCAAAACCTCGATCTAAAGGTTCGAGGGTGACTTTAGCGCTCGTGTCGGAGAATTTTTTAACTTCGACAATACGCGGTTTTAACAACTCTATGCCGGCGGTTTGCATGATATAAAAATACCTATTTTCAAGACTTTACTTAGAATACAACTCAACAACCAATTGTTCGTTGATGTCGGGCGGTAAATCTGAACGTTCAGGGACATTTTTCAATTTCCCTTCCATTTTAGAAGTATCGACTTCAACCCACGTTGGAAAGCCAAAATTCTCGGAGGCAGCCAACGAAGATTTAATCCGTAATTGCGCACGAGATTTTTCAGTCACGCTAATTACATCGCCCGCTTTGACTTGAAAAGACGCGATATTAACGACTTTACCGTTCACTTCAATCGCTTTGTGGCTGACCAATTGACGGCATTCTGAACGCGTTACGCCAAAACCCATCCGATAAACAACATTATCCAAACGGCATTCTAAAAGGGTCAATAAGTTTTCACCTGTTGAACCTTTGGTTGCAGAGGCTTCCGCGTAATAATTGCTGAATTGACGTTCTAACACACCATAAATGCGGCGTAATTTTTGTTTTTCGCGCAATTGCACGCCGTAATCAGATAGACGTTGTTTTTTATCGCCGTGTTGACCGGGTAATTTGGCGAGTTTGCATTTGCCATCTAACGCACGGGCGCGACTTTTGAGAGATAAATCAGCCCCGCCTTCACGACGGCTTAATTTACATTTGGGACCTAAATATCTTGCCATGATTACACTCTCCGACGTTTGGGTGGACGACAACCGTTATGAGGAACGGGAGTCACATCGGTGATGCTGGTGACTTTAAATCCATTGGCATTTAATGCACGCACAGCGGATTCACGCCCAGGACCGGGTCCTTTGATGCGCACTTCGATGTTTTTCATGCCATATTCTTTAACCACATTACCGACACGTTCAGCGGCGACCTGCGCAGCAAAAGGGGTACTTTTACGAGAGCCGCGAAAACCGCTGCCGCCAGAAGTTGCCCACGCCAAGACATTACCTTGACGATCTGTGATGGTGATAATGGTGTTGTTAAAGGAAGCATGGACGTGGGCAATGCCTTCGCTGACGCTTCGTTTAATTTTTTTACGTGCTTGCTGCGCCGCAGAGGGTTTAGCGGACGATTTAGCGGACGGTTTAGCCATGAGTCTTCCTATTGTTTCCGGATGAGTTTACGCGGACCTTTACGGGTGCGAGCGTTGGTACGGGTACGTTGACCGCGCAAAGGCAAGCCACGACGATGACGGATACCACGATAACAAGCTAAATCCATCAAGCGTTTGATATTCATGGCTACTTCGCGGCGCAAATCCCCTTCGACGGGGTATTTAGCGACTTCTGTCCGTAACACATCCAATTGTTCTTCTGTCAAATCTTTCACTTTTGTCGTCGGGGCGATCTGTGCAGCGTCACAAATACTGCTTGACCGTGTGCGCCCGATTCCAAAAATGGACGTTAAGGCGATAACGACATGTTTATTGACTGGGATATTAATACCAGCAATACGCGCCATACTGTACTCCTCAAAAATTTAGCTGCTGCCTCTGCTTCAAATACAAGTTGTTTGAGCGAGTGAGCTGAAAAAAATAATTTTAACCTGTCTGCGATATTCTCGCAAGTGCTTATTAGCCTTGACGTTGTTTATGGCGAGGCTCTTTGCTGCAAATCACATGGACGTTGCCATTGCGTCGAACAATTTTGCAATTGCGACAAATCTTTTTTACAGATGCTCTGACTTTCATTTCATAACTCCGATCATTTCTGAAAACCTAGCAAGTTATTTTAAAAACCGCTAGGTCTAAAACGGTTAATTAGCGCAGTGGACCTTTCAAATTGGCTTTTTTCATCAAACCTTCATATTGGTGCGAAACCAAATGCGCTTGAATTTGTGCCATGAAATCCATCACCACAACTACTATAATCAACAAACTTGTTCCACCAAAATAAAAGGGAACATTCCATTGCAATGTCATAAATTCTGGCAATAAACACACGGCTGTGATATAAACCGCGCCCACCAATGTTAAACGCGACATCACTTCATCGATATATTTAGCGGTTTGCTCACCTGGGCGAATACCCGGAATAAATGCCCCAGACTTTTTCAAATTGTCGGCGGTTTCTTTAGGGTTAAACATCAACGCAGTATAAAAGAAACAGAAGAAAATAATCGCAATTGCATAGAACAATACATAAAGCGGTTGACCGGGTGCGACGGTTTGTGACAAATCTTTTAGCCACATCATATCGCTTGAGCTACCAAACCAATTTCCTAACGTTGCGGGAAATAAAATAATGCTCGATGCAAAGATCGGAGGAATAACTCCCGCCATATTCACTTTTAAGGGTAAATGGCTGCTTTGACCCGCATAGACTCGTCGTCCGACTTGTCGTTTGGCGTAATTGACGGTGATTCGACGTTGACCCCGTTCGACAAATACCACAAACGCGGTGACACCTAACACTAACGCTAAAATAATCACCAAGGTGAAGACGTGCATTTGTCCAGTTCGAGCGAGTTCTAATGTTGAACCCACTGCACTTGGTAAGCCAGCGACGATCCCTGCGAAAATGATCATAGAAATACCATTTCCTATGCCACGTTCGGTAATTTGTTCTCCTAGCCACATTAGGAACATTGTACCCGTCACCAAGGTAACGGCAGCGGTCACACGAAAGCCAAGTCCAGCTTCAACAGCCACATTTTGACTTTCTAAAGCAATCGAAATTCCTATCGCTTGGAAAGTTGCCAATACAACTGTCCCGTAACGGGTATATTGGGTGATTTTTCTTCTACCCGATTCGCCTTCTTTTTTCAATTGTTCCAAAGCGGGAGAAACGGCGGTGAGTAATTGCACAATAATCGATGCCGAAATGTACGGCATAATTCCCAATGCAAGTACCGAAAAACGCTGCAATGCGCCTCCTGAAAACATATTGAACATATCCAGAATGGTGCCTTGTTGCGAAGAAAAAAGTTGCGCCAATTTAACAGCATCAATACCAGGAACGGGAATAAACGTCCCAATTCGGTACACAATGAGCGCGCCGATTAAAAACAACAACCGTTGTTTGAGTTCGGTTAAACGCCCGAGTTTGCCTATTTCATCGGCGGCGGAAAGATTGCCAAATGCCACTGCTATCCCCGTTACGCAATTAAAATTTGATGCCATACTTTGACATTATTTTTACAATAAAATCAAAGAGATGGCACGCCAATTTGCTATTATTCGACGATGCTGCCGCCCGCTGCTTCGAGGGCTGCTTTCGCGCCTTTGGTTAAAACCACGCCACTTGCAGCGTTGACTTTGACCGCTTTTTCTAATTTACCTGACAACATGACTTTGGCTTTTTTGGTGTGCGAGGGCACAAATCCAGCCGCAATTAATACAGATAAATCAATCACTTCGACATCTAATTTCGCCAAATGTGCCAAACCAACTTCTGCAACGAATCTCGCCATATGAGATTTGAAGCCGATTTTAGGCAAACGGCGTTGTAAAGGCATTTGACCGCCTTCGAAGCCGACTTTGTGATAACCGCCCGCACGAGCGTGTTGACCTTTGTGACCGCGACCACTGGTTTTACCTAAGCCAGAGCCAATGCCACGACCCAAACGTTTGGGTGAAGTTTTTGAGCCGCTTGCGGGTTTAATGGTATTTAAGCGCATCTTAAACCTCTTCTACCTTTAACATATAGGATACTTTGTTGATCATGCCGCGATTTTCTGGCGTGTCCAACATTTCGACGGTGTGACGTATCCGACGTAAGCCCAATCCAATCACGCACGCTTTATGATTCGCTAAACGTTTGTTTGTGCTACGAATTTGAGTAACTTTAAGTTTTTTCATCCTAAAATCTCCTCAACGGTTTTGCCGCGTTTTGCTGCGATGTGTTCAGGCGCGGTCATGCTCATTAAACCATCAATGGTTGCACGAACCACGTTGATTGGATTTGAAGAACCGATGGTTTTCGCTAATACGTTGTGAACGCCGACCACTTCAAACACCGCCCGCATCGCACCGCCCGCAATAATCCCCGTACCTTCGGAAGCGGGTTGCATATAAACTTTAGCCGCGCCATGACGAGAATTGATTGCGTAATGCAAAGTTGAACCATTTAAAGCGACTTTTTTAACGTTTTTGCGCGCTGCGTCCATAGCTTTTTGGATTGCCGCAGGGACTTCGCGTGCTTTGCCGTAACCAAAGCCGATGCGACCTTTGCCATCGCCGACCACTGTTAAAGCGGTGAAGCTGAAAATCCGACCGCCTTTAACCACTTTAGCGACGCGATTGACGGCGACTAATTTTTCCAGCAAATCATCTTTGGGCTGGAGTTCGTAATTGTTATTTGCCATGCGACACCCTTAGAATTGAAGACCGTTTTCACGAGCGGCATCAGCTAATGCTTTGATTCTGCCGTGATATTTAAAGCCAGAGCGATCAAATGCAACCGCTTCGATGCCTGCGGATTTCGCACGTTCGGCGACGGTTTTGCCTACCCATTGTGCGGCTTTGATGTTTCCACCATAACCCACGTCATCTCGACAAGTTTTATCGAGCGTTGACGCGCTTGCCAACACTTTAGAACCGTCCGCAGTGGTGACTTGAGCATAGATGTGGCGAGGGGTTTTGTGAACGCACAAACGGGTTGCACCCAAGGTTTTGATATGTTCACGGGTTTTGCGTGCACGACGCAAACGACTGGTTTTTTTATCCATGTTTCACGATCCCCTATTTCTTCTTCTTGGTTTCTTTTTGGATAATGACTTCATCCGAATAACGAATACCTTTACCTTTATAAGGTTCAGGACGACGATACGCGCGGATGTTTGCAGACACTTGTCCAACCAATTGTTTGTCGATGCCCTTGACCAAAATTTCGGTTTGGGTGGGGGTTTCAATTTGGATACCTTGCGGAATCGGGAAATTGATCGGATGAGAATAACCCAAGGTTAAATTCAACGTAGAACCTTGCACAGCGGCACGATAACCCACGCCGACCAACATTAATTTACGTTCATACCCTTTGCTGACACCTTGCACGAGATTATTAATCAACGCCCGCGCCGTCCCAGATTGCATCCGAACATAATCGTTTTTGCCTTCCAAGTTAAAAGAGATAGTGCCTTGATCTAACACGACTTCTACTTTGGAATGCAATGTTTGCGTTAAAGTACCTTTAGGACCTTTAACTTGAACAGTATTGTCATTAATTTTGACATCCACACCAGCAGGGACAGTAATTGGGTTTTTAGCAATTCTTGACATTTTCTTCTCCCTTAGAACACATAGCAGAGAACTTCGCCGCCATGTCCAGCCGCACGCGCAGCTCGATCAGACATCAGTCCTTTAGAAGTAGAAATAATCGCAATCCCCAATCCACCCTTCACTTTAGGGAGGTCGTCTTTTGCTTTGTAAATGCGCAAACCCGGGCGGCTCACACGTTGCACGCTTTCGATGACGGGTTTGCCCAAATAGTATTTTAATTGGACGGATAAGGTTGCTTTCTTTTCAGAATTTATTGAAAAATCAGCAATATAGCCTTCATCCTTTAAGAGCGCAGCCACAGCAGATTTTAACTTTGACGCAGGCATTTCCACCTGAGTTTTCTTCATTGCTTGCGCGTTGCGAATGCGGGTCAACATATCCGCAATCGGATCGGTCATACTCATAAATTTGCTCCAGACTTGAAGGTTTCTTTTAGCATCATAACCCTCAGTATCTTGAAAATATTGTTTAAAAACAAAAGATTACCAGCTCGCTTTAGATAAGCCTGGTACTAAACCCCACATCGTATATTCACGCAATTTGCTGCGTCCTAAACCGAATTTACGATACACACCGCGCGATCTTCCAGTGACGCGACAACGGTTTCTTAAACGGCAAGGGCTTGCATTGCGAGGTAACGCTTGGAATTTTGCTTGTGCAGCAGCGCGTTCTTCTTCGCTCAAATTCACATTCACAACGGCGGCTTTCAATTCTTTACGTTTTTCAGCGTATTTTTTGATGACGGCAGCGCGTTTGACTTCGCGGTTAATCATGGATAATTTTGCCATGTTTATTTCTCCCGTAATGGAAAATTAAAGGCTTTCAACAACGCTTTGGCTTCGTCGTTGGTTTTTGCGCTGGTGGTGATGGTGATGTCCATACCGCGAATCGCGTCGACTTTATCGTAGTCAATTTCAGGGAAGATGATTTGCTCACGCACACCAACGCTGTAATTGCCTTGACCGTCAAAACCTTTAGGACTGAAACCACGAAAGTCACGAATTCGAGGGCAAGCAATCGTCACTAAACGATCTAAAAACTCATACATTTTTTCGCGGCGTAAAGTCACTTTACAACCAACAGGATAGCCCGTACGAATTTTGAAAGTTGCAACGGATTTACGCGCTTTGGTAACGACTGGTTTTTGACCTGCAATTGCCGTCATATCGCCCACTGCTTTGTCGATGATTTTTTTATCAGCAACCGCTTCACCCACGCCCATGTTGAGCGTAATTTTCTCAATTTTGGGGACTTGCATGATGTTTTTGTAACCAAATTGTTCCATGAGTTTGGCAACAATTTCATTTTTATAGGTGTCTTGGAGTCTTGCCATCTTAAATGTCCACCACTTCTTGATTGGACTTGAAGAAACGGACTTTTTTGCCGTCTTCGAGAGTTTTGATGCCAACCCGATCAGCCTTATTGGTCAACGGGTTAAATAATGCGACATTCGAAATATGAATGGGCATTTCTTTTTCAACGATTCCGCCGGGGGTATTTTTCATCGGATTACCTTTGGTGTGGCGTTTTGCCAAATTGAGGTTTTCCACGACGACTTTTTCATTGTCGATCACACGAACGATTTTGCCGGTTTTGCCTTTGTCTTTGCCAGTGATGACAATGACTTCGTCGCCAGATTTGAGTCTACGCATTATAAAACCTCCGGTGCTAACGAGATGATTTTCATAAACTTTTCACTGCGCAATTCACGAGTGACAGGTCCAAAAATCCGTGTGCCGATCGGTTGATGTTGATTGTTTAACAACACTGCGGCGTTGCCATCAAAGCGAATTAAAGAACCATCGGGACGGCGTACACCGTGACGAGTTCTCACGACGACCGCGTTATAAACGTCGCCTTTTTTAACTTTGCCGCGAGGCGTTGCGTCTTTGATGCTGACTTTGATAATGTCGCCAATGCCCGCATAACGGCGTTTTGCACCACCTAACACTTTGATGCACATGACTTTTTTTGCGCCACTATTATCGGCAACGTCTAAATGAGATTCAGTTTGTATCATGAGATTCTCCTAGCCCTGTGCTTTTTCTAAAACTTGATGTAAAGCAAAGGCTTTGGTTTTTGACAACGGGCGGCATTCCACAATCGCCACCACATCGCCGATTTGACAAACATTGTCAGCGTCGTGCGCGTGTAATTTTGTGGTACGTTTCAAGTACTTACCATACAACGGATGCTTAACTTTGCGTTCGATAGCAACCGTGATGGTTTTGTCCATTTTATTGCTGGTGACGCGCCCCGTTAAGGTTCTGATTTTTTTAGTATCTTCGCTCATGATTAAGCCGCCTTCTCGGTTAAAAGGGTTTTCACTCGCGCGATGTTACGACGCACATCTCTCAACAAATGGGTGCGCGCTAATTGTTCGCTGCCGCGTTGCATCCGCAAATTGAATTGTTCGCGCAACAAACCCAATAATTCTTCTTTCAATTCCGCAACGGATTTGTCGCGTAAGTCTTTGATCTTCATAATACTGTCCGATTAATAAAGGTCGTTTGTACCGGTAATTTTGATGCCGCTAAACGAAAGGCTTCGCGTGCGATTTCTTCTGGTACGCCCTCAATTTCATACAACATTTTACCCGGTTGGATCAATGCTACCCAATATTCTACGTTACCTTTACCAGAACCCATCCGTACTTCTAAGGGTTTTTGAGTAATGGGCTTGTCTGGGAAGACTCGAATCCATAATTTACCGCCACGTTTGACATAACGGGCAATCGCACGACGCGCAGATTCGATTTGGCGCGCAGTTAATTCACCGCGTTCGGTGGCTTTTAAGCCAAATTCGCCAAAACTTACCGCGCTTCCACGCAATGCTAACCCGCGATTACGTCCTTTGTGCATTTTTCTAAATTTAGTGCGTTTAGGTTGTAACATCTTGATTATCCTTCTTTAGGAGGGTTCGCTTTTTTACGAGGCGCACGATTATTATCACCACGCGGTTTATCGGAACGAGGTCTGTCGTTGCGAGGTCTATCGTTCTTTGGACGATCTGATTTAGCATCGACTTCAGCGGATTTATCGGAAGTTTCGGTTGTGCCAAAGGTAGGTTTCCCTAAAATTTCGCCTTTGAAAATCCATACTTTCACGCCGATCACGCCAAATGTGGTGTGCGCTTCTGCAAAACCGTAATCGATATCAGCCCGTAAGGTATGTAAAGGCACACGACCTTCACGATACCATTCAGTCCGCGCGATTTCAGCACCGTTCAAACGACCAGAAACGTTGATCCGCACGCCTAACGCGCCTAAACGCATGGCATTGGTCACTGCACGTTTCATCGCACGACGGAACATAATCCGACGTTCGAGTTGTTGTCCAATACTTTCTGCAACGAGATACGCATCCAATTCAGGTTTGCGAATTTCTTCAACGCCCACATTGACAGGCATCCCGATCATTTGGGAGATGTCTTTGCGTAATTTATCGATGTCTTCGCCTTTTTTGCCGATCACAATACCAGGTCTGGCAGTGTGAATGATGATGCGGGCATTACGAGCGGGTCTTTCGATGCGAATTTGGCTAACTGACGCGGCTTTGAGTTTTTCACGAACGTATTCACGAATTTTTAAATCCGTGTTTAAGAAATCCGCGTAATCTTTGCTGCTCGCGTACCATTTTGATGACCAGTCTTTGACGATGCCTAAGCGAAAGCCGACTGGATTTACTTTTTGTCCCATAATAATTCCTTATTTATCAACGATCTGCAACAGTGACGTTAATATGACTGGTGCGTTTCGAGATACGATTTCCGCGACCTTTCGCCCGTGCGTGCATTCTTTTGAGGATTGGACCTTCGTCGACCGAAATTGCCGCGACTTTCAAATCATCCACGTCTGCGCCCACATTGTGTTCGGCATTTGCGATGGCTGAATTGAGGACTTTTTTCACCAATTCAGACGCTTTTTTGTCACTAAACGCTAACACATCTAACGCTTTTGCAACGGGTAATCCGCGAATTAAATCCGCAATCAAACGACATTTTTGGGGAGAAATGTGCGCATATTTGTATACCGCTTTGGCTTCCATTATTTCAATTCCTCCTTAGCGTTTCGCTTTCGCTTTTTTATCAGCCGCGTGACCTTTGAAAGTCCGCGTCAACGCAAATTCACCCAATTTATGCCCAACCATGTTTTCATTGACAAACACTGGTATGTGCGCTTTTCCGTTGTGTACTGCGATGGTTAATCCAACCATGTCTGGCAATACTGTCGACCGACGCGACCAAGTTTTAATCGGACGCTTAATCGCCGAACCTTGCATCACTTCTACTTTTTTAAGAAGATGCAAATCAATAAATGGTCCTTTTTTAACTGAACGAGGCATATGCTATCCCTTATTTCTTTTGGCGACGGCGAACGATCATATCGTCCGTGCGTTTGTTTTTGCGAGTCTTCGCACCTTTTGTGGGGCGACCCCAAGGCGTTACAGGATGACGACCACCAGAAGTACGACCTTCACCACCACCGTGTGGATGGTCAACAGGGTTCATGGCAACCCCACGAACGGTCGGACGTACACCGCGCCAACGTTGCGCACCCGCTTTGCCTAATGAACGAAGATTATGTTCAGAATTACCGACTTCACCGATCGTTGCACGGCAGTCGATAGGCACTTTACGCATTTCACCTGAACGCAAACGAATGGTTGCAAACGCACCTTCACGAGCGACTAATTGCACGCCAGCACCCGCAGAACGTGCGAGTTGCGCACCTTTGCCTGGTTTCATTTCAATGCAATGAACAGTCGTACCAACGGGAATATTGCGCAATGGCAAGCAGTTACCGATTTTAATTGTTGCAGATGTTCCAGACATGACTGGATCGCCTGCTTTTAAATTTTTTGGCGCGATAATGTAACGGCGTTCGCCATCGATGTATTTTAATAAAGCGATGTTAGCGGTACGGTTTGGATCGTATTCTAAACGTTCAACAACGCAAGGAATGCCGTCTTTGTCAGCGCGTTTGAAGTCGATGATGCGGTAATGTTGTTTATGACCGCCGCCTTGATGACGAGTGGTGATCCGACCGTAATTATTGCGTCCGCCATTCTTCGCTTGTTTTTCGATCAATGGAGCAAACGGATCGCCTTTATGAAGGTCTGGATTGACGACTTTAACGACGAAACGACGACCTGCGGAGGTAGGTTTAGCTTTAAGTAAGGGCATTATTGACCTCCCAGAACGATGTCATAGCCTTCTTGAAGGCAGACGTAGGCTTTTTTCCAATCAGAGCGTTTGCCGGGTGTTTTACCGAGGCGTTTATGTTTGCCTTTAACGTTAAGTGTTTGAACTGCTTGGACTTTTACGTTAAACAAAAACTCAACCGCTGCTTTAATTTCGTCTTTAGAAGCATTTTTAACGACTTTGAAGACAAATTGGCGATGCTTATCGGCTTGAAGGGTCGCTTTTTCGGTCGTTTTTGGCGACAACAACACTTGCATTAAGCGCGTTTGTGGAATCATGCGAATCTCCCCTCAAGTTCAGTTAAAGCCGCACGGGTGACAATGATTTTATCTGCCCACACTAAGCTTACTGGTTCTAACGACGCAGTGTCTGCTAAACGAATCGTGTGTACATTGCGCGCTGCTAACCATAAGTTATCACTCACTTCATCGGTGATAATTAAAGTTTTAGAAGGAACGATCCCTTTTAATTGCGCAAGTAAATCGCGGGTTTTAGGGGTGACAGCGTCAAAGCTATCCACAGCAACTAAACGTTCTTGACGCACTAATTCAGACAAAATTGCCCGCATTGCGCCCGCATACATTTTTTTGTTAAGTTTTTGTGAATGATCAGAAGTTTTTGCTGCGAAAGTGACACCGCCGCCGCGCCAAATTGGGCTGCGAACATGACCCGCACGCGCACGACCTGTTCCTTTTTGTTTCCAAGGTTTTGCAGTTGATCCACGTACTTCTGCACGTGTTTTTTGAGCGGCAGTGCCCGCTCGACCACCCGCTAAATACGCCGTTACGCTTTGATGAATCAGTGCTTCATTGTAAGGTGCACCGAACACCGCGTCATTAACGGTCATCGCTCCAGCGGAGGAGTTGTTAATACTCTGTAATGTTAATTCCATAATCTATATCCATGTTTATCCGCGCTATGTATTTGAAACTGCGCGATAATCCGCGTTTAAAATCCGCGTTAACTTATGGTAAAACCTAGGTTTTTAGCCCTTGATAGCGGGACGAACCATAACTTCGCCACCCGGCGCACCAGGAATTGCCCCTTTGACTAATAAGAGGTTTTTATCGGCGATCACCTTCACGACTTCAAGGTTGTGCATAGTGTTTTGGACGTTACCCATTTGCCCGCCCATTTTTTTGCCTTTGAAGACGCGACCAGGACTTTGGCGTTGACCAATAGAACCCGGTGCGCGATGCGACAATGAGTTACCATGCGTAGCATCTTGAGTAGCAAAGTGATAACGTTTAATAACACCCGCAAAGCCTTTACCTTTATTAACACCAACCACGTCGACTTTTTGACCTTCGGCAAAGATATCGACCGCCAATGCTTGACCGACGCTATATTTGCTAAGTGCTTCAGAAGTCACGCGAAATTCTTGCAAACCGCGTCCAGCTTCGACGTTGACTTTGGTGAATAAGCCAGCAGCTGGTTTATTGATGCGTTGAGGTTTAACCGTTCCGTAGGTGAGTTGGATGGCGTTATAACCATCTTTACCGTCGGCGGACTTAAGTTGGGTGATTCGATTGGGCGTAACTTCAATGACGGAAACTGGCACACCCGTACCGTCTTCCTTAAAAATGCGGGTCATTCCACATTTACGCCCGATGAGTCCGATGGTTTCTTTCATCTTTTACTCCAACCAATTGAAAAAGAATTCTTTTGTCATTTGCAACCAGTTAATTTAATTTAATTTGTACATCCACACCAGCAGCCAAATCGAGCTTCATCAAAGCGTCGACAGTCTTGTCAGTTGGATCAATAATGTCCAACAAGCGTTTGTGGGTTCGAAGTTCGTATTGATCCCGCGCATCCTTGTCGACGTGGGGTGAAGTCAATACCGTAAAGCGCTCTTTTTTCGTCGGTAATGGAATCGGTCCTTTAAACATTGCACCGGTATTGCGTGCAGTTTGAACGATTTCACGAGTCGACTGATCCAGCAATCGATGATCGAAAGCTTTTAAGCGAATTCGTATGCGTTGATTTGCCATAGCTCAATCCAAAAAAACGAGTATGATAACCCATTCTCCACAAAAAGAAAAGAAGCTACCCACGACAATTTCAAGACTTAGGGATAGCAATCAATAAATAATAACTTCTTGTATTTCAATGTATTACATAAAAATATTATCTGTAATGGTGGTTACTTCAATTCATGGCAAAACATTGTTGCGTGGTTTTCCAATATTTTTGGGCGTTGAGTGGGGGTTCGCCTTCGGGAGAAAGTGCCCCAAATAAACAGTATTGACCAGTGGGTAATGCTGGTAATGTTAATTCTAAAAACGGATTTGTAATACCTTGTTGGCGTTTGCCATACCAAGTTTTAATTTCATTTAAATTAGAGAAACCGTTTTGTTCTTTTAAGGTAATGAAATCACCAGACGGTAAAATGACTGCTACATATAAATCATATCCCCATTGCAACTCTTCGGTAATCGTTGCTTTAAATAAATCACCGGCTTTGTAGCTGCTTTGATTTAATTGAATTTGCAGAGTTGCTTGAGGCGGTGGTTCTATTCCATCAGAAATGGTTAATGTAATGGTTTCATCACTACTTACCACATCACCATCTTTATCTTTCGCATAAAAGGTTATTTTGTAATTCCCATTATAACGAGTATTGCTTAGCGTTCCTTCCCATTCATTATTTGTATTTGTGGGAGAAAGTATCACTCGTGGAAAAGCTAAAATTGGGGTGTTATAGCTATCTAAAATCAAATCCATGCGCGGAGGTCTAACAACTGCCCACACTTCCTTAACATCGCCTTGTGCAACACTTGCTTGCGCTTTTAAACTAATTGGCGTGTTTGCTTTAATTTGAGTTGAAGTTATTATGTTTTTAACCGATAAGGTTGCGTCACCCGTTACAAAACTCCCATTTAAGAACAATTTATCTAAACTATAGGTTTGATTTCCATTAAATTTTCTCGGTATTTGCTCGATTGCACCATTATTTGAACTGGTACTTCCAGTAACAACCACTCTCAAATCCATTTTGTTTAATAATTTCGTTTGTTCTGTCGTTGCATAACTAAATGCTTCATTAAAGTTCATTCTTTTACTTAATCCTTTGGTTAAAAAAGTGCTAAATCCTTGTTTATCCAAACGATTAAAATACGCATAACTATTACTTGTACTTGTAATAATTGATCGTTTATCTGCTTTGAGTTTTTCTCCTAATACACCAGAAAAACACGCATCAATTACCAAGACAATTTCATTACCTGTCGTCGTTTGATAATCATCTAACATTTGCTTAAATTGCTCAACAGGCAAGGTATTATCTTTGCTCAACTGTAATTTATCTGTACCCCCATGATCAACAAAGAAAATATACAAAGGTTGATCTAATTTTCCTCGCTCTAATGCCCAATCTAAGGCTTTTTGAATATCTCCTGCTTCTAATCCTCTATCTGCTTTCGGTGCATCTACTATCCGATCATTAAGTCCATCTCCATTAAAATCCGCCCATTCTACTGGTGACAAATAATAAATCTCATCACTGTTAAATTTTGCTTTACTCAATGTGCTATAGATACTATTACTAATACTATAAGTTGTATCCCACAATGTATTAGAATTTTCATTTCCTCCTCCCGCAATAATTATTGCTATTTTAGAAGATATTATTTTATTACTAAATAAAAAACGCCCAGCTCCTAAACCTACTATATTTACAAGATAATTTCCTTGTAATTCTCCATCAGACATTGAAAAGGCAATTCCCTGTTCATCACTTGATAATGACCATATATGATCTCCCAATAACTGAGAATTAGCTTTATTAAATGTAATCCATTGTCCATTATTATAACAAACTAAACCACTTTTATCTGTGCCAATCCAAACTCCACCTTGTCTATCAGCAGCTAAACTTCTAATGTCATTATCAGGCAATTTAGAATTATCTTTATTAAAAATTTGCCACTTATTATTATCTATATAAACTAATCCTCCTCTGTATGTACCAATAAAAATTCCACCTTTTGTATCACCTGCGATAGAAGTAACCATATTACTAGGCAAACTAGAATTTGTTGCTGAAAACTTCAACCATATATTTTCGCTAGTTTTATAAAGAAGTCTACTTCCCGTAGAGACCCAAATGCTATTTTTATTATCAATATAAATTGTCTTTATATATTCATTAGACAATAAAGTCGTCCATTCCCCAGTATGAGAACGAAAAACTAATCCATTTTCTGTTCCAATCCAAACACCATCTTTATTAGTAAATAAACTTAAAATGTTATTATTTAGTAAGTAAGGAGAATTTATTGTATTAAAAATTAACCATTGTCCATTACTAATTGAATAACGAGCTAACCCATTATTTGTTCCAATCCACACATCGTCTTGACTTGTATCACTTGATAAACAATTAATTATATCACTAGGAAGAGGAGAATTAGTTAAATCAAATTTCTCTACTTTGTTTTGTTTTTTATAAAATAATCCATTATCTGTACCGACTAATATTTCACCATTTCTATTTAAAATACTAGTAACCTCATTTGAAGGTAAGCCCATAATGTTATCATTAATTTTTATTAATTTTTGATCCGATGTAAATAGTTTTTGTATATAATTATCTGGTAAATTAGAATTTTCTTTATTAAAAATAACAAATTCATTATTTGGATTTTTATAAATCAAACCACTAGCTGTCTCTCCTCCATAAGTATAACTACTACCACAAGTACCACCACCAGATGCTATCCATAATCCTCCATTTTTATCACTCACTAAATCGCCAATATTACCACTAGGTAATTTTCCGTTTTCCTTTGTGATTGTTTCCCAGTTAGCATTGTTGATATTATAATGAGATAATCCACCGTTTGTCCCAACCCAAATATTGCCATCACTATCTTTTGATAAACCACTAATAGCACCATATAAATCAGAATTAAAACTGTTAAATACTGCTGATTTTCCATCATGTTGTATATGAACCAGTCCTGTTTCTTCTAGCATCGTATCTGATTTTGTGCCTGTTCCTTCTCCAATCCAAACTCCACCTTTTCCATCATTTAGTAATGAACAAATTGGTGTACCTGATAATTTTGAGTTCTTTTTATTAAAAGTAGTCAATTTCTCATTTGTATCATAATATATAATTTCACCATTCATAGTACCAATCCAAATACCACCACTAATATCATTTTGCAAAGTTGTGATATTATTACTTGGCAAATTATCTTTATTAGTTAAAACTCTTAATAATTCACCAGATTGTGCATCTCTTTTTTCTAATCCTCCATTTGTTCCAACCCACAATATTTTCTTATTTTCAGAAAGTAATAAGGATTGAATACTGTTACGATTTGTAAATATTTCTGCAGTTAAAGTACCATGAGAAATGGTTAATGCCATTGCTTGATTTAAGCTAATAAAACTAAAAATAAGTACTAAAAAGATGCGCGATAACATAACCATTTCTCCTTTTTTTCAAAGACCAATATTTCAAAAAGACACCAGATTTAACACCTAAACGTTTGCAAGCCTCATCACCTATTAAATCGCTTTCTTTACAGAAACAATCTCCTTTATCACACAAACGTTCAAATTGCTCGGTTTGATTAAAGCCCGCATAACCCGCCACCACCGATGCTTTTTGTGTATCACATTGCTCTTGTAATAACACGGTATTTGCATCTTGAACCGTTAAAGTTTTACCTGTGCGTTGTTGGGTTTGATTATTTGAAATACTTAACAGATTAGGCGTTAAAGTATCTCCTAAAGATAAAGACGATTCACGTCCCCAAACACCATTAACTTTAGGTAATATAGAACAAGCCGTCCAAAGGTTATCTGTTTTACAAAAAGTTAATAATGCAGGCGATTGATTATATTGAATTTCTGCAAGGCGTTGTTCACCCATTTCAGATAAAGTAATGCCTTCGCATTCAGTGGGAGAAACACACATTTCAATACGACAGGCTTGTTTGCCGTCCACAGGGATTTCTAAACTTTGCGTTAAGGTTTGGTGTTTATAAAGCGATTTAATCAAATACGCCTCATAACTTGTTCCATTGAATTGCCCATAATAACCCATCACACCAGAAGTATCTTCCGCAGGTAATTGCAACCATTTCGCGTCTGCGCAAATCAAACCTTGTGGACAAACAAATGTTTTATCTGGATTAGAGGAATCTGCTTTTCGACGTTGATTGTAATAATCTAAACCGTCCTTTAATGCAGTGTAAGCATCAGGCAAGGCTGACAAATAATCTTTTTGAGCACCAATATTAAGGCTTATTCTTCCCGCATCGGGATTGATTTTTGATAAGTTGCTTTCGTAATCAACCACCATTTGATCGAGTTGTTTTAATAAAGTTTGCGCATATTTTCCAAAGGTTGAAAAATCGGGAGAAACGGTTTGTAAAACATTATATAAATCAATGCGAATTTGTTGGCTTTCTTCTAAACTCTTAAAACTTCTAACGCCCCCTTTTTGAGGATAACCGGGTGCACGAATAATGCCTTGACTAAAATTAATATAATTACTGTAACCTTGTTGTTGCAAAACCGCTTTAAACTCGGTTGCAAAATCTTTAAAGGTTTTCGTAAAATCTGCTAATTTTGTCAAATCATAAACGCCATAAGTAATCGCACTATTATTATAAGTACGGCGAGTTTTTGCTTGATTAAAATAACCCGTTTTAGCTAATTTACCAAACCCAATCCCATCTGAAATTGGATTGCTGGTAAGATTAGATAAAATATATTGATAATCTAAACCGTGTGCGGGGATAGTATCGGTAGAAGCAGCCATGACAGGCGATAAAGAAGAAGTGATTTCTGCGACTTCAATTGTTCCCATTAAACACGCATCATAAACAACAATATCTAATGGTTTGGTGAATTGAGCACGAATGTTTTGATAGGCTTGTTTTAATTGGGTAAAAGAAATTTTAGAATCTGGATGAGCATCATCGATCCCAAATCCTCCCACGCCGTCGCCATGATTCCATAAAATAAGGGCATAATGTTGGGCAGGAAAATTGTTTTTAGACCATATTACAAAATCGGTCAAATTTTCAGGCGTAGATGGCGTTATATCTCCTTTATCTTCAATGAGATATGATTGACCTTGGCTAATTAAAGTTCGTTTCAAGTTATGCCAATTTCCTCGTTGAGAGCCACCTGTGCTAAGTACAACATTGACTTTATTTTGGCTGTCTAATTGTGTGCCCGATAACATTTCAAGAATGTCTTTACTTGCTGCTCGTCCATTGGTTTCTAAATCTGCACCCACCATATACACCATCACCGTCCATTCTTTTGAAGGTTGTGGCAATGTTGTGAAGCCGTTAAAAACTTGGAGATATTTTTGATGTTGAAGCACATCCGTTAAATCTTTGCCAACGCCTGCAAATAATTTAAGGTTGTTTAAGCTCGTTTTAGGAAGATTACCAGAACAAATACTGGTATTAGTTGCTTTGAAGGTTTGAAAATAATCATTATTATCAGATTTGAAAGGCGAAATTGAAACGCTTTGTTTATCTGCGGCGGGTAAAATAGAAAAGAAATTTTGTTGATCAAGCGTCCCAACTAAATACAGTTTATCAGTACTCACTTGATTGTTCTCAAAATACACATTCCCTTTATCTAAATTAAAACAAAAATTAATGTTTTCATTTTGAGGAATAATGTTAATCTCAGCAGTATCATGAATGGCGAAAATTAATGTCGGAACAATAAGCGTAAATAAAAAAATAAATCTATGCACAAAATACCCCGTTTTTTATAATTAGGCTGTAAAAAGTTATATGCTTTGTGTAAGTTACACACTTTGATTATAATAAAGTGTGTAATTATACATTTATTGCTCTAACATTACAGGATTAACAAAAACACCATTTATGACATGTTCAGGACTGCGGTAAGTCTTAACACCTTCTTTGTATGAGAATGAAACTCTGTTTGAAGCTATACACATATCCATGTCCACATTTTTGAAGTTGTTCCGACAAGAAACTTCGAATTTACCGCTACCATCTGTCTGTATACTAGTAGTATAAGTTTTAGTTAATTTACTAGTGACTTTTTTATAACTTACCGTAATAGTCTTCGATTCTAATTTATACTTGAACCACCAATCTTTACCTTTGTAGTAAGCAGTCCCTTTTAGGGTAAGATCAGAGTACAAAGTACCCTTATCTGTACTATACTTTTCCAATTTCACTTTCTTAGAAAGAAGAGAACCTTCAGATGTGGAAATAGCCAAAGTATGCTCCCCTTCGATCGGAGATGGTAGGCTTACATGAAGAGAATAAGTATTGTCAGTTTGCTCAAGTGTAGCAATACCTTGAGTAATCAGATTATTAACTAGCTCACTTACATCTGCTCCATCAAAAAAGATTTGATCAATTTGTGATGGAGAAAGTCCTGTAATTCTAATTAATAAACCATCAGCATCATTTTCCATAGACATAGACAGCAAACTTTGTGTTGAATTTAAAAGTGCTTGCTCATCTACTACAGTTGTCGGATTAGTCGTAGTAGTGGTAGTTGGATCGGTTGCCGTTGTAATGGTTGCATCGGCGGCAAAAGTGGGGGTAACAAGACCAAGTTGTAAGGTCAATGCAGCGGACAGGGAAAGCGTTGAGATAAACGAACGTGAGGGGATAACAGCTTGGCAAGCCGCGAACAGCTTGTTCAAACGATAATGATTCATTGCAATTCTCCTAAGAAGTGGTTAGTCGACAGACAGTTATCATGAGCGATAACGCATAGAATATACTCCTCTTCTCTCAAAAAATGCAAGGGCAGAAATTACGCATTGATAAAACCGTCTATTTGTAAAATTAATAAGTTAGAAGGAAATTTGTATTATTTTAAAACTGGTCAATGCGTAATTCCTAAAGTATTATTTTTAGCAATATAAATAGATCATTCCTGAAGTTTCTTTAAACGTCGCCACAGAGAAACTCGATCAATTCCCATTGTTT
>DYRG01000115.1 GCA_020718845.1 Thiomargarita sp.
CCCACACGCAGGTAACGCAAACCGTTAGACCCTTCCTTGCACAATTAGCGTTTTGAGTTCTTCATACGAAAGCGGGTAAAATAGTAGTATCTCATTCAATTAAGGTGGCTTTGCATGGCAAAAAGCGTAAATGATAAGTTCAAAACTGTCATTGAGAAAAACACTTTCTATTTTTTCAATCGGCAGTTTGAAGAAAGGTACGAAGGTTACTTAAATTCAATTCGTGAATCCTTGCTTGTTCTAAAAAACGAAATTGAGACAAAAGGATTAACGAAAGAAATTTTTGAACAGTTACTTGCCAATAATGAAAATGGCTTAACTGCTCTTCTTGCCTTGACGGGTTTTTCAAATGAATCATTGAAACGCTTGATAACTCTTATTCGTGTTGTAGATGACCCCGCCTTATCCAAATTGTCACTCAAAAACAAATGGCATCAATCCGAAAGGTTGGAGAACGTCAAAGAATGGTCAGACTCAACAATTGCCCGCAGAATCAACGACAACGAATTTTTTAGAGCGGGTATTGTCAATGTGTTTTTTGAAGGCGCAACCGTTCCATTTTTGGCAAACACCATGCCACTTTTCGAGTTAAAGAAGTTGGGCATTTCAAAATTAAAGTTTGATGTGCCAGCAATGATAGATACTTTGGTTCGATATAAAGAGAAAGGTTCTTATTCTGGTCAGAAAGAAAATAATCCTGAAACAGTTGTTGCTGATTTACTGGAAAAATTAGGATTGACCTACGAGACAGGCGATTTAAGCGAGTTGATAACAAATGCTCCAGATACAAAGCGAACAATGGATTTCATTATTCCGAACAAAGCAAATCCTGTTTTTATCGCTGAAAGTTCATTTTTAGTCACCACATCTTCAGGACAAGGCGATAAATCTAAAACTGAAATTTCCATTCGGCAACTTATCAAACAACATTACCCAAAGGCAAAATTTATTGGTTTTGTAGACGGCATCGGCTGGTATGTTCGTAAAGAAGATTTGAAACGCATGGTAGCCGCCTATGAAGATGTTTTCACTTTTCACAAGGACGAATTGACCCGCTTTGAAAGTTTATTGCGGGCGGAGTTTAGAATAAGATGATTGAAAAATTTTTGAATAAGATTACACAAGGCGATTGTTTGGAGAGTTTACGAGAAATTCCAGACAACAGTATTGATGTTACTTTTGCAGACCCGCCGTTTAATCTAAAAAAGAAATATAACAGCACAAAAGA
>DYRG01000043.1 GCA_020718845.1 Thiomargarita sp.
ACCTCCTCTGCTCGTTAATCTCTCCTATTATATCACCACAATATGCACCTCTACCAAATATTTTATGTAATATCACTTATTTTAAATGTAAAGTAATTGCAACCACAGTTCTAATGAAGCTAAATGCCAAAGTTTATTGCTCATTAAAGGTGAGAAACGAGCGTTGGGATTTTGAAACCCGTAAAGTGCAATGCAATTGTACCAACAAATGATAAAAACTAAACTTAGAACCTATCTCAGACATTTCTGGTGCAATTACATTGCACTACAACTACTCAAAATGTCCCATAAAAAAAGCTCTCTTTTATTTTAACAAGAGAGCTTTTTCTTTAAAGTGAAATCAAATTACACGATGGTAACGAATTGACGTTTTAATGCGCCTTTGATTTCAAATTTGACGTGACCGTCTTTTAGAGCAAACAAAGTGTGATCTTTGCCGATGCCAACATTCATGCCGGGGTGCATTTTTGTACCACGTTGGCGAACGATGATATTTCCAGCGAGCACTTGCTCACCGCCAAAACGTTTCACACCTAATCGTTTAGCTTCTGAATCGCGTCCGTTGCGACTACTACCACCCGCTTTCTTATGAGCCATGATGAAATCCTCTAAAATCTATAATTGAATTTGGTTAATTTTAATTGCCGTGAAATATTGGCGATGCCCTTGTTGTTTGCGGTAATGCTTACGGCGACGGAATTTGATGATGTGGACTTTGGGCAAACGACCTTGGTCTTCGACTTCTGCGATGATTTTTGCGCCCGCGACGGTTGGTGTGCCGATTTTGGTGGTTGTGCCGTCGGAGACCATCAACGCCTCAAATTCAACGGTTGCACCGGGTTCGAATTCAAGTTTTTCGATTTTCAAACGGTCGCCTTCACGCACGGTGAATTGCTTTCCGCCAGTTTTAATAATTGCAAACATAGTTAAAAACTCCGTTTTCCCTCTTCAATGTGGGGAAAAGTTCTTGTGGTTTTGAAAAAACGCGCATTATAGCCGCTAAATCAATAAACTGCAAACAAAACCATTCAGAAAACATTTTCTAACTTTCGTTCTGATTTCTTTCTTCCTTTTGAGCAAAATCCTTCAAAAGCGTTTAAATAGTTTATACCCTGACAAAAAGAATTGTCTGCACTTTTGCGGGCAGATCGCCTAAAATTGACGTTTTTAACAATTTTTCTAAAAGGGGAACGCAAAACCATGTCCGTTATCAAAATGTCCGATCTCGATTTAAATGGCAAAAAAGTCTTAATTCGCGCTGATTTAAATGTGCCCGTCAAAAATGGTAAAGTAACCAGTGACATACGCATTCGTGAATCATTGCCGACCGTCGAATTAGCCCTCAAAAAAGGCGCGAAAGTTGTGATGTTAATGTCGCATTTGGGTCGCCCCACCGAAGGCGAATACAGCGACGAAGCGTCGTTAAAACCCGTTGCAGATCATATCAGTAGCTTAATGAACCGCCCTGTTCGATTGGTCAAAGACTGGATCGACGGCTTCGACACCACCGACGGCGAAATCGTATTGTGCGAAAACGTTCGTTTTAATAAAGGCGAAAAGAAAAATAACGACGATCTCTCCAAAAAAATGGCGAATTTGTGCGATGTTTTCGTGATGGATGCGTTCGGAACGGCACATCGTGCCCAAGCATCCACACATGGCGTGGCGAAATTTGCCCCCATCGCGTGTGCAGGTTTGTTGTTAGCCGCAGAACTCGACGCGCTCGGCAAAGCTCTCCACAATCCCAAACGTCCAATGGTCGCAATCGTAGGCGGATCAAAGGTTTCCACCAAATTAACTGTTTTAGAATCGCTTTCCAAAATCGTTGATCAATTGATCGTCGGCGGCGGAATTGCCAACACTTTCATCGCTGCCGCTGGTCATAATATCGGTAAGTCGTTATGTGAAAACGATTTAATCCCCGAGGCAAAACGTTTAATTGCTGCAAACGGAAATATTCCCATTCCTACCGATGTCGTCGTTGGAAAAGAATTTAAAGAAACTGCTGAAGCAACTTTAAAGAAAGTAGAGGAAGTTTCAGAAGACGATATGATTTTTGATGTAGGTCCAGAAACCTCAAAAGCCTTTGAAGAAATCTTAAAGAACGCGGGAACAATTGTGTGGAATGGACCTGTGGGTGTCTTTGAATTTGATCAATTTGGCGCGGGAACAAAAGCTCTTTCTTTAGCGATTGCAGAAAGCGCAGGTTTCTCTATTGCGGGCGGGGGAGATACGTTAGCCGCCGTTGATAAATATGGCATTAAAGATAAAGTGTCGTATATTTCTACGGGTGGCGGTGCATTTTTAGAGTTTTTAGAAGGTAAGAAACTTCCCGCAGTTGAAATCCTCGAAGAACGTGCAAAAGGTTAATATCTTTCTTTTTTAGATCAAACCAAAAAACTCTCTTTTTCTTTCTTGGATGAAGAGAGTTTTTTATGAATATCATCCACTAAAATTAGCCCAATATGTCCACATAAAGTTGTTTAATTTGTTGCGCAATTTTTGAAATATGAAATTCTTGTTGTAAGCGTTGATTTCCAAGTTGTCCTAAATGGTTTCTTAAATCTGGATTATCGCGTAATTTTATGATTGCTTTCTTTAAATCATCAATATTACCGATTTCGCATTTCAAACTCGCATTTCCCGCAACCCAACTCATCCCTGAATCTAACATTTTATTCACAATTAAGGGTTTTGAATAATTCATCGCTTCTAAAAGTACCATTCCAAAAGCCTCTGTTCTTTCAATTGATGGTAGACAAAAAGCTTCACAAGTGCTTAATAATGCTGCAACTTGTTCATCACTACAACATCCTAATAATTCTACATTTTCTGGTTTTTGTTCAAGCAAACTTTCTTTTAATTCACCATCGCCAACTAACAGCAATTTTGTGTCTTTTAGATCGCGCAATGCTTGTAATAAATAGGATTGCCCTTTGTAATAGGTTAAACGTCCAATGTGTAAAATTTTAAAATCAGTTTCTCCCCATTTTTCTTTTGCCCAATTTAAAGCATCTTGAGTAGGAACTGGCAAACGTTGGGGATTTAAACCTAAAGGAATCACTCGACATTTTTCTTTCCAATTTTTTAAAGCGGGACTGGCTTTTAAATAGGTTGGTGAAGTGGCAATAATTGCCGAACCATTTTCTAATAAACGTTGCTCAAATGGACGGTAAATTTTATAAGCTAAAGCAAGTGATTTCTCAATCGTTGAAGAAACCACATCCGCGTGCCAATGCACAACGTAAGGAATTTTATATTTTATTGCTAATAGAAAAAACCAAAAAGCTGAAGTATTGGGAACATGAAAATGTAATAAATCAGGTTTGAAATTTTTGAGCAAACGATTAAACCAAAAAGGAAAATGTGGGCTAATGGGCGCATATAACAAACGCCCATAACAAGGTGCTCGATAAACGAAAGGAAATTGGGAATCTGGTTTGATTTCTGGAAACAAAGTTAAAGGTTTCTGATGATCATGAACTAACGCTAATTGCTGAACACCAAGTTTGTTTAATTCAGGAAGCAAATCTGCCATAAAAGTTTCTATGCCTCCCGAAAAAGGAGGATAGAACTTTCCAATATGTAAGACTTTCATTTAATTGAATTTTTTAGAGAATTGTTGAGTGGTTTTGGCGAGATCATTTGCTTTAAATAATCCTTGAATCACCGCAATATAATCTGCACCATTTGAAATGAGTTGTTCGGCGTTTTCTAAAGTAATCCCACCAATGCACACAATCGGAATTGAAAGTTTGCTTTTAGCTTTTTTTAACAACTCAAGATCAGCTTTGATAGCAAGGGGTTTAGTATTTGAACTAAAAAACGCTCCAAATGCAATATAAGTTGTTCCCATATTTTGCATTTCAAGTGCACGATTTAAATTATTATAACAAGAAACCCCAATAATCATTTCATTTCCTAAAAACTCTCGTGCCGATTTCAAATCGTCATCGTCTTTTCCTAAATGCACGCCATCTGCATCGATCTCTTTTGCGAGTTGTAAATTATCGTTAATAATCAATGGGATATTATATTGATTGCAAAGTTTCTTTATTTCAACTGCGTATTTAAAAATCCCTGATTTATCACGGTATTGCAAAATTGCCGCGCCGTTCTTTAAAACAATTTCAACTTTTTCTAAGAATTCCTCATCACTTAAAATAGAGGAATCTGCAATCGCGTACAAACCTTTGTTCATGATTATTTCTTCGTTTGTTTGGGATCAATATCTAATGCACGAAGTTTGCGATACAAATGCGTGCGTTCTAATCCCACTCGTTGAGCAACTTTGCTGACATTTCCAGCGGATTCTAATAATTGATGCTCTAAATAAGCCCGTTCAAATTGCTCACGCGCTTCTCTCAATGGTAAATCAAAAATCGCCATTGCAGCAGGAGCGGGTGCGGTACGATGTGGCGGACTTAAAGTGGATTCAATTTCAGCCACTTGTATATCAATATCACTGCCCAAAATTAACAATCGTTGCACTAAATTTTTTAATTCACGAACCCCACCAGGCCAATGATAGTTTCTCAAACGATTTTGAGCCGCCACCGTGAAACGTCGATAAGGCAAACTTTCTTGCGTCACAAATACATTGATGTAATACTCTAAAAGCTCTGGAACATCCTCACAATGTTCTCGCAACGGTGCAATGTGTAATGGAACAATATTCAAATAGTAAAATAAATCCTGTCTTAATTTGCGCATACTCACGGCTTGAGAAACATCATACGCGGTCGCTGCAATTAAACGCACATCAATGGGAATGGTTTGATTTCCTCTCACAAACGCCCGATTTTCTAAGCTACTCAATAACCTAGCTTGCACGCCTGCCTCTAAATCAACAATATCCTTAATAAACAACGTTCCGCCGTGCGCTTGCTGAAGACGGGTCGGGGCGTTGCTCCCCTCATTTCCAAATAATTCAGTAACTTGATTGTCGGGACTCATCCCCGCAACCCGCACATACACAAACGGATGCGCCCGTCGTGCACTGTGACGGTGCAAATATTGCGCAAATAACGCCCGTCCACTGCCCGATTCTCCACTCAACAAAACAGGCGTTTCATGATGCGACATTCTTTTAATTTGCTCTCGCAAAGTATTCATGATCGTGCTATGTCCAAGCGGTTCAGTTGTTTCAATATTTCTTCTCAAACCGCTGTTTTCACGTTGCAATCCGACCATTTCTAATGCACGGCGAATTGTAATGAGCAATTTTGCTAAGGCAATCGGTTTCTCAATGAAATCATACGCACCTAAACGAGTTGCTTCAACGGCAGTTTCAACCGTTCCATGTCCCGACATCATTACAACCACCATATCATGTAATAAGCCACTTTCTTGCCATTCTTTAAGCAAAGAAATACCATCAATGTCGGGCATCCAAATATCTAATAAAACCAAATCTGGACGAGTTTCTTGACGAAGTTGTTTTGCTTCGTGTGCATTACTTGCAATGCTAACCGCGAAACCCTCATCTTCAAGAATTTCTTGCAATAAATGACCAATATCTGGCTCATCATCAACCACTAAAATATGCGCGTTCATTTAATATTTTTTCCTTTTTATTTCTTAATTAAAAATATGATCAAAGTCTAATTCAATTTCTAACTTAGGATCAATAATTTGTCCTCTTGTATAAGTAGCCACTTGATCTAATCCATTAAACACCGTCACAGAATGAGGAAAAGGCATCACTAACCAACACGAAGGAATTCCAGCATCAAAATAAATCTCAAATTTATCAACGGCTTCCTTAACGTTTTGGCTCATCGATAAAATTTCAATTGCTAGTAATGGCATTTCAGTCATGCGAACAATATCATAAAGAAAATTTGTTTTACGTTGAGAATATAAACAAATATCTGGGCGATATTCTTTACCTTGAATATCCAAAGATAATTCAGATAAAACCGCATATTTGTTCAAGCTGAGCAACGCAGCTCCTAAACGCATTTGTAAATAGCTATGATTAAAAGACGGACTCATAAATTTCCTCTGTTTAAGCTAAATGTGGACGTTCTAAATAAGCGTGAGAACCCATTTCTTGCAAACGACTGATAGTTCTTTTAAAATGCGCGGCTTCTCCCGTATAAAGTTGTTCTGGATGCGCAGCGGCTAAAATAATCAATTTTACATTTCTATCATAAAACTCATCGACTAAATTAATTAAACGCCGTGCAAAATCATCTTGTAATTCACTTAAAATCGGAATATTGCTCAAAAAAACCGTGTGATAACATTGCGCTAATTCAATGTAATCTGCAACCGCGCGTGGAATATTACAAAGCACTTGAAAATCTAACCACAAAATTCCTTTTGCTTTAGCAATCGTTGGGATTTTTCGTCCATTGATTTCTAAGACCAAATTAAAAGAAACATTTTCTATCGCTAAACGGTGAAAAAGTTCATTAAAATGCTGCTGATTTTCTCCATCCATTGGGGCATAATAAATCGGTGCTTTTTCTAAGACTCGCAAACGATAATCCATTCCCCCATCAACTTGCAAAACTAAGGTATTTTCTTTAATTAATTGAATCGCAGGAAGAAATTGCTCGCGTTGTAATCCGTTCTTATAAAGTTCATCTGGTTTTTCATTGGAAGTTGTTACCAAAGTAATGCCTTCTTCAAACATGACACTTAATAAACCACTTAAAATCATCGCGTCGGTAATGTCAGTGACGTGAAATTCATCTAAACATAACACTTTGAATTTTTTAGCAAATTCTTTTGCTAAACGCGGCAAAGGATCGCGTTCGGTTCTTAATACTTTCAAACGTTCATGCACTAAACGCATAAACCTATGAAAATGCAAGCGTTCTTTGTCTGGAAAAGGCAAACACGCAAAAAAATTATCGATTAAATAAGTTTTGCCGCGCCCCACGCCACCATGAAAATACAACCCTTTGATTTGTTTATGTTTTTTGAACCATGATTTCCACGTTTTCTCAACCGCACTCAATTCTTCAAATAAACGCTGGGTTTCTTGAACGGCGTTTGCCTGCGCTGAATCTCCAATAAAATCAGGACGTTGCAAATCTCTTTGATAACGATTAAACGGTGTCATGGTTTTTCGATGTTTGAAAAATTTTCTTCGGGACGTTTGGTGAGGACTTCGACTCCGCGTTCGGTGACGGCGACGGTGTGTTCCCATTGCGCGGATAAACTGCGGTCTTTGGTTAAAACTGTCCAACCGTCGGGGAGTTTTTTGACATCGTGGCGACCCGCGTTGATCATCGGTTCGATGGTAAAAGTCATGCCAGTTTTTAAGACTTCGCCGTCAGAAAGTTTAGCAGCATGAACGACTTGCGGCTCTTCGTGGAAATCGCGTCCAATTCCGTGACCACAATAATCGCGCACCACCCCACATCCTTGCGATTCGGCATAATGTTGGATTGCGTGACCGATTGCGCCGAATCGAGAACCAGGTTTGACGGCAGCGATTCCGCGTTTTAAGCATTCATAACTTATATCAATCAATCGTTTAGCGCGAATGCTGGGTTCGCCGACCGTGAACATTCCACTGGTGTCGCCGTGCCAACCGTCTTTAATAATTGTAATGTCGATGTTCAAAATATCGCCATTTTTCAATGGTTTATTATTGGGAATGCCGTGACAAACCACATGATTAATCGACGTGCAAATCGATTTTGGAAAGCCTTTGTAATGCAACGGCGCGGGGATAACTTTTTGAATTTTAACCATATAATCATGGCAAATTTGATCAAGTTCTTCGGTGGTCACGCCAGCTTTCACAAAAGGTTTAATCATTAACAGCACATCAGCAGCCAAACGTCCCGCAACGCGCATTTTGGCAATTTCTTCAGGGGATTTTAAGATAATGGACATAAGCAACAACGGATCACATTCAAACTAAATATTATAACGTATAATAGGCTCTCATTAACACAATTTAATCACTTTGTATTTCTCCAAATGAGCATTTGTAATCTCATTGCTTTCAAGATTTTAAGGATAGTTTAGATTATAATGCAACAATTTGGATTGAAGAAAAACTTATGAAATTACGCATTGCAACTCGAAAAAGTCCGTTGGCGTTGTGGCAAGCAAATCATGTTAAAAATCAATTAGTTGCTGCTCATCCACATTTAGAAATTGAATTATTAAAAATGTCCACGCAGGGCGATAAAATTTTAGATACGCCGCTCGCTAAAATTGGTGGAAAAGGCTTATTTGTCAAAGAGTTAGAGCAAGGTTTATTGGATGGATCGGCGGATTTGGCGGTGCATTCGATGAAAGACGTTCCCGTTGAATTGCCCGACGGTTTGCATTTAGCGGTGATTTTGGAACGCGAAGAACCTTTTGATGCGTTTATTTCTAATAAATTCAATAACTTAGATGAATTGCCTCCAAATGCAAAAATCGGAACAGCAAGTTTGCGGCGGCAATGTCAATTATTAGCTAAGTATCCGAATTTTCAGATATTTCCGCTCAGAGGCAATGTCGGGACTCGACTTCAAAAACTCGATAATGGTGAATTCGATGCAATTTTATTGGCGGCGGCAGGATTGATTCGCTTGGGATTAAAAAATCGAATTAAACAATTTTTATCGCCCGATCAAAGTTTGCCCGCGATTGGTCAAGGCGCGATTGGAATTGAATGTCGACGCGATGATGTGCAAGTTAATGAATTTCTTAAAGTTTTAAATCATCCAGAAACCCATTGCCGAGTGAAAGCCGAACGCGCTTTTAATCAAAAATTACAAGGTGGTTGCCAAGTCCCGATCGCTGGATTTGCAGAACTTCAAGGAAATCAATTGCGTTTGCGAGGATTAGTGGGAAGCGAAGACGGCAAACAAATGATTTGTGGAGAAATTTTAGGCGACACAAACGACGCTGAAGCATTAGGAATTTCCCTTGCAGAACAATTACTTGCGAAAGGCGCGGGCGAATTATTACAAACACTTTTCAAAAATACTTGATTTTAGCGTTGAAAAGTACAATTCTAAGTTAAAGTTTCAAACACCCAGAGGAAAGCATCGTGTCTCAACTAGAAATCCAAACGCCGCGCGTTTTACCTATTTTACCTTTGCGAGATGTGGTGGTTTATCCGCATATGGTGATTCCCCTTTTTGTTGGTCGTGAGAAATCCATTCGAGCATTAGAATATGCAATGGCACACGATAAACAAATCCTTTTAGTTTCTCAAAAAAGCGCAGCCGAAGATAGTCCTACTTTAGACGATATTTATCGGGTAGGAACGATTTCTAGTATTGTGCAATTAATGCGTTTGCCAGACGGTACAATTAAAGTATTAGTTGAAGGCGAAGTGCGTGCGGAAGTCATTGAATTTATTGATCATGATGATCATCATAGCGCGGAAATCGATATTTTAATGACTCCCAGCATTGAGGATGATCGTGAAATTGAAGTGCTTTGTCGGTCGGTTATTTCTCAATTTGATCAGTATGTCAAATTAAACAAAAAAGTCCCGCCAGAATTATTAAGTTCGTTAGGAAATATCGACGATCCCAGTCGTTTGACAGATACCATTGCTGCGCATATGACCATCAAATTGGATCAGAAACAACAAATCCTCGAATTAGTTGATATTCACGACCGATTAGAACATTTGATTGCATTGCTCGAAGCTGAAATCGATTTATTACAAGTCGAAAAACGGATTCGTAAGCGCGTCAAAGGTCAAATGGAAAAAACCCAGCGCGAATACTATTTGAATGAGCAAATGAAAGCCATTCAAAAAGAACTCGGCGAAATGGAAGAAGCACCTAGCGAAATCGAAGAACTTTCTCAAAGCATCGAAGAAGCGGGGATGTCGAAAGAAGCCAAAGAAAAAGCGATTTCTGAATTGAATAAACTCAAAATGATGTCGCCGATGTCTGCGGAAGCAACAGTGGTAAGAAACTACATCGAAGCTTTAACGGGTGTGCCTTGGAAAAAGCGTTCAAAAGTGAGTCACGATGTCATTAAAGCCGAAGAAATTCTCGAAGCCGATCATTATGGATTGGATAAAGTGAAAGAACGGATTTTGGAATATCTTGCCGTTCAAAAGCGCGTCAAGAAACTAAAAGGTCCGATTTTATGTTTAGTAGGTCCGCCGGGCGTTGGTAAAACTTCACTAGGAAAATCGATTGCAAAAGCCACTAATCGTAATTTTATTCGAATGTCATTGGGCGGCGTGCGCGATGAAGCAGAAATTCGTGGACATAGAAGAACTTACATCGGATCAATGCCGGGTAAAATTATTCAAAATCTCACCAAAGCGGGCACAAAAAACCCTTTATTTTTATTAGATGAAGTCGATAAAATGTCGATGGATTTTCGTGGTGATCCGTCTTCTGCGTTATTAGAAGTGTTAGACCCTGAGCAAAACAATACTTTCAATGATCATTATTTGGAAGTCGATTACGATTTGTCTGAAATCATGTTTATTGCAACGGCAAACACTTTGAATATTCCACCGCCATTATTAGATCGGATGGAAGTGATTAGAATCCCAGGTTATACCGAAGATGAGAAAGTCCACATTGCAATGAAATATTTGTCTTCTAAACAAATGGAAGCAAATGGTTTAAAAGCCAAAGAAATCGACATTACTGAAGATGCGGTGCGTGATATGATTCGTTTCTATACGAGAGAAGCGGGTGTGAGAAACTTAGAGCGCGATATTGCAAAAGTATGTCGTAAAGTCGTTAAAGAAATCGTTCATCAAGAAAGCGAAGACAAATCCAAGAAAACCAAGAAAGCAGTGGTTTCTAAAGAGAATCTTGAGAAATACTTGGGCGTGAAACGTTTTCGTTATGGTTTGGCAGAAGAACACGATCGAATCGGTCAAGTCACAGGTTTGGCGTGGACAGAAGTTGGCGGTGAATTATTGACCATCGAAGCCGCGTCGATGACTGGTAAGGGCAAACTAACTTACACAGGGCAACTCGGCGACGTGATGCAAGAATCCATTCAAGCCGCCATGACGGTCGTGCGGTCGCGGGCGGAAAGTTTGGGCATCGATCCAGAATTTTATCAAAATCGAGATATTCATATTCACGTTCCCGAAGGCGCAACCCCTAAAGATGGTCCAAGCGCGGGCATTAGTATGTGTACGGCGTTAGTGTCTGTTTTAACTAACATTCCTGTGCGTTCGGATGTTGCGATGACTGGCGAAATTACCTTGCGCGGCGAAGTGCTGCCGATTGGTGGTTTAAAAGAGAAATTGCTCGCGGCATTACGCGGTGGCATTAAGATTGTCCTTATTCCTCATGAAAATCAACGCGATCTCGCTGAAATTCCTGATAATATTAAGACGGGCTTGGAAATTAAACCCGTGCGTTGGATCGAGGAAGTTTTGCAATTTGCGTTGCAAAGAATGCCATTACCCGTTGCAACGTTGGACGTTCCTCCGTTAGAAACGGATTCAGCATCGAAAGATGTGAAAAAATCCCAAACAAGTGTGCAAACCCATTGAGATATTAATAAAAATCTGCAATGATTCAATGGGTGATGTGTAAAAACTCCGGTTTGCGCACATCTTAAAAATCAAAACTCACCACTTGGGGGTACTATGAATAAAGCTGATTTAGTGCAAGCCGTGTCAAATGCCACTGAACTCTCAAAAGCCGATGCCACTCGCGCTATCGATGCCGTGTTGGACAGCATCAGTGAATCCCTTAAAAAGGGAGAGTCTGTCACATTGATCGGTTTTGGAACATTCTCGATCCGCGAAAGAGCCGCTCGCCCCGGTCGCAATCCTCGAACCAAAGAGACTATCCAAATTAAAGCCGCTAAAGTTCCAGCCTTTAAACCAGGCAAAGCGTTGAAAGATTCGGTAAATGAATAGGTTAGAGAACATTGCTAATTTTTTGCACGTATGAGTAGAAAAAGTGCTTGCAAAGTTGTTTTAAGGGTCGTATAATGTTGTCTTTATTCGGTTGGGGTGTTTAGCTCAGTTGGTAGAGCGTCGCCCTTACAAGGCGAATGTCGGGGGTTCAAGCCCCTCAACACCCACCAAAATGTTTTTAGGAGCGGTAGTTCAGCCGGTTAGAATATCGGCCTGTCACGCCGAGGGTCGCGGGTTCGAGTCCCGTCCGCTCCGCCATCTTCTAAAGGGGATTGCACCAACTGGCGCATTCCCCTTTTTTTTCATAAATTCAAAGAGTTAACCAAAGGACTATCCTTATGCTGCAAAGCATTCGTGACCGCACCCAAAGTTGGATTGCTTGGGTCGTTGTCGGTATGATCATCGTCCCCTTCGCATTGTGGGGTATTCATGAGTACGCGGGCGATACTGATAGAGGAACTGCCGCCGTCGTAAATGGCGCTGACATCTCTTTAATGCAATACGAACAAATGTCACGCGATCAATTACAACAACTTCGGGCGAGTATGTCGGGTAAAAACGCTGATTTATCGAAGTTTGAAGCAAAAATTAAAGAAAATGTGCTTAATCAACTAATTCAACATGAATTACTTTTTCAAACCGCTGCACATTTAAAAATGACCGTGAGCAACGAGGTTCTAAGTAGATATATTCAAAGCATTTCAGCATTTCACGATCAAGGTAAATTTTCTTCTGCACGTTATGAACAATTGCTCAAAGCACAAGGGATGAATCCAACCCGATTTGAAGAGGAATTACGTCGTGATTTATTGCTCGCTCAAATGGAAACGGGCATTACTGAATCTGCGGTCGTCACTCCTCAAGAAAAACAACGCTTTACGCAATGGGACAAACAACAACGTTTAATTAGTTACATCCCCATTTCAACGCAAGCATTAGCAGAAAAATTCAACATTACTGACGAAGAAGTTCAAACCCATTATCAAGCCAATCAAAAAGATTATTATTCTGCTGAGAAAGTAAGCGTTGATTATGTAATGCTGACCCCTGAAAATATTGAGAAAACCGTCAACGATCCGATTGAAGAAACGGCATTACAACAATATTATCAAGATCATTTGAAAAAATTTGTTGTTCCACTCGAATGGCACGCCGCACATATTTTGGTTAGTAAAGATGAAGAAAACGCTGAAACCAAAGCTCAAGATATTGCAAACCGTGCAAAAGCGGGCGAAGATTTTGGAGCATTAGCAAAAGAATTTTCTAAAGACCCTGGTTCAGCAGACAAAGGTGGCGATTTAGGTTTCTTTAAAGCAGGTATGATGGTTAAACCATTTGAAGAAGCGGTTAAACAACTTCAACCTAATCAAATTTCTGATGCGGTTAAAAGTGATTTTGGTTTTCATATCATTAAACTATTTGAAACCAAACCCGAACAAACCAAAACTTTAGAGATGGTGCGTGAAGAAATTATTGCCGCCATTCGTAAAGAACAAGCTGAAACAAAATTCTATGCTCAAGCTGAACTAATGAGCAACTTAGCGTATGAAAAACCAGATTCATTAGAACCCATTGTTCAAACGTTAGGTTTGCCATTACAAACCACAGAATTGTTTAGTCGTGATGAGAAATTAGCCGCGCCTTTAAATAATCCTAAATTCATGCAAGTGGCTTTTAGTGAAACGTTGATTAAAGACAATCAAAACAGTGAAGTCATTGATGTGGGCAAACATAAAGCAGTGGTTTTACATTTGAAAGCGCACGAAGCCCCACAATTGCAACCTCTTGATTCTGTTAAAGAAAAAATTGTTACCCGCTTGAAAAAAGAGAAAGCAAAACAAGCTGCCGAAGCATTAAGCAAACAGATTGTTGAGAAACTAAACAATCCCGAAGAACTGCAAAAACTTTTAGCGCAAGAGAATTTGCAATGGTTGCCTAAAACGTGGATTGAAAGAAACGACACCAAATTGAAACAACCCGCCTTAGTTCAAGCGGCTTTCAAAATGGGTTCACCCACGCAAGATCAAGCATTATTTCAACAATTAGCACTTAATAACGATGATTACGGTGTAGTTGCGTTATTAGAAGTAAAAGATGGTTCTGAAGAAAGCAAAACACCTTTGAAAGCGGGCAATAGCGAATTCAAATGGTTGGCAAAAGGACTTAAAGATCGCGCCGAAATTAAAATCAATTCGGTCGTGACGAAACAACAAAACAGTTCAAACCTTTGAGGAACGAGAAATGAAAGGTGGTTTAGCTGATTTAATGAAAAAAGCGCAGGAATTACAAAGCAACCTGCAAAAAACTCAGCAAGAATTAGAAGCATTAGAAGTAATCGGAGAATCAGGCGGCGGAATGGTTAAAATTACCATGAATGGTCGCCACGATGTGCGTCGTGTGAGTATCGATACGACTTTGTTAGGAAATGATAAAGAAATGTTGGAAGATTTGGTCGCTACTGCAATTAATGATTCGATTAGAAAAGTTGAGAAACTTTCTAAAGAAAAGATGTCAGATGTTGCGGGAGGATTGGGTTTGCCAGCGGGGTTTAAGTTGCCGTTTTAAGTGCTTGTCGGCATTGCAATTTTTGTGGTGCCGAGAAGAGGACTTGAACCTCCAATGAGTTTCCCCAACTAGTACCTGAAACTAGCGCGTCTACCAATTTCGCCACCTCGGCATAACAAGCAAGCAATTTACAAGGAATTCACTGTCTTGTCAAGGACAAAAAAAACTCCCTCCGTTAGCGATCCTTTTGCGGATCGTGAAGCCCAAAAATATCCCAATCCCATCCCCAGCCGTGAATTTATTTTAGAAAAATTAGCCGATGTGGGTGTACCGATGAATCGCCATGCGTTGGCGGAACTCCTTCAAATTCAAGACCCTGAACAACTCGAAGCCCTGCGTCGTCGCCTCAAAGCGATGGAACAAGCCGGACAATTGGTGTGGAATCGCGGCGGAGATTATGGGTTGCCGCACAAAATGGATTTAGTGCGCGGGCGCGTGCAAGCTCATCCCGACGGCTTTGGTTTTTTAATTCCCGATGAAGGCGGTGAAGACGTTTTTCTTTCGGAAAAACAAATGCTTATCCTTTTACATCAAGATCGAGCGTTGGTTCGAGTGACGGGTTTGGATCGGCGTGGTCGACGCGAAGGCGTAGTGGTCGAAGTTTTAGAACGCGGTTTGACTGAATTAGTCGGGCGTTATGTTCGAGAAAAGAAAATCGCGTTTGTCGAACCGCATAACCGTCGGATTTCACAGGATATTTTAATTCCCGACGGCGAACACAACAACGCTAAACATGGTCAAATGGTCGTTGTTAAACTATTAAAATATCCCGAAAAACACCAACCACCGATCGGTAAAATTATTCAAGTATTGGGCGATGAATTGGCATCGGGAATGGAAACCGAAGTCGCGGTTCGTGCGCATAATTTGCCGAATGTGTGGTCGTCGACTGTTTTAGAAGAAATAAAAATCTTTACAGATCAAATACCTAGCGAAGGACGTGAAGATTTGCGTCAAACTCCATTAGTGACCATTGACGGCGACGATTCACGCGATTTTGACGATGCAGTGTATTGTGAACCGCACGGCAAAGGCTGGCGATTATTGGTGGCGATCGCGGATGTGTCGCATTATGTGAAGCCCGATTCCGCGCTGGATTTAGAAGCCAAAGAACGCGGTACATCGGTGTATTTTCCCGACCGTGTGATTCCGATGCTGCCCGAACGTTTATCGAATGAATTATGCTCGTTAAATCCGCACGTTGAACGGTTGTGCATGGTTTGTGAGTTAATAATCAGTCACTTAGGAACAGTGCGAAAAACACGGTTTTTTGAAGGAATCATGAAATCGGCGGCGCGATTAACTTATAACAAAGTAGCGGCTGCTTTAAAAGGTGATAAAAACGCTGTTGATGCTAACGTATTGCCACACATAGAAAATTTATTTCAACTTTATCAAAAATTACGCGAACGTCGTGAGAAACGCGGTGCAATTGATTTTGATACGCAAGAAACCCGTTTTGTTTTAAATGCGGAAGGAAAAGTTGAGAAAATTGTTCCAGTTGTGAGAAATGATGCGCATCGTTTAATTGAAGAAATGATGCTTTTAGCAAATGTCGCGGCGGCGGAATTTTTGGCAAATGCAGAAATGCCGTTTTTATATCGCGTTCACGATGGTCCGACGCAAGAAAAACTCAATGATTTGCATAACTTCTTGAAAGAATTAGGATTAAAAATTGGCGGCAAAGATGAACCAACCGCGCAACATTACGCTAAGTTATTGAAATCTATTCAAGATCGCCCTGATTTGCATCGAATTCAAACGGTTTTATTGAGAAGTTTGCAAATGGCGATTTATAGTCCTGAAAATAAAGGACATTTTGGATTGGCATACGAGGCTTATGCTCATTTTACGTCGCCGATTCGTCGTTATCCCGATTTGATGGTGCATCGAGCGATTCGTCACATTGTGCAAGGAAAAACACCCGCCGAATTTCCGTATAGTTTTGAAAATCTTAAACTTTTAGGCGAGCAATGTTCGATGGCAGAACGCCGCGCCGACGATGCCAGTCGTGATGTGGCATATTGGTTAAAATGCCAGTATATGGTTGATAAGATTGGAGAAATTTACACGGGCATCGTGACGGGCGTGACGGGGTTTGGGTTATTTGTTGAATTAGAAGGGATTTTTATTGAAGGTTTAGTGCACGTCACGTCGCTAAAAAACGATTATTATCATTATGATGCGCCACATCATCGTTTGCGCGGCGAAAGAAGTGGCAATGTGTATCATTTGTCGGATCGGTTGCAAGTGCGCGTGGTTCGAGTTAATGTCGAAGAGAAAAAGATCGATTTAATTCCTGCGGAGGCTTAAATGTTTAGGTTTGTTTTTATTTTAATAGTTGCATTAAGTGTGAATTCATTTGCAGAAAATCTTGAATCAACCAGTTTGCCAAAAGAAGAAATCAAACCCACGCCTTTTGAATTACCAAGTTGGTTTAAACAATCATTTCTGGATTTACCCGCAGAAATCAAAGAAGCCACCCATAATAAAAAGAAAGTTCTCATTTTTGCGCATCAAGAAAATTGTCCTTTCACGGCAAAATTTATTGAAACCACGTTTAAAGATGAAAACATTAAAGAATTTCTTCTCAAACACTTTGATATTATTGATCTTGATGTGAACGGTGAACGCGAAGTCGTTGCTTCAAATCATCAAAAGCTCAAAGAAAAAGAATATGCGAGAAGAATTAAAATCTTTTCTACACCTACCTTATTGTTTTTTAACAAAGAAGGCGTTATCATTAAGCGTTACAGTGGTTATTATCCCCCTGAAACTTTTCTAACGATTTTACAAACCGTTTTAACTCTATAAATTATGAAATTAGAACTCGTTAGTTTTAAACTTTGTCCCTTCGTACAACGTTCGGTCATTACTTTATTGGAAAAAGGACATGATTTTCAAATTTCGTACATTAACTTGGATGATCCGCCGCAATGGTTTAAAGATATTTCTCCCTTGTGTAAAGTGCCCGTCCTTAAAGTTGGAGAAGAAGTACTATTTGAATCTGCCGTCATCAACGAATATATCGATGAAATAACGCAGCCTTCTTTACATCCTCAAAATCCTTTAATGAAAGCAAAGAATCGGGCGTGGATTGAATTTGGTTCTGAATTGTTAATGACGCAGTTTCGTTTTGTAATGTCACAAGACAAAGATAGCTACGAAACAAACTTAAAAGAACTTAAAGAAAAACTTCAACGTCTTGAAAATACTTTAAGCGGAGGAACTTTCTTTAATGGCGAGCAATTTTCTTTAGTCGATACGGCGTATGCACCGTTGTTTATGCGATTAGAATTGTTAAAGCAATGGGCGAACCTTGATTTCAATCTTCCTAAAATCCAACGTTGGAGCGCGGCGTTGTTAGCAAAAGAATCTGTTCAAAAATCAGTGGTCGATGAGTTTGCTAATTTATTTCAAATGCGTTTAAAAGCTGCAAATAGCTATCTCTTTATAACATAAAAATTCTCATGCACTTTCATTGGCAATCAGGTAGGATTAATGGTTGCCAATATTTTCTTTTTTTCATTCTAACTCTTTGATTTTTATAGTTTATTTATCATTTCCAATTACGGAGATTTTTCCTCATGAATGAAGTTAAAATTAAGGAACGGGCTTTATCTTTAGATATGTGGTTGCGCGGTTTATTCACGTTTTTGTTTATTTTAATTTTTGGAACATTGTATTGGATCATGTTGGGGATTGCGTTCTTTCAATTTGGTTCGCAATTAATTGTCGGTGAATTAAATCAACGCTTATTAGATTTTAGTGAAAGTTTGACGATTTATACCTTTCAAGTGAGTGAATATTTGACGTTTAATACTGAAGAGAAACCTTTTCCGTTTAATAGTTTCCCCAAACCTCACCACAAACCTTCCATTGATTAAAAATAATTAAAAAAAGACGTAAAAAAAGGCGCATTTACGCGCCTCTCTTTTTGTTTGCCTTTTTAGCCTATTTAATACCGTATTTACGACGGAATTTATCGACTCGCCCACCCGTATCGAGCATTTTTTGCTGACCGGTGTAGAATGGATGGCAGGCAGAACAAACATCAACGTGCAAAGAAGGCTTACCCAGCGTGGAGCGGGTCGTAAAAGTGTGCCCACAGCTACACGTGACGTTGACGTCTGCATATTTGGGATGAATGCCGGAACGCATGAAAACCTCGCTCACAAATTTTGCTATAGATAGACCGCTAAAAGTAACATATTCACATCTTTTAAGCAAGCCACCTCAATCATGATCCTCTCGATCTTTCGTCCATAAATATAAATCATAACTATGTAATGCTAAAAACAATGCCTTTATGCGATAAAATTTTAATACCAGTGTAAAAACAACCTCCTTGACAACAGAGGTGGTTATTTGGGATAAGTTATCTTTTTTAATTCATTTTCATCAAACAACGAAGGAGACATCAATAATGTTAGTTTCATTACGTCAATTACTTGACCACGCGGCTGAACACGCTTACGGAATGCCTGCGTTTAACGTCAATAACATGGAACAAATCCACGCCATCATGCAAGCCGCCGACGAATGTAAATCCCCTGTGATTTTGCAAGGATCGGCAGGAGCGCGTTCGTATGCTGGCGAACCGTTTTTACGTCATTTAGTGTTAGCGGCGGTCGAAATGTATCCACACATTCCCATCGTGATGCACCAAGATCATGGCGCAGAACCCGCTGTTTGCTTCCGTTCGATTCAATCTGGCTTTTCATCGGTGATGATGGACGGATCGTTAATGTCTGACGGCAAAACGCCTTCTACTTATGAATACAACGTCGAAACAACCCATAAAGTGGTTGAATTAGCGCACGCGTGTGGGGTTTCTGTGGAAGGCGAATTAGGTTGTTTAGGTTCGCTCGAAACAGGCATGATGGGCGAAGAAGACGGTCATGGCGCGGACGGCGTGTTGGATCATTCACAATTATTAACCGATCCCGAAGAAGCCGCTGATTTCGTGCGTAAAACGGGCGTTGATGCGTTGGCGATTGCGATTGGGACATCTCACGGCGCGTACAAATTCACCAAAAAACCAACAGGTAACGTATTGCGCATCGACCGTGTGAAAGAAATCCACGCACGCATTCCGACCGTCCATTTAGTGATGCACGGCTCATCTTCCGTGCCCGAAAATTGGCTCGCAGTCATCAATCAATACGGCGGCGACATGGGTCAAACTTACGGCGTACCTGTCGAAGAAATCGTCGAAGGCATTAAACACGGCGTGAGAAAAGTCAATATCGACACCGACTTACGCATGGCATCGACGGGCGCGATTCGTAAGCACATGTTTGATAATAAAGCGAATTTTGACCCTCGCAAATTCCTTAAAGAAGCCACTGTTGCGATGAAAGGCATTTGCAAAGATCGCTTTGAAGCCTTTGGCAGCGCAGGTCAAGCCGACAAAATCAAACCCATTTCCTTAGAAGAAATGTTCAAACGCTACAAATCAGGTTCATTAGCTCAACAAGTCAAGTAGTTTTTCTTTTAACTCTTTCATTCCCACGCTTTTTTAAGTGTGGGAGTGAGAAGAACGAAATTGGTAGTGGTACAAAAGAGATATTAGTTTTTTGTGTAATTTAATTAACATTAAGGAGGTATCTAATGAAATGCGATAACTGCGGAAGAAGTTTAACCAAAGAAAGTGCTGGTGTGATTATACATGATTCAGGAAAACATGGCACTTGGTTTGGCGAGCATCTTCTTGATGCTCTTTTTTCTTTTATGGCTGGTGATGGATATTGGTGGTACTATTGTGATGAAACCTGTTGTAAAAAAAGTGAAAACGGTGCTAATCTACTAAGAGCGTGTCGAAATCCAAAGATTCAAGGATTTAAAAGAATAAAATAATCCGTAAGATGCGGTGAAAACCGCATCATTTCTTTAGAAATGGTTGCAAGGATAAAAACTTATGCAAGTAGTTTTAGAAATACCCGATAGTTATTTGTCAAATAATACAACAGAAGAACTTGCCAAACGGGTTAAATTGTACGCAGCATTATTTATGTTTCAATCTGGACAATTATCAACGGGCGCAGCTTGTGAATTTGCAGGATTAGATCGATATTCTTTTCTCGAAATTTGTAAGCAACATCATATAAAGGTTGTTGATTATGATGAAGATGAATTAGAAAATAATTTGGAACATTTGAAACAATCTTATGCTAATCGTTGCTGATAGTTCTGCTTTAGAATAGATATGAATATTACCGCTCAAGATGAAATCAAGGCATTAAAAATCTCCCTGATAATCAAATAGATACCTCGGATATTCCTGAAATAACCAATTGGGAAAATGTTCAAATGGGACGATTTTATCGCCCACAAAATATGATTACTATTCAAATAGATACGGATATATTGTCTTGGCTTGAATCTCAAAACTATCAAAACAAAATCAACGACATTCTCCGTACTTTTATGCTACAACAATTGAAACTTTAATCTATAAGATGCGGTGAAAACCGCATCATTTCTTTAGAAGATTAGTGCAATGTTTATTGCACCCTACAAACAAATTTTTCATTATGCCAGTTATTTTTAGATGGGATGGTTATCGGTTTTTCTTTTTTTCAAATGAAGGAAACCCTCGTGAACCTTGTCATATTCATATCCAAAAAGGAGAAACAATTGCTAAGTTTTGGATAACACCCGAAGTTAAATTAGCAGAGGCTTACAAAATGACATCAAGCGAACTAAAGAAACTATTAACATTAGTAGAACAAAATAAAATACTTATTGAGGAAAAATGGAATGAATATTTTACCGATTAAACCTTATGCAAAACAGTTAAGTTTTGATAATGATATGATGTGGATAGAATTAAATGATGGACGTAAATTAGGAATTCCATTAATTTATTTTCCACGTTTATTAAAAGCAACTATAGATCAATTACAAAATTATCAAATTAGCGGTGGAGGAACGGGTTTGCATTGGGATGAATTAGACGAAGACCTTCTCGTTGAAAATCTTCTAATTGGTATTTTTAATAGTTCAAATTTTCTCCAAAGCAAAGCCGCTTAATATTTTAAGAATAATCCATAAGATGTGGTGA
>DYRG01000044.1 GCA_020718845.1 Thiomargarita sp.
CAAGAGATTGATTTTGAAGGTAAAAAAAACTATCACCTCACTCGAGAAGGCGGTCACAGTCATCGTCGAGTAATTCATGCCGAAGACGCGACGGGTAGCGCGATTGGAAATACTTTAGCGGATCACGTCAAAAAACATCAACAAATTCAAATATTTGAAAATCATATCGGGATTGATTTAATTACCGGTTCGAAATTGAATTTGCTTGGAAATCGACGCTGTTTGGGTTTGTATGTTTTAGATAAAAATAATCATAAAATCAAGGTCTTCGCCGCAAAATTTGTCGTTTTAGCGACTGGTGGCGCAGGCAAAGTTTATTTGTACACCAGCAATCCCGATGTTGCAACGGGCGATGGCATTGCAATGGCGTGGCGTGCGGGTTGTCGGGTAGGAAATATGGAATTTATTCAATTTCATCCGACCTGTTTGTATCATCCTCAAGCGAAATCATTTTTGATTTCTGAAGCGGTTCGTGGCGAGGGAGGAACTTTATTACTTCCCGACGGTTCTCGTTTTATGAAAAAATTTGATCAACGTGAGGAACTTGCTCCGAGAGATATTGTTGCACGCGCCATCGATCATGAAATGAAACGCTTGGGCGCAGATTGTGTTTATTTAGACATTTCTCACAAACCCGCAGATTTCATTACCTCGCATTTCCCCAACATTTATGCTGAGTGTTTGAAATGGGGAATTGATATGACTAAACAACCAATCCCAGTTGTTCCCGCAGCGCATTATACTTGTGGGGGAGTTGTAACGGATTTTCACGGACAAACCGATGTCGAAGGTTTATTTGCGATTGGTGAAGTCGCTTTCACGGGATTACACGGGGCAAATCGAATGGCGAGCAACTCGTTATTAGAATGTTTAGTGTTTGGACATTCTGCGGGACAAATGATTCGTGAGCAATTTGATAAAATACCAGAACCCCAAGAATTACCCGCGTGGGATGAAAGTCGCGTTACAGATTCTGATGAAGAAGTGGTGGTTTCTCACAACTGGGATGAATTAAGAAGATTTATGTGGGATTACGTCGGAATTGTCAGAACAACCAAACGCTTACAACGTGCTAAACATCGTATTGAATTATTACAACGTGAAATCCAAGATTATTACAGTCATTTCAGAATTACCAATGATTTGATTGAATTGCGTAATCTAGTCAATGTTGCAGATTTGATTATTAGCTCGGCATTACAACGTAAAGAAAGTCGTGGTTTGCATTACACTTTAGATTATCCCTATCAAGCCCCTTTAGCTCATAATACGATTTTAATACCAGAATAAACAAAAATAGGATTTGAAGAATATGGATTTTGAAAAGAACCTTTTAGAAGGAAAAGTGATTTTAATTACTGGTGCAGCGGGTGGCATTGGTGAAATGGTTTCTAAGACTTTTGCGCAACAGGGTGCAACGGTCATTTTGTTAGGACGCAAGATTTCAAAATTAGAGAAACTTTACGATCAAATTGAGCAAGCTGGGTATCCTCAACCCGCGATTTATCCGCTTAATTTAGAAAGCGCTGCGCCGCATGATTATGAGGAACTTTCTAATCGTTTGGGTGAGGAATTTGGACGTTTAGATGGATTAGTGCATTGTGCTGCAACGGTTGGTGGTTTAACGCCGATTGAACATTACGATATTATGCGTTGGTATCAAGTATTACAAGTGAATTTCAACGCGCCTTTTATGTTGACAAAAGCCTGTTTGCCATTGTTAAAGCAATCAGAAACGGCATCGGTGGTTTTTACAACTGATTCAGTAGGAAAACAAGCCAAAGCCTATTGGGGAGCATATGGGGTTTCTAAAGCGGCATTAGAAAACTTAAATAAAATGCTTGCAGAAGAATTTGAATCGCAACATATTCGTTTTAATTGTTTAGACCCTGAAGCGACTAAAACTTTCTTTCGTGCGCGTATTTATCCGGGAGAAAATCCTCAAACATTACCTTCGCCTGAAACGATTGCGCCCGCGTATTTGTATTTAATGAGTGAGCAAAGCAAAGAGATTTCTGGACAACGTTTCACCGCAAAAGAACTTTTAGAGAAACTTTAATTTTAAACATTAAAAAAGGCTCTTTCTTTTAATTTAGATCGAGCCTTTTTTATTATTTAATTTGAAAGAATTACATTTGTTTGCAAATAGAGTATGTTTTGTCTTCAACATAACTTGTTTCGCTTGGAATAGTTTTGGATAAAGCAGCTTCTGTTCCTCTTAATGTACCACTGTTGGGCTTACCATCATCTAACTGACGATCAATGATTTCTGCACGTTTCCCATTAATTTTATCCATACAAATGACAGGACCAGTAATTTTTAAATAGCCGTCAGCAACGCCAATTTTTCCACCAAATGCGTGAATAGGAAAAGAAGTATCGTCACCGCCCGTAATTAAATTTGCTTTGCGCAAATGAATCCAAAATAATACTGTTTCATCTGTTGCGGTAGATGAATTCCATGCTCCGTCTAAAGTACCGTCATTCGCAGTCGGGCTGGTATCACTCAAACTCCAGCGCGCTTTGGCATTTGTGTCGTCACCAGGGATTGCGCTGTAACGGTCGAGATAGGAGTAGGTTGCGGAGGCGATGCCGCTGAAATCGTTGTTCATACGTTTAATTTTAGCGTTTTCAATGAGTTCCTGACCTTTAAGCACACCGCCGAGCAGTAACCCAATAATGACCAAAACAATTGATATTTCGATTAAAGTAAAACCTACTTGTTTTTCCATGGTATATGTCCTGCCTATTTTTGCTATGTTGATCAAAAATCAAGCCATTGCGAGTTTATAATGTCTTTTGTGTGTATTTTCATACAGGTATTCCGACTAAAGGCATTAACATCCTGACAAGTGGTCATACCCAAGCAGAGTGGTAAAATGTTTTTCAAGTATTTTACGAATTTTGCTTTGCGTTTTAGAAAATTATAGCGTTTTAAGAAGCATTTTTTGTTCCCATTGCCACGCATCCGCCACAATTTTTTCCAAATCAGCATAACGCGGTTGCCATTGCAATGCAATTTTAGCGTGTGAAGAATCCGCCACTAATCTTGCGGGATCGCCTTCTCGACGCTGCCCCATGTCAATTTTGATGTTTTGATTAGTAATTTTCTTAGCCGTATCAATAACTTGCCGCACTGAAAAACCTTCGCCATTTCCCAAATTATACACCGCGCTGGGCTTTTCCTCTAATAGTTGTTCTAATGCCAACAAATGCGCATTACACAAATCAACTACATGAATGTAATCACGAATACACGTTCCATCGGGGGTTTCATAATCCTCACCATAAATTGTAATCTTTTCTCTCCGACCCGATGCAGCTTGTAAAATAAGCGGAATCAAATGCGTTTCTGGAAGATGACGTTCTCCGATTTCTCCCTCTGGATCAGCACCCGCTGCATTAAAATAACGCAAACACACTGATTTGAAATTATAAGCAGAATCATAGTCTTGCAAAATTTGCTCAACCATCCATTTGCTCAAACCGTAAGGATTAATCGGTTTCTTTGGATGTTTTTCATCTAAAGGAATATATTGAGGTTCTCCAAAGATTGCAGCGGTCGATGAGAAAATAAGTTTCTTTACATTATGCTCAACCATTTCATCGAGCAAATTTAAAGTATTGCTCAAATTATTTCGATAGTATTTTGAAGGTTTTAAAACCGATTCACCCACTTGAATAAACGACGCAAAGTGCATCACTCCATCAAATGAATATTGCTCAAAAAGTTGCTTTAAACTTTCTCGATTTGCCAAATCCCCTAAAACAAACTCTCCACCCATCACCGCATCTCGATAACCCGTCGATAAATTATCAAATACCACGACTTCGTAATTTGCTTTAAGAAGTTGCTTTACCATTTGTGAGCCAATATAACCTGCGCCACCAACTACTAAAATCTTTGCCATTTCTTTTAATTTACCTATTTCTGCAAACGATACACGGCAACTTCGCCCATTAAATTAGGAAAACGTTTCATTGCTGGCGTTGAACGATGCGCCGTATCTACCGCCGCACATTGCAAAATCTTTACATCTAATTGCGCACATAAATGCTCAAAATCTTTCATGCTGCACAAATGAATATTTGCTGTATTGTACCACTCATTGGGTAATGCCCTAGAAATAGGCATTCTTCCCGCCAACAAATGCATTCTCGCTGCCCAATGTCCAAAATTTGGAAACGTTACAATGACTTCCCGACCAATTCTTAACATATCTCTTAATAAAATATCAGGTCTTTCAATGGCTTGCAATGCTAAGGTCATAATTACATAATCAAAGGTATCTTCTTTAAAATCTTCTAACCCATGATTCAAATTCGCCTGAATAACATTAATACCCGATTCAATACATTGAACAATTTCATGATGATCGATTTCTACGCCATAGCCAGTTGTTTGACGAGTTTCTTTCAAATGCAATAATAATGTTCCATCGCCACAACCCAAATCTAAAACATGAGAATTAGGTTTAATCCATTCCGTAATTAACGCTAATTCGGTGCGGAGTTTCTTACCTTCTGCAATCATACATTTACCTCCTTTGCAACCTGTTGCATATAAGCATGAAATATCGCCATGTAATCTGGAATTGGCATTAGAAACGCATCGTGTCCTTGGTTTGCATTGATTTCTGCATAATTCACGCTTTTACGGTTTCTCAATAAGGCTTGCACGATTTCACGAGAACGTTCTGGAGAAAACCGCCAATCACTGGTAAATGAAATCACCATAAACTTTGCTTGCACATTTGCGAGTGTTTTCACCAAATCATGATTAAATTCTCGCGCGGGATCAAAATAATCTAAGGCTTTCGTCATTAACAAATAGGTATTTGCATCAAATCTTCCTACAAAAGAACGTCCTTGATAATGCAAATAACTTTCTACCTGAAATTCTGCTTCGTCAAATCCAAAATTTAATTTGCCTTCTTTTAATTCTCGACCAAATTTTGCTCGCATTGCTTCATCAGACAAATAAGTAATGTGTCCAATCATTCTTGCAAGCATTAATCCTCGACGTGGAACAGTATTATGTTCATAATAACGTCCTTTATAAAATTCGGGATCACTTAAAATCGCTTGACGAGCCACTTCATTAAACGCAATGTTTTGTGCGGACAAACGTGGTGCGGCAGCAATTACTAAGGCGTGAGAAACCCTTTCTGGGTATTGCAACGTCCATTGCAACGTTTGCATTCCTCCCAAACTTCCTCCAATCACCGCCGCCCATTTTGAAATCCCTAGTGTATCCGCTAATCGTGCCTGACTTTCTACCCAATCTCTGACCGTTACAATTGGAAAAGTGGGACCGTATAATTTACCCGTCAAAGGATTAATTGAAACAGGTCCTGTTGAACCTTTGCAACCCCCTAAATTATTGAGACAAACAACAAAAAACTGATTAGTATCAATGGGTTTGTTAGGACCAATTGCGCTATCCCACCAACCTGGTTTTTTATCTTCTTCACTATGAAAACCTGCGGCGTGATGATCACCACTTAGCGCATGACAAATCAAAATAGCATTAGAACGTTGCTCATTTAATTTGCCATAAGTTTCATAAATCAAATCATACTCAGCCAATGCACGACCACAATCTAACATTAACGGGTCAGTAAAATGCTGTACAGTGGGTTTGACCACCCCCACCGAATCAGCAGGAAAATTCTTAGACATAATTTTTAAGTCATCCACTCTGGTAATTGTTGCGGTTGTTTAATCAATAATGTTTTAATTTTGCTCGTTTCACCTTTCAAAATGCTCACTTGGCTTTTAGAAACATCAAATATTTTTGCAATAAAACGACACAAATGCTCATTTGCTTTCCCATCAATGGGCGGTGCAGTAATTTTTATTTTCAAATTTTCTCCTAACATTCCAACCACTTCATCTTTTGAGGATTTTGGTTGTATTTGCACATACAAAATTAAATCTTTTTCTTGCCATTTATAAAACATATTATTTAGAAATTTAATTAGGTCTAAAAATTAGTAATTCCAATTCATTTATCATTTGATAATGTTTATTATTAGCGGTTAAAAGCGGCAAACCAGAATTTAGAGCCGTTGCTGCGATTAACGCATCTCCCAACATTAAAGAATGACTAAGAAAAAATTGTTTAACTAACATTATAGCAATTTCAGATATATTTTCATTTAATAGAAGCACAGTTGCTTGCCAATTTATTAAAGTCGTTTCTAACGCAGTTAATTCAGTTTTATTACGCATTCCTTGCACTAATTCCATGTAAGTAATTGCTGAGATTGTTAAATTATCAAGATTATCCAGTACGTTGCGGGCAATTATATTTCCACGCATATACCAAATAATTACATCGCTATCAACCAACATGAAAACGACCTTTTCTCAATTGACGTACATAAGCATCAACATCTAAAACTTCTGAATTATCTTGCCAAATACCAAACAAAGGATTATCTGATTGTTTTTTTTCTGTTTCTAGCCTTCTTTCTTTTATTAATTCATCTGCTAAATTTATAGAGCTTGGTATTTTTGCCATTAGCATAAGTAAAGTTTGCTTTGCTTGCAACTTTGCATCTTCAATTAACATTTTTTCTACAGCTTGCTGAACAAACTGTTGATGATTTGGTCGTTGTAATAATTGTTTTCCTAATTCATCAGGTAATTCAAATGCAATTTGCATAATATATTTCCTCTTAACATTTGTTAGGGTGCATATTAACTTGAAAGATTTTTAGTTGAAAATCACATAATGTATACATTTCATTATTTGGTAATTTTACTCGAATAGATAATGGATAAATATTAATATTTTCAAATGGTAATTTATATTCTATATAAAACCCCGTTTCTTTATTTGAATGTGGTATGTTGTTAAAATGTTCTGCAATATCTCCTCTTATGATATTTACAGGAATAGAAACCAATTTTTTCTCATCATAAAATAAATCAATATTTAACGGTTGCTCAACGACATTTAATATCCATCCACAAATATTTAATTGGTTATTTTCTATATTTATATTTAATTTTGGTTGTTCTATATGAAATCCTACTAATTGTTGAGGCACTTCATATATTTTTATATCAACTATTTTTTTGACAATAATTGGGGAAGGATTTGATTTGTAAATTATACTATAGTTATCTTTTAAGGTAGAAATCTTTTTTAAAAGAGTTTTTGAAATGTTTTGTTTATAAGAATGTTGTAACCAAACATGATAAGCATCTGTGATTTCAACAATACCATGATGTTGAGGTCCTGATTTTCTAAGAATACACTCTTTACAAATGCTCATTGGATATTTTCCAACCAGCACATTTTCTTTAATCATTGAAAAAGCATTGTTTTGCCAAATTTTATCGGCGGAAAGTTGATTAATATTACCCAAATTTACCACATTTTGTCCAAAACAACAGGGTTTAGTTCTTCCATTTCTAGTAATATAAAGTGTTTTAAACGGTTCAAAACAAGGTTGTTCTAATGTTAAAGGGTAATCAAATTCAAGAGATTCTTCAATTGAATTGTTTGTTTCTTTTGAAATAGATGAAATATTTTTTTCTGGTTTAAAAAGAGTTAGTTCTTTAGCAATAGATTTAAATTCATTAATAGAAATTGTCATATTATTTTCTAAAAGAGAACGCTGTTTTTCAAAATTTTCTTGTGTATGAGTTGATTTAGTTCCAATAAAATGATGCGCACTAAATTTGATACGTTTAAAAAACGCCATTATTTTAGCATTTCTTAATAATTTTCCTTCTTTCCAAGGACGCATAATTGCGACATGATAATTCAAATGAGGAATGTTATCGTGTACTTCCAAAGGTTTCAAATTAATTGTATTTGCGCCATATTTCGCCATTAAACTCACAAAATCAACAATCTTATCCACATGATGTTGAAATGCTAATGAATTAATTTCTATTTGAGGATAGTTAGCGTGATATTTCTTTTTAGTTTCATTGAGTAATTTAATGCCATTTAAAACAGTTTCATAATGACCACCAATATAAACATTTTCATAATCTTCTTTTGTACTTCCAGAGAAACTTACATAAATACGAAATACTTTATTGTGAACTAAAAATTCACATAATTCCTCTGTCAAGTGCATACCATTTGTAAAAAAATCTATTAAAACTTCAAATTGTGAAATATAACTAATGATTTCTTTAAATTTAGGGTGAATGGTAGGTTCACCATATCCAAAACAATGAACTAAAACAGCGTGTTGTAATACAGTTTCTAAAGAAGTTTGTTGAGCATCAAAAAAGCCACGTTCTTCTTCTTTTAAATGAAAAAAACGCCATTGATCTAATGCAGAAAAAGTCCCACACATTGCACATTTTAAATCACAAACATTGCTAATTTCCAAAAATACTTCTAATGGATATCGAGGTAAATCTGTTGTTTGTGAAAAGTTATACAATGATTGCAATGTATGTTCTTTGTTTCCTAAATATTTCACAATGAAATCCTTTTTTGAAAATCCATCTCTTGTCATTTGTAATAAGTTATCTATTTTTAATGATGCAAAGGATTTGTAATATTTAAAGAGGTAATCCAATTAAAATCTTTTGTATTTGCAGTCACTAAAGTTAAATTGTATTCCAATGCTGTTGCAGCAATAATTGCGTCACCTAATGACATTCTTCGTTGTTGACGCAATCGAATTGCTCTCTCTATGATTTCATCAGAAATAGGTACAATTGTTTCTGCTGTTTCAAAAAAATCTTCTAAAATTTTTTTATCTTTTTCCTGTAAATTTTGAAAACCCAATACTTCCAATTTACTAATTAAAGAAACACAACAATCATTCTGTGCAATAAATATTTGCAAAGAATCGTAAAGTGGATTTGTTGAATAAATAATAATATTGCTATCTAATAACACGATTATTAATCCTCATCACGAAAAGGTAATTTTCGATCTTGGCGAATTTCACGTTGCCAAGCAACGGGATCATCAATTCCTAACCCACCTCGATCTGATATTTCTTTAAGCAAAGCAGCCATTTTTTCACGCCGCTCTCTTGGTGATAATTCATTTTTAGGCTCATGAGGAAATTGACGCAAAACATTATAAGCTAATTCTAAATAACTAGGGTCTAATTGCTCAATTTCTTTTTTTAGCAGTTCCTTCGAAATATTCATAAAAATTCCTTTATAATCTTTTGCTTAAATCCATTAAAGGACTGACCATTAAAATAAGAGCAAGTTGTAATAAAATAACGACTGCTAAAGGTGATAAATCTAAGCCGCTGACGGGAGGAATAAATCGGCGCATTGGTTTTAATAAGGGAGCATTTAAACGGCTAACAAAAACTTGTAATGGATTGTAAGGATCGTTATTTACCCAACTTAAAACCATTTCAATAATAATAGAAAAAATAAAGACATAGATAAATAACGATAATAATTCCGCCAAAGAGGAAAGTAAAATCCCAAAAATACTTAAATGTGCGCTTAAAAGTAAAGTAATGAGTAACGTCTTTAAAGCAATAAATAATAAAATTAAAAGAAAAATGCTCGTATCAATATTATGATAACGCGGCATGAAATTTTGGAAGGGTTTGAGGAGAGGAAAAGTTGCATTATAAACAAAACGATTGAGAGGATGATAAAAGTTAAGTGCTTGAGTCCACTGAATTAAAACGCGCAGCATTAAAATAAAAATGTACAAACGAAAAGCAACATCAATTAAAAAAGCACCTGCTTGCATTAAATAACTCATCTTAAACAATCCTAAGTTTTATTCTGTGAAGCAATCATTAAAATAACGAAACAAACGACGACAAATATTTTCCATTTCTTTGAAACGGCACGACTTCTTAAAATGCCGTATAAACCAATTGGCCAGAAAATAATTGTCCAAAAAACTAACCAAAAGGTTTTATCATACCAACGTAGTTTCTTTGGTAGTTCTTTTGGTTGAATGGTGGTTTTTTCCTCATTCACATAACGAATTTCAACCACTTTTTTACGACCAATTAAAGCCGCCGCTAAACCAATTAAGGCACTTCCTAATGAAATCAAGGCAATTAATAATTCATTACTCATAAGAAAATGCCTCCAAGTTTCTATGCTTTATCTACGCCGAGTTCTTCTGCTAATTGTATAGAACGATCTCGCGCCGCAATTAAAGTTTTTTTCAATAATATTTCAATGCCACCGTCGTGCAAAGTTTTAATCGCTTGCTCAGTTGTTCCACCTTTTGAAGTGACGCGGTTTCTCAAAATAGAAACATCTTCGTTGCTTTCTAACGCCATTTTTGCCGCGCCGAAAGCGGTTTGAATGGTTAATAAACTCGCTTGTTCTGGGGGCAAGCCTAAGTCAATCGCGGCTTTTTCTAATAACTCCATGATTAAAAAGAAATAAGCTGGTCCGCTACCAGATAAAGCGGTGACTAAATCCATTAAATCTTCATCTTTTAACCACAACGTCAAACCGACCGATCTGAGAATATTTTCAGCTAATTCTTTTTGTAATTCAGAGGCTTGCGAATTTGCAAACAACGCCGACGCGCCACTTCGAACCAAAGCGGGCGTATTGGGCATCACGCGAACCAAAGGAACGGTTTCTCCCAACCAACGGCTCAAATCATTTAAACGAATTCCAGCGGCAATACTAATAAAAAGTGGAGCTGGATCAATAAGATGCGGACGCAATTCTAACGCAACGCTTTGCATTTGTTGAGGTTTTACAGCTAAAACAACGACTTGCGCATCTTGAATTGCCTTGACATTATCAGTAAAAACTTGGATGGGATAATGGGCGGTCGCGGGCGGGGTTGGCACAACGTCGGCAACGCGAATTTGGGTTGGATTTACGCCGTTGCTGATCAGCCCGCCAATCAGACTTCGCGCCATGTTGCCGCCACCAATAAAACTAATCACGCTATTTTTCATACATTCCCTTAAAATTTTTAGCCAAAGTCCAGTATACAATCTTTTAGCGCACGCTCGCACGCCGAGGGGATATTATAATCTGTTTTTTTAAAACTTGTTTTTTAACCTGAGTTCGGGAAAAGGAAAGGTATAAAAGATTGAATCTCCACATTAAGTAGTTGTACTAAAGCCCCAACTCTATTATCAATAATTTTTTCTGTAAATTCAATATCTTATCTACTTCCTTATCCCGAACTCAGGTCAAACAACTATCCTTGGAACGGAAATCTTGAGATGCTTGCTTTCTGAGATTATAAAAAAGGCTATATCCCATTGAAAGATATAGCCTTTTGAAGAATAAATTAAAAGAGAATTATTTGAAAACGTGGCTGCACAGTTGCACTAAGATTTGAGGTGATAAACCTAAGGCTAAAATGCTCAACGCATTTACACTAATTGCTGCACGCATTTCAGAGGAAGTTTCAATCGCTGTATTATCTTGTGATTTGTCGAAATACATTAATTTTACAATGCGCAAATAATAGTACGCACCAATCACCGAGAACAACACCGCCAATACCGCCAACCAGAAGAAACCTGCACTCACAATTTGCGTTAAAACAGACCATTTCGCCCAGAAACCTAACATCGGAGGAACGCCCGCCATTGAAAGCATAAAAATTAACATTAGAAATGCTAACCAAGGACTACGTTCATTCAAGCCTTTGAAATCCTCTAATTGCTCTGCTTCAAATCCTGCGCGACTGAGCAAAATAATCATTCCAAACGCACCCAACGACATGAAACTATACGCTAAAACATAAAACAACGAAGCGTTATATCCTTGAATTGTTCCCGTCAAGATTCCTAACATCAAGAAACCCATGTGAGAAATCGTTGAATAGGCTAACATTCTTTTAATATTGGTTTGTGAAATCGCAACGATGTTCCCAAGACCCATTGAGAGAATTGCAAGCACAATTAAAATGATTTGCCAATCCGCGTGTAATCCACCTAATCCTTCGGTTAATAAACGCATTAACAGAGCAAATCCAGCCAATTTTGGCGCAGTTCCCATTAACAAAGTCATTGAAGAAGGTGCGCCTTGATAAACGTCTGGCAACCACACATGAAATGGCACTGCACCTAATTTAAATGCTAAGCCCGCTAAAATAAAAGCTAACGAGAAAGTTAAAAGATTTTTGTTCAACTCTCCTTTCGCAATGACTTGAGCAATTTGATCTAATTGCAAGCTGCCTGTCAAACCATACAGCATTGACATACCATATAACAACATACCCGATGCTAATGCACCTAATACGAAATATTTCATAGCAGCTTCAGCGGCTTGCGAAGAATCGCGGTGCATTGCAACTAAACCATATAAAGAAAGCGCGAGCAATTCTAATCCCAAATACAAAGTGAGCAAATGATGCGCAGAAATCATCACTTGCATTCCTAACATCGCGGTTAAAACCATGATGAAGAATTCGCCTTTGTACAAGTTACGATCTTTCAAATAATCTTTAGAATATAGAAACACTCCAGAGATTAAAATAAAAACCGCTAATTTGAGCACTAAACTTAACGCGTCACTAACGAACAAATGGTTCATCAAATACACGGGCGTTTCACTGCTATTAAAGAAAGTTAAAACCGCTGTGATTGCAACAGTCCCTTGCGCTAAATGATAAGTTACATCGCGCAGTTTCTCTGACAAAAAGGCATCGACCACTAAAATAATACAAATCATGCCTAACATAAAAATCTCAGGTAATAACAAGTGCATGATGTTCTCCTTTTAGAGTTTAGATTGCATAATGTGTTGCAATAAGTTTTCTACCGAGGCGTGCATTACATCTAATAATGGCGCAGGGTATAAACCAAAAAATAACACCGCAATCGTTAAAATGCTCAAAATAAAGATTTCACGATAATTCAAATCTTCTAATATGCCGACGCTCGACATTTTCTCTGGAGAAACTGTTCCAAACATTACCCGTTTCACCATCCATAACGTATAAGCTGCACCTAATATCAAAGTGCTTGCCGCGAGAAATGCAATCCAAGGGTTTGCTTTGAAACTCGCTAAAATAACCAGAAACTCACCGACAAATCCAGATGTTCCGGGTAATCCCGCGTTTGCCATACCAAATAAAACCGCAAACATTGCAAATTTCGGCATCATATTCGCAACCCCGCCGTAATCAGCGATTTGGCGACTATGCAAGCGATCATATAAAACCCCAACGCATAAGAACATTGCTCCCGAAATGAAACCGTGAGAAATCATTTGGACTAATGCGCCTTCAATGCCCATCGCAGCACCGTCGATTGATTTGGTATTTGCAACAATTAGAAATGCCATGAAAAAGCCTAATGTAACAAATCCCATATGCGAAATTGAAGAATATGCAATGAGTTTTTTCATATCTTTTTGCACTAACGCGACAAATCCAATATACACAACCGCAACTAAAGAAAGTACAACCATCATCATTGCAAGTTCTTTGCTGGCATCGGGAACAATCGGCAAACTAAAACGTAAGAAACCATACGTTCCCATTTTCAACATAATTGCCGCTAACACCACTGAACCGCCTGTAGGTGCTTCAACGTGCGCATCTGGCAACCAAGTATGAACGGGCCACATAGGAACTTTTACCGCAAACGCTGCAAAAAATGCAATAAAAATAAAGAGTTGCGCTTTCATGTCTAATTGCAAATGATGCAAATCTAAAATCGCAAAACTGCCCGATTTGCTATACATATACAATAGAGCAACTAACATCAACACCGAACCAATAAAGGTATAGAGAAAGAACTTAATTGCTGCATAAACGCGATTCTGACCGCCCCACACGCCGATAATAATAAACATCGGTATCAACATGGCTTCCCAGAAAACGTAGAACAGCATCGCGTCCAAAGCCGCAAAAACGCCATTCATCAAACCTTCCATGATTAAGAACGCCGCCATGTATTGAGCAGGTTTTGTTTTAATCACCGACCACGCCGATAAAATCACTAACACCGTAATGAAAGTTGTTAATAAAATTAACGGCATTGAAATCCCGTCCACACCCAACAAATAAAACATATTGAGCGACGGAATCCATGAGGCTTTTTCTGTAAATTGCATGACAGCAGTTGTATTATTGAAATTGAAATACAACGGCAATGACAACAAAAACGTCAAAATTGAAACCGTTAATGCAAGAGGTCTGACGGCGGTTTCATTACGACCTTGCAATAAAATCCACACGCCGCCTAAAATAGGTAGCCAGATTAAAAGACTTAAAAGAGGTAATTCAGCAAACATTTGATTTCCTTAATAAATTTTAAGTCAGATCGATGCCCACCACAACATGATTAACAAACCGATAATCATGGTGAAAGCGTATTGATATAACAAACCACTTTGCAAAATTCGCAAAGCCTGAGAAATGCGTCCGACTAATGCCGCAGAACCATTCACCAAACCACTGTCAATGATTTTAACGTCACCTATTTGCCAGAGTTTATTTCCAATGCCGCGTGCGCCGCCTGCAAAGAACCATTCATTAAATTGATCAAAGCCGTATTTGTTCACCAATGCTTTGTGAATTAATGAGAATTTCTCTTGAATCATTTCTGGCAATTCGGTATTGACCATGTAAAGATAATACGCCGTTGCAACCCCAGCCATTGCTAACCAGAAAGGCGTTTGCATTAAGCCGTGCATTACAAATCCAAGCATCCCGTGATATTCAACTGAAGAAAGAATATTGGCAGAAATTGCTTTACCGAAGAAATCACCAAACACTAATGATCCCACCCCAAACATTCCCGCCAGAACAGAAGGAATTGCTAACATAATCAATGGGATAGTTACAACCCAAGGCGATTCATGTAAATGCGATTTGGTATGATGATCCATGCGTTCTTCACCATGAAATACTAAAAAGAACATTCTGAATGAATATAATGCCGTAATGAAAACACCCGATAAAACAGCATAATACGCATAATATGCTCCAGTTCTTCCATGTTCAGCCGCTAAATGCACTGCTTCGATGATGGCATCTTTGGAGAAGAAACCCGCAAAGAACGGGAAACCAATTAATGCTAATGAACCAATTAAAGAAGTAATATAGGTAATCGGCATATATTTTCTCAAACCGCCCATTTTACGCATATCTTGTTCGTGGTGCATTGCAATGATCACCGAACCTGCGCCGAGAAACAAAAGTGCTTTGAAAAAGGCGTGGGTGAACAAATGGAAAATACCCGCTGAATATGCTGATGCACCTAAAGCAACCGTCATATAACCCAATTGAGAAAGTGTTGAATACGCAACCACTCGTTTGATGTCGTTTTGCACTAATCCCAACAAACCCATAAAGAAAGCGGTCGTTGCACCAATAATTAAAACAAAACTTAACGCCGTTGCACTCAATTCATATAAGGGCGACATCCGAGCAACCATGAAAATCCCCGCAGTCACCATTGTCGCGGCGTGAATTAACGCAGAAATCGGTGTGGGACCTTCCATTGAATCGGGCAACCAAACGTGTAAAGGCACTTGCGCAGATTTACCCATTGCCCCAATAAACAAAAGAATACAAATGACCGTCATTAACGACCATTCAAAATTGGGAAAAATGTGAATCATTGTCGTGCTAAGATTTTGCGCGTTTGCGAAAACATCAACGTAATCTAAGCTATTGAAATACATGGCAATTGCGGCGATTCCTAATAAGAATCCGAAATCCCCAACACGGTTCACCAGAAATGCTTTCAAATTTGCATAAACCGCAGTTTCTCTTTGAAACCAGAAACCGATCAACAAATAAGAAACCAATCCCACTGCTTCCCAACCGAAAAACAGTTGTAAGAAATTGTTGGACATGACCAACATTAACATTGAGAAAGTGAACAATGAAATGTAGGAAAAGAAACGTTGATAACTGTTTTTACCCGCTAAACTGGGTTTCTCCCAATTATGTTCGTCGTGCGCCATATATCCAATGGTATAAATATGCACCATTAGAGAAATAAAGGTCACTGTTACCATCATAATTGAAGTTAAGCTATCAATGAGAAAGCCAACTTGAAATTTGATATTACCGCTGACTAACCAAGTGTAAAGGGTTGTTTGAGAGGAATCACCAAAGGCAATTACCCCATCAATTGCAACCACTTTGAAAATATATGCGGATAAGAAAAATGCAATGCCCACGCCCGCAGTTGTTACCCAATGAGAGATTTGTCGAGAAACCCCAAACAAACCCGCCACAATTGAACCAAACAACGGCGCAAGCACAATCATTAAAGCAATGGTTTTCATGCTAACCCTTCATGCTGTCGAGGTCTTCTACGTTAATTGTTCGTTTATTACGGAACAACACCACTAAAATCGCCAATCCAATTGCAGATTCGGCGGCAGCAACTGTCAAGATAAAAAAGACAAAAATCTGTCCGTGAATATTACCGTTGAAATGCGAAAATGCTAAGAAATTCATATTGACTGCTAATAGCATCAATTCAATACACATTAAAAGCACAATCATATTTTTACGGTTTAAGAAAATACCCGCCATGCTAATGCAAAATAGCACTGCACCTAAAATCAAAAAATCAGATAAAACTAACATCATTTTCTCCTATTCAGACTTTTCAGCCGGTAGTTTCAACAAACGAACTCGATCTTCGCGTTTTACTTTAACTTGCTCAGAAGGATGTTGATATTTCGTTTGACGGGGTGGACGAATCGTTAAACTAATCGCTGCAACCATTGCAACTAATAAAATAACTGCCGCAATTTCAAACGCATAAATGTAATCATTATATAACGCTCGTCCTAACATTAAAGTATTAGAAATGTTCTCTGCAACAGGGGCTGTCGTTTTGAAGAACTTTGAACCCACTACCAATACCATTTCCAATAAGATCAATGCCCCAATTAAAACCCCAAACGGTAAATAACGATTGAAACCCTCGCGTAATACCGCCATGTTAATATCGAGCATCATGACAACAAATAAGAATAAAATCATTACCGCACCAACATAAACTAAGATTAATGTAATGGCGAGAAACTCCGCGTGCAATAACATCCAAATCACTGCCGACGAAAAGAACGCCAACACTAAATTCAATGCCGCATGAACGGGGTTTTTAGCGGTAATAACTCTCACCGCAGCAAATACTAAAATTGCTGAGAAGAGATAAAAAATTACTTTTAAAATCATAAAGTTACCTTTCTAGCGATAAGGCGCATCTAACGCACGATTTGCCGCGATGCTGGCTTCAAGTTCATCACCGATGGCTAAGAGTTTTTCTTTAGTCATCACCAAATCACCTCGGATTTCACCGTGATATTCAAATTTGCTCGTTTCTACAATTGCATCAACGGGGCACGCTTCTTCACAAAATCCGCAGAAAATACATTTGTACATATCCACATCATAACGGGTAGTTCTTCTACTTCCGTCGGCACGCGGTTCTGCTTCAATTGTAATCGCTAATGCGGGACAAACTGCTTCACACAATTTGCACGCAATGCAACGTTCTTCTCCATTAGGATAACGACGCAACGCATGATGTCCACGAAAACGATGAGAAAGCGGCGTTTTTTCCTCTGGATATTGAACCGTAATCTTTGGTTCAAACAAATACCTACCCGTCACCCCCATTCCTTTAAACAACTCAGAAAGGGTTAAACGTTGCAAATAATCAACTACGTTATTTGACATAACTTTTTAAACTCCTTTGGCAAACCAAGGCGGAAAATGCACCAGTACAAATATCGCCGTGACAAATAACCAAACTAAGGTAATTGGAACAAATACTTTCCAACCCAAACGCATGATTTGGTCATAACGATAGCGAGGAAACGTCGCACGAAACCAGAGGAAAAAGAATAACAAAAACGCGACTTTCAAAAACATCCACAAAACACCCGGCACCCAAGCAAAATAAGCATCCAGAAATGTTCCATGAAACGGTGATAACCAGCCACCTAAAAACATAATTGTCGTTAAAGCAGAAACCAAAATCATGTTCAAATATTCGGCTAAGAAAAACACCGCGAATAACATTCCAGAATATTCAACATGAAACCCAGCAACGATTTCTGATTCACCTTCCGCAACGTCAAATGGCGCACGATTGGTTTCTGCTAATCCAGAAATAAAATACACTGCAAATAACGGGAACAACGGCAACCAGTACCAACTGAGAAACCCATAACCGCTTGATTGAGCTTTGACAATATCGCTTAGATTTAAACTACCCGCAGCAACTAAAACACCCACGAGAGCAAATCCCATTGCAATTTCATAAGAAACGATTTGAGCAGCCGACCGCATTGCGCCTAAGAAAGCGTATTTTGAATTGGAAGCCCAACCCGCAATAATAATCCCGTACACGCCCATTGAAGTGAGGGCTAAAATGTAAAGAATTCCAGCATTTACGTCTGCAAACACCCAACCATCATCAAAAGGAACAACCGCCCACGCAGCTAATGCTGGACCCATTGCAAGAACGGGCGCGAGAATGAACAAAAAGCGGTTTGCACCCGAAGGAATAATGATTTCTTTGAACATTAATTTGACGGCATCTGCAATCGGTTGCAACCAACCTTTCGGACCGACTCGATTTGGACCGATCCGAATTTGCATATAACCGATGATTTTACGTTCGGCGTAAGTTAAGTACGCAACCATTAGCAATAAGCACGCGACTGTAACAACAAACGCGGCTAATAGGGTGAGTTTCAAATGAAATGCGACGGTAATTGCACTAATAACTAAAAAGAGCAAAAATCCTGCAAAAGAAGCTAAAGTAAGCCACATAATTAACTTTCTCCAACCGTTAAGAAACCGTCCCAATTCCCAAGCATTTGTCCACCAAACATTAAAGCGCAATTTTGAGGAACAGTTTCTTCTAAACGGAACGTTAATTCAAACGTTTGACCATTTTGAGAAACGTCGATTTTATCGTGTCCTTGTAAATGAGCAAATTGTTGAGCATTTAAGACAATGCCAGTGGATTTCTGCGCGTCGGTGGTTTTTTGTAATGCACCCGCTCGACGAATCATTGCATCGACCGCATAAATTGGCATTTCTGTGATGCGTTGCAACTCATTTGAAGTGGGGATTTCAAATGTATTTGGTAAAGGATTGCATTGCGAATTATCTGCAATTGGGGTTTCGAGATGGAAAGAACCAATTTCGCTACGAATGTCATCGGTTGACGCATATTCAAAACCATCGACTTGCAGTAAATTTGCTAATACTCTCAACACCTTCCACGCAGGACGCGCTTCGCCAGCCGGAGAAACCGCACCATTGAACGCTTGCCAACGACCTTCGCCATTAATGTAAGTGCCTGATGTTTCAGGGAATAATGCAATCGGCAATAACACCGTCGCGTATTCTAACATTGCGGGCGTTTTGAACGCGGTTAAACTGACCACACATTGTGCTTTTTTGAGGGTTTCTAACGCAGTTGCGCCAAAACGGCTATCTAATTCAGGTTCAAGCCCTAAAAGTAAATATCCTTTTAAACCTTCGGTGAGCATTTGTTGTGCATTTAAGCCTTTGTTTTCAATCGCTTTTCCAGATACACCACGATGCGGTAAAACACCCATCAAATGGGCACCAGCGGCGTTTCCAGACTCTGCTAAATAACCAATTTTCGATCCGCTTAATTTTCCAATCGTCGAAATAAGTGATTTTAAAACAGATGCTTGCTGATGGTTCTGAACGAATTGTCCGATCAATAACGTTTTATTTTGACCGTTTTTGAGTGTTTCCGCGATAAGTTGCCCATTTTCACAACTTTCCGCTTGAATATCCGCGCCCAATGCTTTCGCAACACTCGCTAACGCTTTGATTAAACTAGGATCAGTGATTTTAGCTTTTAGAGGATAGTTAAAATCATAATCGGCGGGATTAATCGCCATCATGTTAGCTTTCACGTGCTCGCTGATCAAACCACGATCCGCAAGGGTTGCTTTGCGGAGTCTTTGATTTATAAGCGGTTGTTCTTTGCGTAAATTTGAGCCGATAATTAAGGCAGTATCGAGTTGTTCTAAATCGCTCAAACTCTGACCCAAATACGGGAACAATGGCGCAACGTCTTGATCGCTAAAATCGGCTTGGCGCACGCGATGATCGATGTTTTGGCAATTCATGCCGCGCATCAATTTTTGCAATAAATACAATTCTTCCAACGTCGATGTCGATGATGCCAACGCGCCCAATTGCGCAGAAGTGTGCTGACAACTCACGTCGTGAAGGCTTTTCACCGCAAATTTCAGCGCGGTTTCCCACTCAACGGTTTGCCAAACCCCATCTTTTTTGATCATCGGCGCAGTCAAACGATCGTCCGCTTGCAATGCCAAATAACTGTAACGATCCCGATCCGCAAGCCACACTTCATTGACGGCTTCATTTTCCTTCGGAACGGCACGCATTACTTGATTGCGGCGAACGTGGAAATGAAGATTCGCACCAACCGCATCGTGCGGAGAAACGCTATCACGCTGTTGTAATTCCCAAGCGCGAGCAGTAAATCTAAACGGTTTCGAGGTTAATGCACCCACTGGACACACATCGACCATATTTCCAGAAAGCTCTGAATCGATAGTATTTTCGATGTAAGTGCCGATGCGCATATTTTCGCCTCGACCAGTTGCACCCATTTCACGAACGCCCGCAATTTCCGCACTAAACCGCACGCAGCGCGTACAATGAATGCAACGGGTCATTTCGGTGGAAATCAATGAGCCGAGGTTTTTGTCGGGGACAATTCGTTTAAGTTCTTGAAATCGCGCAACATCGCTGCCGTAACCGACCGCAATATCTTGCAATTCACATTCGCCGCCTTGATCACAGATCGGACAATCGAGGGGGTGGTTGATTAAGAGAAATTCCATCACTGCTTTTTGAGCAGCGCGGGCTTTGTCGGAGCGAGTGCGCACGACCATGCCGTTCATAACGGGGGTTGCGCAAGCGGGAAGCGGTTTGGGGGCTTTTTCAACGTCCACCAAGCACATACGGCAGCTCGCCGCGACAGAGAGTTTTTTATGATAGCAAAAGCGCGGAATATCGATGCCCGCCGCATCCGCCACATCGATGAGCATTTGCCCCGATTCGGCTTGACAGGATTTTCCGTCTATTTCGATAGTTATCATGCGTTCAATGTATCCTTAGAATAGCCGGCACGCAGTAAAGCCTCAAAGGATACCTCATTTATGAAAATAATCCTAGCCTCAATCAAGATTTTTTGCCCAACCCCAATCTCTCTTTATCCCCAAGTGGAGACTTTTTTTATATTTAATCCTCTATTTTCTTCATATTTTTTGTTCACATAATATTGTAGCTATGGGGTGTTGCTCCATCTCCATCTTTTAGAAACTCCAGCGCTTCGTTTCCTCTGGTATTTTATTAGATTATGGGTTCAACACAAATTGGCGATGACAACTTTTACATTTATATTTTTGGGTAGTGCATAATTTAGGATGATATGGTATAATGTGATATTAAGAAAAGAATAG
>DYRG01000077.1 GCA_020718845.1 Thiomargarita sp.
TATTGTCGAGATCACGATCAGCATCCAGAAAGTATAAGAAAAGCGGGTTTCTGCGTGATTGCTTATGGAAAGGCGGGCGGATTAGAAATGAGCCATAGTTCTGATTTGGATTTGGTATTTCTCCACGATAGTCGTGGCGGGTTTCAAATGACTGATGGTGAACGTCAAATCGATAACAACGTCTTTTTCTCAAGATTAGTGACTAGAATCATGCACTTATTAACGACATCGACGGCGGCGGGTATTTTATATGAAGTTGATCCACGTTTGCGTCCAGGAGGAAAATCGGGTTTGTTGGTGAGTAGTTTAGAAGCATTTCATGACTATCAAATTCATCAAGCATGGACATGGGAACATCAAGCCTTAATTCGAGCGCGAGCGGTTGCTGGAAATGAAGAGTGCATTTGGCATTTCAATCAGATTAAAAAAGAGGTTTTAAGTCGTCCCAAACCTTTAGAAGAACTTAAAAAAGAAGTTCAAGATATGCGCCAAAAAATGCGAAATAATTTAGATAAAACTAATTCCAAACAATTTGATTTAAAACAAGGTGTTGGTGGAATTGCGGATATTGAATTTATGGTGCAATATAATGTTTTATGTTATGCACCAGACTTTCCTGAGATTTTAAATGAAACCAGTATGCTGCATTTGTTAAGAGAATTAAAGAAACACCAATTGCTTGAAACAAATATGAGTGAGGATTTGGGTAATGCTTACAAAGCCTATCGAACTAAACAACATCATTTGGCGTTGCAATTACAATCAGCGCGTGTAGATATGTCTGAATTCCAATATCATCGTGAGAAAGTTGCTTATTGGTGGAAGCATTTTTTTAGTGATTTAAAATGATGTAATGATTGTTAGTCAAAATGGTTTCTACATTTAATTATAGTTCTTTTGATTTATCTTCTAAAAAATCGTTATTTGTTGTAATAATTATCGATAAATCGCTGCTGAAAAAGTTATCGCTCTTAATCATACTAAATCTGTGGCTATGTTGAAAAATCACTTGACCAAAAGCCTTTGTTATAGGATGCTTATACATTTATGTACTGACGGATGGCGGGATAGTCCCGTTCTTTTTCCCCAACCCAAAAGGAGAGTGTCACGACATGAGTACAGAGGGCGTAAATACCAGCAGACGACGTTTTTTAATTGCCGCAACCTCAGCTGTAGGCGGCGCTGGCGTAGTCTTTACCGCGATTCCCTTTGTCGCGTCCATGCAACCTAGCGCAAAAGCTCAAGCAGCGGGCGCGCCGGTTGAAGTAGATATTAGCAAACTTGAACCCGGTCAGATGATGACGGTGGAATGGCGTGGTCAACCTGTATGGGTTGTGCGTCGTACCCCTGATAATCTCGCCGACCTCAAAAAAATCCCCGCCGACCAATTGCGGGATGTCAATTCTGAAGTGATTAGTCAACAACCCCCTTATGCGAAAAACGAAACCCGCGCAATCAAACCCGAATATTTGGTGATGGTTGGGATTTGTACGCATTTGGGATGTTCTCCCACTTACACCAAAATCGGCGAAGGCGGATTAGGCGCAGATTGGAAAGGAGGCTTCTTTTGCCCTTGTCATGGTTCGCGCTTTGATATGGCTGGACGAGTCTACACGGGCGTGCCAGCACCTACCAACATGGTTATCCCACCGCACAAATATCTTAGCGATAGCCGTGTGTTAGTTGGGGTTGATCCTGAAGGAGCGAAAGCATGATTAATAAAATGTTGACGGATTTGCGTGATTGGGTTGATGTGCGTTTTCCAATGACCGAAACGTGGAATTATCACTTAGCACAATATTACGCACCTAAAAATTTTAATGCTTGGTATTATTTTGGTTCTTTAGCGTTATTAGTTTTTGTTTTACAAATTGTGACGGGTATTTTCTTAACCATGAACTACAAACCCGACGCAGGAATGGCATTCGCTTCTGTTGAATACATTATGCGTGACGTGGATTGGGGCTGGTTGATTCGTTATTTACATTCAACGGGTGCTTCATTTTTCTTCATTACGGTGTACCTCCATATGTTTCGCGGTTTAATGTACGGTTCTTACAAAAAACCTCGTGAGTTGTTATGGGTCATCGGAATGTTTATTTATTTAGCATTAATGGCAGAAGCCTTCATGGGCTATTTGTTACCTTGGGGACAAATGTCTTTCTGGGGCGCGCAAGTCATTATTTCTCTGTTCGGTGCAATTCCTTGGATCGGCGATGCTTTAACTTTATGGGTTCGCGGTGATTACGTTATCGCTGATGCTACCTTAAATCGTTTCTTTGCATTCCATGTTATTTTAGTACCTTTCATTTTAGCGGCGTTAGTTTTTGTTCACTTAGTTGCTTTACATCATGTTGGTTCTAATAATCCTGATGGTGTTGAAATCAAGAAAAATAAAGACCCCGTTACTCATAAACCGGTTGACGGCATTCCTTTCCATCCTTATTACACGGTGAAGGATATTGTGGGCATTGGTGTTTTCTTAATTATTTTCGCGGCGGTAGTCTTTTTCTTACCTGAGTTTGGTGGTTGGTTCTTAGAAAAAGATAACTTTATTCCCGCTGATCCAATGAAAACCCCAGAGCATATTGTTCCTTTATGGTATTTCACGCCTTTCTATGCGATTTTACGCGCAATTCCTGATAAGTTATTAGGCGTTATTGCAATGGGCGGTGCAATCGTGATGTTGTTTATTTTACCTTGGTTAGATCGTAGCCCGGTAAAATCAATTCGTTACAAAGGACCTTTGTTCAAAACAGCATTAGTAATCTTTGTCATTAGCTTTATTGCATTAGGTTACTTAGGTACACAACCTCCCACACCTGTTTTAACTGCGTTTGCACAGTTGTTCTCGTTCTTGTATTTTGCGTTCTTTATTTTGATGCCTTGGTATTCGAGCATCGATGAATGCAAACCAGAACCCACTCGCGTCAACTTCTCACACTAAAGGAATAACGAATCATGAAAACCTTATTTCGTACTGTGATGTTGTTATCTGCGTTCTTTATTGGTGGACAAACTTTTGCATCGGGCGGTGGGGTTCATTTAGAACCTGCACATAACGACCTTTCTAACCAAGGTTCTTTACAAAACGGCATGAAGTTGTTCGTTAATTATTGTTTAAGTTGCCACTCGGCAGAGTATATGCGTTTCAACCGCGCTGGCAAAGACTTAGGCATTTCTGATGAACAACTCAAACAAAACCTCATGTTCACAGCTGATAAAGTCGGTGAAACCATGAAAGTTGCAATGACCAAAGACGATGCCAAGAAATGGTTTGGAATCGCTATTCCAGATTTGAGCGTGGTTGCACGTTCTCGAGGCGTTGATTGGTTGTACACTTACATGACCAGCTTTTATCGTGATGACAAAAGAACTTGGGGTGTCAATAACTTAGTGTTCAAAGATGTCGGTATGCCTCACGTAATGGCGGATATGGAAGGCGGCGTGAAAGATGCCGTTTATAAAACCGAAATTGGCGAAGATGGCAAACCTCATCAAGTTATCGATAAGTTAGTTTCTAACTGCGGTGCATTACCTAAAGCTGATTGTGAGAAAAAAGCACAAGAGTATAATCGTAATGTACGTGATTTGGTGAACTACTTAGAATACATGGGTGAACCCGCCAAATTAGTACGTTATAGTTTAGGCGTGAAAGTCATCCTTTTCTTACTTTTCTTTACATTCATTGCTTATTTCTTGAAGAAAGAATATTGGCGTGATGTGCACTAATTTTAATTAGTATTTGCTCAAATTTTCGAGGGGGCATAACCTGCCCTCTTTTTTTAATTTTAGGAAACCCTTTTATGACCCCGATGCGACCTTATTTGTTACGCGCAATTTATGAATGGATTGTCGATAATCATTTTACGCCTCATGTTTTAATTGATGCGGATCATCCAGAAGTCAAAGTTCCTCGACAATATGTGCGCGATGGTCAAATCGTTTTAAATATTTCAATGAGCGCGGTTCGTCAATTAGAATTAGAAAACGAATGGCTGAGTTTTACAGCGCGTTTCTCGGGCGTACAAATGCGTGTGTATGCACCAATGGTGGCAGTGTTAGCCATTTACACCAAAGAAAACGGACAAGGCATGATTTTTCAACCCGAAGATATGCCAGAAATCACCGAAGAAACACCAAAAGAAAAGAAACGTCCAAATTTACAAGTTTTGAAATCCGAAGATTCTCATGAAAATCATCACGACACAAATAATAACGATGACGATAATGATCCGCCTCCTGCTAAAGGAAAACGTCCTAGTTTCTTAAAAGTGGTGAAATAAAAAATGGAACAAGTTGATGTTGTAATTATTGGTGCGGGCATTAGTGGTTTAACCTTTGGACATTATTGCAAAAAGCGCGGACTTTCCTCTGTTATTTTAGAGAAAACTTCTCACGTTGGAGGCTTAGTTAATTCTGCACAGCTTGATAATTTTTGGGTTGAATTAGGTGCGCATACTTGTTTCAATACTTATGGGAATCTTTTAAACATTATGGAAGAACTTGATTTACTTTCTTCTATCCAACTTCGTGCCACTAAAAAATTCCAATTCTATAAAAATCAAACCGTTTGTTCCATTCCTTCACAATTATATTTTTTAGAATTACTTTTTCATTTACCTAAATTATTTACCAATACTAAAAAAGATAAAACCGTCAAAGAATACTATCAAGCGATTGTCGGAGAAAAGAATTATCACAATGTTTTTCAACACGCTTTCAATGCAGTGATTTGTCAAAATGCTCAAAATTTTCCTGCCGAGTTGCTCTTTCGTAAGAAACCTCAAAATAAACAAGTTGCTCGATCTTTTATTTTTCCAAACGGCATTCAAACCTTACCAAACACCATTGCTCAACATTTAGAGTGTCGTTTTGAACAACATATTCAACGTATTGAGTTTATTGATAATGCTTTTGAAATTAAAACAGATGAAAATATATTTCAAGCAAAACATTTGGTGATTGCCACGCCGATAAATACCGCTGGAATTTTATTAGAAAATATTTCACCAAATATATCTAAAATATTAAAAGAAATTCCGATTTCAACGGTCGAAAGTTTTGCAGTGAAAGTCCCAACAGATGCAATCAAATTAAAACCTTTTGCGGGTTTAATTGGTGCAGAAGAAGATTTTTATTCGGTGGTTTCTCGTGATACGTTACCCGATGAGAAATATCGAGGATTTACCTTTCATTTCAAAGCGGATCGTTTGGATGAAATAGCGAAATTACAAACCATTGCAAAAGTGTTAGGTATTTCATTAGAACAAATTTTAGATAAAGCAAACAAAATCAATGTATTACCCGCTTTAAATCCTAAACACAAAGAATTGATCGAAAACGTTGAAAAAGAATTACAAAACCAACCGATGGCAATCATTGGAAATTATTTTCAAGGCGTTTCTTTAGAAGACTGTACCAGCCGCAGTTTTGCAGAATTTAATCGGTTATTTAATTAATTTCGA